>NZ_JBQPQZ010000002.1:0-588091 GCF_052266695.1 Microbacterium zouquanmingi
CGAAATCCTCACAGCGTTGGAGTCAACTAAACCGTCAGCAGTCCCACGCGAGTGAGGCTCCACCGAGGCATGCCCTCGGTGCCCGCTCGCGCGGTGATCTAAAACGACGGGCTACATCATTCCAATCACCACAGAGCCCACAGTGGGCTCGCAGGTCAACCCACCGAGTGCTTTCAGAACCTCCGCGGAAATAGATTTAGTAGTCACATCCGTTAACATGCGCAACAATGGTCCCATGACACTGCGAGTAGCCCATACCGCGCGCGCACCGAGAGCGCGCACCCTTGTTGCGACCGTTGTGGTGCTTCTGGGGATCTTCTCCAACATGACTCCGACGAGTGCGAACGCCGCGATCGCGAGCCCCTCTGGTGTATCGGTGGCAGCGTCTTCCCGCAATGTATCTACGGCGTCGATCAAGCCAGCTGCGGATCTCAGGCACTTCAACCCGGGCGACATCATGTCGGACGAAGTGTTCTTCAACGGTGCGACGATGACCGAGGCAGAAATTGACGCGTTTCTTCGCGCCAAAGTGTCTTCGTGTCAGTCAGGATACGTCTGTTTGAAAGACTTCCGGCAGACTACTGCGAGCAAGGGCGCGGATTCTTACTGCCGAGGTTACAATGGGGCTGCTGGCGAGTCGGCGGCACGAATAATATACAAGGTCGCAGTCTCGTGTGGCATCAATCCGCGAGTCCTTCTCGTAATTCTTCAGAAAGAGCAAGGCCTAGTCACGCACTCCTGGCCGAGCGAATTTAGGTATCGCAGCGCGATGGGACAGGGCTGTCCCGATACTGCGGCGTGCGATGCTCAATATTATGGCTTCCAAAACCAGGTCTTCGGCGCAGCGCGGCAGTTCCAGATTTACGCGGAAGGCCGCTACTTCACCTATTACGCTCCGGGAAAGACCTGGAGCGTGCTTTACAACCCGAACCGAGCTTGTGGCTCTTCGCCGGTCTACATCGCAAACAAAGCGACAGCTGGCCTGTACTATTACACGCCCTATCAGCCAAATGCCGCTGCGCTAAATGCAGGGTACGGCGAAGGCGACGGCTGCTCGGCGTACGGCAATCGTAACTTTTATCAGTACTTCGTGGATTGGTTCGGGAGCACTCAGATCTCGAATATGACCATCGTGAAGAGCGTATCTAGCGCCGATGTCTACCTGATCTCGGAAAACTCTCGATGGCGCATCGAAGATCTCGAGTCCTTCGGTGAGTTGAACGCTGCATACGGGCCGATGCGACTGGTCAGCGACGCCACGGTGGGCGCCTACTCGCTGAAGGGCACGACGAAGTCCATTCTCCGTGACCAAGCGACCGGAACGATTGCCATGGTCCAGGGCGGCCAGATGCATCGAATCCCGAGTTGCGAAATCGTCACATATTGGGGATCCGCCTGCGCCACACCAACGAATGTGAGCACGGCCCTGTTCAACCGCCTGCCGATGGGCGCGGAAGTGAGCACTTACTTCCAGGTTCGTGGAACTAGCACGTGGGGTCGGTTCGATTCCTCGACGACCGCCACTCCGTTCTTCGACTCGAGGGCGGCGGCAGCGCTAAACAACACGCCTGGTTCGCCGCCGTACGCGCCATATATCACTGCGGGCCAGTTCGCCGCGTTGACGAAGGCAGCACCGTATTACGCCCCGATCTCGGTGGTTAAGGCTGACAACGACAGCAAGGTGTACCTCACCGTCGATTTCGACAAGCTGGTGTGGATTCGCAACTGGACCGAAGTCGTCGAGTACGGTGTTGGACCGGGTTCTATGGTGACAGTCCCTGCCAGCGGCCTGTCGCGATACCGTGATACCGGTCTGGTGATCAAGACGGGCCTCCGCTGCGGGAGTGCGACCTACCTCGTCGCGGGTGGCGCGCTGGCGCCGGTGGGCTCGTCGGCGACCGCCGGACTCCCGGTCATGGATGCCGGAGCGCAGACCTGCGCGCAACTGCCATCGACCGGCGTAGCAGGCACGGTGCTCGCGGTGAAGACGGCGACGTCTCCATCGGTCTCGATCATCGAGGCGGGAAAGCAGCGCTCCGTCCTCTCGTGGGATCTCCTCGTCCAAGCTAACGCCGGCGCCGCTCCGAGCATCGCGACCGTGCAGCCCGCGACACTCGCGACGTTCCCGACGGGACCCGCGATGGCAGACGGGCAGGTCGTGAAGGTCAGTAACTCGCCGGACATCATGTTCGTGAGTGGACAAACGGCCTATCGAATTCCCTCTGCCGGTGTGGCCGACGACCTCGGCATCGGACTCGCATTCACGATGTTGTCCGATGAGGCTTTCAGCGGACTGACGAAGGGCATCGATATCGGACCGTTCGTAACGTGCGCCGGACAGAGTTACGTCGCGGCGTCTGGTGACCTCTGGCAGATTAGTTCTCAGGTCATGGCGGTCGCGTCGACCGTAGAGATGAGCGCCCCGGCCTGCGCGCGCATCGACCTTCAGAGCAACAGCGCGCGTGATCGGATCTTCGTCAAGTCGTCGACGTCCGGCGACGTCTACGTGGTCGAGGGGGGAACAGCACAGCATGTGACCTCGTGGGCGACGCTCGTCACGCTCGCCGGGACGTCATCGCCGCAGATCTTGACGCTTTCGTCGAGCTCGCTTGCCGTGCTGCCGAAGGGGAACCCGGTCTGATTCTCGGCGAGCAGCCGACAGTCAGTCCGAAATCTCCCACAGGGTTATCCGGCCGTCGCGCTGCTCACCGTCGAGGATAGCCTCGTCCGGCGCGAGTTCGTACTCTGTCGATGCGACGCGAACCAGACGATCGTCGTACCTGTTCTTCCAGTCGGTCGCACAGTTCGAGTCCGTTAGGACGAAGCGTGTGTTCGACTTCTCCATCGCGTCCAGATCAAGATCTCCTTGGTCTCGTGCCGCGATAATGTCGTCGATGGCATTCTTCTCCGCGGGCCACGCCATGCCCAGGTGGTAGTACGCGAACGGTGAGCCGGACGTGACCTTGGCGGTGCGGTTGTCAACGCACCGTTCCGTGACGATCAGACCGGCGACTGGATCCAGCGACGCTTCGTTGGCCATTGTAGCGATCGCCGTCTCACGCTCCGTGGAAGGATTCCATGACGCCTGCATCGTGCCGTCTCGAACGGAATTGACCCAATCGGGTACGGATGCACCCCACGCGATTATTGCGACCACGGAGACGGCTAGGAAGGCGGGCCTTCTCGACACCATCTTCGTACGTCGACTCGTGTCGGCCGCGTCACGGACGAAGAACGTTGACAGTCGAGCGAGGCCAAAGAGCACCGTCACTCCGCCGATCAGCAGTCCTTCAATCCAGAACCGATAGGGCTCGGCGTTCGCCCCCCAGATGTCATTGATAGCAAGGAACGGAAGCACGAAGAGCGTTGTCGACGCAAGAGCGACCGTCATTTGGTCGCGCGCTCTGACGGCGAGAACGAGGACGAGGATGAGGGGCAGCAGCACCGGAACTGCACTTGTCAAAGCCTGCCAGGAAACGATCCCCAGCTGGTGGTTGGAGGCCACGCGATAGGAAAGGAATGGGTCTCCTGAAACGACGCCGCCGAGTGTGAACACGATCTGTGGGGCGGCAGCGAGAGCCGCAGCCATACCGGCGCCTGCGACGAGGCCTCGCGTACGCACGATGGCATACACCAGCCCTGGGAACGCGGGCACCAGTCCGAACATGAGCGTCGGTAGCTGCCCGATTCGATCTGCGAGGAGGGGACCGAGCGCGAAGACGAGAACGAGTAGGAAGCCGCTCATGATCAGGATCGGTGTCCGTCGCGCACGGACGAACACGATGGCTGCGACCGCTGCCCCGTATACGAGGAGGTAGGTGAACATGAGGAATGAGTATGTTTGAAAGCTGGAGAGTACGCCGACCATCGCGGCGGCGACGATCGTCACGATGACCCGAGTGCGTGAATGACGCTGGCCTGACCAAGCCCAGACCAAGCCCGACGCTGCTATGAGCCCGACGCACAGACCAGCAGTTTCAGCGTTATTGGAGAAGAGCACGCCATAGGGTCCCCACAGCACCGCGTGAGCCTGCAGGCTGGTGTACCAGCTATCCGGATTCTGGAGGTAAGCGAACGTCCCTGTGAAGAATGGGAGCGGTGCAAGGAGAGACACCCACCAGCGACGGGATAGCGACGCGGCGACGAGACCGATCGCTGCGACGGCGATCACCTGAAGTACGAACGACGTTAGGTTCCAGGCTGTCACCGTGGGAAGCCCTAGCGTGCGAGCCACGACGCCGACGATCGAGTAGTAGAAACGGGGATAGTGGCTGACCCCGGTCATCGTCACAGGCTCTGTGGAGTCAAAGTGTCCGTTGGCGACGTCTGCCGAGATCGCAAGATAGCCAAGCTGGTCGTACCAGAAGTTGGTTCGCAGCTGGGTGAGCGGGTTGTGCCCGCGGCCGATTTGACCCACCTGTTGCATCAGCACCATAGCGATCCCGCTGGAGATCGCGGCAGTGGTAGTTAGGATGAGGGAACGTCGGCGGTCAGGAACTGGCACCGGTTGAGCCTACCAGCGTGATACGACACGCCATCAAGACGATCGGCGGCGAACATGGGAGGCGCCGCCGATCCATCGGCTAGCCTCGATATGTGCTGAACACTGCCGAGCCCTCCCAGACCGCGACAAGAACACGGCCGGTTCTCTCTTCGCTTGCCTCAAACCCTATATTCTGGTGGGCGGCAACGGCCGTCGCGGTCATCGGCGTCAGCTCGATGCGGATACTGAGGGCACCTCGCTTCTTCTTCTGGGATGACTCCCAACTCGGTGCGTACGGTCAGTGGTATGGCCTCGGTGATCGGCTCCTGAGCGGCGACCCGACGCTGTTATCGCCCGGCGCTTGGCAGGGGGGGAACTATCTCGCCGAAGGACAGTGGGGGATTTTCAATCCGCTGACATGGCTGATCGCGATCGGGACGCACGCGATCGACGATGCGGTGATCTACACGACGCTCGTGAAGGTGTTGCTGCTGTTGGTGCTCGCAACCGGGGCGTTCTTGGTCGCTCGAGCGTATGGCGCGGCCCCGTGGTGGGCAGCGATCGCGGGTCTGACCGCTGCGACCGGCGGTCAGACGATGTTCATGGATGCTCCTTCGTGGGTGACCGGTCTGCAGAACGTCTCAATGTTCGCGCTGAGCTGGTGGGCGCTGAAGCGACACCTGGACGGCAAGATGGGGCCGTGGCTGTACCTCGTGTTCGGCTATTTGCTTGTCACAGCTGGATACGTCTTCGGCGTGATTGAGCTCGCCTTCCTCCTCATCGCGATGGCGGTTGAGCGCGCCGTCGCACGCGACTGGACGAACGTCACCCGAGTGTTGCTCGTCGGCGTCTACACCGCTTTGGTGACTGTTGTGATCTACCTTCCGGGGATGCTGACGTCTCCCGTGACGAATCGCGACAGCGCGGACATCCTGAACGATCAGTTCCTGAACATGGACCTCGGCGACCTCGCCACTTCTGCCATCTCGACGGCGACGAGCTCGGTGCGCGGCTACTGGGGTGATCTCGTGCCGGTGCCGTTGCAGTACGTGACGTGGCTCCTTCCGTTGCTGGTGCTGTGCGGCTCCTGGCGACGCTCTCTCAAGTCGCTCATCATGCCGGTGCTCGTGCTCGTCTTCAGCATCGCCCTGGTGATCGGACCCAGCGTCGTCGGCCCGCTGCGCTACCCCGCGCGGATGATGCCGTACGCGGTGCTCGCGATCGCCGTGATCATCGCCGTCGTTGCGACCAACGGTCTGCCCCGGCGCGTCGAGCCCGTTCGCGCGTGGAGCGCCGTCGCAGTAACAGCCGCGTCAGGCTGGCTCGCGTGGGCAGCGCAGCCTGCGTCCTGGAAGTGGGTGCTGCTTGCGATCGTGCTGCAGGGCTCGTTCTTCCTGCTGCTCACGGCGAAACGCCGACTCCGTCCGCTGGTGGCGTCCGGTCGGCGTGCCGCGGGCGTCCTCCTCGTGGCCACGCTGATCGTTCTGGTGCCGCAGATCGTTAAGTATCCGACCAGCCCATTGGGGAACTTCAACGTGCCGTCGTCGGTGTCGGCGATGCGAGACGTCGCCGCGGACTGGGATCCTGGAATTCTTACGGTCGGAGACGTATACTCGCTGCAGCTCGGCGCGCCGGCCACCTATGAGGAGTCGTTGCTCGCGAACCTCTGGTACGTGACGGGAAAGGAGGCGGCGAGCGTCTATACGGTGCTCCCGTTCAAGGCATTCTCGGAAGCGCTCTGCGCCGACCTGCGAGGAGCGACCTGCCCGGAGGCACTCGACGTGCTCTTCGATGACGCCAACGACCAGACGCTCGCCGACGACATGTCGTTGAACACCGTGGTCGTCGTCAAGGGTGACGGACTGGAGCGTATTGGTACACCGCCGGCGGGCTGGTCGGTCGAGGAGCGCGAGTTCACCTGGCTGATGACGCGCGACGAGCCCGTGGATTCTGCTGGTGGGATCGCGCGCACGAGCGGCGACGCGAACGTCAGCGTCGTCTCACGCGATGACATGTCGGTGACGTTCCACGTTGATTCAGTGGGAGCGGACGGCGGATCCGTCGTCTTCAGCCGATTGGCGTGGCCCGGATACACGACGGATGGCGGGATCATCGCCGATCCGGATCGCGGCTTCCTGCTGACGTTGGACATCTCGCAGGAGGATGCAGGGAAGGACATCACCGTGACCTTCCGTCCCCCGGGCTGGAACCTCGAGCTGGCCTCCGCGGGCGGCGCACTTGTCGTGGCCGTCGCAGCTGGTGCCCTCTGGATTCGGCGCCGTCGGGTGTGAGTGGCGTGGTCGCGTACGAGTGACATCGTCGCGCTCGGCGGGCGCGCCGACCGCGCGCGAGCGCTCGGTCAGGAAGGCAAGATGTGTTGGCTGAGCTGCGCTCGGTAGATGTTCCCGAGCCCCTCGGGGACGGTCGTCGAGACGAACGCATCGAGCTCCGGCCAGACGATCGAGCGGACGCGGAGGTCAGCGGCCTGACCGGTGGCGTCTCCTTGCCCTATGACGATCGGCACCGGCTTGCGCCGCAGTCGTGACATCTCGCCCATGATGGCGCCGATAGAGAGAGCATCCATCGCGCCGACGATCTTCGTGACGACGCTGCCGGCCGGTTCTGAACCCACTCGCGACATCGCCGCAAGGATCACTCGCGCACAATCATCCACATAGATGTAGTCGCGCAGCGTGTCGAGCGGGACGTAGATCGACACGGGGCGACCCGTGACATAGCTCTCGACGATGACGGAGATGAGCCCCTGTCCCTTGCCGAGATCCTGGCCGGGTCCGTAGAGGTTCGTGATCCGCGCGATGAACCCGCGTAAGCCGGAGGCCGTCGCCGTGTCACGGAGCGCCTGCTCCATGCCAATCTTCGTCTCGCCGTAGGCGGTAATGGGCACGGCGGGGGTCGCCTCGGTGAACGGCGGCGACGAGCTCCCGGCGTACGCACCTCCGACACTCGAAGCGAGGAAGATCCGACCGCGCGCGCGCACTGACTCCGGGAGCTCGGAGACCGCGGCAAGGAACTCGCGGAACACCGCTCCCTCGGCGAGCATGTCGTCGCGGGGCGTCGAGGTCACACCACGACCCGCGCACCAGTAGATGCTCCATTCGCCGTCGACGCCTGTGACGAACGTGGTGAGACCGTCGCGCAGACCTTGGACGGATGCGCTTCGATCCGTCCAGTTCACCGCGACGGCGAAGGCTGGGCTGTCGAGCTGTGCGGAGATCACAGAGCCGAGGAGGCCTCGGCCGATGACCCAATCAGCCGTCTGCACGCTGACGCCCGAGCGGCCCTGCCTTGGGGTCGCGCACGATGAGGTACGCCGGTTTGCCGAGCGCCATGTTGACGGCGACACCGATGTACTCGGCGATGATGCCGAGCGCCACCAGGATCGCGCCGGTGCCGAGGGCGGTGAGCACCATCTGCGAGGTCCAGCCCTCAGGGACGTTCCCACCGGCGAACCTCATGATCGTCAGCCAGAGGGCGAAGACGATGCCCCCGAGAGCGAAGAGCGCTCCGAGTGCGGTCACCAGTCGGAGGCCACGGGTTCCCGATGTCAGAATCATGCGCCAGAAGTGGGCCATCAGCCGTCGGTACGAGTACCCGGAGCGGCGATCGCCCTCTTCGCGGAGTGCCACGGGGGACGTCACAATGTTCGCGGCGACCCAGGACAACGCGACGTCCAGGTAGACGCCGGTTCCCGAATACGCGGCGACCGAGCGACCGACCTCGCCGAGGATCAGGCGGAAGCTGTTGAAGTTCGATGCGCGTCCGCCCCCGAACACGGTCTCCAGGATTCGCTTGGATGTGCGGGACGCCGTGTTGCGGACGTAGCCATGTGGCGGCGCGTTCGTGGGCTCCGCGTAGACGACGTCTGCCTGGCGGGACATCGCCGTGTCGAGCAGCGATCCCATCGCGGACGGATCGTGCTGGCCGTCCTCGTCGAGTGTGACGACCCAATCGCCGCCGGACGACGCGATTCCGGCGAGCGAGGCTGCATGCTGGCCGAAATTCCGACTCAGCCAGACGGCCTTCACATAGCTGCGCTCTGCGGCGAGTCGGCGGATGACACGGGCAGAGTCATCGGGACCGTGGTCGAAGGTGAGCACCACTTCGTGCACCACAGCACGGTTTCCGCCGCGAGTCGTGAACGGCTCGGTCATCGGGGCGATCTCGTCCATGATCGTCTCGAGTGTGCGCTCACCCTGGTAGACGGGAATCACGACCGAGATCCGATGCACGTACGAGGTCTCCGCCGTCTCGCCTGCACTCATCGCATTCTCCGTTCCAGTACTCGGTAGCTCAGCCTTCTCACGCGGGCCATGATGCTCGCACGGGCATTGCCGATCACGACGTCAATCCGCTTCACGGCATCCGGGTAGGCGTCATGCAGCCACTCATGGAACTGGTGCGCCTGGGTCGCCTGCTCTTTGACGAGCGCCACGCTCCACTGCGTGGTGCTCATGCGGAATGTCGCGCCGGTCTCGAGATCGGGCACGAAGTCGCCAGTCATCAGGACCCGAGAGTACGAGGCCTGGTCGATGAGGTAAGGGAAGCGGTCGTACCACTCGCCGGCGTCCTTCAACGCGGACGTCCGCATCATCACGGACGCGGGTTCGCCGAACTGGTTCGAGCCCGCACGGACCGCCCGCCGCACGGCGGCGCTGCCCGGCATGCGCTTGCCCAGTCCGCGGAGGCCCCACCCCCGGAACAGGATCCTGCTGTCGGCGTCCACAATGTCGCGTCGGCACGCGGTGAAGACCGCGCTGGACTCGGCGAGGAGTTTGGCCTGTCGGGCGAGAACTCCTGGCCGAAGCACGTCGTCACCGCACACGAGCTTGACGAACTCGCCGGTCGCCTCGGCGGTGACACGATTCCAGTTGCGAGGGGCCCCGCCACCCGCTGGCGTGCTAAGGAGCGTGAGACGAGGATCGGACTCGTACTGCGCGACGACGTCGCGGGTGCCGTCGATCGAGGAATGGTCTGCGACGATGAGCTCGAGGTCCACGCCGGTCTGGGCGAGGACTGACTCGATCGTCTCTCCGATAACCTTCGCATTGTTGTAAGCGGGGATGACGACGGAGACGCGAGGGACTGTCAAGAATCGGCCTTTCTGCGGAAGGAGAACCGCGAGTGGCCGACATAGCTGACCATCGTGGTGACGAAGACGATTAGCGCCTGCGCGGGGATCGGGGGAATGTTGGCGAGCTCGACCAGCACCGGAAGCAGCACCGCGTTAACGCCGAGCGCGACGAGGTAGACCGACTCGAAGCGGGCGAGGTCAAGCCAGACATGCCCGCGGACGCGGAATACGAACCGCCGGTGGAGGACGAACGCGCACAGCACGCTCGCCACGTGGGCGCAAAGAAGCGTAGCCATGTAGCCCCAGTGTCTGCCGATGGTGAGTTCGAACAAGATGAACCAGAGGAACCCGACACCGGTGTTGACGGTCCCGACGATAAGGAAGGCGATGCGTCGGTCCTTGATGAGCCTCAGGAGCGGACCATCTGGCGCGCTCTGATCGGATTCACCATTCTCGGGAAGTGCCATGGGTGCTTTCGTCGTGGCCTGTGCGCTCAAGTTCGCGGAGCGCCGATCCGGGCATCGGATCCTGATCAGCCTACCGAAGGATTCTGGATGCCCGATGACCTGGCGGAGAGACACGACGCTCTCTGAGACCGTCATCCCGCCGTCGAGAGAACCGGGTCCAGCTGCTCCGCGAGTGCGGTCCTGGCGCTGGCCGCGAAACTGCGGGTAACGTGATTGTCATCGGAGTAGATAACCAGTCCTCCGGCGCGGGCATAGCACCGTTCGGCGTCGCAGAACGCGTCATCGAGGGAGATGAGTGGCGCGCCCGTACGTGTGGCAGCAGCGGCGAGAGGATCGTCGAAAGCAGCGTCCGACCGTACCAAGGTACAGTCATTCGGGCCAGAGGCGCGGCTGAGGCAGTCGGAGGCGCTCCCCCCGCCTTGCGGCGGTACACCATTCATCTCCGGGGGGTCCTTAAAAACGATCACGGTCTTCCCTGCATTCTCGAGCCGGGTGATCGTGGCAGCGACGGCATCCTGGGTCAGCCCGGCGGGATTGTCCTCCGAGGTAATGTACAGCCGCGTGCGGTTCGTGAGAAGGACGATGTCGATCGTGGGGTCCGCCTCCACTTGAGCAACAGCGTCATCGGACAGGCGACGGCAGTTGTCCGCCGTCTCCGGGTAGCCCCACGCGGTGCTGACAAGAGCGTCCACGAATGCCGGACAGCCCGAAATAAGGAACGTGGACGTGGACCACCCCGCGTCTGACGAGATGCTGCTGATCGCTTCGACCCAGCGGGTCGCGTGGGAGTCACCGACGATCGCGATACGCGGTGCTGAGTCGTCGCCGAAGTCGCAGCGGCGCACATTGTCCGCCTGCGCCGACACCTCACACGCAAGGACTTCTTCGGGCGGGTTGTCGGCGCTGAACGACGATAGGTCGGCGATGAGGGGGATAGACGCCGCATCGCCACAGTCCTCGTCCAGCATCGCCTCTGCACCGACGCAGCTAACAGGAACGGCGCCTGGAGCGGGCACGGGCGTCGGTCGCCAAAGCGCCATCGGCAGCGTGCACACCACCATGAGCGCCATTGCGGCTGCGACCGTCGCGAACACCCAACGGTTCCCCAGCACTGATGACAGGTGCCCGGTGCGAATCGGATCCTCCACGACGATCTTCGACAACCAGCCGAGGGCGATCGACGCCACGAGTACGCCAATTTTCTCCGCGGTGGACAGCTCTCGCAGCAGGACGAACGGAAGTAAGACGATCAACGGCCAGTGCCAGAGATAGACGCCGTACGAGATGTCTCCCACAAACTGCACCGGACGGCTTCTCATGGCGGCGCTGGCGGAGAATCGCGACGACGGAGCACCGGCCAGAATCACGAGGCACGTGCCGACGACCGGCAGCAGGGCCGTGAACGACGGGAATGGCGTGGCGGGACCGAAGAGAAGAACGGAGGCGAGAATCATAGCGAACCCGAGCCAAGAGACAATTGCGGCGACCCACGGGCCGGAAATCACTGTCGTCCGGCGCGCCAGGAGGATGGAGAGAAGGGCTCCGAACCCGAACTCCCACGCTCGTGTGGTCGTGAAAAAGTACGCCATGCTCTGGTGAGTCGACGTGAACAGGATGGAGTGCAGGAGTGATGCTATGACAATTGCACCGATACCTAGCATCATGGCCTTGCCGCGGAGCCGCCCGAGCTTGGGCGCAAGAGCCGAGATCAGCACTAGCAGGAGAGGCCAGACGATGTAGAACTGCTCCTCGACCCCGAGTGTCCAGAAATGTTGAGTCGGGGACTTCACATTTGACAGGGCCATGTAGTCGACTGACTGCCATGCGAGTGTCCAATTCTCGGCGTAGAGCGTGGATGCGATGATCTCGCTTCCGAACTGCGACCAGCGGGCTGTCGGGACGACGAGGTAGACGGCGGCAGCCGTTGCCATCAGAACGAGCATGGAAGCGGGCAGGAGACGTCGTGCGCGCCGGGCCCAGAATCGGCCGAGAGCGATCTTCCCAGTGCGCTGTTGCTCGCGCAACAGGTGCGCCGTGATTAGGAACCCGGAGACGACAAAAAACACGTCGACGCCCACGAAGCCGCCGGGGAGCCGGGTTGGCCACAGGTGAAAGACCAGCACCGAGACAACAGCCAGCGCCCGCAGAGCCTGGATCTCGGGTCGGACGCCCGATCCCATGCGCTCGGAAGCTGAAGGCCCCGGGAGCGTCGTAGACCAGTCAGAGGCCGCGGTGTGATGTGCCATGAGGTCCTTCGCAACGATGATGCCGTCTGCGCGACAAGAGAGAGGGGGACTGGCCGCCGATGCGCGACGGACCGATCGGATCGTGGGCGGACCGGTCAGGAAGACTCTATGTCATGTGTGTGCACCTGTGTAATGCGTGTGCACCTTTCTGTCAGGTGAATGACCAATAGAATCAACAGGCGAATCCGCTCGGCCGAGATAGCAGTGCCAGCGGAATAGTCAACTGGAAAGCAGACAAATGGATCTCCTCGTCGTCGGGTCGGGTTTCTTCGGCCTCACCATTGCTGAGCGTGCCGCAGAAGCTGGCCGCAAGGTCACCGTCATCGAACGCCGCCCCCACATCGGCGGCAATGCCTACAGCGAGGCGGAGCCCGAGACGGGCATCGAGATCCACAAGTACGGGGCGCACCTGTTCCACACCTCGAACGCGACGGTGTGGGAGTACGTGAACCGCTTCACGACGTTCACGAACTATGTGCACCGCGTCTACACGAACCACAAGAGTGTCGTGTATCCGATGCCGGTGAACCTCGGCACAATCAACCAGTTCTTCCAGGCTGCCTACTCGCCCGATGAAGCGCGTGCGCTCATCAAGGAGCAGGCGGGCGAGTACGACGTCAAGTCAGCGCAGAACTTCGAGGAGAAGGGCATCGCCCTCGTCGGCCGTCCTCTGTTCGAGGCGTTCTTCCGCGACTACACCGCGAAGCAGTGGCAGACCGACCCGCACAAGCTCTCGGGTGACATCGTGAGCCGTCTTCCTGTGCGCTACAACTACGACAACCGCTACTTCAGTGACACGTGGGAGGGACTCCCGACCGACGGCTACACGGCGTGGCTCGAGCGCATGGCCGACCACCCCAACATCGAGGTGAAGCTGAATGTCGACTTCTTCGACGAGTCGCAGCCACTCAATCGCAAGGCGCTCGTCGGCCAGGTGCCGATCGTCTACACAGGCCCCGTCGACCGCTACTTCGACTACGCCGCGGGTGAGCTCAGCTGGCGCACGCTCGACTTCGAGCAGCAAGTCCTGAACATCGGTGACTTCCAGGGCACACCGGTGATGAACTACCCCGACATGGACGTTCCGTTCACGCGCATCCACGAGTTCAAGCACTTCCATCCGGAGCGCAAGGACGTCTACCCGACGGACAAGACTGTCATCATGCGCGAGTTCTCGCGCTTTGCAGAGAAGACCGACGAGCCGTACTACCCGGTGAATACTCCCACTGACCGTGAGGGGTTGCTCGCCTACCGCGAGCTGCAGAAGGGGGAGCAGGACGTCCACTTCGGCGGACGCCTCGGCACCTACCAGTACCTCGACATGCACATGGCGATCGGCTCGGCGCTGTCGATGTGGAACAACACTCTCTCGTAGACTCGACCCTGTGAGTCACGCTGCTGTCGGGGCGCCGGGAACGCCCCGGCGGTATCTTCATTCGCTGTGGCTGCTCTCTGCCCGAGACCTGAAGGTCCGGTACTCGACGAGCTTCCTCGGCTACCTCTGGTCGGTCCTCGATCCCTTGGTGATGAGCGCGATCTACTGGTTCGTGTTCACGCAGATCTTCCAGCGCAGCGTGGGCGAAGACCCGTACATCGTCTTCCTCATCAGCGCCCTCCTGCCATGGGTGTGGTTCAACTCGTCGGTCTCGGACTTCACCAAGGCTTTCAAGAAGGATTCGCGACTCGTTCGCTCGACGAACATCCCTCGCTCCATCTGGGTGAATCGGACCGTGCTCAGCAAGGGCATGGAGTTCCTCTTCTCGTTACCCGTCCTGGTGCTGTTCGCCGTCTTCTCGCCCGGGACCGAGTTCGGCTGGGGAATACTGTGGTTCCCCGTCGCGATGCTGCTGCAGGTGATCCTGCTCGTAGGTCTCGGATTGCTGGTCGCGCCTCTCTGCGCGCTATATGCCGACCTCGAACGCACCACGGGCCTCATCCTGCGCGCGCTCTTCTACGCGACACCCATCATCTACAGCGTGTCCAATATTCCGGAACCGTTCGAAACGCTCATGTCCTTCAACCCACTCGCCGGCATCTTCACGCTCTACCGCATGGCATTCTTCCCTGACCAGTGGCATCTGGACACGGTGCTGATCGGGGCGGCGATGTGTCTCATCATCTTTGCGCTCGGTGTGTGGGTCTTCCGCACTCTCGAGCGTGCCGTGCTGAAGGAACTGTGATGTCTGCAGCGATCGAAGTCAAGGATCTCGGGGTGCAGTTCCGGCGTAACCGACGTGGACGTCGCAGTTTCAAAGACCTTTTCGCCGATACTTCGCGGCGCAGCCGTCCCGGTGAATTCTGGGCACTCCGCAACGTGTCATTCACAGTGCAGCCGGGCGAATCCATCGGCGTCGTTGGGCGCAACGGTCAGGGCAAGTCGACCCTGCTCCGCCTCGTGGCCGGTGTCCTGCTTCCCGATGAGGGCACAGTCAAGGTACACGGGGGGGTTGCGCCGCTCATCGAGCTCACCGGCGGCTTCGTCGGAGATCTCACCGTTCGCGAGAACGTGCGTTTGACAGCAGGCCTGCACGGTATGCCGAAGGCGGAGATCACCCGTCGTTATGACGACATGATCGCGTTCGCAGAACTCGAGGAGTTCCAGGAAACGCCGTACAAGCACCTGTCGAACGGCATGAAGGTGCGTCTGGCCTTCTCTGTCGTCTCCCAGCTCAATGAACCGATCCTGCTCGTCGACGAGGTTCTCGCGGTGGGCGACAAGGCGTTCCGTGAGAAGTGCTATCGGCGCATCGATGAATTGCTCGCCGAGGGACGGACGCTTTTCTTCGTCAGCCATAACGAACGCGATCTGCGTCGCTTCTGCACGCGCGGACTGTACCTGAACAAGGGCGAGCTCGTGCTGGACGCTGGTATCAACGACGTGCTCGATCGGTACAACGCCGAATCCACGTGAGCTGGGTCTCTGAGACTACTGACCGAGCTTCTTCTGCTCAATATCCGCGTTAATAGCCGAGAGCTCGGGATGCGCGTCAAGCAGGCTGATGATCGCTTCGGCATCGAGCTTCTCGGCGTCGTGTTGTTCGATCAGGCGTCGCAGCAGAACGAGATCCTCGGGCGTATCGAGCGTCAGCCGATGGTGCGACGAATCCTCAATACGACGTATCGTGTGCAGTGAAGCGTGGCGGGAGCGATTGAGATAAAGGTATGGCGTCACGTGCTCTCGCTCGACGGGGTCACGAGAGAGCGCGTTCGCTTCGTGAAGAGCGCGGGCGGAGAAAATCTCAAAGTCGAAACCTCGAGGGTATGTGCGTTCGAGAACATTCGATACGTGGGCATACTCGTCATGGATCTCGCGATAGCGACGGATGCCTTGCTCGATCACGGTTGCGTCTATCAGTGGGCAATCAGCAGTGACGCGCACAATCACGTCCAGCTCGAACTCCCGTGCCGCGCCGGCGAACCTGCCGAGCACGTCGGTTTCGCTTCCTCGAAACACCGCAGCACCCAGATCGAGTGCCTCGCTGGCGACTGCATTATCTGTCGAATTCGTGGTCGTCGCGACAATAATGGGCGCGTCGACTGATGCGAGACGTGTCAGATGATGGGCGAGCATCGACCGGCCTCCAGCGGGGAGGAGCACCTTGCCTGGGAGTCGCGTGCTCGTCATCCGTGCCTGCGTGACGAATCCGATTCGAGTCAATGTAGTGCTCGGATCAGGGCGTCGACCACCCGATCCACTTCCGAATCGGTGAGGTCAGGGTAGATCGGCAGCGACAATTCTTCAGCGTAGAAAGACTCCGCATTCGGGCACATACCGCGCTGGTATCCGGCATCCGCGTACACCGGGTGCCAGTAGACCGGCATATAGTTCACCTGCACGCCGATGCCGTCGGCGCGCATTCGCTCGAAGATCTGTCGTCGACGATCATCAAGAATCCGAATCGGGTACAGGTGGCGGATGACGTCGACATGGTCACGCTGGACGGGCAGTCTGATGCCGTCGACGTCAGCGAGCGCACGGGTGTACCGAGCTGTGATCTTTGAGCGGCGGTCTTTGAAGGCGTTCAGGCGGCTCAGCTGAGACAAGCCGAGAGCACATGCGATGTCGGTCAGACGGTAGTTCATGCCGAACTCGTGGACTTCCTGATGCCAGGGCCCCTCAGTGGTGAGTCGGAAGCGTTCCGCGTCTCGGATCAAACCAATGAAGTGGAATTCGTGCGCACGCTGCGCGAGGGCGTTCTCCTTGGCCACGACCGCGCCGCCCTCGCCCGTCGTCATGTTCTTTGTGGGGAAGAACGAGAACGTGGTGAGGTCCGCGAGGTCGCCCACTGGCCGTCCCTTGTACGTGCTGCCTATCGAATGTGCTGCGTCATCCAGGACAAGGGCGCCGGCCCTCGCTGCAGAGCTGTTCAGCCGATCATAGTCGGCAGGATGACCAGCGTAGTCGACCGCGGCAATGATCTTCGTACGGTCGTCGATCAGAGCGTCAACGGCATTCGGGTCGATGAGCGCGGTATCCTCCTCGACATCGGCGAAGTCGATTGTCGCCCCGAGTACAGATGCCATGGCTGCGGTCGCGATGAATGTCATCGGCGTTGTGATCACTCGGTCGCCGGTAGAGACTCCGGCCGCTGCATACGCCATGTGCAGAGCAGCGGACCCCGAAGTGGCGGTAACCGCACGATGGCCGCCGGAAACTTTACTGATTGCTGCTTCGAACGCGGCTACAGCCGGGCCGGTGGTCAGCCAATCGCCGCGAAGAATTTCTGTGACTGCTTTAATGTCGTCCTCGGTGATGGACTGTCGCCCGTAGGGCAGCATCGTCATCGTCAGATACCGCCCTTGATGATTTCGACAATCTCCTCTTGCGTATACCACGTGTCGTTGCTGTCCGAGCGGTACGCAAATCCGTCAGGGACGGGTGTTGCACCCGCGGGGGCCTTGTATCCCCACGACGCGATGTCCGGCTGAATGATGAAGTACTTCCCACCCGCGACAGTAACTGCGCGACGGCCCTCCTCCGGGCTGATCATTTCTTCGTGGAGCTTCTCGCCCGGTCGCAACCCGACGTCGATGAGTTCCGCATCCGGTACTACTGCGTGAGCGAGGTCGGTGACCTTCATCGACGGGATGCGAGGTACTATCAGCTCGCCACCCTGCATCAACTCGAATGTATCGACGACCATGCGCACGGCGTCTGGCAATGTAATGAAGAAGCGGGTGCAACGCAAATCGGTGATCGGTAACGGCTCACCAGAAGCACCGAGCTTCGCGAAGAATGGGATCACCGATCCCCGTGATCCCATCACGTTGCCGTACCGAACGACGGCGAAACGAGTGTTGTACGCAGCTGCATAGTGATTGCCAGTGATGAACAGCTTGTCGGCGGTGAGCTTCGTCGCGCCGTACAAGTTGATCGGGCTTGAGGCCTTGTCCGTGGAAAGAGCGACCACCTTTTTGACACCGGCATCGATGGAGGCCTCAATGACGTTCTGGCTGCCCAGAATGTTCGTCTTTACGAACTCATACGGATTGTACTCAGCAGTGTCGACCTGTTTCAGTGCGGCAGCATGCACGACATATTCGATGCCGTGCAATGCGCGGGCCAGACGACGCTCATCACGGATGTCTCCGATGAACCAGCGCAGTCGTGGGTCATCGTGGAACAGCTGACGCACCTCATACTGCTTCAGCTCGTCGCGTGAGAAGACGACAAGGCGGCGCGGATTCAGATGTTCGAGGGCGTAGGCGATGAACGCCTTGCCGAACGATCCAGTGCCGCCTGTGATGAGGATGCTCGAGCCCTCAAGAATCGACACTGTGTCTCCCTCAGCCGTTGCGCGTAAGGGCGATGATGCCCGTGCGCTCCGACTATCCTATCGTTGGGCCGGGGAACGTGTTGGGCTGCGGCCGCGCCGCGGGAAGGTGACAGATGACAGGCCGGATGGTGGTGCTTCATTGCAATGCGGGTGGATCGATCGGCATGGGCCACCTCGTGCGCTGTCTCGGGCTCGCGGCGCTGGCGCACTCGCGAAGCTGGGCGACGGAGATCATCGGCGACATCAATGAAGCAGGTGCGATCCTTGCTGCGCAGCTGAGCCCGGCGTCACGACTCGTGAGTGCCTCCGGTGCAGAGCTCGAGAAGCATCTACGCGAAGTGATCAACGCAGGTATCGCCGTCATCCATTTCGACACCTATGGAGAGATCCCCGAGCTCAACACAACAGAAATCGTGGTGAGCAACATGCAAGATGGCTCATACGGTGTGCGCCCGGCGACTCTGGCGATTGACGCGAATCTGGGAGCAGAGAGGCATTTTCAACGAGCTGATCTCAGCGTGAACCAAATCGTCGGCATTGATGCCGCCGTAGTTCGCTCCCAAGTTCTTGTCCAACGCGAAAGGGTGCTTGAGTCATCGTCGAGACCGCGCTTGCTCGTAGTCATCGGCGGGACTGACCCCAATGGCCTCACCGCCCGGGTTATCGACGCACTCGACCGGGTCACGATACATCTCGACGTCACGGTTGTGTCAGTCGGGAGCGATGATGATGTGCAGAAATCGGCGGCTTCGTCCGCTCATTCGGTGGAAGTTGTGAAGTTCGTCAGAGACCTGCCAGCGCTCGCCCGCCAGCATGACATGGTGATCAGCGCATCCGGCACTTCCGTCTGGGACTTTGCCTGTATGGGGCTGCCGATGGCACTGATCTGTGCGGTGGAAAATCAGCGGGTGGGATATCAGGAGATCACCACTGCCATGCTCGCCGTTGGTTTAGGTTTCCCCCCTTACGAGGATCTTGAAGAGGCGGTGGCGGGCCTCGGTATGCTGGTGAGCGATCACGGCTGGCTGCGGCGACAAGCGGCAACGTTGAAAGCGACTGTCGACGGGAGAGGGGCCTGGCGCGTTGTTGCCGCCTGGGAGCAACTGGCGGAGAGAAATCCTGACAGGCGCCTTTCAGCACCGACGCTAAGCGCTCGGCCCGCAACTTCCGATGATGCGTGGCTACTATTCGACTGGCGTAACGACGATGAGACAAGAGCCCGCTCACGATTCCGCGGCGCGATCGACTGGGACTCGCACCGTGAATGGCTGGAACGTAGCCTCACGGACCCTAACCGCCGCCTCTTCATCGTGGGACCCGAAACTGATCCGGTCGGTACGGTTCGATGGGATAGAACGGCCGGTCTTGATTGGGACGTTTCGATCACGGTGGCGCCCAATCGTAGAGGAGCCGGAATCTCGCGCGGCGTCTTGGCTTCAGGAGAGCGCGCGCTCGCATCGGAGGTCGGTGCACCGTATCGAGTGCTGGCCGACATCCACATTAACAATGATGCGTCACGCAGATTGTTCTCGAGCGCGGGATATTTGCCGCACATGCCTGCTGATTCGGAAGGCTTCGAGAGGCGTGCGAAATGGGTCCTGCCACGCGATTGAACGGATCTCGTCAGATGAGGTCCCATGTCAGCGGCGTTCCGCGACGGACATCCTGTGTGAACGGGCGTCCAGCGACGAGGTCGAAGTCGTCTGGTGCGAGCCCTCCTGCCGGTCGGATGGATCGCACGTTTTTCGCGGTCACAGCATCGCCTGATCGAACATCTTCCACAACGAAAAGGGAGCGGCGTAACGCGAGTACTGCCTGCTCTTCAGCAGTCGGCCCGAAGCTCACACCGCTCTCGACCGCCGCTCGCGCTTGCTCGGACGCTGTGACGAGCGTGCTGAATTCCGTGGGGGTCAGCGAGAAGTCGGCATCTACGCCACCGTCCATCCGGTCCAAGGTCACGTGCTTTTCGATGGCGACCGCGCCGAGGGCGGCAGCAGCGACCGCGACCCCGATTCCGAGACTGTGGTCGGATAGTCCGATTGGCACACCGAAAGCATCGCGAAGTGCCTGAATATTGCCGAGCCGAGCCTCGTCAGGGGACGCTGGGTATGCCGCGGTACACGCGAGAAGGACCAAGTCCGAGCATCCTGCATTGCTGATTGCGGTGACGGCGGCATCGATCTCAGAGAGCGTGGCCATGCCTGTCGATACGATCATCGGCTTGCCAGTACCCGCGATCTCGCGCAGCAGTGGAATATCGACGATCTCGGCTGATGCGGTTTTGTAGATTTCGACGCCCAGTGCTTCGAGGAACTCGATGGAGCTGGGATCAAAAGGTGTCGAGAATGGGACTAAGCCATGCTCACGAGCTCGCATGAAGATGGGCTCGTGCCATTCCCACGGGGTATGTGCCTCTTCATACAGCGAGTACAGATTCCGCCCGCCCCACAGCTCATGGCCCTTTCCGATGCGGAAGGCCGGTGCATCTGAGTCGATCGTCAGAGTGTCGGCCGTATACGTTTGGATCTTCAGTGCGCTCGCTCCTGTGGTGGCTACGGCGTCCACGATGCTCAGTGCACGATCGATGTCTCCATTGTGGTTCCCTGACATCTCAGCGATGGTGAACACAGGGTGCCCAATTCCGATGGACGAGCGGGAGAGTTTGATTGGTCGCGCGGGGTTCACGTCCCTTACTCTATGCGCTGATCTCGTGCGGTGCGCGTGACAGCCGAGCGGACGGTTGGAACCGCCGACGTGTCCTAAGCTGATGTCCTATGGGCAGTTTAGACAAGCGTTTCGTCGACGAGGACGAGATCTCGCAGATGGGTATGTCCTTCTACGACCGAATCAGACCACTCGTTCGTACCTTCGCTGTCGGGGGAGTCGTGCGACGGGTCGCTGTGGTCGGTAACCAACCACTCGAGCCATCGTCTGAGCGTGCGGCCACGATTGATTCCGCAGACCTCGTGTTCCGTGTGAACGGCTTTCGCGTGGATGATGACACCACCGAACCCAAGGTGGGCGTGCGGGCCGACGTTGTTGTATTCAACCGCGGAGTCCGTCCAACGCCCTGGTTCTTCGACTCATACTCGGAGCGGCTTTACCTGATGATCGAGCCCGGACGCCTGCTCTGGGAGAATCCGAAGCTGCCAGCGTTTTGGCCCGCAGATCTCGGAGCGATCACTGTTCCGAACAAAGACGTCATTCTTCCTCTCGGCGAAGCGATGGGGCTCGACCCGCGAGCGGGGGGCCAGTGGGCAACGACAGGCACAGTGATGCTCTGGATTGTCACGCGGTTGTTTCCGGACGCTCATGTGGATGTCGCGGGGTTTTCATTTCTCGATGATCCTGGCCAGACTTCTTGGCACCATGCGTACGGTGACCCATCTCCGGTGGGTAATGAACATGCGATCGGGCTGGAGGCTCGTCTTGTGCGCCCGTGGATCGAATTCGGTCGTATCGACTATCACCGGTGATGACGACACAAATAAATGAGGAATAAATGCTGAATCGACTTCGCCGCCGATTTGACGCGGCAATCCGTCGCCGAATGGATGACAGATTCGAGGAGATCCGAACAGAGATCGGCCGTGTTCAAGCTGACTACGACGCGCGTCTGAGCGGAACCCAGGCTGACTTCTCCTATGTTCGCTCCGAGTTCGATAGAATTGCGCCGCAGGTCTCCGCTCTGGAGCAGCGATTTGAATGGCTTCGCCATCAGCTCGAGGCAGGAGCGCAAGGGACTGCCGATGGCGCCGTGGATCTCGCGCGCGTCGAGCATGAGCGTGCGCGGCTGAGAGTGGAACTAGCGGCGCACTATGAAGAGCGTCTGCGGCGGCTGGAAGCGGAATCCGGCGCCTGAGCCGAACCGATAGATTCCAACAGGGAGAGCGTTGACATCCGACAACCTGAAAAAACGGCAGGATTACAACCCGGGGCCGCGAGTGGGCATCACGTTCTCGACTTTCGATCTGCTGCACGCCGGGCACATCATGATGCTCGCTGAGGCGAAGCGACAGTGCGATTACCTCGTCTGCGGGCTCCAGATGGACCCAACGCTGGATCGTCCGGAGAAGAATGCGCCGACGCAGACGGTCGTCGAGCGTTACATTCAGTTGCGTGGCTGCGAGTACGTGGACGAGGTCGTGCCTTACTCCACCGAACAAGACCTGGAGGACATCCTCCGTTCCTTCAAGCTCGACGTTCGTATCGTCGGTGACGAGTACCGGGACCGCGACTTCACCGGTCGTAGCTACTGTGAGGAGAGCGGAATCGAGCTCTACTTCAATGGACGCGATCACCGCTTTTCGAGTTCAGGTCTTCGCAAGATCGTCGCGGCGAAAGAAGCCGAGCGGGTCGCGCGCTCATAGCGCGACTGCGCTGAGCTGCATCCCGACCATCTTGCGAAGGGATTTTGGTTCAGCCGCTGCGTCTGGGGTGATGAGGGAGCGGGTTTCGTCGGCAACTTTTCGCAGTTGGTTTAGAGACCGATCATGGCACGTAGCTCTTGAAGCGAGGCCGACGCGGTGCTGAGAGGCGCCTGAACATCGGCGGCAGTATCGATCGCAGAACGAAGCGCGCGCAGATCGCTTGCATACGTGCTCACGCCGTCATACCACTCTGACGAGATGGAACTCGGTGCGACCACGCCTGACAGGCGATCGGCGTCGCCCTGCAGGCTGTCCACGACCTGTGCTGCCTCCTGGCCGCTCATGTTCGCAACCATGTCCAAGCCGGTAACGGCGTCATCGAGCCAGGGCTGAACCTGACCGACGAAAGTACCCATATCGGGGTCCGGTACAGGGGGAGGGGTCGTGATCGGCTCAGAGGGCTCGGTCGACGGTCCATCAGAAGGCGCAGCAGACGGCGTACCAGAGGGCGTCGTGGTGGCCGATGCCGACGGCGTGGCACTCGCATCGGGACCGGGAGTCTCATCGCGCGGAATCAAGAAGAACAGCACAGCCCCGATGATCACCAGCGCCGCGACGATGAGTCCGACGATCAGCCAGACGCGACCTTTGCCGCTCTTCTTCTCTTCCTCAGGGAAAATCCATTCCGCCTGCGGTTTCTGATCGTCGCTCACTGCTGCTCCAATGCAGGCATCGGCTTCCACGTGCGGTCGCGTCCGATCTTCCCGCCATCACGGATGCCGCGGAAGAGGTTGCTCGTACCGCGCACGGTGCGTTCGACGAAAACGAGACGAATCAGTTCCTTGAAGAACGTCGCGGTCGATCCCAGTCCGAACAGCACAGGGTTGTACACGCCGTGCGTGCGGTAGTACTGCTTGATGAAGCCGCGGTTGCGCATGATGTAGTACCGGTATGCGTTGCTCGAAGCGTTCATGTGCCGGACGCCCATGTCCCACTGCTTGATCTCGCGCGTGCGGCGCAGCACGAACTCATCGACGATCACGGCGGTGGTCAGACGCGACGCCAGCCAGCCGTACATCTGGTCATCCCAGTAGATGAAGAACCGGGGGTCAGGCAGGCCGATCTGCGCGACGATCGAGCGGTGGATGAACATTCCCTCGAAGCATCCGCTGTTCATCTCTTTGAATCCGGAGGCGTCGAAACCTGCCGGAGCGAAAGGAATCGGGATGCCCATTCGGTCGGCGATGCGGTACTGCCAGTAGAACTCGCTGCCGTCGTAGTCGTAGCGGCGGCCCTGGATGCTCTTGAAGCGCGGCGCCCAGTTGCCCATCTTGGCGAGTCCGTCGGGAATGACCTCGACGTCGTCATCCATCATCCAGATCCACTCGCTGCCGAGTTCGTACGCGGTGCGCATACCCTCGCTGAATCCGCCGGAGCCGCCGGTGTTCGTGTCGAGCTTGCGGTAGACGATCTCGGTGCCGATGGTGCCCCGGAACGACTCGACGACCTCGGTGGTGTCATCGACCGAAGCATTATCGACGATCACGACGTGCCCGGGTTTCGGATCCATCACGGTGATGCTCGTGAGGAGGCGAGTGAGCAGATGCGAGCGGTTATACGTGACGATCACGATCGTCGCCTGTGCCGGATCGAACGAATGCTGGCTGGGTGTCACGTGGATATCTCCGGTGTGCGCTCGCGGGCGCGTGGTAGGCATGAGAAGTCTTGGCCGGGGTCTAGCCTACCCGCCGTACCCGTGAATCCCGTCTTACTCGAGTCGCCCCAGCGTAGGTATCACGCCCGTGTTCGCGGCGTCGATGCTCTCGCGCCACGATCGCGATTGTCCTGCGCGCAGGGCACACAGAACGAGCATGAACCAGCCCGCACCCGTGAGGGTGAAGCTCTCGAACATCGAGTCGACAGCGAGCGTCACCAGCACGAGCGGGGTCCATGCGTACACGACCGAACGTCGCGCACTCGCGACCAGCCAGGATCTCACCAGCGCGACCCCGCCGAGGAGAACGAAGAGCAGGAAGCCGGCGATGCCGAGCTGCAGCAGCACATCGAAGAATGCGTTCAGCGCACTCTCGTGGTGGTTGTCGAGCTGGTAGTTGATGAAGCTGAACGGGTACTCGCCGCGTTCCCACGTGCCGAACCAGCCCCAGCCCTGGAAGGGTTTGAGAGCGACGAAGTTCAGAATCTCGTTCCAGAGATCCGCGCGGGTCGAGAAATCCGAGCCCGCACCCATCCACGCGATGATCGGATGCCGGAAGAGGAAAGCCACCCCGAGCGTGAGAACGACCAGTGCTCCCAGCATCCACTGCACGATCGTGCGACGCGTGATCGGTGTATGACGCACGATCGTCAGCGCACCTGTTGCCGTGCCGACGACGACCGCGAGCACGAGAACCGTGGGGGAGGCCGACAGCAGGGCGAGGAATCCTGCCAGCGCGATCGAGGGGACGGCGATGGGGGCGGCCACCGACTGCGTCCGCCACTCGATCACGAAGGTGATCAGCGCGATGACGGCGATGAACCCCAGCATGTTGCGGGTGCCGAACAGTCCCTGGATCGGGCCTCCCGCTGCGAGATTGCCCTCAATGGCGAGAAACTTGATCGGCACGTCGAGCAGGATCCCGGAGAGGATCTCCACTCCCAGAGACAGACCGAGCAGCACTCGCAGCGTGTCGCCGATCGCGCGCACTGTCTGCAGCGTGTCGCGAATATGCCCGATCGTGATCGCGAGGAAGGCGAAGCCGAAGAGCCACACCCAGGCAGTCAGCGTGTCACCCCGATCCGTGGACCACAGCAGGCTCAGCAGAGCCAGTACGAGGAACATCAGCAGTGATGTCGGAGCGACTCTCAGCAGCGACAGCTCTTCGCGCCGCACGAACAGAATCGCGGCCCCCAGAACCGCCAGGATCAGGATGATCGTTGCGAACGTGACACGCGATGTCATCTGCTCGATCGCGAACGACCCGAACGTCGCCCCCAGTACCGACAGCGTGTAGGCCCGCGCCATCGAGGTCGACCCGAGGAGTCGGCTCACACGCGCTTGTGCTGTCGTCACGGGATGCGCCGAGCCGCACGACCGCGCTCGGTCACGCGGGACTGTTCGCTCAGCCCGACGCCTGCGAGGGGCACGGATTTGATCTTGAAGGAGAACAGCACCAGAAGCAGCCAGCCCCACAGCATGATCGGGGTGGACTCCGCCAGACCCTGCACGAGCAGGACCACTGTGAACAGCACCGGCAGCAGGGTCAACGGCGAGTATGGTCGGTCAGCGCGCAGATCCCAGCGAGGCCGGTCCGCGGCGAAGAACCAGGAGCGCCACAGCAGGCTGAGGTACGCCACCGCCATGAGCGCGAGTCCCACCACTCCCAATTGCATCAGCACATCGAGCCACATGTTGTGTGCATGGAAGACCGTGATGCCGTGGTCGACGATCCATCCGTCGAATGCCGGGTCGGTGGGGATCCATGGGCTCGAGAACCCGTTGCCGAAGATCGGGTGGTGACCGGCGCGCTCGAGCACCGTGGTCCAGATGAGATCGGTGCGACCGGTCAGGTCTGCTCCGCGCCCGAGGGCCGTGAACAGCGGCTGACGGAAGATGATGAGCGCCGCGGCCGAGGCCACGACGATCGCGCCGCAGGTGGCGTAGATACGTGCGTGTTCCCGTGGTCGCCGGGCACGACGGATCAGCAGCGCGACCAGGAGCACGACCGCGGCGGCGAGGGCGCACAGGTACGCCGTGGCCGACGACGCCCGCAGCATCAGGTAGGCCGCCAGGATGAGCCACAGGATGTGGGTGGCGCGCCAGCGGGCGTGCTGCGCGATCCGCACGCTGAAGGTGATGACCGCGAAGAGCGCGACGATCGCTAAGACGTTGGAGTTTCCGACGATGCCCTGAATGCGTCCGCCGTCGACGAGGTTGTTGCGCACCCAGTACAGATGCGGATCGATATCGCCGTCGGGCACAGTGAGGAAATTCGGCAGCAGCGGATGCTGGATGACGACCGACACCCAGAGCTCGAGAGCGAGCGACAGGCCGAGAATCCACTTGAATGCGGACGACAGAGACCTGACGATCTCCTCCCAGCTCAGCGCGTGCGCGATGAGCAGGCCATTGACGGTCACCGCGGCCAGCAGCACCCACGTGATGATGGTGGGTCCTCGCCACTGCGACCAGGCGACGGAGAGCAGAGCGAGGCAGGTGTACCCGACGGCAGACCAGGGAAGGCGACGCCACGCGAACGCGTGCGGCTGCTTCTTCGCGATCATCGGGATGCCGATGGCGCACGCAGCCAGAAGCATGACGACCATGACGATTCCCGCGCCGTAGATGCCCACGAGGTTGTAGACAGCGGTGTGCGCGAACGCGACGATCAGCACGAGAGTCGCGTACGCGCGCAACAGCAGATGCCCCGTCGACTCGCGCTCTGGCGCGGTGGGCGGGGCTGTCACGGGATGCTTCATGTGCTGCGCCATCGTCATCAGGCTACCGCGCACCGCTCCGCCTTCTGCTGTGCCACGGCATGATCGATACGCTTGATGCCATGCTGCTGAGCCTGTCGAATGCCCCCCGCGACTACGCCTGGGGTTCGCCCACTCTTCTCGCGGAGCTCGAAGGCCGCCAGGCCACGGGCGCTCCCGAGGCGGAGGTCTGGTTCGGGGATCACCCCGGCGACCCGGCAGACGTCGCAGGCGGCACGACGCTGGATGCCATTACCGGCGGCGCGCTGCCGTATCTGCTGAAGCTCCTCGCGGCAGGCGATCCGCTGTCGATCCAGGTGCACCCGACTATCGCGCAGGCGCGTGACGGCTGGGCGCGAGAGGCGGAACTCACAGCGGATGACCCCCACCGCAACTACCGCGATGACAACCACAAGCCCGAACTGATCGTCGCCCTCAGCGAGCGCTTCGAAGCGCTCAGCGGGCTGCGTCCGGTCGCCGACACTCTGCGCCTTCTGGATGCTCTGGGTTCGTCGAAGGGCGTTATCGCGCTGCGCGAGAGGCTGAGCGCCGAAGGCGATGCGCTGCGCGACACGATCGCCTGGTTGCTCTCTGGCACGGCCCAGACCGAGGTCGACGAGATCATCGCCGCAGCCGTGGATGCGGCATCCGCCGAGTTCTCCGCGGAGCTGGACGGCATCCGTTCGATCGCCGCGCGCAACCAGAGAGACCCTGGTGTCGTCGTGGCGCTGCTGATGAACTTCATCGTGCTCGGCCGAGGCGAAGGTATCTTTCTGCGGGCAGGGCTCCTGCACGCCTACATGTCTGGACTGGGCGTCGAGATCATGGCCGCGAGTGACAACGTGCTGCGCGGAGGGCTCACGTCCAAGCACATCGACGTGCCCGAGCTGCTGTCGATCCTCGACACGACGCCGGGAATCGTGCCGGTGCTGAGGCCCGCGGCATCCGATTCAGTGACGTCATACCCTGTCGACGTGCCGGACTTCGCACTGCGTCGCGTCGAGCTGACAGGCGCACCGGTTTCTGTCGACGTCACCGGTCCCGCAATGGTGCTCGCCACCGGGGGAGAAGTGGTCGTCGAGGGTGCGGATGCCGCCGCGCGCGCGGTTCCGATCGGCCAGGCGATCTTCGCTACTGCCGACGAGCGCACGCTCGTGCTGCGCGGGTCGGGTGAGGCGTTCATCGCAGAGCCGGGCGCTGTTTCCTGAGCCGCTTCGCGGGTGCCTGCCGCAGGGATCTGGCGCGACACGCCGCAGACACGCCGTGAACCTTCAATACACGCTTGAGGGTTTATCCTCCACGACTTGACCCGATCGAATGACACGGGTGTAATTAGTGGTGCAAGGCCCAGCGGGGGGCAGTATTTAGGGCAAGGAGAACGATATGACGGGTTACCGTTCCGACGTTCCCGAGAATTGGTTTGTCGATCCGGTCAATCTCGGGGTTCCCGGGGTTCGTCGTCCAGAGCAGGACGATGACACCGCACTGGCGTGGCAGACCGACGCACTGTGTTCGCAGACCGATCCAGAGGCGTTCTTTCCTGAAAAGGGCGGATCGACCCGCGATGCGAAGCGCATCTGCTCATCGTGCGATGTTCGAGGCGAATGCCTCCAGTACGCGCTGGGCAACGATGAGCGCTTCGGAATCTGGGGCGGCCTGAGCGAGCGCGAGCGTCGCAAGCTCAAGCGCCAAGCAGGCTGAAACCGCACCTTCGTGGTCGCTTCGCGGCCACGCCGCGTGCGATCAATGGATCGCCGGTTTCTGCGCATAGGCTGACCTGGCTATGCCAACCCGAGTCCATGCCATCATCGTTGCGCGTCCTGGCCCCTCGTCCCGCGCACAGTTGCTGCGCACACTGGATGCACTGACCCTCCAGACACGACCACCCGAAGCGGTGACGCTGGTCGTCTGCGGCGACGGCACCGCCGCGCGGAAGAGCGAAGAAGTCGGTCGCGTCGTCGAGAGCATCATTGAGGCGCGCGGGAGCACTTCTTTCGCCGAAGGCGTGCAGATCGGACTCGCCCGAGTCCCCCAAGGCTCAGCAGTATGGGTGCTCGCGCACGACACCGCCCCGCATCCTCAGGCGCTTGCACAGCTTGCGGGAGCGCTGGAGCGCTCTCCCTCGGCAGCGATCGCTGCGCCCAAACTCGTCGACGTCGACAACGATCGCGAGTTGGTCAGCCTCGGCGTCACCATGACGGCCCTGGGCCGCTCGGTCGAACTTGCCGCAGGCGAACTCGACCAGGGCCAGCATGATGGACGTGACGATGCGCTGGGTGCCGACATCCGCGGTGTGCTCATCCGCAGCGAAGTTCGCGATCGTCTTGTTCCAGACCCCGCTCTGGATGGGGCCGACGAGGGCCTCGACCTCGGCGTTCGTGCGCGCCTCGGGGGAGGACGCGTCGTCCTCGCTCCCGGCGCACGAGTCTCCGTCAGCCCTGATGGGCCCGCCGCGCTTCCTCAGCGTGCCGCGCAGCGCGCGTTCGTTACGCGCGTCGCGCAGCTGCACCGGCGCCTCTCCTACGCCCCCGCAGCGGCCGTCCCGCTGCACTGGCTCACCTTCCTGCCGCTCGCGCTGTGGCGAACGATCATCCACCTGATCGGCAAGCGTCCCGCCGCGGTCTTCCCGGAGTGGGGAGCCGCGCTCACCGCGATGTTCCGGTTCGGGGCAGTCGCACGTTCTCGGCGGAGCATCCGTGCGTTCCGCAGCACGAGGTGGTCGAGCATCGCACCGCTGCGCATCACTCGCGGCGAGCTTCACCGCCGTCTCGACGACGGCCACGGCAGCGAAGGCGGCGCGGTCAGCGAGCTCAACTTCTTCTCCGGCGGTGGCGCCTGGGCCGTGCTCGGCGCACTGATCGTCAGCATCGCAGCTTTCACGTCGCTGCTCGCGTGGCCCACCCTCGGAGGCGGGGCGCTCCTCCCGCTCCGCGACACCGTCAGCGCGCTGTGGCAGGACGCCGCCTGGGGGCAGCGAGGCATCGGCATCGATGTCACGGGCCCCGCTGATCCCTTCGCCGGCGTCATCGCGGTCATCGGCACGCTGTGGGCGGGCGCACCCTCTCTCGCGATGGTGCTGCTCTGGCTTCTCGCCCTGCCGCTCGCCGTGCTCGGAGGTTGGTTCGCGGCGACGAGGATCACGGACCGCGGGGGGCTGCGCATCTTCGGCGGTGTCGCGTGGGCACTCGCTCCCACGTTCCTCACCGCGCTGAACGAGGGTCGCCCCTCTGCGGTGCTCGTGCACCTGCTGCTGCCGTGGCTGTTCCACTCCGCCGTCGTCGCCCACCGCTCCTGGGGGGCAGCGGGCGCGGCATCCGTCATTCTCGCGGCGACGCTCGCGTGCGCGCCCTCACTCGCGCCCGCATTCGCCGTGCTCTGGGTGCTGGCGATCATCATCGTGCTCACGCGTGTGTGGTTCCATGGGGCGGTTCGTCTGCTCTGGATGCTCGCGCCCACGGCCGCACTGTTCGTACCGCTCGTCATCTGGCAAGTGCAGAACGGAAGCATCTGGGCTGTCTTCGCCGACCCGGGTCTCGTCTGGGCCGGCCCGCAGGTGACCCCTGACGGCGTGGGGCGTCTGCTACTCGCGAGCGGATTCCCGACCGGGGATCTTGCCGGCTGGACTGAGGTGCTGGACCCGACGGTGGCCATGTGGGCACCGGTGCTGATTGCACCGGTGGCTCTTCTCGCGCTCGCGGCCGCGGTCGCGCCACGCTGGGGCGCGGGGGTCACTCTTCTCGCGGTGACGATGACAGGGCTCGCGACAGCGTTCGTCGCCGTCGGAGTGTCTGTCAGCTTCGCGCACGGAACGCCCGTCGAGATCTGGCCCGGAACGGGGTTGAGCCTTGCCTGGGCCGGCCTCGTCGGCGGCGCGCTGGTCACGCTCGATACCGCCATCACGATGCCGCGGCTTCGAGTCATCGCCGTCACCATCGCCGGCCTGTGCCTTGCGATCTGCGCAGTACCGGCGCTGACCGCGCTGCACACCGACCGATCCGCGCTGACCAACGGGCCGCAGAGCACACTTCCCGCGTACGTCGCGGCAGAAGCCAGAGGCGACCAGCCCGTTTCCACCCTCGTTCTCACACCGTTGAACGACGGGGCTCTCGCCGTGGACGTGGTCTGGGGCCCGAGCGCGACGCTCGGCGCGCAGACCACGATGCTCAGCACCGCCACTGAGCCCCAGGGCGTCGACCTCAGCGCTCTTTCCGTCGACCTCCTTTCGGCGCGCACTTTCGATGCGCCCGCCGAGCTCGCGCAGTACGGCATCGCCTACGTGCTCCTCGACCAGGTCGACGGCGACGAGTCGGATGCCGCCAGAGCGTTCCGCGTCGAAGCGGTCACCGCGCTCGACCAGCGTGCGGGCTTCGTGAAGGTGGGCGAGACCGACAAGGGCGTGCTGTGGCGCCTGGACGCCGAACCGGCAGAGCGCAAGGGCCTCACACTCGCCGAGGCGGGAACGGCAAGCACGATCACGGCGATCCAGCTCATCGTGTTGTTCGCCGCACTGCTGCTGGCGGTTCCGACCCGCGCGTCGCGTCGGGCGGCCAGGGCCCAGTCCCGCATCGTGGGGCGTTCGCCCGAAGAACCTCTCGTGCTGCCCCACCGCCGTGAGGACGACTTCCTGCACGGTGAGGACGAGGTGCAGTTCGAAGAGCCTGCTCCGGTGGAGCCAGAAGCGGACGAGACGCCTGAAGAGGCTGCGGAGCCCGAAGAGCCTGAAGCTGCCGACGTCGTTGAAGCACCGGAAGAGCCGGAAGAGCCCGAAGTGCTTGAAGATCCCGAGAATCCCGAAACAGTCGACGGAACCGAGGAGGAGAGATGATTCGCAACCGAGCGATCAGAGTCGCCGCTACCGGTGCCCGCCTCCTCATCGGCGCGGCGATCGCCGTCGGCTGCGTTGTCGCCGTCGTCGCAGCGGTCGCGCTGCCGTGGCCCGGTGTGGCTGCGGAACCCGCGCAGGTGGCTGTCACGCCCACCGCAGGGGACGCGACCCTGGTCTGCACAGGATCATTCCGTGCCGTCGGTCGCAATGCCTTGGATGCTGCGCAGCAGATGCCGGCCGGCACTCCGGAGCTGACCGTCGACAGCAGCGGAGAACGTGCAGAATCGACGCTCGAGGTTCCGGAACTGGGCGACACCCCAGGTCCCCAGCGGTTCATCGCCAGCGCTGAACAGGGCGGCGCACCGCTTCTCGCAGCGGCTGAAGCGATCACACTCGCCTCGGACGACCTCACCGGTCTTGCCGGAGCCGCGTGCCGCGAGGCGCGCACCGAATCATGGTTGGTCGGTGGCTCCGTCGAGACCGGAACCAACGATCTCATCGTCCTCAGCAATCCGGGCGATGTGACCGCGACCGCGACGATGACCGTGTTCGGTCTCGCGCAGACGTCGACCACACAGCTCGTTCCCGCTGGCACCCAGCTCTCGGTGCCGCTCTCATCGATCGCTGCGGGCACTCAGGATCCTGTCGTGCGCATCACCGCGTCCGGCGCCCCGCTGCGCGCGACGCTGCAGTCTTCACTCATCCGCACCCTCGACCCGTCTGGCGTCGACCTGCAGGACAGCGCGGGTCCGCCGAGCAGCACCGTAGTCTTCGCCGGCGTCCAGGTGCTCGCCATAAGCGCCGATACCCCGCTCACCGTGCTGCGGCTGCTGGCAACAGACCAGACCACCAACGCCCGCGTCACTGTGCGCGCTCAGGGGGCTGCCGCTGTGAACCTGACGGTTCCGCTGGAAGCGGGAACTCCTACCGAAGTGAACCTGGACGGACTCGAACCCGGCGTGTACAGCGTCGAGGTCGAAGGCGATGCGCCGATGGTCGGAGCCATTCGTCAGGCGGCGCGAGCAGGTGCAGGCAGCGATTTCGCGTGGATGACACCCGCACCGGACCTCCACGGCGAGACGTACGTGGCGATTCCGAATGTCCCGGGCTCGCGCGTCCACCTGGTCAACTCAGGAACTGCGGATGCGACCGTCGTTCTGGCGCCAGCATCCGACACAGACGCCGGGGAAGAGATCAGCATTCCCGCGGGTGGTGACGTCCTCGTCGAGGTCGATGCGGACTCTGTCTACTCGCTTGCAGCCGACAAGACGATTCACGCCGCGGTCATCCTCGCGACGAGCGATAACGCGCTGGCCGGGTGGCCGGTGTGGGCGGGCGCTGCCGCGCAGGAGCCGATCACGGTCTACCCCTGACCCTTCGACCGGCTCAGGGATCGACCGGCTCAGGGATCGGCGGGCTCAGGGATCGACAGACCGAGCTGCTCAGGAGCCGTTGGGTCCGAACTCCCACGGATCCCGACCGACGTATTCTGCCGCGGCGCGGAAGACGGCGCTCTCGATGGCGATCCGCCGATGGATGTCATCGTCGTGCCCCGGAGGCAGCAGACGCTCGATGGGTATGCGGAACAGCACGATCCGTCTGGCATCGCGGTCGATGTGCCAGCGCGGGATGCCGCCGTCGTCGGCGCGCAGCGGCAGTGCGCCGATCTCGAATCGAACTTCCTGCAGCTCGGGCCAGGTGCCGCGCAGAAAGTCCACCGCGGTGCCGATTGTGACGTCGAATCGGTCTACGCGGCCTTCCAACGGCGGCAGCGGAGGGCGAACGACCTCACTGCGACCCAACCGCCCATGCCGTCCGTGACGCGCTCCGCGGCGAGGCGCGGCGGCACTTTCTGTACGGCGACGAGGCATGTCCAAAGTCTAGGCTGTTGCGCGCGGCATCCGGGTCTGTGCGCACCACGGCCGTAGGGTGAACGAGATGAACGCAAGACTCTGCTCGAAGGTCGCCTGTGCGCGTGAGGCGGTCGCCACGCTCACGTTCGACTACGGCGATCAGATGGCGGCTCTCGGTCCTCTCGGCGCCGCCGGAGACCCGCACGCGCATGATCTGTGCGCTCAGCACGCAGAAAGGCTCTCCGTGCCCAGCGGATGGGTCGTCTTCAGGCACGAGGCGCTGCGCGCCTAACGATCCCCGGGCCGGTCGAAGGGCTAGACGCCGACGCGTCGCCCGGTCAGCTTCTCTGTCCTGGCATCCGCGATCGCGAGTGCCCGACGCTCGCGATCGCGACGGAGCACCGTGATCGCGATCAGCAGCTGCTCCGGGTGGGCCGCCGGCTGGGGTGAAACATACGCGGAAGACTCTGCGACCAGGTCCTGCGCGACGCGGGCGCGCGCCGACGGTGACATCTTCTCGGCGTGCTGAAGGAACTGCGAGATGCGCCGGGCCAGACGATCCGGCATCCGAGCGACATCGGCGATCTGCGCCCAGCCCGCGAGCGCGGGCGGGAGCACGGGGACCAGCGGCAGAAGCTTCGGCGTGCGCACCCGCTGGCTGTACGTGCCCGCCACGAGGTCTCCCAGGCGCTGCGAGCGGGCGGTGAAGGCCCCGGAGAGGATCGCAATGGCTCCGAAGGTCATGTAGATCTCGAGCACCCCGATGAGCGCACGGATGAACGCGTGTCTGAACCCGGCCGCACCTCCGTCGAGGCGGACGATTCGCCCGCCGACAGCGAGCTTGCCGAGACTGCGGCCGCGCAGGGCGACCTCCATGACGATCGGCACGATCACGAAGCAGACGACCATCGCCGTGATGTTGAGGATGCCGTCGATCGATGAAGCGATAACGCCCACCCCGAGCAGCCAGATCCGCAGCCAGAGGAACAGCGCGAAGAGTACCCAGCCGACGACCATGTCGATCAGGGCTCCCAGCGCGCGCATGAAGAAGCCGAGCGGCTGCACATCGATGGCGACCGCTTCTCCCGAGAGAACCTCGTCGGCGGTGTCGATCGGCGTGGACATGAGTACAGTAAATCAGGTGGATGCTGATGCTCTGGCCGATGCGCGCCGCACGGAGTGGGAACGACTGGACGAACTCAGTCGTGCGCGACTCGACGGTGAAGGCGTCGATGAGCTGATTCTGCGGTATCGCGCGGCATCCGCTGATCTTGCGGAACTGAAAACCTCGGTTGGTGACTCGCCGCAGGGAGCGTACGTCTCCTCGGTGCTGTCGAAGGCGCGTCTGCGGCTGACCGGCACGTCCGACAGCATCCTCACTCAGGTCGCGCGATTCTTCGCTGACCAGCTTCCCGCGGCTCTCTACCGCCTGCGCTGGACGACTCTCGTCGTGGCCGTGGTGTTCATCGCCATCGTCGTAGGAGTGGGCGCATGGCTCTCCAGCGACCCGGCGCTGGTCGCAGCTCTCGGACCCGCCGACTTCCTCGAGCAGTATGCCGAAGAGAGCTTCACCGAGTACTACACCGAGAACCCTGCCGCGGTCTTTGCGGGGATGGTCTGGACGAATAACGCGTGGATCGCCGCGCAGTGCGTGTTGTTCGGCGTCACCGGGATCTGGCCGGTCTACGTCATCGTGCAGAACGCCTTCGGGCTCGGCGTGTCCGCTGCAGTCATGGCCGTGCACGACCGGCTCGACGTCATGGTGCTGTACATCCTCCCGCACGGTCTGCTCGAGATGACGAGCATCTTCGTCGCCGCCGCTGCCGGACTCCACCTCTTCTGGGCGTGGGTTGCGCCCGGCCACCGCACACGCGGCGCGGCGCTGGCGCAGGAGGGCAGGGCACTGGCGACGGTCGCGATCGGGCTCGTGTTCGCACTGTTCCTGTCGGGCCTTGTCGAAGGATTCGTGACCGGATGGTCGCTGCCGTGGCCGATCAAGATCGGGATCGGAGCCGCGGCCCTCGCGGTGTTCCTCGTCTACATGCTTCTTGTCGGACGCCGGGCATACGAACGCGGTGAGCGCGGGGACCTGCTCGAGTATGAAGCAGGCACCCCGCAACTCACCGCGGGTTGATTCTCAGAGGGTCAGGCTGACCGGCGGCTCGGGGCGTGCGTCGTGCCGTCGAGCAGTGCCTTGTACGCGAAGCCCGCGATCAGCGCGCCCACGATCGGGAACACGAGGAAGACCCACAGCTGCGAAAGCGGCCCGAGGCCGCCGTAGATCGCTGCAGCGATCGAGCGTGCCGGGTTCACAGAGGTGTTGTCCACCGGGATGGAGATCAGGTGGATCAGCGTCAGCGTGAGACCGATCGCGAGTCCGGCGAACGGGGTCGGGCGCAGCTTGTGCGTCGTCCCCAGAATCACGAACAGGAACACCGCGGTCAGGACGACCTCGATGATGATCGCAGCCCACATGCCGAAGCCGCTGGGGGAGTGCTCGCCCCATCCGTTGCTGGCGAATCCGGCATCCTGAGCGCGCGTGAGCCAGCCGTCCGGGCCGAACAGCCCGATCAGCACCAGGATCGTCGACGCGACCACGCCACCGAAGATCTGAGCGATGATGTAGCCGGGGACATCACGCCAAGGGAGGCGGCCTGCTGCCGCGAGACCGATGCTGACGGCGGGGTTGAAGTGGCCGCCGGAGATCGGTCCGAAGGCGTAGACGCCGACGACGACGGTGAGGCCGAACGCGAGTGCGACGGCGACGTAGACCGCTGAACCTGAACCGGGGTCGGTGAAGTGGTTGGATGCGAACAATGCGGTGCCGACACCGCCGAGCACCAACAGAAAAGTGCCGATGCCCTCTGCAGTGAGTTTTGCACCGGTGGAAGGCGTAGGAAGCTCTGCTTCGGCGAGCGATTCGCTCATGGGATTCCCTCTCGTCGGTTCGATCGAAAGATCGAATTCACCGCACATGCTAGCGGGGTCGGATGCCGAAGCATCCGACCCCGCGCAGGAATCTGTGAATCAGCTGATTATTCGCCGACTCCGACCGGCTCTTCGTCGTTTCCGCCACCAGCGGCGACCAGGGCGCGGACGTCTTCCGCGACCTTCGGGTCGACCTGGCCCCAGTACCAGAAGAAGCGCTCCTGAATTGAGGGAACCGTCAATGCGTCGTACTGACCGGCGAGGGTCTCGATGAAGCGCTGGCGCTCCTCGGCGTTGAAGACATCATTGATCAGTGTGCGCGCCTGACCGAAGTCGTCGTCCTCGGAGTGGAGGGTCGCAGCGGAGCGGATCAGCGCGCCGTCCGATTCCCAGCTCGCCTCGACGCCGCGCGCCGGGTCAGCCTGCGGGCCACCGGCAGCGCCGTACGAGTTCGGGGTGTAGACCCGGTGCTCGGCGGTGTTGTAGTGGTACTGCATGTTGCCCTCGTGCATGTAGTTGCTCGTGTGGGCGGCGTGCGGCTGGTTGACCGGCAGCTGGTTGTAGTTCGTGCCGATGCGGTAGCGCTGCGCGTCGGGGTAGGAGAACACGCGGGCCATGAGCATCTTGTCGGGCGAGATGCCGGTGCCGGGAACCTGGTTGCCGGGCGAGAAGGCGGCCTGCTCGATCTCGGCGAAGAAGTTCTGCGGGTTGCGGTTCAGCGTGAACGTGCCCACCTTGATGCGCGGGTAGTCCTTCTTCGACCAGGTCTTGGTCAGGTCGAAGGGGTTGAAGCGGTAGTCCTTGGCCTCGTCGTACGGCATGACCTGCACGTAGACGTCCCACGACGGGTTCTCGCCGCGCTCGATGGCCTCGTACAGGTCGCGACGGTAGTAGTCGGCATCCTGACCGGCGATGCGCTCTGCCTCATCGGCGAACATGGGCTCGACGCCCTGCTTGGTGAGGAAGTGGTACTGCACCCAGAAGCGCTCGCCCGCGGCGTTGACCCACTGGTAGGTGTGCGAGCCGTAGCCGTTCATGTGGCGCCACGAGCGAGGGAGACCGCGGTCGCCCATGACGTAGGTGACCTGGTGGGCCGACTCAGGCGAGAGGGTCCAGAAGTCCCACTGCATGTCGGCGTCGCGCAGGGCCGAGCCCGTGAGGCGCTTCTGCGAGTGGATGAAGTCCGGGAACTTGATGCCATCGCGCAGGAAGAAGGTCGGGGTGTTGTTGCCGACGATGTCGAGGTTACCCTCGGTCGTGTAGAAGCGCAGCGAGAAGCCGCGGACATCACGCCAGGTATCGGGGGAGCCCTGCTCGCCGGCGACCGACGAGAAGCGGATCAGCGTCTCGCTCTTGGCGCCGGGCTGGAAGGCTGCCGCGCGGGTGTACTGAGAGACGTCTTCGGTGACGACGAACTCGCCGAATGCGCCGCCGCCCTTGGCATGCGGGTTGCGCTCCGGCACGCGCTCGCGGTTGAACGAGGCGAGCTTCTCGACCAGGTAGCGGTCATGAAGGGCCGTGGTGCCGTCAGGTCCGCCGGTCAGCGAGTGTGCGTCGCTGGCAACGGGCGTGCCGGTCTGGGTGGTCGTGAAAGTCTTGTCAGTCATTCACTTGTTCCTTTCGCAATCGGAGCAGATGGCTCGGTAGGTCACAGAGGCTTCGATGATCCGCATCCCATGGTCGTGGGACGGATGCAGGCAGGGGGCTTCGCCGACGGCGCAGGCGACGTCTTCGACGCGGCCGCACTCCACACACTGCAGATGGTGGTGGTTGTCGAACTCGTGCTGCACTTCGTAGAGCGCGCTCGCCGCATCGGGGAGGCTCACCCGGCGCACGATGCCGGCATTGGTGAGATCGCCCAGGATGCCGTGAACCGTGGGGAGCGCAACGCCGCTGAGCTTCTCGCGGAGACCGGAGTAGACGGTATCTGCCGACGCGTGCGGGCGGGTGGTGAGTGCGTCGAGGACAGCGACTCGTTGCACGGTGACTCGAAGACCAGCGGCGCGCAAGCGCTCGGGGGCTTCGAGAATGTCCATGCTTTCAGGGTACCGTTCTTCTGAATCGTTAGCAATAACGAATCGCTCAGGTTAACCGCCCGTTCAGGTCGCTCAGAGCGGATGCGCGGCGCGGCAGTCAGAGGCGCCCTGCGGCCTTGAGCTCGAGGTACCGGTCTGCGATCTTCGGCGGAAGAGCCTCCGGATCGGCAGTGATCGCCTCTCCGCCCGCGCGGCGAATGGCATCGGCGACATTCTCGGCGTCGCGCAGCGTGCGCTCGGCAGCTGCTGCCAGATAGATGTCCTCGCGGGAGTCCCGCTTGGTCGCAAGTGAACCCACCGCGTCATCGGTCACCGAGCCCACCAGGATCGTGGTCGCACGCGATGCGTTGGGGAAGGCGCCGAGGAAGCTGCGGGCGGACTCGGCCGCGTCCTGCGCGGTGAGCACGACGATCAGCGAAGGACGCGTCGTCAGCGTGCGGATCTCGGCGAACGCCCCACCCCAGTCGGTGTCGACGAGCCGTGCGTGAACGGGGGCCATCGCATCCGTGATCGCCTGGAGCAGCCCAGGACCATCGATACCCGTGACCCGGCCGCGCACCACGCGGTCATACATGAGCAGGTGCACGTGGTCTCCCGCTCGTGCCGCGAGCGCTGCGAGCAGGAGCGACGCCTCAAGCGCAGCATCCAGACGCGTGCCATCACCCACTCGGGCCGCTGCGGTGCGGCCAGTATCGATGAGGATCACCACATGCCGGTCGCGCTCAGGTCGCCACGTCCGCAGCATCGTCGTGCCGGCCCGCGCGGTCGCGCGCCAGTCGATCGAGCGCACGTCGTCGCCGCGCACGTACTCGCGCAGCGAGTCGAACTCCGTGCCCTGGCCGCGCACCTGGATGCTGGTGTTCCCATCCAGCTCCCGCAGCCTGGCGAGCCTGGATGGGAGATGCTTGCGCGACGTGAAAGCCGGCAGCACACGCAGCGCACCGCGCACATCGTGCCGTGCCTGCCGCCCGCCGAGACCGAGCGGTCCGCGCGAGCGGATGAAGACGAACTCACTCGTCAGCTCACCGCGGCGGCGGGGGAGCAGCGGAATCATCACCCGCCGACGCTCACCGGCAGGCACCACGATGCTCAGCCGGTCAGAGCGCGCGCCCGCTGTCGGCTGCCAAGCATCCCGTACGAGCGCGTGGAGTGTGCGCGGCCCGTGATTATGCAGCGCGACGCTCGCTTCGACAGGCTCATCGATTCGTGCCCGGGGCGGAACGCGCCTCGTGACCGAAACCGTCCGCGCGCTCGCCGCACGCCACACATCGATGCCGAGCAGGGCACAGGCCAGCACGAGCCACCCGCCCACGCCGGCCCACACCGGTATCCCCGCCATCGCGAGTGCGACGACGGGTATGACCCCGATCCCGATGGCGAGGGCGAAACGCGAGGTGATGAACACTTAGATCGGCACCCGCGTCTGCTGGATCACGCTGGCGAGCACGGCGTCTGCCGATACGCCTTCCATTTCGGCATCCGGGCGAAGCTGCAGGCGGTGACGCCACACGGGCACCAGCATGGTCTGCACGTGATCGGGAGTCACTGCGGTCGAACCGTTCAGCCATGCCCAGGCCTTCGCCGCGGCCAGCAGCGCGGTCGATGCGCGAGGGCTCGCACCGAGCAGGACAGAAGGCGACTGGCGGGTGGCGCGGGCGAGGTCGACGACGTAGCCGAGCACTTCATCGGTGACCTCGACGCGGGATGCCGCATCCTGGGCCGCACGGATCTCCTCAGCGGTCACCGCAGCCTCGATGCCGGTGAGCTCGCGGGGCGAGAAACCGCCGGCGTGCAATCGCAGCACACTGACCTCGGCGTCGCGATCCGGCATGCCGACGACGAGCTTCATAAGGAATCGGTCCAGTTGCGCCTCTGGCAGCGAGTACGTGCCCTCGTGCTCGATCGGGTTCTGGGTGGCTGCGACGAGGAAAGGATTCGGAAGATCGCGGCTGACGCCATCGGCTGAGATCTGGCGCTCCTCCATGGCCTCGAGGAGAGCCGCCTGCGTCTTCGGCGGGGTGCGGTTGATCTCATCCGCCAGCAGGATGTTCGTGAACACCGGTCCCTGACGGAACTCGAACTCACCCGTGCGCGCGTCGTACACGAGGGACCCCGTGACATCTCCCGGCATCAGGTCGGGGGTGAACTGCACGCGCTTGGTGTCAAGACCCAGAGCACGCGCGAACGACCGCACGACCAGCGTCTTGGCGACGCCGGGCACGCCCTCCAGGAGCACGTGCCCGCGAGAGAGCAGACACACCAGGAGTCCGGTGATCGTGCCTGACTGGCCGATGACCGCCTTATCGACCTCAGTGCGCACGCGATGCATGGCCTGGCGCAGAGCATCCTCATCGAAGGTATTCGGGGTGGTGTCGGTCACGGTGTGTTCCTTTCCACATGCACGGCGGTATCGACCGCCGTCTCGAGTTCAGCGAGCCGGCGGGCATCGCCTGTGAGCTCGGAGTCATTCTGCGGCAGGGGGCCTGCGAGCAGTTGGTAGAGAGAACCGCGCGGTATGCGCAGCCGATCGGATGCCGCGTCCGCGACTTCTTCGGGGGTCGAACGAGCCGTCAGACCGAGCCGTGCGGCGAGACGGCGCAGCGAGCCTTCGCGGAGAGCCGCGGCCGCGTGCGAGGAATCGCCTGCCTTCGCGGTGAGCCGCGCGCGGCCGTGCATGGTCTCGGATGCCCGGACTGTGACAGGCAGGGTTTCGGTGACGAGTGGGCCGAATCGCTGTCCACGGGCGATCCCGGCGACGATTCCCGCGAGCAGAAGAAGCAGGATCGCAGGAGTCACCCATTCCGGTGTGAGAGTCGCCAGAGTGTCAGAGGGCTGGGCTTCGATATCGGTGTCGGCGAATGAGGGCACGTACCAGACCACGCGCTCGGTCTGCCCGAGCAGCGCGAGACCGAGGGCCGCGTTTCCGTTTTCGGCGAGGTGCTCATTGCCCAGCAGCGAGGCTCCCTCGAGCAGCGCCGTGCGCGTGCCGTCGCGGTCCGAGATGAGGAGCCCCGCGGCCCCGTCATCGTCGAAGCATCCGGTGACGCCGTCTGCGGGCGAGAAGAATCGATCCGGCTGCACGGAGCCGACATCGGCAAATTCTGGAGCATCGCATCCGGCAGGCAGTGCTCCGGATGCTGGCGGGGAGGTGTTCTCACCGAGGTCGAGCAGACGCAGCAAGCGCGAGGAGCTCGAGAGGAAGACCGTGCGGGTCGACGGCTCGATCAGCTCGTGCACCGCTTCGTCCGAGAGAGTGTACGGATCGGACATCACGAGAGTGGTGTTGCCATCGACGGCTGCGATCGCGTCGGCACGGGTGCGGGAGACTGTGATCTCGACGCCCTGGTCGCGCAGGATCTCGGCGAGAGCGAGGGTGCCCGAGCCCTTGGCGCTCTCGGGATCCAGCCCGCCGCGGGAGTCCGGAGCGCTGAAGCTCAACGCGGCGATCAGAAGCGCGAAGATGATCACGGTCACCGCGAGTGCCAACCAGCCCAACAGCGACCGGAGCCTGCCCGTCTCGCGTACCGCGGTGCCGCTTGCGGGCTCGGCGACGGTCGCCGCGCCGGTCATGCGGGAACCGCCTGTCGTGCGCGGGCGATGAGCTCATCGGTCGCCACAAGCTCGCGGTACGTCTGTTCAGATGCCGGATGCCGCAGATACCGCACCTCGTCGAACATCCTGGCTGCTGACGCGAGTTCCTCTCCATGCGCGCCGAGAGCGGCAGAGGCCTCACGGGCGATCGACTGCGCTGTCGCACCTGGGGTGGGATCGACGATGTCGCGCTCGAGCAGACCGCGCGCCAGCGCGCGGAAACGGCGGATGATGGCGGCATCCCAATCTCCCTCGCGCGCACTCCGGTCGGCATCCGCTCGCAGCTGTGCGGCAGAGCGATCATCGCGCTCGCCGAGGAGCTCAGCGCCGCGGCTCTTGACGCGGCGCGACGCGCGTGGTCGTCCCCACAGGATCAGCACGGTGATGAGAGCTGCGGCAACAACGATGATCACGATCACAAGAGCGGTGCTGCCGACCTGCGCGCCGGCTTCCGGTGAGAACAGGTCGGAGATGAACTCTGCGACGTCCTCAGCGAGGTAGTCGAACCACGTCGGCTTGGCATCGGCGTAGCGCGGGTTCTGAAGTTCCTGCTCCGCCCAACGGCGGGCTTCGTCGCCATCCGGTGCGTAGGGATCGAGATCGAAACGGATCATGCCTCGCCGGATCCTGGCGCAGTCCACGAGCGCTGCGGGGTGGGCGCGGCGGGCGAGGGCGCGGCGGGCGAGGGCGGTGGCGGCGGTGGCGGCGCGGCTGCTGGCGTCTGCGGTGCCGGGTACTGGGGTGCAGCCGGGTATCCCTGTGTTGCCTGGTACTGGGGCGCCCAGCCGACCGGCGGCGCCGCGTACGTCGGCTGCGGCCGCGGGGGCGGTCCGCTGCTGACGGCGCGAGCCGGATCGACGGCGAACGGATCACCGAGCTGCTCTGTCGGGGTGCCGAGGTCACGGCGTTCGAGATAGCTGATGAGACTGTGATCGAGGCCTTCGTATCGCATGCGGCAGTCGAGATAGATGAACGCAGCGGCGGCGCACTGCACGACGACGGCGACTGCCTGGAGCACGTACACCAGCAGCTGCGGGGCGACGGTGCCGATGAGCATCATCACGATCGCAGATGTGTCGTTCACGCCGGTGGGGGAGACGACCGGCACGAAGAGCGACGACAGCAGTGAAAGCGGAACGCTCACGACGGTGACAGCAGCGTTCATTATGACGCTGATGAGCAGGATCACGGCGAACGTATTCCAGAACCGACCGCGGGTGAGGCGCCACGAGCGCACGAGCGCTTCGCGAAGAGACGCATGTTCGAGAACGAGCACAGACGGCACCAGCAGCAGCTTTGTGCTCAGCCACACCCAGAGCGGAATCGCTGCGAGCACGACCAGGATGCCGATGACGACTGTGACGGCGACGCCCTCGCCAGAGCCACCGACACCGGCCATCACGCCGAGGGCGATGATGCCGCCGACGACGATGATGACCACGGTGGCAGCCAGCATCTGCAGGACGCTCCAGCTGACCAGGCGCCAGAACGCCGGCCGCATGAGCTGCCACAGGCGTCTGAGCTTCGCCTTCTCGCCGAGCGCCGCGTAACCGATGTCGGCGGCGACGACGCCCTGCATGACGGCTGTGAACGCGAGGCTGACGAAGCCCATCGCCAGCACAGTGATCGCGTTGATGGCGATTGTGCCCCACATCACGGGGAAGAAATCCGGGTTGCTCGGGGAGAGTGATTCGAGACGGAAGAAAGTGGCCACCGCGACGCCGCCCACCACCACAAGCGTCACCACCGCGATGACGAGCTGAATGACGATCGCGAAGCCGAACAGGACCTTGGGGTTATGCCGCAGCGCGGCGAACGGCTTGCCCAGCAGCGCGCCAAACTGAAGCGGATGCAGGGGGACGAGCCCCTGCTTCACCGCGGGCGTCCAATTCTGTGCGCTCATCAAGTTCCCTCCGAAGGTGCAGAACCATCGTGTCATATCCCTCGATTCCACCGATCGAGAACGCGATGGCGCTACCGTGATCAGAACGTTGTCATGAAGTACGCTGGGAAAGACCGCGTCCAGTCTTCGTCCGAAAGGCGGCGCGCTGCGTAGAAAGATGGGGCTGGGATCAGATGACCTCACGGATCCTCGTGGTCGACGATGACACCGCGCTTGCGGAGATGATCGGCATCGTGCTGCGTACAGAGGGCTTCGAGCCGGTGTTCTGCGCCGACGGCGCCAAGGCAGTCGAGGAATGGCGCACCCAGCATCCCGACCTCGTTCTCCTGGACCTCATGCTTCCTGGGATGGACGGCATCGAGATCTGCACGCGCATCCGCGCCGAATCCGGCATACCGATCATCATGCTCACTGCGCGGGGCGACACCGCAGATGTCGTGCGCGGACTCGAGGTCGGCGCCGACGATTACATGGTCAAGCCGTTCAATCCGAAGGAGCTCGTCGCGCGCATCCGCACGCGTCTGCGTCCGGTCACACAGGCGACCAGCGAGATTCTCCGCATCGGCGACCTCGTCGTCGACGTCGACGCCCACGAGGTGCGGCGCGGTTCCACGCCGATCCCCCTGACACCGCTCGAGTTCCAGCTGCTCGTCGCACTGGCGTCCAAACCTCAGCAGGTCTTCTCGCGCGAGATGCTCCTCGAGCAGGTCTGGGGCTACCACTACAAGGCCGATACGCGCCTGGTCAACGTGCATGTTCAGCGACTGCGCGCGAAGGTCGAGCTCGACCCTGACGCGCCGAAGATCGTCATGACGGTTCGCGGCGTGGGGTACCGGGCTGGAAGCATCAGCTAGGAGATCGGGGTGATCGCGACCAGTGCGACTTCCACGACCGTCGTACTGTGGCGCGACCCGCGTGGCTGGCCCGAAGCGATCGCCAAGCTGTGGCGACGCTCGCTGCGGTTTCGCACGATCACGATCACACTGCTGCTGACCTCGCTGGCGATCTTCATCACGAGCCTGATTATGGCGCTGGTCATCCAGAACAACCTGTTCGAGTCACGCCGTGACGAGGTGCTCTCCGACGCCCTGCGCGCGGTCGCTGAGGCGCAGAACACTCTGGACTCGGCAGAGGTCACCGACGACCCGCAGGGGCTTCGCGCACTGTGGGCTGACGTGCAGGACACCATTCCTCGCGCTTCCTCGTCCACGCACGTCGCGGTCTACCCGATCGGTGACATCCCGGTGGGCACCGGTGTGCGCGGATTCACCACTGACCTCAGGACCGATCTGCTCAGCGAAGGACTGCGCGAGCGCGTGGTGTCGTTCCCCGATCGGCAGTCATGGCAGTCGGTGGCGATGCGGATGCCGGATGGCTCTGACGCACCTGGCATCGTGGTCGGACAGCAGCTGTTCGTGCCAGAGGTGGGCGCGTTCGAGGTGTACATCGCCTACGACCTGGCAGATTCGCAGAACACGCTTCAGTTCGTGCAGAGCACGCTCTGGGCCGCGGGCATCGTCCTCATCGCGATCATCGCGGGAATCTCCTGGGTAGTGCTGCGGCTCGTGTCGAAACCGATCATCGAGGCGGCTGAGACCAGTGCCAGGCTGGCAGCGGGCGACTTGGAGGTGCGGCTTCCTGTTCACGGTGAAGACGAACTGGCCACCCTTGCGCAGTCGTTCAACGCGATGGCGGACAGCATCGAGGCGCAGATCAAGGAACTCGGTGAGCTCTCGCTCGTGCAGCAGCGATTCGTCTCCGACGTGTCCCACGAGCTTCGCACTCCCTTGACGACCATCCGCCTCGCCGCGGACATGCTCAACGATCAGCGTGAGCAGTTCGACCCGACGATGAACCGCACGGCCGAGCTGCTGCATACGCAGGTGCAGCGCTTCGAGACGCTGCTCAGCGACCTCCTCGAGATCAGCCGCTACGACGCGGGCTCCGTGCAACTCGAACTCGAGCCGACGAGCCTCGCTGAGCTCGCGGAAGACATCATCGATCAGATGAAGCCGCTCGCCGAGGAGCGCGGGTCGGAGATTCGGCTGGTCGTGCCCGGCGGATACTCGCCGGTCGACATGGATCCGCGCCGCGTGCGGCGAGTGCTGCGCAATCTCGTCGGCAATGCGATCGAGCATGGAGAGGGGCATCCGGTGGTCGTCACCGTCGACAGCAATCAGTATGCGGTCGCCGTAGGGGTGCGCGACTTCGGGCTCGGGATGAAGCCCGAAGACGCGGAACGCGTCTTCGACAGGTTCTGGCGCGCCGATCCCTCGCGGCAGCGCACGATCGGGGGCACCGGGCTCGGCCTCTCGATCGCGCTGGGAGATGCGAAACTGCACGGCGGGACGCTCGCGGTATGGTCAGAGCTCGCCATCGGCACGAACTTCGTCCTCACAGTGCCGCGTGACGGCCGAGTGCTGGAGGGGCCATCGCCAGTTTCCGTCGAGCCGCAGGAGTCGCTGGGCGACGTCGGAGGGACGACGCAGCCCATTCAGCTCACTGAGCTGCGGGAGATGTACTTCACTCCGCCGACCCACGATGCCGAGGAGGGGCGATCATGACTCGGAGACGTCGCTCTCTCGGCCTGATGGCGCTCGCAGCCCTCGTCGCGGCCCTCACCGCCTGCACGAGCCTTCCCATGTCGGGCGAGGCCAATGCCGGCCTCTCCGTGGACGATGTCGATTTCGATCCAGACATCAGTCAGATCGCCGCCCGCCCCTTGGAGGGCGCAAGCCCTGAGCAGATCGTCGAAGGATTCCTGGACGCCGCGCTCACGCCGGATAACGGGTGGGCGATCGCTCGTGAGTTCCTGACTCCTCAACTGGCGGCTACGTGGCGTCCGAGCGCCGGAGTCTCGATCGATTCCGGAGCACCCGCGCGAGAGTTCACCGCTGACATCGACGGCGAGGAGGAGGCCGCGGCGAACGCTGACGTGCGCGTCGTGTTGGACCAGGTCGCTCGCATAGATGAAGCCGGCGCGTACACCGAACTGACCGGTGATGACGCGGTGGCCTCGTTCGAGGTCGAGCGCAACGACGATGGCGAGTGGCGGATCACGGTTGCCGACGACGGAATCTTCCTGGACGCTGAGGCTTTCTCGCAGGTGTATCGGCGCTACTCGCTCCAGTATTTCGATCACAGTTGGACGCACCTCGTGCCGGACGTGCGCTGGTACCCACGACGACAGACGATCGCAACGACGCTCACGCAGGCTCTTCTCAATGGCGAACCCAGCGAGTGGCTGGCTCCGGCAGTACGCAGCGCGATTCCCGGAGACGTCACGCTCGCTCGCGACGCCGTGCCCATCAGCCCGGAGAAGGTCGCGACTGTGGACCTCACCCCGAACGCATCTGGACTCGATCCGACGCAGACCGCACGGATGCGGACGCAACTGGAAGCGACGCTGCGACCCGCGGGTGTCACGGAGGTGCGGCTCACCGTCAACGGCCGTGATCTCGATGCAGGGCGGGCCACCGTCGAGACCGGCCGCACGGAATCGGCTCCGGTGGTTCTCACCGAGACGCAGTTTGGCACGTACATCGGTGAGGAGATCATTCCTTACGAGGGCATCGCCAACGAGATCGTGGAGATCGCCCCGTCGGTGCAGGCCATCGATGTCGCAGTGGATGAATCGCGGGCCGCCGTGCAGCTGGTCAACGGCGAAGTGTTCACGGTGTCCGATGGGCGGGTGGACCAGCTCGATGCGAGACCGGGCCTGATAAAGCCGTCCATCGATCCCTATGGATTCACGTGGTCGGTACCTGCATCGGCACCCCAGGCGCTCACCGCGTGGCAGTCGGATGTGACACCGATCACACCAGCCGGTGCATTCCCCGATGCCTCGGCGATCTCGGCAGTCCGTGTTGCGGCGGATGGTGTGCGCCTCGCTGCTGTGATCACTGTCGGCGGGCAGCGCTGGCTTGCGCTCGCCGTGATCGTGCGTGATCAGAACCAGGTGCCGGTTGAGATCGGACCCGCGCATCCGGTGGCGCAGATCGAAGGCGAAGTCATGGGGATGTCGTGGATTGGCGATGACACGCTCGGGATACTCGTGGACTCGGATGCTGCACGCGTGATGCTGACTCAGAAGGTCGGCGGACCGGGAACGGAAGCCGCCGCACCCGCTGGAGCCATGGCGATCTCGGGTGGGCGCACGTCGGTGGCCGTGCGCATCCTCAACGAGTCAGGCGTTCTCTTCGCTCAGCGAGGCACGACCTGGCAGATGAGTCTGTCCGAAGTGCTCGTGCTCGGCTCGCACGCAGGGCAGTAGCCACTCCTCCTGCACAGGCGGGACGCGTCCACAGATCACGTCGCACGGGTGATTCTGTGCAGCCTGGTGGCTCATGATCGACGCATGGGCGAGTGGAAGACGCTGGTGGATGAGCTTGCGGCCTTCATGCTGTCCGGGAGCTGTGCGGGCTGTGACGCGCCGGGAACCCTGCTGTGCGAAGAGTGCCGTGGCGAGCTCAGCGCGCATGTGACGGCTGCATCGACGCCCGATGGGCTGGAAATCACGGCAGCCTTCCCGTTCGAAGGGGTCGCAGCTCGCTGCATCCGCCGTATCAAGGAGGACGGCGAAACCGTCCTCGCCCGCCCTCTCGGCGGCGCCGTGGCGGTGGCAGGCGAAGAACTTCTGCGCAGGCATCCGAAAGCGGTGCTGGTGCCCGTGCCGACCAGCGGGGCCGCTTTCCGACGGCGGGGATACCGGGTGCCGGAGCTGCTGATGCGTCGCGCAGGTCTCACCTCTTCGCGCCTGCTCACGCAGATCCGACGAACTCAGGATCAGCGCGAACTCGACCTCGAACAGCGACGCCAGAACGTGGCGGGCAGCATGCGTGCGCGACACGCCCGGGGTACGCGGGAGGTCCTGCTTTTCGATGATGTCGTGACCACGGGAGCAACGCTCGACGAGGGGGCACGAGCCCTGCGAGACGCGGGATTCCGGGTGTGCGGAGCTCTCACTCTGGCGGCGACCCCCAGACGGCGTGAGCTTTGAGCAAATACATGGTGAATGGTTCGTGACAAGCAGAGGAACGGGGACTACGGTTGGGGGTCACAAGGCGACCACGGTCCGCCCTTGGCCGGGAGGACCGGGACAAGGAGGCAGCAATGGAAACAAGCATCGTTGGCGTCGGGGTGGGTATCACCGATCGCTTCCGAACCGTTGTCGAAGAGAAGATCGCCCGTATCCAGCAGCTCGCGGCGAAAGCGCAGCGGCTGGACGTCAAGGTCACGCACCGTGCTTATCGTGGCGGTCGTGTTCCCGACGAGACGGTGGAACTCACCCTTGTGGGCAAGGGGCCGGTCGTTCGCGCGGAGGCCGTTGACGGCGACAAGTTCGTCGCCCTCGACCAAGCTGTCGACAAGATGTCCGAGCAGTTGCGGCGCGCGAAGGAGAAGCGCGTCGATGGTCGTCACCACCCGCGTGGGGCACACTTTGAAAAGGGAAGCGGGTCGATCGAAGGGATCGACGTGCAACCCGCATCCGTCGACGTGCTGCGTGCCGTCGCTACCGGCGCCGTTCCGATCCAGAACGACGAGGAAGAGATCTACTCGCCCGTCGTCATCCGGACTAAGAACTTCGATGCCGAGTGGATGACAGTGGAAGAGGCGGTCGACCGAATGGAGCTCGTCGGTCACGACTTCTTCCTGTTCGTCGATGCCCGCACCGATCACCCGAGCGTCGTGTACCGGCGCAAGGGATGGGACTACGGTGTGATCTCGCTGACCACTCAGGCCTCGCCTGAGGAGGCCGAAGCCCTCGCATCCTGATCTCGAAGAAGCGGCCCGCTCCAGTGATGGAGCGGGCCGCTTCTTTGTTCAGGTTCAGTCGAAGATGCCATCCAGGATGCTGCCGATGACAAGGCCGCCCATGATGCCGCCCATGATGTCGCCGCCGCCTCCACGACGTCCGCCGCCCCATCCGTCGCCGCCCCAGCCCTGTTGTTGCTGCTGCTGCGGGCGGGCAGAGTCGATGTCGCGCTGCGCGAGCTGCAGTGCCTCCGCGGCGAGCTGGGCGACGCGCCGAGATGCCGCAAGCGCCTGCTCGCGGGTCTCCTCGGGCTGGATCATCTCCGGAACATCGATCCGAAGACGCTCTGCTTCAGCGAAGCGGGTGCGGGCATCAGCGCCGATCCAGCCGCGGTGGCCGGAGATCAGGCCGCGGGCGACGCCGAGCTGACGGTCGGCGTCATCCAGGGAATGCTGCACGTGGGCGACGCTGGGCAGAGGGTTCTGCGCGCGATACTGCGCCTTCGCAATGGCATCGTCGAGGGCAGTGTTCGCGTTGCGCAGCTGGGTCAGCTCGGCGAACGGGTCATTCCGTGCGCCCGAGGGGGATAGGGCTTCCAGCGCACGTTCCAGGTTGGTCACGGCCGTCGTGACCGCCGTGACGTTGGGAGCATTGCGTGCTGCGACGATGTCTCCGCGTGAGTCGGCGACGACCTCGGCGAGGGTGGACTCTGCGCGCAGTGCTTCGATCTCGAAGTCCTCCACGGCATCCATCAACGCGCCTGCGCGCCTGGTCGCCTCGGTAGCTGTTTCGAGTGCGAGGTTCGCCTCTTCGTTCTGGCGTGCGGCGCGGCGGCGCTCGGAAACCTCGGCGCCGTGGGTGGCGAAGGAGATGAGCTGTTCGGCCTCGCCGGCAGATGCCAAGATCTGCTGCATCGCGGAATCGGAATAGCGAGTCGACAGACGTTCGATCGTGGAGCGGGTCTGCGGGATTCGTGCGGCCAGAGCTTCGGCATCCGCCCGCACCTTCGCGATGATCTGCGGCGCCTGGCGCACGCGAGAGATCGACGCTGCGAGTACTGCGGTCTTCTCGTCGAGCAGATCCTCTGCCCATTCGCACAGCTGGACGATGCGAGCGTTGCGGGTGCGCAGCTCTTCGTCGGTGTCCGGGATCTCGTCGTGGTTGAGCTGGTGCAGCTGGAACGCTTCGCGCAGGTGCGTCCGCACCGACTCGAGAGCGGCCTTCAGGTCCTTGGTCATCGAGATGCCGAGTTCTGCCTCGGCGAAGGCGAGCTCGTCACCCGCCGTACGAATGCGCTCGTCGGTTGCGACGAGCGCCTGCTCGGCGCGGCGGGCGAGATCGGCATCCTGCGCCGCCTGCACAGCCTCTTGCTCACGTTTGCGCTTACCCCAGAAACCGGCCATGGATCGATCCTACTTTCCGTATGCCATGTGCGGGCTGTGGGTGATCGCACGTGGCTGAAGCATTGTCAGGGTCATCGCGCAGCAGCCATCTGGCCCGATGGACGTCCGCGTTTGGGACGCTCGGTCGCGAGTTCCAGTCCTACGGCGGAGCCCGGGCGCAGCGCGAGGCGCACCTCGATGTGATCGAGCCATCGGAGCTCGGCCTCGGCAGCGAAGATCATCGAGTCCATGACAAGCGACCAGGCGAGTCCCGCTGCGTCTTCGGCGTCGCTGCCGGAGTAAGTCGCCTGCTGCACGTTGTGCAGGTGCGCGAGTGACGCACCCCGCTGTGCCTGGATGACCGCGGCGACATCCACGCCAGGGAGGGTTGCAGCGACAGCGAGCTTGATCGCGAGCTCGTCGCGTGTCGCCTGGGCCCGCACGACGGGGGAGGCGAGCCACTGTGCGACCTCTGCGGACCCAGCATCCGTGATCTGCCAGTACACATGACCCTGCTCATCGTGGGCGCCGCGGTCGACGAGGCCGTCGCGCTCAAGGCGCTCGAGGGTGTTGTAGATCTGGCCGACGTTCAGTGGCCACGTCGAGCCCGTACGGCGATCGAATTCCACCCGAAGCTGATAGCCGTAGCAGGGTCCCTGGTCGAGGATTGCGAGCAGGCTCTGGCGAACGGACAAGAAGGCCTCCTGAAGTGATTTCTCAGTAAATATATATGCGAAAGGGTATGCCAGCATCCGATCTGACGCAGTGGCGTGTCCTGTGCAGGCGACGTGCAGGTCACGGGCCGGTAACATAGCGAAGTATGCCCGGCGCTGAAGCCCGATCTGGGTGGCTGGGACCTTGACCCCACAGGGAGACTAAAAGTGGCGAATCCTCTTGAGAAGCTGCTGCGCGCAGGCGAAGGACGAATCCTCCGCAGGTTGAATCAGGTCGCCAAGGCCGTGAATGCACTCGAAGAGGACTTCGAGAAACTCACCGATGACGAGCTTCAGAACGAGACAACCGTATTGCGTGCGCGATACGAGAGCGGCGAGTCGCTGGACAAGCTGATGCCGGAGGCCTTCGCAGCCGTGCGTGAAGCCGGCAAGCGAATTCTCGGCATGCGCGCGTATGACGTGCAGATCATGGGTGGGGCAGCTCTCCACTTCGGCAACATCGCCGAGATGAAGACCGGTGAGGGCAAGACGTTCACCGCTGTCCTTGCCATGTACCTCAACGCCATCGCCGGCAAGGGCGCGCACCTGGTCACGGTCAACGACTTCCTCGCGAGCTACCAGGCCGAGCTCATGGGGCGCGTCTACCGCGCACTCGGCATGACCACCGGAACGATCGTCTCTGGGCAGACACCGGCGGTCCGCCGCGAACAGTACCTGTGCGACATCACCTACGGCACCAACAACGAGTTCGGCTTCGACTACCTGCGCGACAACATGGCGTGGCGCAAGGAAGACCTCGTTCAGCGCGAGCACTTCTTCGTCATCGTCGATGAGGTCGACTCGATCCTCATCGACGAGGCGCGCACCCCGCTGATCATCTCTGGCCCGTCATCTGGCGAGGCCAACCGCTGGTTCACCGAGTTCGCGAAGATCGCTCGCACTCTCGAGGCTGGCGAGGACTACGAGGTCGACGAGAAGAAGCGCACGATCGGTGTGCTCGAGCCGGGTATCGAGAAGGTCGAGGATTACCTCGGCATCGACAACCTCTACGAGTCGGCCAACACCCCGCTCATCTCGTTCCTGAACAACTCGATCAAGGCCCTCGCGCTGTTCAAGAAGAACACTGACTACGTCGTCATGAACGACGAGGTCATGATCGTCGACGAGCACACCGGCCGCATCCTCGTCGGCCGCCGCTACAACGAGGGCATTCACCAGGCGATCGAGGCGAAGGAAGGTGTGCCGGTCAAGGCCGAGAACCAGACTCTCGCCACGGTCACACTGCAGAACTACTTCCGTCTTTACGAGAAGATCGGCGGAATGACGGGTACGGCTGAGACCGAAGCCGCCGAGTTCATGTCGACGTACAAGCTCGGCGTCGTGCCGATCCCGACGAACAGGCCGATGATCCGCAAGGACAAGGCCGATCTCGTGTACAAGAACGAGACGGTGAAGTTCGAGCAGGTCGTAGAGGACATCGCCGAGCGCCACGAGTCGGGACAGCCGATTCTCGTCGGAACGACCAGCGTCGAGAAGAGCGAGTACCTCTCACGCCTCCTGGCGAAGAAGGGCATCAAGCACGAGGTCCTCAACGCGAAGAACCACGCGCGCGAGGCCGAGATCGTTGCTCGCGCCGGTCGCCTTGGCGCGGTCACCGTCGCCACGAACATGGCTGGTCGCGGTACCGACATCATGCTCGGCGGCAACGCGGAATTCCTCGCTGTGCAGGAACTCAGAGCGAAGGGCCTCGACCCCGCACAGACGCCCGACGAGTACGAATCCGCCTGGGACGAGACGTACGAGCAGATGAAGGCAGTCGTCGCCGAAGAGAGCTCGAACGTCATCGAAGCCGGCGGCCTGTACGTGCTCGGCACCGAGCGCCACGAATCGCGTCGCATCGACAACCAGCTGCGCGGTCGATCGGGTCGTCAGGGAGACCCCGGTGAGAGCCGCTTCTACCTCAGCCTGACCGATGACCTCATGCGCCTCTTCCAGTCGGGCGCGGCAGAGGCGATCCTCGCGCGGACCAACTTCCCCGACGATGTTCCGATCGAGTCCGGGCTGGTCTCACGTGCCATCCGCAGTGCGCAGTCGCAGGTCGAGTCGCGCAACGCCGAGATGCGCAAGAACGTCCTGAAGTACGACGACGTTCTCAACCGTCAGCGTGAAGCGATCTACACCGACCGCCGTCACATCCTGCAGGGCGATGACATCGCGGACCGCGTGCAGCACTTCATCGAGGACGCCATCACCGGCGTCGTCGCGGACCACACCGGCGAGGGCCATACCGAGAGCTGGGACTTCGACGCGCTCTGGACAGAGCTGAAGACCCTCTTCCCGGTCAGCGTCACGATCGACGAGGTCGTGGCAGAGGCCGGTGGCCGCAAGGGCGGCGTCACGACCGATGGCCTCAGCCGTGAACTGCTCTCCGATGCGAAGATCGCGTACGAGAAGCGCGAGGAGACCCTCGGCGAGGCAGCGACCCGTGAACTCGAGCGACGCGTCGTGCTGCAGGTGCTCGACCGCCGCTGGCGCGATCACCTCTACGAGATGGACTACCTCAAGGACGGCATCGGACTTCGGGCCATGGCGCAGCGCGATCCGCTGATTGAGTATCAGCGCGAGGGCTACGCGATGTTCCAGTCGATGATGGGGCAGATCAAGGAAGAATCGGTCGGCTACCTCTACAACCTCGAGGTCGAGGTGCGGCGTGCCGAGGATTCGCAGACCACCGAGGTCGAGGCCAAGGGGCTCGTCACCGATGGCGGCGACCAGCGCCTGGAGTACTCCGCTCCCAATGACGCCGGTGACGTCGAGGTGCGCAACGAGCGCGGTCAGGTGCAGCAGTCCGCCACCGAGCGGGTTCGCAAGGCTGCTGAGGCCGCCGCGGCCGCCGGCGGCGCAGCGCCCGCACCGCAGCAGGAGGCTCCCCGAGGCGCCTTCGGCCAGCGGACGGATGCGCCGGCTGCAGCTCCGCAGAACCGCGAACAGCGGCGGGCTGCGGGCAAGAAGAAGAAGTAGATCTGACGTGAGAAGGCCTACCGGCGAGAGCCGGTAGGCTTTTTCAATGACTCCCATGCGCACCTTCGACCAGTCGTCGAAGCTCAAGAACGTCCTGTACGAGATTCGCGGCAAAGCGCTCGTCGAGGCGGCGCGCCTGGAGGCGGAGGGCCACAACGTCCTCAAACTGCACACCGGCAACCCCGCGATCTTCGGTTTTGAGGCTCCGCACCAGATCGTGCACGACATGCTCGCCGCGTTGCCGACCGCGCATGGGTACAGCGACAGCAAGGGGATCATCTCTGCGCGTCGCGCTGTCGTGAGCCGATACGAGCAGGTGCCCGGCTTCCCGCAGTTCGGGCCAGAAGACGTCTATCTCGGCAACGGTGTGTCCGAGCTCATCACCATGACGATGCAGGCACTGCTCGATGAGGGCGACGAGGTGCTCATCCCCGCTCCCGACTACCCGCTGTGGACGGCGATGGCCAGCCTCGCAGGCGGCAACCCGGTGCACTACGTGTGCGACGAGGAGAACGGTTGGAGCCCGGACCTCGAAGACATCCGCTCGAAGGTCACGCCGAAGACCAAAGCGATCGTCATCATCAACCCCAACAACCCCACCGGTGCGGTGTACTCACGGGAGGTGCTGGAGGGGATCGTGCAGATCGCCAGGGAGCATCAGCTGCTCCTCTTGTCTGACGAGATCTACGACCGCATCCTCTTCGATGATGCCGTGCACATCCCGACCGCAACGCTCGCACCGGATCTGCTCTGCCTGACCTTCAACGGTCTGTCCAAGACGTATCGTGTTGCGGGCTACCGGTCGGGCTGGGTCGTCATCACCGGCCCGCAGCGACACGCAAAGGGGTTCTTGGAGGGGATCACTCTTCTCGCCTCGACACGCTTGTGCCCGAACGTTCCCGCCCAGCACGCTGTGCAGGCCGCCCTCGGCGGAGTCCAGTCCATCGGCTCCCTCATCGCGCCGACAGGACGCCTGCATGAGCAGCGGGACATCGCATGGAAGGGCCTCGAGTCGATCCCCGGAGTCTCGTGCGTGAAGCCGCAGGGCGCGCTGTACGCATTCCCACGGCTAGATCCCGAGGTGCACCAGATCCATGACGATGAGAAGTTCGTCTACGACCTGCTGGTCGCGGAACGGATTCTGCTCGTGCAGGGGACCGGGTTCAACTGGCCCACTCCGGATCACTTCCGTGTCGTGACGCTGCCGGAGCCCCGCGTCCTCGGTGAAGCCATCGAGAGACTCGGGAACTTCCTCGCGAGCTATCAGCAGTAGCTCGCGTCAGCGCCGGCGTGGCAGCGGGCTCGAGGCGCTCTGCGAGTCTCCGCACCGCGGTGACTAGTGCGGAGCGCGGCGTGACATCGGCCATTGTCCGACCGTGAAGCAGCGCGGCGTCGGCTGCTCGCTGGTCGAACGGCAGGAACGTGACATCGGTGATGCCGGCGAATCGTTCCAGCGAGCGGCGGATCTGACCTCGCGCATCGATGCCCAGCGGCCCAGGGCGCACCTTATTCGCAACGACTGCGATGCGCGGGAGCGGGCCGACCAGGTTGCGCAGTTCTGCGTGATCCCGCAAGAACCGCGAGATCGACAGCGGGTCGGCCGCAGTGACTGCGACGATGAGGTCGGCTTCTCGCAGTACGGCGGTGGTCGCTGCGTGCCGACGCGGTCCGAGGAGATCATCGGAGACCTCCTCGAAGGAGTCGAATGATGCAGCGACATCGACCACTGTCACATCGGCCCAGTCGCGACACACCCCCAGCGTGGTCTTCATTCGATCGGCGGAGATCTCTGGCCAGCGAGAAGGACGATTGATGCCGGCGAAGACGTTGAGGCCACCGGAAGCCGTCTCAACGACTGCGGCGATGCGACCGAGCTCCGCGGCATCGAGGCCGCCGAATTCCGCACGGCGGCATGCGGCAGCAAGACCTGGTGCGTCGTCGCCCAGCCCGAGCAGTAGGGCGAGAGAGGGCGCCACGGTGTCGGCGTCGATGAGTGCGCACTGACGTGCAGTGCGCGAGAGCTCGGCCGCAAGCTGTATCGCCACTGTGGAGCGTCCGGGGGAGCCGTGCGAGCCCCACACGGCGATGATGCGGCGCTGCGATGCAGGTGCCGACGCTGTGGGGGCCGGAGCGTCTTCGCAGAGCGCATCCGCGATCTGCCATGCATCGGAGTCTTCGGGTAGAGCTTCGGGCAGTCCGAGTCGGCTGAGCAGTCGAGTCTCGGCTGCGCCGAGCGTGACGATGCGTACGCCGGCCATGTCGCAGGCAGCGATGAGGTCGCCGCTGAGAGCCGCACGAGTCGCGGGAAGGATGATGGCATCAGCGCGAGCGAGCAGCGCGCTGGGCACCTCTCCGGGAGTCGCGATACCGGCGATCTCGATTCCTGTGCGCTCCAGATCTGCAGCGAGCTCGGACGCGCGCGGCTCGGGGAGCGCGATCAGCGCGGAGGTCACGACCCAGACCCTCGCGGTACGACGGACAGGGCCGCGCCATCGGTGACGGCCGCCAGGACCTCGGCGATATCGGCGCGATCGATGACGACCTCGACAGCGGCGCTTCGCTGTGCCAGCATGCCGTCGCTTTCGGGCACCGACGCGACGACGACGTCGGCCGCGAGAATGCGCGGTGCGTCGAACTCATCGGAATCGCCGATCACCGGCGAGTACCAGAGCTCGACGGGCGTGCCGACGCCGATGTGCTCGGGAAGGCCGATACTGCTCTCGATGACGATGTTGGTCGTGCGACCGCGCTGCGCATCAGCCGTCGCCACCGCTGGCAACAGCTCTCCGGAGCCCACTGTGCGCGATGCGATCAGCCCGGCCTCGAGGTCCTGCGGGGCCATGTACTCGTCGGCCGCTGCGCCGAGGCTGACTTCGACGACGCGGAAATCAGCTGAGGTGAGCGGTGCGCCCTCGACGATCGTACGGTTCGCCTGCAGCACGGGGGTCGTGTCGCGTGCCGTTGATACGACCAGCCAGACTCCGACGATGGAAAGGATGACCAGCGCGATACCGATGAGGAACCGGATATCACCCCAGAAAGCGTGCCGGGCACGCGGATGCGTCGTCATGAACACATCGTCACAGAATCAGTGGAATCGGCTCAGAAGTTATCCACAGGGGTGCGAGGCGGTATGGACGCACGAAGAACGGAGGCCACAATGGGTACATGGCCGATTCGCCCGCATCTGCTTCTCGATTCCTCGCGCCCGCGCAGGTTGCCGAGCTGCTCAGCATTGAGCTGGACGAGGTTATTTCGCTTGTCGTCGAGGGTCGACTGCGTGGCGCTCGACTCGGTTCTCCTGCACGCTGGCGGGTAGAAGAGGCGAGTATCGCCGACTACCTCGCCGAGCAGACCGAAGATGCCAGGCGGACCGCTCTGTGGCACCAGGCCGATGACGCGAGCTTCCCCGAGGTGTGGGGCCACCAGCCACGTTCTTAGAACGTCGCGTTCGAGGTGCGTAGCCATGCCACCGCGGTGAACGGCACCAGCCGGAACGCCCGCACGGCGTGAGCGTGCCTGGCCTCGCCTGCATCGTGCACGGCGAGATCGAGATGGTCTTCGCCAGCGCGATCAATCGTGCCGTGCACCGTCGCTCCGTCGGTCAGGGCGATCCGCAGGGCCAGCCGGCGCCGAGCGAAATCTCGGAGGAGGAATCCGAGCGTCATGCGATCACGGATTCCGTCGGGTGCGACCGCGCGATCATCGAGCGTGTCGAGAATCGCGCCGTGATGGGTCTCGACGCTCGAGACGACCTGCAGAGGAACGATGAGTGCGCTGGGAGCGTCGACAGTCTGTACCGCCAGCCAGTCCGCACCCATCGCTCGAAGGACCCCGCAGCAGCGCTCGCCCCCTGCGATGCACAGGGTGAGGGGAGCGTCGGTCTGGTGCAGCATCCGCAGACGAGCGCGGAGCGTCAGCTTCGCGATGCGCAGTCGTTCGGCTTCTGCGTTCAACGCGGCACGCTCGGCCTCCCACTCGCCGGCGAGCTGGCCTTCGAGGTCTTCGAACAATCGATCCCAATGCACATGACGAGCGTAAGGGACGGCACTGGGGCCTCTACGGGTTATCCACATTTTTCGTGATCACCCCCACGCGGAGGACCTGACGCGTGCTCTACTGACATGCGTTCCATACCGAGAGTGATCACGATGATGCTTCAAGAGTATTTTGCCCCGCAGCCGACATCGACATCTGCCTTGCCGAGCCCCACTCCGTTGATCCGGAGCCTTACGCAGGGCGTTCTCGAAGTATTCGCCGGCGTCCGTGAGATCGATCAGTTGGCACGCTGGTTCAGCGAGGAGGCATTCCGCAAGCTCGGCGCTCGCGCCAACCTGTCTGCTCGGGCGCGCAGTGCGCGTGGCACGGCACCCGTGCGGCCCGTGTTCGAGATCCTCTCGATCCGCGAGACCGTGCCCGCCGACGGAATCGTCGAGGCTGTCGTCGTCGTTGCCGGTCCCGGTCGAACTCGTGCAGTGGCCGTTCGCTTGGAAGGGCTGGATCGCCGTTGGCGCGCCACGTCGTTCGCTGTGCTGTGAGCGGTGCTGCGCTGACTAGTCTTGAAGGGTGTCAACCCTCAGTGATCTCGTCCATGCCCAGGGATGCTTGACCGACGATGACGTCGAATGGCTCCATCGTCTGACCGGTGACGGTCAGCTTCTCGCTGATCTGGCTTCCGCTGACATCGTTATCTGGGCAGCGACGAACGATGGCTCTTTCGTTGCGGTCGCTCACACACGTCCTAGCGGAGCCGCCACCCTGTTCTACCGCGACATCGTCGGCGATCGTGTGCGCCCGCAATGGCGCACCCAGGTCCAGGGCGCTTTCGACTCGGCCGATATCGTCGATTCCTCGTCTCCGGACTGGTTCGAAGAGACGCCGACGCGCGTGCGTGCTGTCCCGATCATCCGGGTGCGCCGTCGGACCGGTGACGAGCCGGCAGTGATCGGTGTTCTCACCAGGCACACGAACCTCGGAGAGGTGCGCATGCCGTCGCGCCAGCAGATCACTTTCGATGAGTGCGCCGACGATCTGTTCCGGATGATCTCCTCCGGTGAATTCCCCGATCTCACCGCCCCGACCTCGCCACGACGCGGCGCACCGCGCGCCTCTGACGGGCTCATCCGCATCGACGTCGATGGCATGACCACTTTCGCGAGCCCGAACGCGCTTTCCGCTTTCAACCGCATGGGCTTCGACGACGAGCTCGAGGGGGAGTCGCTCGCCGAAGTGACAACCCGCATCCTCCCTGCCACCAGGCAGGTCGATGAGTCATTGCCCGTCGTCGTCACAGGCCGTGCTCCCTGGCGCACTGACATCGAGGCGCGGGGCGTGACGGTGTCGCTCCGTGCTATTCCGCTCAAGGACCACGGCACGCGCATCGGCGCGATCATCCTCTGCCGCGATGTCAGTGAGCTGCGCCATCAGGAGCAGGAGCTCATCACCAAGGATGCGACGATCCGTGAGATCCACCACAGGGTCAAGAACAACCTGCAGACGGTGGCATCCCTGCTGCGCATCCAGGCGCGCCGCACGCACTCCGATGAGGCTCGGGATGCTCTCACCCAGGCCATGCGCCGAGTCGACGCCATCGCAGTCGTGCACGATACTCTCGCCCAGGGCCTCACTCAGAAGGTCGAGTTCGATGAGGTCTTCCATCGAGTGCTCAAGCTCGTCGCTGAAGTCGCCGCTGCCCCCAACACACGTGCACGCACGCATTCGACTGGGCGCTTCGGCGTGCTGCCGAGCGAGTACGCCACCCCGCTTGCACTGGCGCTCACAGAGGTCGTCACGAACGCCGTGGAGCATGGCCTCGCGGGCAAGGAAGGCACCGTGACCATTGATGCCGTGCGGACCGATGACAACCTGCATGTCTCGGTGCGTGACTCCGGTCACGGACTGCCGGAGGGCCGGGTCGGTCAGGGGCTGGGTACGCAGATCATCCGCACCCTGATCCAGGGCGAACTCGGCGGCACGATCGACTGGCACGGCAGCGAAGGCGAAGGCACTGAAGTGTCGATCGATATCCCGACGCGCTGGCTCAATAAATAGAGCGGAGCCAGCGCCTCGGGCGACCGGTATTAGGCGGCGGTGGCTCAGGAAGCGCGGCGTGCGCGGGCAGCGCGGCGCTTGAGTGCGCGGCGCTCGTCCTCGGACAGGCCGCCCCAGACGCCCGAGTCCTGGCTGGTCTCAAGGGCGTACTGCAGGCAGACCTCGGTCACCGTGCAGGTGGCGCAGACAGTCTTCGCCTTTTCGATCTGGTCTACGGCCGGGCCGGTGTTTCCCACAGGGAAAAACAGCTCGGGGTCGACGGTCAGGCAGGCGGCTTTGTCGCGCCAATCCATAGTGGCTCCTCGGTATGGGTGATGGGTGAGCGATCGCGTTGCGACGACTCTTTTCGTGCAACGAATCGGGAATCGTCGCTCATCTGTAGTGCGAGCGGTTGCTCGCCCCACGCCGCTGTGGGAGCACATGACTGTTAACATTGTGTGACAGTGCGGATACAAAATCAAGGCTTTTCTGCCGGTATCCAGGAATTCACAGGAGGCAGTGTGACAGATCAGAGCTTGCGGTCGCCTTCGCTTGCCATAGCAGCCGCGGCGGTCCTTGCGATCGAGGGAGCCGCGCTGGTCGTGTTCGCGCTCATCGACCTCTTTGAGCTCGGCGCAGGTGAGGCCGCGTCCCTGCCGACGGCGATCGCGCTGATCGTGCTGATCCTGATCGGCGCCGCGGCGCTTCTCACGTTCGCAGTGGGTGCCCGACGAGGGCTGATGTGGGCGCGTTCAGGAGGAGTGGTGCTTCAGGTGATCGCGATCGCGCTGGCCTTGGCATCGCTCACAGTGCAACCCGTCGTATGGCCGTTCGTGCTCGGTGTCGGAATCCCCGGGCTCCTCGGCTTCATTCTGCTGATCGCGTCCACTCGCAAAGAAGCGCGCGTGGTGGGAGAACCAGACGCGGAGAGCGAAACCTGATCAGCTGTCGAGACCGAGGGCCTTGCGCAGCCGAGCCACGTGACCGGTGGCCTTGACGTTGTACTGAGCGAGGGTGATCACGCCCTGCTCGTCGAGGACGAAGGTCGAGCGGATGACGCCTTCGATCACCTTGCCATAGTTCATCTTCTCGCCCCAGACACCGTATGCGGTGTGAACGGCGTGATCAGGGTCGCTCAGCAACGTGAAGGTGAGGCCATCGCGCTCACGGAACTTCGCGAGCTTCGCCGGCTCATCACGGGACACCCCGACGACACGGTAGCCGGCACCTTGCAGCGACGAGATGCTGTCGCGGAAGTCGCAGGCCTGCGTGGTGCACCCGGGAGTCATCGCAGCGGGGTAGAAGTACAGAATGGTCTTCTCCCCGCGCAGGTCGGACAGGCTGACAGAATTGCCGTCCTGGTCGAGGAGCGTGAAAGCAGGGGCAGGGGTTCCGGGGGCAAGGCGCAGATCAGTCACGCCCCCAGCCTACTTGGCGTCTCGTCCGTCGTGCTTGTCCGCGAAGGTCTGCAGCAGGCGCTGCAGCGAATCGAGTCGGGAGAGTTCCGCAGGGTTCAGCTCGCCGTTCTCAGCTGCCTCGATCAGCGCACAATCTGGAGCGTCCGCCAGATGGGTGCATCCGCGCGGGCAGCTCTCGGCGATCTCGGCCAGCTCGGTGAATGACGCGAGAATATTGGACGTGTTGACATGACCGAGACCGAACGACCGAACGCCAGGCGTATCGATCACCCAGCCGGTGCCCTCTTCGCTCTCGTACCGCAGCGACACGGTGGACGACGATGTGTGGCGACCGCGACCGGTCACCTGGTTCACGTGTCCCGTCGCGCGTCCGGCTGTCGGGACGAGCGCGTTCACGAGCGTCGATTTTCCGACGCCCGAGTGCCCGACGAAGACGGTCGAGTGGCCGACGAGCGAAGCGCCGATCTCATCGACGGGCATCGTGGCCTGCGCGCTCGTGAACACCTGCAGGTCGAGACCCGCGAAGTGGGTGAGGAACTGTGTCGGGTCTGCCAGGTCGGTCTTCGTGACGACCAGAAGAGGGCGGATGCCAGCATCCAGAGCCGCGACGAGATAACGATCGACGAGACGCGGACGGGGTTCCGGGTCTGCCGCGGCGACCACGATGAGCATCTGGTCGGCATTGGCAACGATCACGCGTTCGACCTGATCGGTGTCGTCTGCGCTTCGGCGCAGCAACGAAGAGCGATCCACGATCCCCACGATTCGTGCCAGCGTTCCTGCCGCGCCGGACTTGTCGCCGACGACGCGGGCCTTGTCGCCGGTGACGATCGGGTTGCGGCGCAGCTCTCTGGCGCGAGTGGCGGTGATGACGCGCTCGTCGGGGGTGTCTTCGTCGACCATCACGCTGTAGCGGCCTCGGTCCACGCCGAGGACACGGCCGATCTCCGCGTCTTCATGCGCCGGGCGGCGCTTGGTGCGGGGCCGGTTCGCTTTGGGGTTCGGACGCGTGCGGATGCTGCTCTCGTCGAAGTCCTCGAATCCATCGTCGAGGTCATCATCGGGAGAGAGCCAGCTCACGCGCTGGTGCCTTCTTCCAGCATCCGCTCCCACAGTTGTGTGAATTCGGGAAGCGTCTTCGCGGTGGTCCCGATGTCGTCGATCACGACTCCGGGCACGCGCAGGCCGACGAGCGCACCGGTGGTGGCGAGTCGGTGATCGTGGTACGCACCCCATTCGCCGCCATGCAGCGGGCGTGGGACGATGCGCATGCCATCGGGCAGCTCTTCGATCTCGCCGCCGAGAGCGGCGAAGTTGCTGATGAGTGCTGCGATGCGATCTGTCTCGTGCATGCGGATGTGGCCGATGCCGCGGATCGTGGTGGGGCCGTCGGCGAATGCCGCAAGACCGACGATCGTGGGGGAGAGCTCGCTCGCCGCCGACAGGTCCAGGTCCAGTCCGCGGATGCGGTCGCCCGCGCGCACCGTCATGGTGCCGCTGTGACGGCTCACGTGTGCCCCCATGGCCTGGAGGATCTCAGGGAGCAGCGCGCCAGGCTGTGTGGAGTGCAGTGGCCACCCGGTGATCGATACTTCGCCGCCGGTCACCATCGCCGCGGCGAGGAATGGCGCAGCGTTGGAGAGATCCGGCTCGATCGCGATCTCCTTCGCGCGCGGAACACCGCTCTCCACGAGCCACTCACCCGCTGCCGGCCGCTCGATGCGGATCCCGCGACGGCTCAGCGCCTCGATCGTCATGTCGATGTGGGGGAGGCTCGGCAGATGCTCACCGGTGTGCACGAGATGCAGCCCGACGTCGAAACGAGGTGCGGCCAGCAGGAGTCCGGAGACGAACTGGCTGGATGCGGAGGCATCGATCTCGACACGACCGCCGCGGATGCGTCCGTGACCGCGGACGGTGAACGGAAGCGACCAGGTTCCTTCGTCATCGATATCGACGCCGAGGTCGCGGAGCGCCGTGATCATCGCTCCCATCGGACGATGCAGTGCGTTCGCGTGTGCGGTGACGTGCACATCCTCACGGGCAAGGCCGGCCAAGGGTGCGATGAAGCGCATGACGGTGCCGGCCTGACCGCAGTCGATCGTGCTGTCGCCGCGCAGAGGTGCGGGGGTGACCAGCAGATCAGGGCCGAACTCCCCGTGGCCCTCCACCTCTTCGATCGTGATGCCGAGTGCACGAAGCGCCTCGATCATCCGGCGCGAATCATCGGAGTGGAGAGGGGCCGTCAACCGGCCAGGCCCATCGGCGATCGCGGCGATCACCAGCTCTCGATTGGTGAGTGACTTCGACCCGGGAATGGTGACGGTCGAGTGCACAGCGCCGGTGACCGCTGGTGCGTCGTACGCGCCAGCGGTAGGGGAAGGGGAATACGTTGTGTCGCTCATCGGTTCCAACCATAGTGAATGGCCCTGTGAACGCTGCGGCCGTCGAAACGCTGAGAAGGGAGTGGTGATGACAGCTACGCTGGAACGTCGTGTCGAAGACATCGTCGGCCTAGACTGGCCCGTGATGGATGACATGACCCCCGCAGACGCCACGAGCACCGCTCAGCGCGAGTTCGAGGAACAGGCGATCCCCTTCATGGATCAGCTGTACGCCGCAGCCATGCGCATGACGCGCAACCCTGCCGACGCCGCAGACCTCGTCCAAGAGACCTTCGTCAAGGCGTTCGCGTCGTGGTCGTCATTCACCCAGGGCACGAACCTCAAGGCGTGGCTCTACCGGATCCTGACGAACACGTACATCAACATCTACCGCAAGAAGCAGCGCGAGCCCTATCAGGGCACGATCGACGAGCTCGAAGACTGGCAGATGGGCGGTGCGGAATCGACGACTGCGTCGCACAGCCGCTCCGCCGAGGCAGAGGCGATCGATCGGATGCCGGCATCGGTCGTCAAGGACGCGCTGCAGGAGGTCCCTGAGGACTTCCGGCTGGCCGTGTACCTGGCAGATGTCGAGGGCTTCGCGTACCAGGAGATCGCCGACATCATGAAGACCCCTATCGGCACCGTGATGAGCCGTCTGCATCGTGGCAGGCGGATGCTTCGCGAGTTGCTGGCAGATTATGCCGCTGAGCGAGGAATCGCCACGGCGAGTACGAGGAGCACGAAATGAGCGATTGCGGCTGCGACAAAGCGCGTCAGGATCTGGAGGAGTACCTCCGCAACGAGGTATGCAAAACCCAGCACTCTGTGCTCAAGGAGCACATCGAGAACTGCCCGGAGTGCCGGGATGAGGCGCTGGTGGCAAAGACTCTGACCGAGGTCGTCGCTCGCGCCTGCAAGGAGAGCGCCCCGGAAGAGCTGCGCGATCAGGTTCTCGCTCGACTCCGCGTGGCTGCCGCGCACTGATCTTTTCGGGCGTGCGGACTGCGGAGTCCCATAGGCTGGGACGATGACCGACGCACGCCAGATCCCCGTCGACCCCGAATCCTTCGAACGCCTGGCAGGTCAGCAGCTGACCTACCGCACGATCGACGCCTCATCTCCGGCTGATACCGAAGCGTTCGTCCGCGCGGATGCGCGCGGATTCCTGGACGCGGACCCCGCGGCCGACGTCGTCGAGGCGGATGCTGCGGCGATCGCCGATCGTCGCAATGTCGGCGTGTTCGAAGCAGGCGCCGCCGAGGGCTCCTGGCCCGTCGCGACGGTGAACTCCTGGCTCACACCACTGACGATCCCCGGCGGCGAGATCGACATGTGGGCCATCAGCTCCGTCACCGTCTCCGGTACTCACCGGCGCCGTGGCATTGCACGGGCACTGCTCGAGGGCGAACTGCGCTCTGCGGCAGCATCCGGCACCGCGATCGCGGGCCTGACCGTCTCGGAAGCGACGATCTACGGCCGTTATGGGTTCGCTCCTGCCGTTCCGATGGCCGCAATGGCCATCGATACCCGCCGTGCCGGCTGGGCGGCCGGCGCCCCCGTCGGACGCCTGGAGTACCTGGACAAGGCGGGGCTGCGCGATAACCTCGCAGCCTTCCACGAAGTGGAGCGCACTCAGCGATCCGGCCAGGTTGCCGGATGGGAACGCCGCTGGGATCGAATCGCGGGGCTCGCGCCGGGGAATCCCTCTGCTGCTGCCGTTCGCGGTGTGCGCTATCTCGACAAGCACGGCGCGGCACGGGGAGTGCTCGCTTACACACTCACGGAGATCCCCGGAGCTTTCCGGTTCGAGTTGAAGATCTCGCTGCTGACGGCAGTGACTGATGAAGCGCTCGTCGCGCTCTGGGGTTTCGCCTTGCAACATGACCTTGTCGACAAGGTGACCGCTGATCTGCGGCCCACCGACGACCCGCTGCCGTGGCTCGTGAAGGATCCGCGCGGCGTCGAGGTGCGAGTGCACGACCACGGCTGGCTGCGGATTCTCGATGTGCGCGAGGCGCTGGAAGCGCGCACGTACCGCGCACCGCTCGACCTCGTGCTGCGCGTCGAGGACCCGCTCGGGTTCACGACCGGAAGCTGGCGGCTGTCTGTCGCAGACGGCCGCGCGAAGGTCGAGGCATCGGATGCCGCGACCGCGGACGCGACCCTCGACATCGGCACGCTCTCAGCGATGTACGCCGGGGGAGTGAGCGCGAGGGAGCTGCTTGCCGCGGGGCGGCTGTCGACGACGGCAGAGATCGCCGCGTCGCTCGACGACGCCTTCCGCGCTATCCGGGCGCCCGCCCTCAGCATCTGGTACTAAGGACGGGCGGCCGGATCAGCCGAGGGTCAGAGCCTGCTTGATCAGGTCGGCCTGCTCGATCGCGTGCACCTTGGACGAACCCGTCGCAGGTGACGCCGAAGCAGTCCGGGAGATGACGCGGAAACCTCGCTCGCGGACCTTCGCGAACTCGAGGGCCAGGAACGGCCATGCGCCCTGGTTTTCGGGCTCATCCTGCACCCACACGAGCTCAGCATCGGGGTACGAGTCGGTGATCTTCTTCAGCGCATCGAGCGGCGTGGGGTAGAGCTGCTCGAGACGCACGAGGGCGATCTCCGCGTTCGGGTTCTTGTCGAGCTCGCTGCGCAGATCCCAGTGGATCTTGCCGGAGTGCAGCAGCACGCGCTTCACCGAATCACGGGTCAGCTCGCGACTGTCGTCAAGGACCGGTTCGAAACGACCCTGGGTGAAGTCTTCGACGCTGCTGGTCGCACCGCGCAGTCGCAGCATCGCCTTCGGGGTGAAGACGATCAGCGGCTTGCGGGGGCGGGCGTAGGCCTGACGGCGCAGCAGATGGAAGTACGACGCGGGGGTCGATGGACGAGCGACGATCATGTTCTCCTGCGCGCACAGCTGCAGGAAGCGCTCGATGCGCGCAGAGGAGTGGTCAGGGCCCTGACCCTCGTAGCCGTGCGGGAGCAGGAGCGTGACGCCGGACTGCTGGCCCCACTTCTGCTCAGCAGCAGAGACGTACTCGTCGACCACGGCCTGAGCGGTGTTCGCGAAGTCGCCGAACTGGGCCTCCCACAGCACGAGTGCTTCGGGAGCCTCGACGGAGTAGCCGTACTCGTATGCCATTGTGGCGTACTCGCTGAGCAGCGAGTCGTACACGAAGAAACGACCCTGGCTCTCAGAGAGGTTGGCCAGCGGCAGCCATTCCTGGCCGTTCGCACGGTCGTGCATGACGGCGTGGCGCTGCACGAAGGTGCCGCGGCGCGAGTCCTGACCGGCCAGACGCACCGTGGTGCCCTCGGCGAGCAGCGAGCCGAAGGCGAGAAGCTCACCGAAGCCCCAGTCGATGCCTCCCGACTTGGTCATCGCGACCCGCTTGTCCAGCAGCTGCTGGATCTTCGGGTGCACGGTGAAGCCTTCCGGCTTGTTGGCGAACGCTTCACCGATGAGACCCACGACCTCGCGGGAGATGCCGGTCACCTCAGGTTCGCCCACGACCTCGTCCACGGGGGAGAGGTCAGGTGCGATCGGTGTTGCCCCGGTCTCGGCCGCGTGCGTCTCGGCGAAGGCGACCTCGAGGCGACTCTGGAAGTCGTCCTTGGCCTGCTCGTACTCTTCCTCGGTGATGTCACCGCGTCCGACGAGGGCCTCGGTGTAGAGCTTGCGCACCGAGCGCTTCGCCTGGATGAGATCGGTCATCAGCGGCTGCGTCATCGAGGGGTCATCGCCCTCGTTGTGGCCGCGTCGGCGGTAGCAGACAAGGTCGAGGACGACGTCGGAATGGAACCGCTCGCGGTATTCGAAGGCGAGCCGAGCGACGTGGATGACAGACTCGGGGTCATCGCCGTTAACGTGGAAGATCGGCGCCTGGATCGTCTTTGCAACGTCGGTCGCGTAGACCGATGTGCGGGCATCCGTCGGCGTCGTGGTGAAGCCGACCTGGTTGTTGACGACCACGTGAATGGTGCCGCCGGTGCGGTAGCCGCGCAGCTGCGACATCTGCAGAGTCTCGACGACCACTCCCTGTCCGGCGAACGCCGCGTCGCCGTGCACGAGGATCGGCAGCCACGAGAACGTGCCGATGGGCTTGCGGTCCTGCTTGGCACGGACGATTCCCTCGAGCACACCATCGACCGTTTCAAGGTGGGAGGGGTTGGCTGCGAGGTACACCGGCAGTTCGGAGCGGTCATCTGCGATGAAGGTGCCCTCGGTGCCGAGGTGGTACTTCACGTCTCCCGAGCCGCGCTGGTTGCCGGGGGTCTGGGTGCCCTCGAACTCGCGGAAGACCTGTCCGTAAGTCTTGCCGGCGATGTTGGTGAGCACGTTCAGGCGGCCGCGGTGGGCCATGCCGATCGCGGCACCGTCGAGCCCTGCGGTGGCAGCGCCCTGCAGGATCTCATCGAGCAGGGGGATCAGCGACTCGCCGCCCTCGAGCGAGAAGCGCTTCTGGCCGACGAACTTCGTCTGCAGGAACGTCTCGAAGGCCTCAGCCTCGTTGAGCTTGCGGAGAACGCGCAGCTGCTCGTCGTGACCAGGCTTCTGGTACTTGACTTCGACCTTCTCCTGGAACCAACGACGCTGCTCGGGGTTCTGGATGTGCATGTACTCGATGCCGAGCGTGCGGCAGTACGAGTCGCGCAGCACGCCGAGGATGTCGCGCAGCTTCATCACGCGCTTGCCGCCGAAGCCACCGGTGACGAATTCGCGGTCGAGGTCCCAGAACGTCAGACCGTGGCTTTCGATCTCAAGATCGGGGTGCGAACGCTGCACGTACTCGAGCGGGTCGATGTCGGCCATGAGGTGGCCGCGGACACGGTACGAGTTGATGAGCTCCTGTACGCGGGACTGCTTGTCGACGCGCTCAGCGAGGTCGACGGCGATGTCAGCGTTCCAGCGGATCGGCGCGTACGGGATGCGCAGGGCGGAGAAGATCTCCTCGTAGAAGTCACGCTGTCCGATGAGCAGCTCGTGCACCTTCTTGAGGAACTCGCCCGAACCCGCACCCTGGATGACACGGTGGTCGTAGGTGCTGGTGAGCGTGATGGTCTTGCCGATGCCGAGCTCGGTGAGCGTCTTCTGGCTGGAGCCCTGGAACTCGGCCGGGTACTCGAGAGCGCCGGCGCCGATGATGCAGCCCTGGCCGTTCATCAGACGAGGCACGGAGTGCACGGTGCCGATGCCACCGGGGTTCGTCAGAGAGACGGTCGCTCCGGCGTGATCTGCGGCGGTGAGCTTGTTGCCCCGTGCACGGGTGACGAGGTCTTCGTATGCCGCGAGGTACTCGGTGAAGGTGAGGGTGTCTGCACGCTTGATGCTGGGCACCATGAGCGCGCGAGTGCCATCGGGCTTGGGGAGGTCGATCGCGATTCCGAGGTTGACATGGGCCGGCGCCACGACAGACGGCTTTCCGTCGATCTCGGCGTACGCGACGTTCTGGCTCGGGAACTCCTTGAGCGTCTTGATCAGCGCCCAGCCGATGAGGTGGGTGAAGCTGACCTTGCCGCCGCGCGAGCGCGCCATGTGGTTGTTCATGACGATGCGGTTGTCGATCATCAGCTTCGCCGGGATCGTGCGCACGCTCGTTGCCGTGGGGATAGTCAGCGACTTGTCCATGTTCACCGCGAGCGTCTTGGTCAGACCTCGAAGCGGCGTGACCTGGTCGGCGTTCTCTTCGTTCGGATCTTCCTTCGGCGCAGGCTTCGGAGCCTGCGCAGGGATCGGCGCCTGCTTCGCAGGCTTGGCCGTCGTCTTCGCGACGGGCTGCGATCCGATGACCGGAATAGGAGCAGTCACTGGATGCTGGTCACCCGAAGCGTTCACCGTGGGGGAAGCGGGAACGACGACTGCGGCATCCGGTGCGTAATTCTCCAGGATCGGCCACCACTCCTTGTCCACGGAGTTGCGGTCAGCTTTGAACTGCACATACAGCTCGTCGACGAGCCAGGAATTGGCTCCGAAATCTCCGTCGTCCGAACCCCCGACGCCGGCTGTTTGGCCTGCCACGCGCTATCGCCCTCTTTCATCGCTGAAGATCTGTCAACGCGCGATATCCCCGGATTTCCCAGGGATGCGCGTTCTACCTTCTAGCCTAACGTGTTCTGCTGGGCAGGCACGTGCGACGTCGCACCGACGCAGGCACAAAAAAGCGAGGAGAAAGCTACCTTGTAGTTATGAAGTTCGTCAGTGAGCAGCCCGCTGTAGATCTCACCTATTCCGATGTCTTTCTGGTGCCTCGGCGATCGGACATCACGAGTCGACTCGACGTCGATCTCGCACCTCACGACGGGACCCCCGCGACCATTCCACTGGTGGCCTCGAACATGAACTCCGTCACCGGCCCCCGGCTCGCTGCTGTGCTCGCGCGACGCGGCGGGATCGGCATCCTTCCGCAGGACATGCCGCTGCAGGAGCTGGATGCTGCGATCCGCGATGTCAAGGCGCAGCCGGTGGCGTGGGACACGCCTCTCGTGCTGTCGCCAGCGGCCACCGTCGCCGATGCACGGGAGCTGCTGCCCCCGGTGAATGGGCACGGCGTGGTCGTCGCGAAAGGGGCGGGGCGGATCGAAGCATCCGCGATCGTCGGCATCCTCTCGGCTTCGCGCCTTGCCACCGCACTATCTGATGCCCGCCTCGGCGACCTCGTGCACGCAGGGACTCCTTCGCTCGATGCAGAAGACGCCGCCGATGCCCGCGGGGCATTCGACGTCATCATTGAAACCGGTGCGGAGCTCGTCACCGTGACCGACCGCGGCCACCTCGTCGGCACTCTGAGCGCTCGCAGCGCACTGCGGTCCACTCTCTATGCACCCGCGATCGACTCGCGCGGGCGTCTCGCGGTCGGAGCGGCTATCGGCATCAACGGCGACGTCGCCGCGAAGGCCCGCGCCCTGGCCGCTGCTGGGGTGGACGTGCTCGTCGTCGACACAGCGCACGGTCATCAGGAGAGCATGCTGCGTGCTCTCGCCACAGTCGCGGAGCTGGACCTCGGCATCCCTCTGGTTGCGGGAAACATCGTCACCGCCGACGGCGTGAACGATCTCGTCGAGGCGGGAGCGACGATCCTCAAGGTCGGCGTCGGGCCGGGTGCGATGTGCACCACCCGCATGATGACCGCGGTCGGGCGCCCGCAGTTCTCTGCTGTGCTCGAGACAGCGGAAGCGGCTCGGGCAGCCGGTGCACACGTGTGGGCCGACGGGGGAGTGCGTTACCCGCGCGATGTCGCTCTCGCGCTCGCCGCAGGCGCGGCATCCGTAATGATCGGCTCCTGGTTCGCTGGCACGCTCGAAGCTCCAGGGCGATTGCAGGCCGATGCCGAAGGCCGCATCTACAAAGAGTCGTGGGGGATGGCATCGACGAAGGCCGTGCAGGCACGGTTCGGACGACTCGACGCCTATGAGCGTGCGCGCAAGGAGCTGTTCGCCGAAGGGATCTCCTCGTCGAAGATCTACCTCGACCCGCTGCGTCCTGGCGTCGAGGATCTGCTGGACATGATCACTTCGGGGGTGCGGTCGTCGTTCACCTATGCGGGGGCGTCGTCTGTGCCCGAGTTCCACGAGCGTGCGCTGGTCGGGCGCCAGTCGGCTGCCGGGTACGAAGAGGGCAAGGCGCTGCCCGTCAGCTGGTAGCGCGCGCTGCTGTTTCCTGTTCGGCGCTGCTGTTTCCTGTTCACGCGGCAGAAGTTTCAGGAGCGCGAACAGGAAACGGCCGCGCGAGCGTGCGGGGGCCGTCGCAGTGACTCGTTCTCCACAGAACGCGATATCGCTCGAGTTGTTCGAGAAGGCGACTTGGCGATCCGGATGCTGTCGTCACTGTGCCAGCATCCAGAGATGGTGATGCAGACCGAGCATCCGAGCATCGTGCATCGTGCATCGGAGACGAGAGCGCGACGGCGGACTCCTGAACGATCGGAAGCTCAAGCAGCGGGTGCGCGACGGGGTGTTTCGGCGCGTCATCGCAGGCAGTTACGTGCGCGATGCGGAATGGAGACGACTGACATGGATGCAACAGCATCTCGTGCGAGTCCTTGAAGTCGCAGACCGTGCGCGGGGCCCGCTTGTGTTCACGCACAGCGCCGCCGCAGCCGTTCACGCAATCGATCGGATCGGGACGTGGCCGAAGCTGGTGGACGTGCGCATCGCGCAGAGTACCGGCGGCCGCTCATCCGGCGCTGTCCGCCGACGCGCGCTGGGATTCGATGGCGTGGATCTGGTCGAGTGGCGCGGGCACCTGGTCACGTCGCCGGCGCAGACATCCGTCGATCTTGCGGCAGAAGGCAGTTTCACCGCCGGTGTCATCGCGTTCGACCAGGTGCTGTGGGCACGAAGGAAAGGCGGTCCGCTCACTGGGCGTGAAGTTGTGCTGCGTGCGATCGATGTGAATCAGCGACGCGGGTATGCGCGAGTGCCGATCGCGATCGACTTCAGCACGAGCCTGGCTGACATTCTCAACGGACGCACTCCCGAGCAGGCGCTGCTGGAAGAGAAGGACCGGGCGGATGCGCTCCGTCGACAGGTGTCGGCTCTGTCACGGTGGCGGACTCCGGATCATCGGGATCCGGCTCGGCTCTACAGCATCCTCACCGCTGATGGGCTGCCGTCTCGCTTTCCGCCTCCGCGCAGGCGTTCTTGAGCTGTCGCTGTCGCTGTCGCTGTCGCTACGGCATCCCTGGCGCGTCGCGCGGCTCGTCGCTGTTCGCGCTGCTGAAACTTCTGCCGCGCGAGCAGAGAATGACAGCGCGAGCCAGGAAACGGCTGGTAGCGCGAGCGCCTCTCTGAAACTCACAGCAAAAGCAGAAAGGCGCGCCTGAGGGATCGGTAGAATCATAGGTACCATGGACGACCCTCCCAGTTGTAGTACTTCGCCCCACTGCCCGCGCTGCCACTCCACGGAGGGAAGCGTCTGATGGATTACGTCATGTTGGGCGTGGGGCTCCTCCTCACAGTCGGAACAGGTCTTTTCGTCGCGAGTGAGTTCGCACTGGTCAATCTCGACCGCGCAGAACTCGAAGCGCGCCAGGCTCGTGGCGAGTCCCGCCTCGCGATCACGATCGGCGCGCTCAAACACACCTCCACACATCTGTCGTCCGCGCAGCTCGGCATCACACTGACCACGCTGCTGACCGGTTACACGATGGAACCGGCGCTGTCGAACCTCCTTCGACCCGTGCTCAGCGCGTGGGGCGTGGCCGAAGGCGCTGTCCAGCCGATTTCGACGGTCGTTGCGATGACCGGCGCGACCGTGCTGTCGATGATTCTCGGCGAGCTCGTGCCGAAGAACTTCGCCCTCGCGCTGCCGCGTGCCACCGCGAAGCTCGTCGTGCCGTTCCAGGTCGCATTCACGACGGTCTTCAAGCCGGCGATTCTCCTGCTCAACGGCAGCGCGAACGGCATCATACGGTCCTTCGGCATCGAGCCGAAGGAAGAGCTCTCCGGCGCACGCACCGCAGAGGAGCTGTCATCGCTCGTGCGACGCTCAGCCAGCGCCGGCGTGCTCGAAGCCGATACCGCCTCCCTGCTCGACCGCACACTGACTTTCTCGCGACTCTCGGCAGATGATGTGATGACCCCTCGTCCGAGCATGCATGCGATCGCCGCGGGAGACACCGCCGAAGACGTCATCCAGCTCGCACGACGCACAGGCCACAGCCGCTTCCCCGTCTACGACGACGATCTGGATGACATCACAGGTGTCGTCCATCTCAAGGCCGCCGTCTCCGTGCCGCGTGATCGACGCTCCGAGGTGCCAGTCGGCGCCCTGTCGACCGAACCGCTGCGTGTTCCAGAGACCCAGCACCTCGACGTGCTCATCTCCGAGCTGCGGGCCAAGGGGTATCAGCTCGCTGTCGTCGTCGATGAGTACGGCGGAACTGCGGGCATCGTCACTCTCGAGGACCTCGTCGAAGAGATCGTCGGCGAAGTCGCTGACGAGCATGATCGCAGCCGTGCCGGTGTGGTTCAAGGGCGCGACTCGATCACATTCCCCGGCGAACTGCGCCCCGATGAACTGCGAAGTCGCACCGGCGTGCGCGTGCCAGAAGGAGACGTGTACGACACCGTGGGCGGTTACATGATGAGCGTGCTCGAACGCGTGCCCTCCACCGGTGACGAGGTAACCCTCGACTCCGGCATCCTGCAGGTCGTCCGCATGGAAGGCCGGCGTGTCGACCGCATTCGGTACACGCCGTCCCCTGTTGATGCCGATGCTGAGGAGGCGGCCCGATGAACGACTGGTCGGGAATCGTCTGGCTCGTGGTCCTGCTGATCGCGAACGCTTTCTTCGTCGGCGCCGAGTTCGCCGTGATCTCTGCCCGCCGCTCGCAGATCGAACCGCGGGCGGAGGAGGGCTCGCGCGCAGCGAAGACCGCGCTGTACGCGATGGAGCACGCAACTCTGATGCTCGCCACCTCGCAGCTCGGCATCACGATCTGCTCGCTGCTGATCCTCAATGTGTCCGAACCCGCGATCCACCACCTGCTCGGCATCCCGATGCACGCCTTCGGGTGGGCGGATGCTGTCGTGGACGTCGTCGCCTTCGTCATCGCGCTCGTGCTGGTCTCGTACCTGCACGTCGTCTTCGGCGAGATGGTGCCGAAGAACCTCGCGTTCTCCATCCCTGATCGGGCGGTGCTCATCCTCGCTCCGCCGCTGGTGTGGGTATCGAAGATCTTCCACCCGGTGATCTGGGTGCTCAATTCGGCTGCGAATGGCGTACTACGTCTGTTCCGCGTCGAGCCGAAGAACGAGGCCGCCTCTACCTTCACGATCGACGAGGTCGCCACGATCGTCAACCAGTCGCGCCGCGAGGGCGTGCTCTCGGATGCCTCGGGGGCTGTCGCCAAGGCCGTGGAGTTCACGGACAAGAAGGCCCGCGATGTCGCTGTCGCGCTCAGCGACCTCGTCACGCTGCCGCAGGCGACGACACCTGACGACATCGAGCGCGCTGTGGCTCGCTACGGCTTCTCGCGCTACGTGATCGTGGACGACGAGAGCATGCCGGTCGGATATGTGCACCTGAAGGATATCCTTCAGGCCTCAGAGGGGGAGGACGCGGAAACCCTGACTGCTGCGCCGATTCCCTCCAAGCGCATTCACCACATGGTGCCGGTGCAGGAGAACACCGATCTCGAAGATGCCCTGGCGATCATGCGTCGCGCAGGTCGCCATCTCGCCAGGGTACGCAACGATCAGGGCGAGACGACCGCGGTGCTGTTCCTCGAGGACATCATCGAAGAGCTCGTCGGTGAGGTTCAGGATGCTACGCGAAAGGTGCGCGGCAGGTAGAGGAGGCCGCTCAGCGCCAGCGTGCGCGCAGGTACTGTGACGGCCACTCGACCTCTGCTGCCAGCTCATGCGCGGCCCGCAATGCGAAATGCGGGTCGCGCAGCCACTCGCGTGCGGCGAAGATTGCATCTGCTGATCCTTCGACCAGGATCTGCTCGGCCTGCTCTGCCGTGGTGATCAGGCCGACGGCTGCGACCGGGATGCGCCCGTCCTGGCGCACGGCAGCGGCCAGCGGCACCTGATACCCGGGGTGTACGTCGATCGTCTGGTGCGCCACGAGTCCGCCGCTGGAGACGTCGATGAGGTCAGCGCCCTTCTCCATCGCCCACTCCGCGACGGAAGTGGCCTCTGCCACGGTGAACCCGCCCTCCGCATGGTCAGTGGCGGATATCCGCACGAAGATCGGCACATCAGCGCCTGCGACATCGCGCACGCTCTCGATGATGCGGAGCAGGAGCCTGGCGCGGTTCTCGAGCGAACCGCCGTACTCGTCCTCGCGCCGGTTCGACAGCGGGGAGAGGAACTGATGCAGAAGGTACCCGTGGGCACCGTGCAGCTCGAGAACGTCGAACCCGGCATCCAGGGCCCGCCGCGCGGCCGTGCGGAACCCCGCCACAATACGCTCGAGACCCGCCGCATCCAGCTCGAGCGGCTCGGCGAAACCCTCGAAGGCGATGGCAGAGGGCGCGACCGTCAGCCATCCGCCTTCAGCTTCGGCAACGGATCCGCGCTGATCGGCCCACGGCCACCACGTTGACGCCTTGCGCCCTGCGTGTGCGAGCTGGATGCCGGCGCGACTGCCGCGGTCATGGATCGCCTGCACGATCGGCGCCCACGCGTCTCGCTGTTCGTCATTCCAGATCCCGGCGTCGCGTGGCGAGATACGGCCTTCCGGGGTGACGCTGGTGGCCTCGGCGACGATGAGCCCAGCACCACCCGAGGCGAACTGCGCGAGATGGGCGTGGTGCCATTCCTGCACGACGCCGTCGATTGCGCTGTACATGCACATCGGCGACACCCACAGGCGGTTCGAGAACGTGGCGGAACGGATGCTGAGCGGGGAGAACAGGAGAGTCACATCTCGAACGTATCGTGCGCAGGACGCGGATCAGCGCGCTAGCGTTGAACCCATGGTCGATGTGGGCAGATGGTCCCGTACGGATACGGTGCGCCTGCTGCGCGTGCCGACGTCGACGGATGACAAGTATTCCCGTGGGGTCGTCGCACTTCGCACCGGATCGAACGCCTATCCTGGCGCCGCTGTGCTGGGCGTCGACGCGGCGTGGCGTGCAGGTGCGGGTTACGTCCGATTCGTCGGCGAGGGGCGTGCAGCGGATGCGGTGATCGCCCGACGCCCAGAGACCGTCGCTGCTGCGGACATCGGCAGCACGCGGGTGGATGCGTGGGTGATCGGATCGGGTACGGACGCCGCGGGCCGCAGCGCTGACGAAACGCGTGCGCTGCAGGAGATCCTCGCAGGCCCCGCTCCCGTGATCGTCGATGCCGGCGCGCTCGACCTCATCGTCGGAGCGGCGGCACCGTTGATCGTGACGCCGCATGCAGGGGAGTTCGCACGTCTGAGCGAGATGCTCGGGCTCGAGGAGAGCGGCAGCGGCGACAGGGAGGCCGACGTCGCCGAGGTTGCGCGCGCGCTGTCGATCACCGTGCTGCTCAAGGGCGCGACCACGCTCATCGCATCGTCACACGGAGCCTTGACCGCTGTCGCGGCTGGACCGAGCTGGCTTGCCACGGCAGGTACCGGCGATGTGCTCGCAGGAGTGCTCGGCGCCTTGACCGCGGCGAACGCTGGTGCACCGCTTGCAGATATCGCAGCAGCGGGGGCATGGCTGCACGGATACGCGGCGGCGTTGGCATCCGGTGCACGGGACGGGCGCCGCGGGCACCCGATCGTTGCGCTCGATGTGTCGGACGCACTGCCGGCGGCCATCGGAGAGCTACTGTCGTGAGGATGCGCACCGCCGGCCTCTGGGCCGTGTTCCTCGCCGTCCATGTGCTGATCGCAGCTCTCGGGTGGCTGTACCCATCCCAGCCGATGGGGGATGTGACTCTCGTGTACCAGCCGTGGTCGCATTCCGCTCTCACCGGTGGTGCGATCGTCGGCATCACCGAGTCGTGGGTGTACCCGCAGCCGGCGTTGCTGCCGATGTTGGCGACACAGCTGATCGCATGGCCCTTGAACGGGCTCGTCGGCGCCATGGGAGCGTACCTGATCGGATGGGCGGTGCTCATCACCGCGCTGGACGCCATCGCCTTCGCCGTGCTGGTGGGACGCACCGGGACGGCAGCTCGGCGCTCCGCTGGCTGGTTCTGGACGGCGGCGCTCGCGCTGATGGGGCCGATCGCCATGTACCGCATCGACGCGGTGACCGTGCCGATGGCAGTGATCGCCGGATGCTGGCTCGTGAAGCGACCGGCCATCGCCACGCTCCTTCTGACCGTGGCCGCCTGGATCAAGATCTGGCCAGGCGCACTCGTTGTCGGTGCGATCGCCGCTGCGCGCACCCGGATGCGGATCCTGCTGGTGTTCCTCGCCACGAGCGCTGCAGTCATCGTGCTGCTGTTCCTGCTCGGCGCGGATCAGCACCTCTTCGGCTTCCTCACCGAACAGACCGGGCGCGGACTGCAGATCGAAGCAGTGTTCGCGACACCATTCATGTGGATGGCAGCAGCGGGTACGGCATCCATTGACTACAGTTTCGAGATTCTTACCTTCCAGATCGGCGCGCCCGGCGTCGACGTGCTCGCTGCGGTGCTCACTCCGCTCATGGCAGTCGTCGCGGTAGGGATCCTCGTCCTGGGAGCGGTCAAGGCGAGCCGCGGGGCATCTTTCCCCCGACTGTTCCCCCCGCTCGCGCTCGCACTGGTCGCATCGCTGATCGTGACCAATAAGGTCGGTTCTCCTCAGTTCCAGACCTGGCTGATTGCACCCGTGATTCTCTGGATCGTGTTCGATCGCACTCGTTCAGGACTGCCGGCGGGGATCGTGCTGGTGCTCAGCGGGCTGACTTGCCTGGTCTATCCGCTGACGTACGACGGGCTGCTGCATGCGCAATGGCTGCCTGTGCTGCTGCTCACCGCGCGCAACGTACTCGTCATCGTGCTCCTGGTCATCGCGATTCGCGCATTGACCCGGGTGCCCGTGGGGCGCGCGGGCAGGCGCAACTGACCACACACTGAAAGGAACACCATGCTCATTGCATTCTCCGTTGCTCCCGGCGGAACCGGAAACACCGATGGCTCCGTCCACGATGCCGTTGCCGCTGCTGTCAAGGTTGTGCGTGAATCAGGGCTGCCACACCGCACGACCAGCATGTTCACCGAGATCGAAGGCCCGGACTGGGACACCGTCATGGCTGTCGTCAAGCGCGCCGTCGACGCAGTGCAGCCGTTCGGATCCCGGGTGTCGCTCGTGCTGAAAGCGGATATCCGCCCTGGGTACTCCGGAGAGCTCGACGCGAAGATCGAGCGACTGGAAGCGGCGATCGAGGAATCCGACTCCTGATAGCCCAGTAGCATTAGCGGGTGAATCACTCCTCGACTCTCTCGAGGGGTGCGGCGAAGATGGCGCTCCTCTCTCTCGCCATCGGCTCTTTCGGAATCGGCATGACCGAGTTCGTCATCATGGGCCTGCTGCCGGACATCGCCCAAGATCTGCTCCCATCGGTGTGGGCGACTTCACCCGACGAGGCGATCGGGCAGACCGGCATCCTCATCTCTCTGTATGCACTCGGCGTCGTCATCGGCGCTCCGACGATCGCGGGCCTGGTCGCGCGCTTCCCTCGCAATCGCGTCATGATCTGCCTCGCGATCGCTCTGACAGTGGGCAACGCCCTCACAGTGATCGCGCCGACGTTCGGTCTCGTCGGCGCCTCACGGCTGCTCGCAGCACTCCCGCACGGCGCGTACTTCGGGATCGGCGCACTGGTCGCAGCCGACGTGCTGGGCCCGGGCAATCGAGCGAAGGGCGTCGCGTTCATCCTCACCGGGCTCACCATCGCGAACGTCGTCGGAGTGCCCGTCGGCACCTTCCTCGGACAGCAGTGGGGGTGGCGGACAGCCTTCTTCGTGGTGACGCTCGTCTTCGCCCTGGCCACGGTGTCGATCGCGCTGTTCGTGCCGAAGCATCCCGGTGACCCCGGACGCACACTGCGCTCAGAACTCGGCGTCTTCAGGGTCGGGCAGGTCTGGCTCACGCTCGGTATCGGCGCGATCGGCTTCGGCGGCTTCTTCGCGGTCTACAGCTACATCGCACCTCTTGTTACCGATGTCGCGGATGCTCCCGAATGGGCGGTGCCGATCGTACTCGTCGTCGTGGGCCTCGGGATGACGGTCGGCAACCTGCTGGGCGGCCACATGGCAGACCGCGACCTGCGTCGCACACTGCTGATGGGCATGGCCGGACTCGTGCTCGTGCTCGCGCTGCTGGCACTGCTGTCGTTCCAGATCATTTTGCTTGCGGTGCTCGCCTTCGCGGTCGGACTGACCTCGTCCATTCTGAGTCCGGCGATTCAGACGCGTCTGATGGATGTCGCCGGCGACAACCAGTCGATCGCGGCAGCCATGAACCACTCCGCATTGAACATCGGCAACAGCCTCGGAGCATTCCTCGGGGGAGTCGTGATCGCGGCAGGATGGGGTTTCACCGCTCCGGCATGGGTCGGCGCAGTGCTTGCGATCATCGGACTGGCGATCACCGCGATCGCCTTTCGAATCGAACGACGAAGCACAGCGGAGCAGTGGTCGGCATAGGGTGATGCCATGGCTCAGTCAATGCTCAACGGTGGGACTGCGGTGCTTCTGCGTGAGCGCGAAGCGAGCATCGAGACGCTGCTGATCCGACGCCCTGACCGAAGCTCGTTCGGCGGTGCGTGGGTGTTCCCCGGCGGTATCGTCGAAGCTGACGATGTCACGGCTGGCGAAGACGAGATCCAGATCGCTGCGCGTGCGGCCGTGCGCGAGTGCGAAGAGGAGGTTGGTCTGCGGCCGATCGATCCGCATGTCTTCTCGTGTTGGGTGCCGCCCGTCGAGGCGCCGAAGCGCGTGCGCACCTGGTTCTTCCTGGCGCACGCGCCAGAAGGCGAGATCCGTCCCGCTCCGCAAGAGGTGATGGAAGCGGCATGGCTCTCACCTGTCGACGCTCTGCAGCGGCACGCCGAGGGCGCGCTGATGCTGTTTCCGCCGACCTGGATCACGTTGAGTGCATTGGCCGCGCACACGAGCGTCGCGGAAGCACTTGCATCCGTGACGGCTCCCGAGACCTATGCGACGCACATTCTGGGCGGCGGGGTGTTTGTCTGGGCAGGTGACGCGCAGCACCCGAGCGGCGGCACCGGGCGACACCGGCTTGAGACCGACATGATGCCCTGGCAGTACACGCGCGACTGAACCGGGGGTTCAGGCCTCCAGCAGACGCTGCAGGTGCATGCCGACGGCATCCGTCTCGATGAGGAATCCGTCGTGACCGAAATCGCTCGTGAGAACGACGGCGTGTCCGTCGTCGATCGTATGCGGCACGCTACGTGCGATGCGCTGCTGTCCGTCCACCGGGAACAGGCGATCGGTGTCGATGCCGAGCACGAGCGTCTTCGCTGTGATCGACTGCAGTGCCGTCTCAACGCCCCCACGGCCGCGACCGACGTCATGGGAGTTCATCGCCTCGACGAGAGTGAGGTAGCTGTTCGCGTCGAAGCGACGAGTGAACTTGTTGCCGTGGAAGTCGAGGTAGGACTCGACGGCGAATCTGCCGCCATGTCCGAGCGGTGAGACATCCGACTGCCAGGAACGCTGAAAGCGCTGATTCAGTTCGATGGGGCTCCGGTAGTTCAGCAGCGCCATGCGTCGCGCGAGGGCGAGCCCTCGATGCGGGCCCTCTCCAATGCTCTGGTCGTAATACTCGCCGCCCTGGAATCGCGGATCGATGCGGATGGCCTCCAGCTGCACGGAATTCAGTGCGATCTGATCGGCGGTGTTCACCGGGGGAGAGGACAGCACCGCGAGGCGCTCGACTCGTTCTGGGTGCATGATGGCCCACTCCAGCGCGTGCATCCCGCCCATGGATCCGCCGACGACCGCTGACCAGCGCTCGATGCCGAGCGCGTCGGCCAGGAGCACCTGGGCCGCCACCTGATCGCGCACCGTCACGTAGGGAAAACGCGATGCCCACTCGTAGCCGTCCGGAGCGACGCTGGCGGGACCGGTGGACCCCTGGCATCCGCCGAGCATGTTGGGGGCGATCACGCACCAGCGGTCGGTGTCGAGCGGAGCGCCTGGACCGACGATGTCCTCCCACCAGCCGGCGGTCGGATGCCCCGGCCCCGCGTCGCCGCGGAGGTGACTGTCGCCGGTGAGGGCATGCAGCACGAGGATCGCGTTGTCTTTAGCGGTGTTGAGCTCGCCCCACGACTCGTACGCGATGCGGATACTCGGCAGCTCTGCGCCGGTTTCGGTGCGGAAGGCGCCGAAGGAAGCGAACTCTCGATCGCCCGCAGGATCGCCGTCTCGCCAGGCTCCCGTCACGGGAGGGCGAGCGCGGAGAAGCCGTGCATCCGCTTCGGTCACGCGCGCCGAGGGCACGGTGTCTTCAGAGGTGCTCTGCCAGTCCATGTCTCCATTGTCGCCTGCCCGTAGCCCTCAGCGGCCCACGTTACATGGTCGGATGCGCCGGCGGACACGTCGCAGAAAAGCACGGATCTCGCAGAGTTCCGAAGGAAGTCTGCGAGATCCGTGCGCTATGGCGAGAGGGTGCTCAGGCGCGAGCGGCCTCCGACACCCGACGTGCTGCAGCGAGAGCATCATCGAGGTCTGCCTTGAGGTCGTCGACATTCTCAAGTCCGACGGACAGACGCACCAGGCCCGGCGTGACGCCGGCGGTGAGCTGCGCCTCAGGCGAGAGCTGCGAGTGCGTGGTGGATGCCGGGTGGATGACGAGCGAGCGCACGTCACCGATGTTGGCGAGGTGGCTGAACAGCGACAGGCTGTTGACGAACTCGCGACCGGCTTCCACGCCGCCCTTGAGCTCGAACGACAGCACGGCACCGACGCCCTTTGGGGCGTACTCGTTGGCCTTGGCGTACCACGGCGACGAGGGGAGCCCCGAGTAGTTCACCGAAGCGACGTCAGCGTGACTCTCGAGCCACTCTGCGATCTCCTGAGCGTTCTGCACGTGGCGCTCGATGCGCAGCGAGAGCGTCTCGACGCCCTGGATGAGGTTCCACGCACTCTGGGGTGCGATGGCAGAGCCGAGGTCGCGGAGCAACTGCACGCGCGCCTTGATGATGTACGCGAGCGCGTCACCGACCGCAGCGGTGTAGACAGCCCCGTGGTACGAGGGATCGGGCTGGGTGAGCTCGGGGAACTTCTCGGCGTTCTTCGACCACTCGAACTTGCCGCCGTCGATGATCGCGCCGCCGATGGTCGTGCCGTGGCCGCCGAGGAACTTGGTGACCGAGTGCACGACGATGTCGGCACCGTGCTCGAACGGGCGGATGAGGTACGGGGTGGCGATCGTGTTGTCGACGATCAGCGGGATGCCGCTGTCGTGAGCGACGTCGGCGATGCCGCGGATGTCGAGCACGTTGATCTTCGGGTTTCCGATGGTCTCGGCGAAGAACAGCTTCGTGTTCGGGCGGACGGCTGCGCGCCACTCCTCGATGTCATCCTGGTTCTCGACGAAGGTGACCTCTACGCCGAGCTTGGCGAGGGTGTACTTGAAGAGGTTGTACGTTCCGCCATAGATCGAACTCGACGAGACAAAGTGGTCTCCGGCCTGCGCGATGTTCAGCACCGCGAAGGTCGATGCGGCCTGGCCGCTGGCGAGCACGAGGGCACCGGTGCCGCCTTCGAGGGCTGCGAGGCGCTGCTCGAGAACGTCCTGGGTGGGGTTCTGGATGCGGGTGTAGATGTTGCCGAACTCGGCGAGCGCGAAGAGGTTCGCGGCGTGGTCGGCGTTGTCGAACACGTAGGACGTGGTCTGGTAGATCGGCGTCGCGCGCGCCTTCGTCACCGGGTCGGGAGCAGCACCGGAGTGGATCTGCTTGGTCTCGAAACGCCAGGTCTCGGGTGCGGACATGAGTTCCTCCAGGGCGGGTAGTGAGGTCGGTACGGCGGATGCCATTCCTGCGAGAGTACGGAACAACGCCGGTGCCGACAACAGACTGGAAATGTTACGTAACATGCCGCATGCGCGAAAACACGCGGCCAGGTCGTACGGTGGAGACATGGTGACACGGCGTGCAGTGGTGACAGGTGCAAGTTCTGGGATCGGTGAGGCTGCGGTGCGCAACCTGCGTGCCAGGGGCTGGGACGTCGTCGGCGTCGCTCGCCGCGAGGATCGGCTGCGCACTCTCGCCGCCGAGACCGGCGCATCGGCGATCGCGTGCGATCTCACCGATGCGGATGCTGTCGCGGCTCTTATTGCCGAACTCGAAGCATCCGGCCCTGTGCATGCGCTCGTGCAGGTCGCCGGCGGTGCACGCGGTACTGATCGGATCGAGGACGGCAGCGTCGCCGACTGGCAGTGGATGTACGACGTCAACGTCCTCGCCGCTCAGCGTCTTGTCGCAGGAATGCTGCCATTGCTCCGCCGTGCGGCCGCGGCTGACGGCCACGCCGACATGGTCTTCGTGACCTCGACTGCTGCGCGGATCGACTACCCGGGTGGCGGCGGCTACAACGCGGCGAAAGCGGCAGAGTCCATGCTCGTCAAGGTGCTGCGTCAGGAGCTCAACGGCGAACCGATTCGTGTCGTCGAGGTGGCGCCGGGACTCGTGCACACCGAGGAGTTCACCCTCAACCGTCTCGGTGGCGACCGCGTCGCCGCCGAAGCCGTCTACGCCGGGGTCGATGATCCGCTGACCGGCGAGGACGTCGCTGATGTCATCGGCTACGCCATGGATGCTCCCGGTCACGTGAACCTCGACCTCATCACGATGCGCCCTGTGGCGCAGTCCGCACAGCACCTGCTCGCACGCGGTCCGCTGCGCGTGCGCCCAGAGCGCGAGGGCTGAATTGGTGCCGGGACGCTCACTCGCACAGCTCGCCGATGACGGAATCATCGACCGCGGCTGGGCAGAGGCGCTCGCACCGGCATCGGACACGATCGCCCAGCTCGGCGCGCGATTGCGAGCCGAGCAGGCCAGCGGCGCCAGCTACCTCCCCGACGGCGCTCATGTGCTGCGGGCGTTCCAGCGACCGCTGGCTCACGTGCGGGTACTCATAACCGGGCAGGACCCATATCCGACTCCTGGGCACCCGATCGGGCTCTCGTTCGCCGTCGATCGCTCGGTGCGGCCGTTGCCGAGGAGCCTCACGAACATCTACGCAGAGCGTGAGAGCGACCTCGGCATCCCGCCGGCACCGCATGGCGATCTGACCGCGTGGAGCGATCAGGGCGTGCTGCTTCTGAACCGAGTGCTCACGGTGAGACCGGGCGCTCCGGCATCCCATCGGGGGTGGGGGTGGGAGCAGGTGACCGAACTCGCCATTCGAGCGCTCGTGGCGCGGGGTCAGCCGCTGATCGCGATCCTCTGGGGGAAGGATGCCGAGAAGCTGCGGCCCGTGCTCGGGGAGACCCCCGCGATCGTCTCCGCCCATCCGTCGCCGCTCTCCGCTCGTCGCGGTTTCTTCGGCTCGCGGCCGTTCTCGCGTGCGAATGCCCTGCTCGCAGAGCAGGGCGCTGCGCCGGTGGACTGGCGTGTCGACGGCGAACTATAGGCTGAGCACGTGCAGTTCGAGCCTGGTGACAAGCGTCGACGGCTGCCGCGCCATCTGCGCTCTCCCGAGCCGGATCCGGCCGCTTTCGCCTATGCGATCCGGCCAACGCGTATCGGTGATCTGCCCGATGTCCGTGAGATCTACAACCACTACGTCGCCAACTCCGCTGTCACCTTCGATGAGAAGGCTTCGACCCATCGCTACTGGCGTGAGAAGTTCGCGCTGCTGACCAAGCTGCAGCTGCCGTTTCTCGTCGCCGTCACTGCGTCGAACCAGGTGATCGGCTACGCACTCGTGCAGCCGTGGGCGAGCAAGTCCGCGTACCGCTACACGGTCGAGGACTCGATCTACCTGGGCCCTGGGGCGGGCGGTAAAGGGCTCGGCTCGGCGCTTCTGCAGGCCCTGATCGAGGCGTGCGAGCAGATCGGTCTGCGCGAGGTCGTCGCGGTGATCAGCGATAGCGGCGCCGATGCCTCGCTCCGTCTGCACGCGAAGCACGGCTTCGTCGAGGTCGGCCGCATGGGCCGGGTGGGATTCAAGTTCGGGCGATCGCTCGGGACGATCTATCTGCAGCGTTCGCTCACTCCAGCGTCGAAGCGTCGCCGTCGGAGATGACGCCGCTGCCGGGGATCACGGGGATCGCTGCGAGCAGGCGCTTCGTATAGTCCTGCTGCGGGTGCATGAGCACGTCTTTCGTGGCCCCGCGCTCGACGATCGCGCCGTCTTTCATCACGGCGACGCTGTCGCACAAGCTCTGCACCACGCCGATGTCGTGCGACACGAGGATCAGAGTCAGCCCTTCGGACTCGAGCAGGGTGTGGAAGACGTCGAGAACCTGAGCGCGCACCGTGACATCCAGAGCGGAGAGCGGTTCGTCGCCGACGAGAATGCGGGGGCGATGTGCAATCGCGCGTGCAATGGCAACGCGCTGGCGCTGTCCGCCGGAGAATTCGTGTGGGTAGCGCTCCGCCATCTCGGGCTCCAGGCCCACTTTGGTCAGAACGGTGCGCACGCGTTCTCGTCGGTCGCCTTCGATCCCCAGCGCCCACAGCGGTTCGGCGATGATCTGCCCTGCGGTCATCCGCGGATCGAGCGATGCGTACGGATCCTGGAAGACCAAACCAGTCTGCCGCCGGAGCCAGTGCAGCGAGCGTGCGGGCGCCGCAGCATGCACCTTCTTCCCATCGACCGTCACTGTTCCCGCAGTGGGGGCGTCCAGTCCGAGGAGCAGGCGGACGAGGGTCGACTTCCCAGATCCGGATTCGCCGATGAGCCCGATGGACTCGCCCGCGTCGATGTCGAGGTCTGTGGGATGCAGCGCGGTCTGCATGGTGGCGCGCTCGAACATGCTCCGTTTCGGCACCGGGAACTCCCGGCTGAGACCGCGCGCCTCGACCAGGCTCATGACGTTCCCTCCGGCCGCCAGAGCGTCGCGGTGGCATCGCGCAGCAGACCTTGGGTGATCGGTGATGAGGGAGCGGTGAGCAACGTCGATATCGGAGCTGCCTCGATCACCCGTCCCTCTTCGAGAACGACGCCGTGGGTGGCTACCTGCGCGAGCACCGCCAGATCATGGGTGATGAACATCAGGGACATGCCCTGCTCCTCCACGAGCGAGAGCAGCAGCCGCAGGATCTCCGCCTGGATCGTGACGTCGAGCGCGGTGGTCGGCTCATCGGCGATGAGCAGAAGCGGATTGCAGGCCAGCGCCATCGCGATTGCTACGCGCTGCCGCTGCCCGCCGGAAAGCTGGTGCGGATACTTGTCGATGATCGTTTCCGGATCGGGCAGCCGCACACGGGCTGCCTCTTCGATCGCACGCTTCCGCGCCTCGCGTTTGCCGACTCCGGTGTGGATGCGCACCGACTCTGCGATCTGGCGACCGACCGTCCGAATCGGATTCAGTGCGGTGCGCGGCTCTTGGAACACGATTCCGATGTCATCGCCGCGCAGGCGGGCGAGCTCTCGATCGGGCATCCCGATCAGCTCGGTTCCATTCCAGCGGATGCTGCCGCGCGCCGTGGCTCCGTCGGGAAGGAGTCCGAGGATCGCGAGCGCCGTGACGGACTTGCCAGAACCGGACTCACCGATCAGCCCGAGACGTGCGCCGTCAGGCACCTCGAATGAGATGCCGTCAATGACGCGGCGGCCGTCGATGTCGACCACGAGATTCTGCACTTCGAGACTCATGCGACCACCGCCGGGGTATGGATTTCTGCCGATCGATGCTGCAGCGTCGGATCAGTCGCCTCACGCAGTGCGTCGCCGAGGAGATTGAGGGAGAGCACGGTGATCGTGATGGCAAGACCGGGCCAGATCACCGAGAGCGGATGGACGCCGATGTACCGCTGGAGGTCGGCGAGCAGAATGCCCCACGAGGGCTCTGTGACGGATGCGCCGAAACCGAGGTAGGACAGCCCGGCTTCCGCGAGGACGGCGACGGCCATCGACCATGACAGCTGCACGATGAAGACCGGAGCAACGTTGGGCAGCAGATGACGCACGAGATTCTGCGAGGTGGTGAGACCGGATGCTCGGCCGGCGAGCACGAAGTCGCTCTTCTGCACTCGGCGCAACTCCGGGCGGGTGACGCGGGCGATGTTCACGCCGAAACCGATGCCGACCGCCCAGATGACGACCCAGAGCGACCCACCCCAAACCGAAGAGATCATCATGGCGATGATGAGCACGGGGAATGCGATGAGGATGTCGACGAGAACAGCGATGGTCTCGCGCATCCAGCGGAACGTCAAGGCACCAAGGGCAGCGAGGGCGATTCCGACGACCGTGGCCACGATCCCGGACCCGACGCTGACGAAGACAGTGGTGCGCGCGCCGGCCATGATGAGGCTGAGGATGTCTCGGCCGGTGCCATCGGTGCCGAGCAGGTGCGGCCAGCCGGGCGGTGCCCACCGGTTGCGCACGACAGTCTCGAGCGGGTTGAACGGCGTCCAGAACAGGGAGATCAGCGCGACCAGTGCGATCACCGCCACCGCGACGACCGCGAAACGCCCGGTGGCGGTGCTCCAGAGCGATCTCAGCCAGCGGGGCATCATGCGGCCTCTCTCTGCCTGGGGTCGACGAAGTGGTGCACGAGGTCGACGATGAAGCCGATGATGAGCACGAGGCCGGTGAGAACCAGCAGTTCGCTCTGCACCTTGACCAGGTCCCGCGTTCCCACATCGGTCACGAGCATCCGCCCGATGCCGGGAAGCGTGAAGAGCTGTTCGATCACGACAGAGCCGACGACGATTCCAGCGACCTGAAGGCCGAGCACCGTCACGATGGACAGACCGACCGCGGGGATCCCGTGCTGGATCAGCGCGCGGTTGCGGGTGAGGCCCTTCGCCGCGGCGGTGCGAACGAAATCTTGGCCCCGCGCCTGGAGGGTCGCGCTGCGCACGAAGCGCAGCAGCATCGCGCCCTCGACGATTCCGATGGTCAGTGCGGGCAGAAGCAGCGCCCGCAGTGCCTGCCCCGGCTGTTCCCATCCGTGACGAGGGAAGCCCTGTGCGGGAAGCCAGCCCAGCCACACGGCGAACACGACGATGAGCATCATGCCAGCCCAGATCACCGGGACCGCGGCCAGGGCTTGCGCGGTGATGTTGATCGCTGTTCCACCTGCGCGGCCGCGCAGCAGCGCTGAGCCGACCCCGAAGGGCACCGCGATCAGCAGGGCGATCACCAGCGACATGATGCCGAGGGGAACCGTGATCTGCGCCTTCTGGGCGAGTTCTGCGCCCACTGAGGCACCGCTGAGCTGCGAGGTTCCGAGATCGCCGGTGAGTACGCCGCCGATCCATTCGCCGTACTGGGCGATCAGAGGGCGATTGAGGCCGAGCGATTCACGGAGCGCCTCGACTGCTGCGGGAGAGGCCTGGGTGCCGGCGATGAGCTGAGCGACGTCTCCGGGAAAGACGCGGAGAGTGACGAAGATGAGCACGCTCGACACGAGGAGCCCTGCGATGAGCAGGACTCCTCGTGTGAGCGTGTAGCGGATCACGCTGGGTTACTCGGTCGGCGTCAGTCCGCGGCGACGGTGACGCCGGCGAGGTTGATGCGCGAGTTGATCGAGTCCTCTGGAAAACCGGACACGGTCGGGCGAAGCGCAGTGATCGTCTCGCCGGTGTACAGCCAGTCGGCGGCGTGATCCTCAGAGACCAGGCGCGCGGCCTTCGCGAGGATCTTGGCGCTCTCGTCCGGGTCGGTTTCAGCGAGTGCCTCGGCGTAGAGCTTTTGCACTTCGGGATTGTCATAGCCGAAGTAATAGTCGGGGTTGGCGAAGTTCCCGAAGTCGCGAGGCTCCACATGAAGCACGAAGCTGAGCTCGTAGTCCTTGTTCGTGTAGACGTCCTCGAGCCAGGTGGGGAACTCCACCGAGTCGACCTCGAGCGTCACACCGATCTTCGCGAATTCAGAGACCAGTACCTGCGGCACGGTCGTTCCATAGAACGCAGGGATCGTGAGGGTCAGTTCGAGATCCTCCTGACCTGCCTCGGCGAGCAGCTCCTTGGCCTTCTTCGGGTCGTACGGAACGAGATCCGAGAGGTCTTCATAGCCGGGGTCGAGCTCGGGGATGGGGCCGTACAGCGGTTGGCCTGCACCGACGGCCTCGATCAGGGCTTCGTGGTCGATGCCCAGACGCAGCGCCTCGCGCACGCGAACGTCGTTCAGCGGCGCCTTCGCGTTGTTGAAGGCGAGCGTGGCCTTGTCTGTCGTACGGCCCTTCGTCATCACGAACTCGCCGGAGTCCTCGAGCTGAGGGGCGAGATTGGGGTCGACGGCGGTGAGGACGTCGAGGCTGCCATCGAGCGCTGCGTTGACGCCAGCCGTGAAATCGGGGATGTACTCGAAGACCACCTCGGCGATTCCTGCGGGCTCGCCCCAGTACTCGTCGTAGCGGTCGAAGGTGATGGTGCTGCCCTTGCTCCAGTTCTGCAGCGTGAAGGGGCCGGTGCCGTTCTCCGCGGTCTGCAGGTCGGTGGTGTCGCCGGCCTGGAAGACGAGACCGGCAGGACCGGTGAGAGCGAACAGGAAGTTCTGGTTCGGCTCGTTGAGCGTGATCACGACGGTGCTGGCATCTGGAGCTGCGATTGATGCGACGTTCGCGAACTCTGCGTTGCCCTGGAGGGACTCGTCCGTGCGGACCGCTTCGAGGGAGGCGACGACGTCGGCCGAGGTCATCGCAGTGCCATTGTGGAAGGTGACGCCCTCGTCGATGGTGAACGTGTAGACGAGTCCGTCGTCGGAGACCTCGTAGTCGGAGGCCAGTCGCGGTTCGATCGTGTTGTCCTGCGCGCGGGTGACGAGCCCCTCGTAGATGTTGTCGACGAGGATCTGCTCGAGCGCAGCTCCGCTGGTGTGGCGGATGTCGAGGTTGGTCGGCTCGAGGACGAGCCCGACGGTCAGGCTGGCGTCAGGGTCAGGTTTGCTGTCAGAAGTCTTGACCGGCTCGGGCGAGGCTCCCGCGCAGGCACTGAGGACCACGGCTGCGACGGCAAGCGCGGAGATGACGGCAAGGCGTCTGGTGCGTCGGAACATGTCTTTACGATGTCCTCTCGGGACGGGGTGGGTGCTGCAGGAAAGTGCAGTGTCAGGGCGTTGTGTCGATCGTGGTGCGGATGAGCGCGGCGAGCTCGCGCGGCGCGGTCTCCTGCACATTGTGCGTGGCGTCGATGGTGACCACGGCAGCACAGGGAAGGCGGCTTTGGAATTCTTCAGCATCCGCTTCGCTGACGAAGCCGCGGGCCGCGCGAACCAGCGTCAGGGGAACGGTGATCGCGGTGAGGTCGTCCCAGCCGCTCACATCGAGCACCGCGTTCGCGGCCTCCGGCGTCGGGGCTGCGAGCGCGGTGGCAGCGAGGTGTGCAAAATGATGCTTCCACTCCACACGGCCATCGTCTCGGACTCTGGTGTTCAGGAAGACGCCTCGTTCCGTCTCTGCGCGCGTGCCGCCGAACCCGAGCGACATGGCGCGGTCGACGAGCTCGTCTCGAGCAGCGAAATCCGTGGGGCCCTCGTAGAACGCACGCAGTGCCGAGGGGCCGCCGGAGGTGTCGATGCCGGGAGTGATGTCCACGATGATCACGTCGCTGACGAGCTGCGGGCGGGATGCTGCGACCGCCGCGGCGGTGAGGCCGCCGAGCGACTGTCCGACGAGCACCTGCGGTGCGGTCGCCCACTCGGCCAGGGCGAATGCGACATCGCCCGCGAGCGTGCGGGCGGCATAGGCCGCGTCATCGCGCCACGATGAATCACCGTGCCCCGCGAGATCGATTGCCAGGGTCGGCACCTGCAGGTCGAGCACCATCGTGTCCCAGGTATGCGCGTTCAGGCCGGCGCCGTGGAGCAGCGTGGTGACTGGCGGTCCTTCTCCAAACCGGAGGGCGCTGAGGACGCGACCGTCGGGAAGCGTGAGAGTGAGGCGTTCGACCTGTGGAACAGGTACACCGAGCGTCTGAGCCTGTAACGGAAGATACTGGAACTCGCTGGCGGTGGTTGGCACGCCCATATTCTGCTCCGTAATGAGGGCTTGCGTGAAACCCGGGAGCAAAACAACCACCCGTCTCGCGCTCACGCTCCGCATATTGCTCAGTATGATGCGACACATGCGGGCAATATGGGTTTGAGTGGATGTGAAGAGTTCACAGCAGTACTTGTTACCGTCGTCGCCATGCGGCCTTCTATCCTCACCCCGCGCTTCCGTCCGGGCCGTCAGGTTGCGCTGACGTGGAGCATCCCGGATTCGTTCGGCGGAATGACTGGTGCGTTGTTGCACCGCTCTCGAGCCATTGTCCGCCTGGGAGGACGTCCTGTCGACATCCTGACGCTGGACGACCGGCTCGATTACGCAGATGTCGTGCGAGAGCTGCGCACAGCAGGTGAACTCATCGATGGCATGCGACTCGTCAACATTTGGGACTGGCTGCGCGAGCACGAGGCGAGAGGGGGCCAGAATCAGCCCGAGCCCGGGCATGAACTCCTCGCTGCCGCAGGCGACGTTGTCGAGCATCGACGGGACGGGGTCGTCCTGATCCGTGAACGACTCTCGGCCGGCAGCGTCATCGCCGCAGATCGATTCCGCGCGGACGGCAGCATCTTGGTCACGGATCGTCGCGACGAGGCCGCGGGCACTCGACGTGTCGTGCTGTATGACCGAGACGGCACACCGCGGCGCAGCTGGGGGAGCGTGTGGGGTGTCTACCGTTATTGGCTCGATCAGATCCTGGAGCGCGAGGAGACGTTCATGATCGTGGATTCGAAAACCGCCGCGCGGTTCGCGCGGACATACCGGCGCTCGAATGTCGTGACCATGCATGTTCTGCACGGCTCGCACCGCACGGCTGACGGTTCATCTCTCAGCGCGTCGCGTCGCACTGTTCTCGAGCATCTGTCGGATTTCGACTCCGTCGTGGCGCTGACCACGCGGCAGCGCGGCGATCTGATCGCCGACCTGGGCTCGCAGCAGAATCTCGCCGTGATTCCCAACGGCTTCGACGGTGCGCAGGCCTCGCGCGGAGGCGATCGGTCGCACCTGCGCGGCAGCGGGCTCATGTTGTCGTCTCTGATCAAGCGCAAGCGCGTCTCACACGCGATCAAGGCTGTCGCGCGTGCATCCGCGACTGTCGAGGTGAGCATCGACATCTACGGGGAGGGGGAGCGCAGGCCGCTTCTGGAGAAGACGATCCGATCTCTGGGCGTCGCAGAACGCGTGCACTTACATGGACACGATGCCGCAGCACGGTCGCGTTTCGCAGCAGCCGATTTCATGCTGCTGACATCGACCGCCGAAGGGCTGCCGCTCGCGCTCGTCGAAGGAATGGCCGCAGGGTGCATCCCGATCGCCTACGACATCCCCTACGGTCCATCGGATCTCATCGTCGACGGCAGGAATGGCTTTCTGGTGGCTGCAGGAGATATCGACGCTTTGACGCGCCGAATCGTCGACTTGCAGCAGATGCCGGCACCCGCCGTCGAAGCCATGCGTAAGCGGGCGATCGCCACATCTGAGCGATTCGACGACAAGGCCGTGACGCGGGCCTGGGCGCGGGAGATGGAGAAGGCGTGGGAGCGGAAGCACGCGGTATCCGACGCCGAGTCGGTGCTCGCACGGTCACGTCATTTCGCCGGACGCATGAAGCGGCGGGTCCGGCGTGTGACCGGTGGCTATGCATCCTTAGGCGAGGCGTGATCGCACGCGTTGCGATATCGCGGCGCCGATGAATCGCGACATGCGGTGCGCGGGTGACTCGATGAAGCGATAGAACAGACCCGCCAGGACAAGGCTCGCCGGAAAGCCCACCGCGATCGCCCACGGCCAGCTGTCTGCGCCCCAAAAGTACGCAAGGGTTGAAAGCAGCGGAACATGCACGAGGTAGAGGCTGTAGGAGACCCGACCGAGCCACTGCGCTGTGCGACGCTCGAGCAGACCACTCAATCGTGGCCATCCGATGGCTGCGATGATGATGATCACGGCTCCAACGCCGGCGAATCCCCAGAGCGCTCGGCTCGCGATGCTTCCCGCGTCAGCGATTGGCCGCGCGAGCCAGCTGGCGATGAGAAGCATCAGCGCGATGATCGTCGCTCCGGGCCAGAAGAGCGCGCCGCGAGGTCGTCGCATCCAGACCCGCAGATCATCCAGACGGACTGCCATGAGTGCTCCGATCATGAAAACCGGCAGGTAGACGAGCGCGTCCATCTCGACGATGCGACCGGCGACGGTCAATGCACAGGCGACAACGCCCGCGGCTATCGCGTGCCGGCGCACCGCGACGGCAAGAGCGACGAAGAGCGGAAGCGCGAGTGAGAAGATCAGCTCCCAGCGCAGTGACCACAGCACATTGTTGATGTCGTAAGACGCCGGGACCAGTGAGGCTTCATCAAGGAAAGAGCTCCACGTCACGGTCGCCGCCTGCGCATCGCGCATCCATGAGCCCTCGGGCATTGTCGACTGATCGCGGGGAACCAGAGCGATCAGCACCGTCGCAAGGACGAGTGACGCCCAGACGGGAAGGTAGAGCCGAAGTACGCGTGTGGGGTAGTAGCGCGACCAGGAGAAGCCGACGCGCAGCACCGGAAGAGTGACCACGAAGCCCGAGAGGACGAAGAACACCAGAACGGCCTCCGTGCCGGCGAACGCGAGTTTGCCGGGGCTCTGCGTGAGCCATGCCGCGAGTGTGCCGTCCAGGTGCGGCATCGCGATGAGGCTGCAGTGATAGACGACGACGACCAGTGAGGCCACCCCGCGCACGCCGTCGATACTCACTATCCGCGGAGATCCAGACATTGCAGGCAACGCTAATATCTGGGGCTGAGCCTAAGCTGAGGTGCATGAGCGAGACGCGAGTGCACTTGTCGAAGACGGAACCTGCCGCCTACAAGGCGCTGGATGAGTTCTCCCGAACCGTCGGCGAGATCTGCAGGACGAACGGCATCGATGACCGCCTCAAAGAGCTTGTGATGATCCACTGCTCGCAGCTGAACGGCTGCGCGTACTGCACTCGCGTGCACCTTGATCGTGCAGTCAGCGCGGGCATCGACATCGATACGATCACGCAGATCGCGACCTGGCGCGAGAGTGGTGTGTTCTCGGAGCGTGAGCGTGCGGCGCTGGAGCTCGCTGAGGCCTTCACTTTCATCTCTGACGAGGGCGTGTCCGATGACGTGTACAACCGGGTCGGCAGCGTGTTCACCGAGAAGGAGTATGCCGCGTTGAGTTGGGCGTGCGTCTCGATCAACGCGTTCAACCGAATCGTGATCGCCGGACGCTACCCCGTCGTGCCGCGCGGCGAGCAGGCGACGAAGTGACAGTATTCGCGGTCGATGGGGTCTTCAACGCGCGTGATGTGGGTGGAATGCCCGGCGCACGCGGTCGGGTGCGCGAAGGGATGCTGCTGAGGTCGGGAAGTCTTGTCGGTGCGACTGAGGCCGGTGTCACCGAACTCGAGCGACGAGTGGATCGCATCGTCGACCTGCGCGATGGCCAGGAACTCGCCGACGCCCCGTCTGCAGTGACGTCGATTGCTACGACTCATCTCCCTCTCTTTCTGGGGTCTGTCGCGTCTTTCTTCGACGACGACATGGGCCTCGAAGAGATGTACCGCCACCTTCTCGAGGAAAGCGGGGAACGCCTCGCAGAGGCCGTCCGTGTGATCGCTCGCGGTGAGCGGACCCTGGTGCACTGCACAGTCGGAAAGGACCGGACCGGTGTGACTGTCGCCCTGGCGCTCTCGGCGGTCGAGGCGCATCGAGACGAAGTGATCGCCGACTACGCGCTCACTGCGTCGCAACTTCCCGAGCAGCGAAACCGCCGCATCATCTCGTATCTGCAGCAGCACCACCCGCATTCCGAGAACGCCATCGCCCTCGCCACGCTGTCGCCCGCAGAGGTCATGCAGGGCGTCCTCGACGAGGTCGATGCGCGATGGGGATCGGCCTCTGACTATCTGCTGGCGAACGGGCTCGCCGATGATGAACTCGCCGGACTCCGGTCGGCCCTGCTCGAACACTGAGAGTCGAGCAAGGTAAGGCAACCCTTCATCGGTGTTACGATAGTGGCATCATGACGACGTCCACCGAGATCCGCAGCGGCCGAGCCCAGCGTCGGGCAGCGCGTCTGCGTGCGCACCACCTGGTCACGGCAGATGAGAACTCACTGCTTGAACTCGAGACGTTCTTGGCGACGCTTCCGCTGTGCGCTTCCGGTCGTGTGTTCATCGAGGTCCCTGATGCATGCGACATCGGTGTGATCGAGGCACCCGCTCGTATGACTGTCACCTGGCTCGCACGCTCTTCGCGCACGGGAGCACCGGGTACGGGTCGCGCGTGCGCACCCGGCGCGGCGCTGACTCGCGCGACGTGCGCCTGGGCAGACGAGATGCTGTGCGATGAAGAGCACCCCACGCACATCACTCTGCTGGGTGGTTACCTCGGCACAGCTGACATCGTCGAGCACCTCACCTCGACGCTCGAGGTCCCGGTGTCGACGATCAGCGCACCCGAGCGCTTCGGCTTACTCCCGACCGCGCATTGACGTAGTTGCCGTCTTCGAGCCCTGCCTCGATCTCGAAACGATTTCGCAGCGGGTCGTGACCTGCGAACAGGTAGAGCACCGGCATCAGGAAGCCGTAGCGCAGCCACTGCGCCTTGTGCACGGCTTCATGCCGGAGCACCGCGTCTGTAGGCGATGACTTTCCCGTCAGGTAGCATCCGCCGACGCAGACGCCGCCGCGCTTGAACGTCCATTTCGGCATCCCGCGGAAGATCCACAGTCCGTTACGGCGCTCGATCGGCCCCGTGCTCCACAGGGATCCCCAGACCCAGCCGACAGCCGTGCCCCAGGCGTAACCGATTCGGCTGATCGGGGAGCGCAGCAGGAACGACGGAATGCGTCGATCCAGTCGGCGACCGCGCGCGAGTGCGGCCTCCGCAGCCGGTCGCCAGTCAGGCGTCTGCGTACGCGCAGTCATGCCACGGCCCCCACCAGGCGCAGAATCGCGCCAAGATCTTCGATCGCGTCGAGGGGAGTGCGCGGGGCAAAACCTGCGATCGTCGCACCCGCGAGCGGCACGCGTTCACGCAGCGCCCGAATGGATGATGCCAGAGCCGCGGCACTCGCACCGAAGGGTGCTGCGGAGGAGACTCCGGCGATCTCCGTGGGGTCGAGCACATCGACATCGATGTGTACCCAGACCCGTGCGGCGCCGGTTGCCGCGACGGCGGCGGCGAGAGCATCCGGATTCTCGAGGTCGGTGACACTCAGCTGATTCATTCGGCCGAGAGGCTCCTGCTCCGCGTCATCGATCACACGCGCGCCGACGAGTACGACGCGATCGGCGGGGAGCCCGGGGGAGAGCGCGAGCTGAGTTTCTCCTTCGCCCAGCACAGCACGCAATGCCATTCCGGAGAACGCGCCAGAAGTCGAAGTCTGATCCGTATGCAGATCGGGGTGGGCATCGCACCACACCAGTGCGAGATCGTCGCGCTCCAGGGTGTCGAGGGCTGCGACTGTCACGCTGCAGTCGCCACCGATCACGATGGTGCCGTCCTGGAAACTCTCGGCGATCATCGACCGGATGCGCTGCAGAGAGCTCAATCGATGCACACCGGTACCGAGCGATTCGCCGGCTTCCAGCGGGATATCGAGCATCGTGGTGGCACTGCGTGGGAGATCCCCTGAGATTGCTGATGCACCGTCGACGAGCAGCATCGCACGCGCCGACGGCGAACCCTGCCATTGCGGAACAACCAGGAAGCGAGCCACGAGGATCTCCAAAGCGTGAGGGCGGATGCCCCGGGCCAGCGGCCCGGGGCATCCGGTGTTTCAGGACTCGAGCTGTGCCCGCGAGGAGCCGCCGGCCTTCAGTTCTGCCAGACGCGCCTCGACCTCAGTCAGCTCACCGAGATCATCGAGGCTCTCGAACTGTGCATCGAGGCTGGACGCGGCGAGTTCGATCTTGCCCTGCGCCAGGGCTTCCTGGCGGCGGACCTTGTCCTCGAAGCGGCCGAGCTCGCTCGTCGGGTCCAGGACGTTGATCGAGGACACGGCGTCCTGGACCTTGGTCTGGGCCTCGGCGACCTTCGCGCGGGCGAGGAGCTCGCTGCGCTTCGCCTTGAGCTCGCCCAGCTTCTCTTTCATGCCGTTCAGGCCGGCCTTGAGCTTGTCGACGACCTCCGTCTGCGCGGCGATCGTGGGCTCGGCGGCGCCCGCCTCGCGCTCCTCGCTGATCTGACGCTGCAGCGCGATCTTGGCGAGGTTGTCGAACTTGTCCGCGTCGGGGGTGCTGCCGGCGGCGCGAAGCTCATCAGCCTTGCGGCTCGCGGCGATCGCCTTGTTGCCCCAGTCCTTGGCCGCCTGGATGTCTTCCTCGTGGTCGCGCTCGAGCAGGCGCAGGTTGCCGATGGTCTCCGCGATGGCAGCCTCTGCGTCAGCGACGTTGTTGGTGTAGTCGCGGACGAGCTGATCGATCATCTTCTGCGGATCTTCCGCCTGGTCGATGAGGGAGTTGATGTTCGCCTTCATCAGCGTCGAGATTCGACCGAAGATGGACTGCTTGGCCATGGTGTTTCCTTTCGATTGGAACGGAGTCGTGTGAGTTCGTGTTTTTCGTGAGCGTGAGAAGAACGAGCGGATGCTAGAACCGACCCCCTCGGGATCGACCACCGCTGCGGGAGCTGCTACGGGAGGAGCCGCCTCCGAAGCTGGAAGGCCTGCTGCTGCGGCTGCTGCTGCGGCTCGAGCCGCCGGAACGCCAGCCGCCACCAGAACTCCAGCTGCCGCCTCCGCCACCGCCTCCGCCACCGCTGAAGAGGCCGCCGAGGATGCCGCCGAGAATGGCTCCGCCCAGGTCGCTGCTGCCACCGCTGCTATAGCTGCTTGACCAGCCCCCCGACCATCCGCCGGTGTTGAACGCATCGACCTCATTGCGGGCCAGCGAGGTCGCCTCGGAGGCGAGGCTGTATGCACGGGTCGCGCGTTCTGTGGCCAGGATGGGGTCGCCCGCCTGTGCGGCGAGTGCTTCGGAATAGGCTGCGTTCGCTTCGGCGAGGCGAGTGCGAGCTGTCGCCCCGATCGCACCTCGCCGAGTGGTGATGAAGTCGTTCGCCGTGTTGATCTGCGCTTGTGCCTGTGTGAGGCGCTGTGCGAGTACGCGACGGACGTGCTGCGCCTGCTCGCTCGCTTCTCGCACGCGTCCGAGCGCTGCGTCGATCTCGACGTTGGCGGTGGTGAGCATGTCGAGAGCCTGCTGCGGGTTGCGCGCGGTGCCCTGCAGATCTGCCTGCGCCGCGTCGATGTTCGATCGCGTCCTCGCGATGATCGGAGCGAGCTGCCCCTGGGCGTCTGCCATGGCTCCTGCCGCGGCGATATCGGCCTCGAGATCGGTGATCGTCGTGCGGATCTGCTCTTCGACGGCAAGAAGGCCCGCGCCGAGGTTCTCGACGCCGTCGATGAGCTCCTCGGTGCGTTCGACAGCATCTTCGGCGGTGCGGATGTCGAATGCGGCTTCGCCGTTCTTGCCTTCGGCGATGGCTGTGACGGCCTCTTCGAGCGCGGCATCTGCGAGCGACAGGCTGTGCTGCGCCTGGGCAGGATTGTCGCTGACAGTTGCCAGGGCAGCGGGGTCATAGATCTGACCGAGCGTGGTGAGCGTTGGGGCGGCGGCATTCAATGCCTGCTCTGCCGTGGCGCGTCGTGCTTTGAGGCGCTCCAGCGCCTGCGGAGCCTCGGTTTCGAGCTTGCGCAGTTCTTCGAACGCCTCGATGTTCTCGTTGAGGAGATCGTCGGCCTCATCGCACAGCTGGATGATCTCGATGTGCCATGCGCGCCGCTGCTGTGCGGTGTCGGGGATCTCATCGTCGATCTTCTGCTTGATCGAGAATGCTTCGGCGACCTTGACCTGGGCCGCCTCGACGACTTTCGTGAAAACATCGGTCGAGTCGTCGCCGTACTGAGCCACCGCGAAGCCGACCTCCTGTCGGCTCGAGGTGATCGCGTCATCTGCATGGACGAGCGCGCTCCCTGCCTGCTGCTCGAGATCTTCGTCGCTGACCGACGCATAGGGGTCGTTGGGATCGGGGACGGTGACCGGCGCGGTCTGCTTCTTTCTGCGCGACCGCGAGACGAGCACGACGATCAGAACAATCACGGCGATGACGGCCGCGGCGACGAGCACCCACGTCAATCCGCTGGCGGTATCGCCGCCTCCGCTCTGTCCCGGGAACGCATCGGCTGCGGCAATCGCAGCTCCGCTCCAGTCTCCGGCGCGAAGTCCGTTCTCCATCGCCTGTGTGACGCGGTCGATCTCGCTGTCATCGAGCGGACCGTTCTGGTCGGCAGATATCGCGTACTGTCCGGCGTCGATGGCCACGGCGATGAGGTACTGATCGACGCCGAGTCCGTTGTCGATCGCCGTCTGATCGGTCCAGGCGACGCTGTCGGATGGACCGGTGAACTCATCGACGAACACGACGTAGAGGTCACCGCCCTCAGCTGAGGCAAGGTCGGAGAGGCGCGAATTCACCGCATCTTTCTCAGACGACGACAGCACTCCCGCGTCATCGGTCACGAACCCCGAGTCCAGTGCCACTGGGGCGGTCGCCATGGCACCGGACGCCGTCAACGTCGACGCGAACGCCGCCGCGATCAATCCGAGCATGACTGTGAACCGAGTCCGCATTGTGCTCCTTCCGCGAGGGCGTGAGCCCCTGGAGAATCGAGTCTATTCACTCCCGCTGACAGACGATAGCGACTGGCGGGAAAGAGTCTGTGTCGGGTGAGGGAAGAAATGTGTTCACGCATACCCTGGAAGGCATGGACGACAGGTATGGCTCCGACGTGCTGGCATCGGGATGGCGGGATCGTGGTGCGAAGAAGGTGCACGACGTCGCCGCCGTTCAGGATCTCGTCGTCGAAGTCGCAGTCGATGGCTTCTGCGGCGCGGTGACCCGGGTACAGGGCAGCAATGTCGAACTCGAGGATTACAAGGGGCGCAAGCGCGTCTTCCCCCTCGGCGGTGGCTTCATGATCGATGGCGAGCCGGTGCGGCTGATCCCGCCGGCCGCGGCGAAGCAGGGCACGCGGCGCACAGCATCCGGATCCTTCGTCGTCGCGGATCAGCGCGCGCGTGTCGCGCTGCCCAGCCGGATTCTCGTCGAGGGCAAGCATGACGCCGAGCTCGTGGAGAAGGTCTGGGGTGCCGACCTGCGCGCGGAGGGCGTCGTCGTCGAGTTCCTCGAGGGCGTCGACAAGCTCGACGAGCTTCTGGCGGCTGAGCCTCCCAACGCGAAGCGCCGCTATGGCGTGCTCGTCGATCACCTCGTCCCCGGGTCGAAGGAGACCCGCATCGCCGACGCGATTCTGCGCGGCCCGCACGGCAGGCACTTGAAGATCGTCGGACACCCGTTCATCGATGTCTGGCAGTGCGTGAAGCCGCAGAGTCTGGGGATTCAGCGTTGGCCGGAGATCCCGCGCGGCATCGATTGGAAGACGGGCATCTGCCGGGCGTTCGGCTGGCCGCACGCAGAACAGGGCGACACCGGCCGCGCCTGGCAGCACATCCTCAGCAAGGTGCACACCTACCGCGACCTGGAGCCGGCGCTGCTCGGCCGCGTCGAGGAACTCATCGACTTCGTGACCGAGCCTTCCGCCGTGTAGCACCGCAGCGGCCGTCGGATCCGCGCCGGCAAGGATACGCTGGGAGGCATGCCTGAACCCCGCACTTTCCGCGATGAACCGGTCTCCTTCGTACGCCGGAGCGGACGGATGTCAGAGGCGCAGGAGCGCGCATTCGCCGACCTCGCCCCGCACTACCTGCTGGACATCCCGAGGGATGTCGCGTCGACCAGTGTGCACCCGGATGCTCGGATGGATCCGGCATCCGAATACGGGCGTGACGCGCCGCTGATCGTGGAGATCGGATCAGGGCAGGGGCACGCCATCGTTTCGGCGGCATCCGCCCGCCTTGATGTTGACTTCCTCGCCGTCGAGGTGTTCCGTGCGGGTCTCGCACGCACCATGCTCGACGCCGACAAGGCGGGTGTGCGCAATCTGCGTCTGATCGAGGCGAATGCGCCAGAGGTGCTGTCCACCTACCTGCCCGAGGGGTCGGCCTCCGAGGTCTGGATCTTCTTCTCCGACCCGTGGCACAAGAAGCGTCATACGAAGCGGCGCCTGATCCGGCCCGGGTTCGGAGACGCCGCAGCCCGCGTACTGACCGACGGCGGACTGCTGCGACTCGCAACGGACTGGGAGGACTACGCCCTCCAGATGCGCGAGGTCCTCGATGAGGAGCCGCTGTTCGAGCGCGCCTTCGAGGGGGAGTGGGCTGAGCGCTTCGGTGGACGTGTGATGACAGCGTTCGAACGCAAGGGCATCGGAAAGGGGCGCGAGATCCGTGACCTCGTGTACCGGCGAAAGACTCGCGAGTGACGCACAGCGCAGCGGCCTGGGCGCCGAGGATCCTGCCCGCGGCACTCGTGTGTCTCGCCGCTCCCGCGTTCTTCGTGGCGGAGCAGGCCTGGCTCGGCTGGATTCTTCTCGCACTCGGCGTCGGCGGCGCCTGGGTCATCGAGCGTCGAGCGGTCACAGCATCCGCGCCATCACTTACACGCGACCTGTCGCTGATCGCGATCGGGATGCTGATCGTCAGTGTGATCCCGCTCGCCGCCGAACTCGACAACCTCGCGATGCTGCGCTTCACGCTGGCCCTCGGCGGAGCCGTCGTCGTGCCCTATGTGATCTCGCGCTTCGTCTTCCGAGACAGGGCGATCAGTTTTCCGTGGCGCACGGGGAAACGCTGGGGGCGCCTGCAGTGGACCTGGTTGATCGCCGTTCTCGTGCTCGGCTGGCTGATCCTGCCGTTCTACTTCATCACCAGTGGCGTCTACCTGAACTGGCCTGTCGTCGACACCCCCGAACTCATCGCACGACTGTTCGTCGGTGTCGGTGCAGTCGGTATCTGGGATGAGCTCTTCTTCATCTGCACGGTCTTCGCACTGCTGCGTCGTCATTTTCCTGACGCGGTTGCGAACGTGCTGCAGATGGTCGTGTTCGTGTCGTTCCTGTGGGAGCTCGGCTATCGCGAGTGGGGACCCCTGCTGACGATTCCGTTCGCGCTCCTGCAGGGCTACATATTCCTCAAGACGCATTCGCTCGCGTACGTCGTCACGGTGCACCTGCTGTTCGACGCCGTTGTCTTCGCCGTGCTCGTGCACGCGCATAATCCCGGACTGCTGCCGGTCTTCCTTGTGTGAGATTGGCTAAACTGAGTCCAACTTTGCACTCAATATAGAGACAGGAACATCGCATGAGCATTCACGAAGACGTTACGGCGGCAGCGCCGCAGGCAGAACACGACGGTTACTTCGCGCCAGACAGCATCTCTCGGCGCGTGTTCGCGGACCCGGCGTCGAAGCTCGGAGGGATGGCCGCACTTCTGCTGCAGGCGCTCAACCCGTACATGATGCGCGTGTTCTACAACGCGACGCAGTCGCACGGCGATGCGGCGGGCAGAGATGAGCGCACCGGTCGGTACTTCGAAACCGTAATCTTCGGCGATCGTGCGCACGCGGATGCCGCATCCGCATCGGTGCGACGGATGCACGTGCACGCCACCTGGACCGACCCTGCCACCGGCGAGGAGCTCCGCGCCGACAAGCCGGAGTGGCTCGCGTGGACGCACAACACGTTCGTGTTCGCGCTGCTGCGCGCGTCACAGGAGTTCGGCGTCGAGATCAGCGCAGAAGAAGCCGACCAATTCATCGTCGAGCAGCACGTCGCCGCAAGGCTCATCGGCATCGAGGACGAATCGCTGCTGCCCTCGAACGCGGCCGAGCTGCAGGAGTACATCGACGCGCAGACCCACTGGCTGTCGCTCGGGGTAGAGGCCGCCGAGGTGACGCGGGGGCTGCGCAAGCCTGTTCTGCGCGGCAACCCGTTCAAGGTGTGGACCGTCGTGATCGTGCAGGACGGCGTGCTGCACCTGCTGCCGGACTGGGCAAGGCTGCTCTACGGCATCGAGGGACGCCCGATGAATCTCCGGAAGGCCGCGCGCACGACCAAGCACCTCATCTCCGGCGCACGCAAGTCGAAGACCTACAAGCAGCTCGTAGACGAGGCATCCGCCCGGGTGCAGGACCACCCGTACCGCAAGGTGCGCGCGGGATCAGCAGCGGGATGAGCAGGGGTCGCGGGGGATTCCGCCAGGAGTACGCGGCGCTGATCGGCGCAGCCTGGCGGGTGATCAGGCAGGGCGGATGGCGCCTTGCAGCGGTGTATCTGATCGGTCAGGGCATGATCGCACTGATCGCGACCCCGCTCTTGCGCTGGCTCTTCGCCGAGGCGCTGCGTGCGGCGGGGCTCGCCGGCGTTGATACATCCACGCTCCCGCGACTGATCACCACGCCGCTGTCGATCGGGTTGCTGATCGCGGTCGTCGTGATCGCGTTCATCGTGCTGTCGTTCCAGTACCTGATGCTGGTCGTCACCATCAGGCGAGTGCAGGCGGGGGAGCGACTGTTCGCTCGCGAGACCCTCGGCGAGCTCGGGATCCTGGGCAAGAAGCTGCTGCGCCCGAGTGCTCTGCCTCTGCTGCCGTACCTCTTCCTGCTGCTTCCCCTCGGCGGCATCGGATTCATGTCCGTGCTGTCGCAGGCGATCACCATCCCCTCGTTCATCACCGGCGAGCTCATGAAGACCACCGGTGGGCTGCTCGCCTACCTTGCGTTCCTCCTCGTGCTCGCATTTCTCAACATCCAGCTCGCGCTCGCGGTACCGCTGTTCGCCACGACCGGAGCGAGCGGAGGGGGCGCGCTGCGAAGCAGCTGGCGCCTCGTCCGCGGCCACCGTATCGTGCTCGTGCTGGTGATCTTCACCGTGTTCGTCGCCGGTGCGATCGTGGGTGGCGCGCTGATCGGGATCGGGTTGGGGCCCGTCGCGCTCGCCGATGCGTTCCTGCCGGATGCTGCGCCGATCGTGGCGGCAGTGATGCTCGCTGTGGCGCAGGTGGGTGCGATGATCACGGTGGGAATCGGCGCGGTCATGATCGTCACGGTTCTCGTCGTCCTCGCGACGCAGCCAGGCAGCACGATGGTCGCTCCCACGGCAGAGCGGCGTCATCGCCTCTCCTGGGTGCCTGCGCTCTGCATCGCCGTGCTTGTGATCGGTCTGAGCGCCGTGAACATTCCCGTGATGAATGCGCTCTCCCGTGAGCCCAGCACCCTCGTGCTCGCGCACCGCGGAGATACTGCAGACGCGGTGGAGAACACGATCGCGTCGCTGAAGGCCGCGCGTGATGCCGACGCCGACTTCGTCGAGATGGATGTCATGGAGACGGCGGACCGCAGGTTCGTCGTGATGCACGACGCCGAGCTCACCCGTCTCACCGGAGAGGCCGGCAAGGTGGGTGATCTCACCCTCGACGAATTGGTCGCGATGACCGTGCACGATTCGCAGGGGAACAGCGATCGGATCCCCTCACTCGAGGAATATGTGACGGTCGCGCACGACATCGAACAACCGCTGCTCATCGAGATCAAACTGCACGGCGGGGAGAGCCCGGATCTCGTGCCACGCCTGGTCGACGAACTCGAAGATCTGGGCGTGCTCGAGAACAACATCTACCACTCGCTCGACAAAGACAGCGTGGAAGAGCTCAAGCGACTGCGCCCGGACCTGACGGTGGGGCTCACGATGGCTCTCGCTGGAATCGGCGTTCCCGACACAGCGGCCGACTTCCTCGTCATCGAGGAGTGGTCATTCACGCCTGAGATGAACGATGCCGCGCACCAGGCCGGCCTCGGCGCGATGGTGTGGACGGTCAATGAGGAGCAACGCGTCCGCGAGCTGATGCGCGATGACGCCGACGGGATCATCACTGACATCACCGCGGCTGCCGTGCGCGAACGCGAGAGCATTCAGGATTCCACGGGGCTCTCGAGCGTGCTCTTCGATGCGCTTCAGCGCTACGTCGTGATCTTCTGACGTGCCAGACTCTCTCCATGCTGTCGGGGCTCGCGATCATCGCGCTCGCGCTGTCGGTGTCTCTCAGCTGACCTGCTCGACTGGCTGCCGCAGGATCGTCCGGCGCTTCGCAGGGACGCCTTTGCGCGGGTCGCTGAAGTAGATCTCGTGGTGCTTGCCGGTCATCGCCAGTGCGTGCTGTGGGATGAACTCGTCGTGCATACGCGCGAGCACCGGGGCCTCGTCATCGAATGCTCCGACGTGCAGCGTCTGCACACACCGGCCCTCCGCGAACGATTCGAAGCGCACATCGTGGAACCGAGAGCCCTGATTCTTCGCTGACGCGGTGATGACAGCATCCGCGAACATCTCGGGGTCGATCCAGTCCGGCTGCATGATCATCAGGCTCCAGTGCCATAGTGACTTGTCGCGTGCCGAGGTGAAAGCGGAGTGCTCGTCGGCCCACCACAGGCCCTCAAGGGGCATCACGACGTAGTCGCGGTCGATGACGCGCTTGCTCATGAACTTCAGCGAGTATGCGAGGGGGTACAGGGCCTCGATAGCACTCGTGAACTCCGGTGACGTGTTCGGATCACCGTGTCCGTCGATCATCAGATAGTTCAATGCGGGAACGTCGATGACGTCGAAGCGCCCTTTTCGCGCTCGGTAGGCGAAGATCGTCTTCTTAAAGTCGATCTTCGCGGCCATGGACGGACTCAGCTCAGAGCGTGCTCGGAGATGAAGGCGCGCAGCTGCGGCTCATCATCCGGCATGTTCGTCACGCGCTGCGGCGCGTCGAGCAGCCTTCGGGTGTCGGCGTCGGGCTCGACCGTCTCGCCGAGTGCTTCCTCGATGAGCTCTGCGAATTTGGCGGGCTTGGCGGTCTCGAGCACGAGCATCGGGATGCCGTCGCTCAGGTGCTCGCGCGCGACCTTGACGCCGTCCGCAGTGTGCGGGTCGATCGTGACACCAGTTGTGGCGTGGACGTCGCGGATCGTGGCGAGTCGGTCCGTATGCGTGCTGTTGCCGCTGACGATTCCGAACTCTGCAGAGAAGCGCTCGAGCTCGGCGGAGAGGTCGATCTCATCGCGCTCCTCGAGTTCGTGCCACGCTGAAGCAGTGCGCTCGGGGTCGCGCCCCAGCAGGTCGAAGACGAAGCGCTCGAGGTTGGAGGCGCGGGAGACATCCATTGACGGGCTCGACGTCGCCAGTGTGTCGGCCGAACTGCGCGGACGGTAGTGGCCGGTGCGGAAGAACTCGTCGAGGACGTTGTTCTCGTTGGTGGCGAGGACGAGCTCGCGGATCGGGACGCCCATGGTGCGTGCGTAGTGCCCGGAGAGGATGTTGCCGAAGTTGCCAGAGGGCACTGCGAACGACACCGCATAGGCTGCGCGGTCGCTCTCGGCGACGGCATCCGTCGTGCGCAACCAGGCCCAGACGTAATAGACGATCTGCGCGGAGATGCGGCCGAAGTTGATGGAGTTGACGGCGCCGAGGCTGTGGGCGCGCTTGAAGTCCAGGTCGGTGTTCAGTCGCTTGACGAGGTTCTGGCAGTCGTCGAAGACGCCCTCGACCGCGATGTTGTGCACGTTCTCGTCCTGCAGCGAGTACATCTGCGCGCGCTGGAATGCGCTCATGCGGCCCTGCGGGGAGAGCATGAAGACTGAGACTCGGTCAAGGCCGCGGAGCGCGTGCTCGGCGGCGGATCCGGTGTCGCCGGAGGTGGCGCCGAGCACGTTGAGGACGCGGTCGCTCTTCTCGAGCACGTATTCGAGTGCCCCGCCGAGGAACTGCATCGCCATGTCCTTGAAGGCGAGCGTTGGTCCTTCAGAGAGACCAACGAGGGTCATGCCGTCGACATCCGTCAGCGGAACGATCTCTTCCGCCGCGAACTTGCCGTCGCCGTATGCGCCCTCGGTGAGGCGTGCGAGGTCGGCACGAGGGATGTCGGTGGCGAACAGTCCGATGATTTCTGCGGCGAGCTGCGGGTACGTCAGCACGCGCATGCGCTCGAGGTCATCGGATGAGAGCTGGGGGAGCGTCTCGGGAACGGCGAGTCCGCCGTTGGGCGCGAGACCTTCGAGAAGGACATCACTGAACTGTCCGAGCGTGCCGCCGCGTGTGGAGATGTACTGCAAGTCTCGAACCTCGTTCGTGCTCGGGGGTGGATGCCGGGGTCTTCGCTTCCATCGTAGAGCGTGGCGCACCGTCGTTTGGATCTCCATTACGCGTCGCGGGCCACATACCCCACCTCTCACGCGCTGCCTACCTCGTCTGGGCCGCAAAAACTGTCGTTCTCGCGGGCTCATTCTGACGCAAAGTGCGATCCAGACAAGGAGGACCGAACTCGACGACGGATTTCACTTGCGGCGCGTCCGATCGCATCGCCGATCGGATCGTCACGCAGCATGTACGTCCATGTCGCCGAGGGGCGCCGAAGGCCGAGCTCCCCGAGCGGGTCTGCGCCATCTTCGACCATGTGCAGGAGATCGCTGATCGTGCTGTCGACCCTGTCGAAGAATCCGTCGAATTCTCTCAAAGCGATGCGGTGGAACTCGTCGACCGGGTTCTGTCCGGCGAGTCGGCGCAGGTGGATGCCGTCACGAATCTCGCTGAGCAGCGCGAGGTGGCGCTGCCAGTGGTCGTCGAGCGAGTAGAGCGTGACGAGTCGGCGCGTGCGGTCGGGGTCGGCGATCGCCTCTTCCCGTACGCGCAGCACCTTTTCGCGCTGCGGTGAAAGCGCTCGCGTGTATTGCCACGTGCCTCGATGCCGGTCCAGCCGCACGGACTCGGCGATGGCTTGCGACTCCCGGAGGATTCGTGTCCTGGCCCTCGCATCCGACACTCCTCGCACGATTCGGCGTGCGGCCGTGTCCGTCGCATTCGCCTGCACGAGGTCGTCGTCGAGCGCGGCGAAAGTCATCGAAGCGCCTGGGTCTCCTTGACGGCCTGCGCGTCCGCGCAACTGCAAGTCCAACCGCGCCGATGGGTAGAGCGCCGTGGCAATGACGCAAAGACCACCTGACTGAACGACACGCTCGCGGTCCTGCCCGTCGATACCGCCGAGTCGGATATCGGTTCCTCGGCCGGACATCTGAGTGGAGATCGTCACCGCACCATACTCGCCAGCACGCGCGATGATGGTCGCCTCATGGGCGTCATTGCGTGCATTCAATACGCGCGCATCGAGTAGCTCCGGCAGGCGTTCAGCCAGTGCTTCTGACTCGGACACGCTCTGGGTGCCGACAAGAACCGGTTGGCCGGTGGCATGACGGCGGAGAATCTCGTCGACTATGGCAGTGGTCTTCTCGGCAGCGGAGGCGAGAACTCGCACGGCAAGGTCCTCGCGGATGCACGGACTGTGCGGCTCGATGCGGCCCGACTCGAGCGAGTAGAACTCCTGCAGTTCATCTGCGACGGGAAGGACGGTGCCACTCATCCCCGCGAGATCGCGGTACCGCAGCACAAGATCCTGCACAGTGATCTGATCGAGGACGATCCCTGGCGGCGTGATCTGAAGGTGTTCCTTCGCTTCCACCGCGGCGTGCAGACCATCAGGCCAGCGCTGCAATTGCGCCACTCGTCCGCGGGCGGAGTTGATGAGGCGGATGCGGTCATCTGCGACCAGGTAGTCCACGTCACGGTGGACGAGTTCGCGCGCATGCAACGCGAGATTCACTCGAGTGAGGAGGTCGGCGTGTTCACCCTCGAAGAGGTTCACTCCACCGGCGCGCTCCTCAACGACGTCGATACCTGCGTCGGTGAGTGAAACTGTCGTGCGATCAGCGTCAGCGACGAAGTGGACGCCGGATTGGAGCGCCGCGATGAGAGCGGTGGCTTCGACGAAGGACTCACCCGCGGTATCGTCAGCGCCTGCGAGGACCAGCGGCGTCATGCCCTCGTCGATCATCACAGCGTCTGCCTCATCGACGATTCCCACGTCGAACCGTGGTGCGACCCGGTCGGCGAGAGCTTCAACCTGCCGGTCTCGGAGGACGTCGTAGCCGAGCTCCGAGAACGGTGCATAAATGACATCTGCGAGGTAGGAGAGGCGGCGTTCATCGGTGGTCGAAGACTGCCCGAGCCATGCCACCTTCAGCCCGAGGACATCGAATACTGGACGCATCCATTCGGCGTCCCGCTGTGCCAGGTAGTCGTTGACGGTCAGAACGTGCACGTGACGCCCTTCGAGCGCGAACATCGCAGCCGCGATCGCACCGGCGAGTGTCTTGCCCTCGCCGGTGTCCATTTCGACCGCACGGCTGGCGCGCAATGCGGATGCCGCGAGAATCTGTTCTTCGTAAGGGGAGTGCCCGAGAGTGTGGGTGACCGCGTCCCTGATCTTCGCAACGCGCTCGTGATCGGGATAGATCGCGGTGAACTGTGCGGATCCCGCGATCCCGAGCAGCCTCGATGCCCAGCCAGGGAGGCGCCGACGCAGATCGAAATCTGTCGAATCTGTGCGTCGATAGGCCACGTGGTTCAGAGTACGTGATGGCTCGCGCTACTTCAGCGCCCGCAGATATCTGCCACGGGCGACCAACTGCGCGACCCTCAGGAGCGGATACATCATGCGCCACGGTTGCTGCGGTGCGGGGCGGGTGAGCGAGCGCACGGTCAGACGCACCTCATCGCCGTTCCTGTGCACGATGAAGGCCTCTTCGCCGCTGACCGGGTGGCCGGGGAGCGTTCGATATGAAAAGCCGACGCGATCGGGCTGTCGAACGACCGCCATGACCTCCACAGGCTCCACGACGGTCAGCCCGAACACGCGGGCGGTGACCTGAACGAGATCTCCTTCAACCACGGGGCCTTGAGGATCGACGGTGAAGCCGCTCGCGGTTTTGACCTTCCAACGAAGTACGTCGTGACTGGCGCGCTCCCATATCTCCTCGCCGCGGCCGAGCGTTGCCGAAACTTCAGAGCGGCGATGGCTGTGATCGGTCGGCGGCCAGTCGTGCAGCTCGGGCGAGGTCATGTGTTCATCTTCGGGGATCAGCGCACGAAGCCGGCCTGCAGGCGATGAAGCGCTCAGCGAGGTCGACGTCGTCCATCCGACGATCCTAGAAGGGAGCATGCAACCGCTGGCGTCAACTGGCACGAGCAGGATGTCTGATCAGCATCCGGTCAGTGATATTGTCGATCGGTACGCCTCCGTAGCTCAGTGGATAGAGCGCCGGTTTCCGGTACCGTAGGTCGCAGGTTCAACTCCTGTCGGGGGCACACGCGAGAAATCTCTCCGACGCACATATCCCCGCCCAGATCTGGGCGGGGATTCGTCGTTTCCGCCCCTCTTGACCTGGGTCAAGGACAACCTCTCAGCGCATCGGTACCGTCGATATCGGACGACAGGAAAATACCTGGTCAGATAGAGAACTCGCCATCAGAAAGAGGTTGTCATGAACACCATGCCACAGGCCACGCACACGCTTCTTCGAGCGGAAGGCTTCTCCTGCCCCTCATGCGTGGCGAAGATCGAGAAGCAGGTGGGGCGGGTGGACGGCGTCGAGAACGTGAAGGTGCACTTTGCCTCCGGACGCGTCGAGATCGACCACGACGCGGCGAAGGCCTCGGTGGAAGACCTGATCACCGCTGTCGACAAGGCCGGTTACAAGTCAAGTGCGTCGGCCTTCTGACGCACGACTCACAAACTCACACAGCAAGACAGCGGAAAAGAAGAAAGGCGGCGGTCGTGAACGCGTTTCGTGCCTGGCGGCACAGCAACTGGTTCATCCCGGTGGTCTCCGGAGTCCTCATCCTGCTCTCGTTCGGTGTTGAGAAGCTCGCGGGCGGCGGAGCGAACCTCGCACTCACCCCGCGGTGGTGGGCCCACGCAGGGGAGCACGCGCACGGTTCAGGCGACGTGTTCACGCTCGCAAACGCATTGATGATCGCCGCCGCGATCGCTGCCGGTCACGGAATCCTCATCAAGGCGGTGCGCGCGCTGCGCGTGAAGTTCATCAGCATCGATCTGCTGGTGTCGATCGCCGCAATCGGCGCGATCATCATCGGCAACTTCTGGGAAGCCGCGGCCGTCACCTTCCTCTTCGCGGTGGGGCACGCACTTGAAGCCGGCACGATGAACAAGACCCGTGCGGCTCTTGCGGCACTGGTCGCCGTCGCCCCTGTCCGCGCCGTGGTGCTGCGCGACGGAGATCAGGTGGAGATCCCCGCAGCCCAAGTGCGGATGGGGGAGACCGTGCTCGTCAAGAACGGAGCGAAGGTCCCCGTCGACGGAGAGGTGATCACTGGCACGGGTGCGATCGACGAGGCGTCGATCACCGGTGAATCCATGCCCGTCGAGAAGATGGCCGGCGACCAGGTCTATGCGGGCACAGTCTCGCGCGGCGGATTCCTGCAGGTGCGCGCGACCGGGATCGGCGCGGACACGACCCTGGCCCGCATCATCCACCGCGTGGAAGAGGCGCAGGACGCGAAAGCGAAGACACAGGCGTTCATCGACCGGTTCTCGACCTGGTACACGCCCGCCGTGATGGTGCTCGCGCTCGCCGCTGGACTCCTCACGGGCGACGTCGTGCTGGCGCTCACGCTGCTGGTCATCGGATGCCCCGGTGCGCTGGTGATCTCGATCCCCGTCGCGATCGTCGCGGGCATCGGACGCTCAGCGCGCAATGGAATCCTCATCAAGGGTGGGGAGTACCTGGAGACCTCTGCGAAGATCTCGGCCGTCGCTCTCGACAAGACCGGCACTCTCACCGAGGGCCGTCCGCAGCTGACCGACATCGTGGTGCTCGATCCCGCGCTGACACGCGCCGACGTGCTTCGGTGGGCGGCGGCCGCAGAGGCGGGCTCAGAGCATCCGCTCGCGCGCCCGATCCTCGATACGGCGCGTGCCGAGGGGGTCGCCCCGACCGGCATCACCGGGTCTGTCACCCCGGTCATCGGCAAGGGAATTGTCTCCGATGTCGACGGCAGACAGGTGCTGATCGGCAACGCCGCGCTGCTCGCCGAGTACGGCATCGTCGACATCGCGGCGCGCTCCGAGACGGCTGCCGATCAGCTGGCAGCAGCAGGCAGGACGCCGATGATCGTCGCCCTCGATGACGCTGTCATCGGTGTGGTCGCAGTTGCCGACGCGATCCGCGCGGATGCATCCGAGATGGTCAGGCGCCTGCACGCCAGCGGGGTGAAGAAGGTCGTCATGCTCACCGGCGACACCCGACTCGTGGCGGATGCCGTCGCGCAGGTGACCGGCATCGACGAAGTGCACGCCTCACTGCTGCCAGAAGACAAACTGGATGCCGTCGCGAAGCTGCAGCGAGCCGGACACACGGTGGCGATGGTCGGCGATGGCGTCAACGACGCACCGGCTCTCGCTACGGCCGATATCGGTGTCGCCATGGGTGCTGCCGGCTCTGCGGTGGCGGTGGAGACGGCCGACATCGCCCTCATGGGCGACAACCTGCTGAAGCTCCCCGAGGCGATTCGGCTGGCGAGGCGCACCGTGAACGTGATGCGGCAGAACATCGCCATCGCTCTGATCACCGTCGTGCTTCTGCTCATCGGCGTCTTCGCCGGTGGTGTGACCATCGCACTCGGGATGCTCGTGCACGAGGGTTCCGTGCTCGTCGTCATCGTCAACGCGATGCGGCTGCTCCGTAACGCTTACGGAGCTCAGGCGCTGCCCAAGAGCGAGCGATCCATTGCCATACTGGATGACGATCGGGTGGAGCAGCGATAGGAGTGTCAGTGTCGGAGGCCGCAGAGGACCTGTGCGTGAGTCGGGTGCCGCTGTTCCAGGGGCTGACCTCCGGGCAGCAGCTGGAGGTCGCCGGCGTCGCGCGCCCGACACGCATCGATCGTGCACAGCAGGTCTATTCCGCAGGCGGCGACGTCTCGCAGCTGATGGTCGTGCACACCGGACGCGTGAAGATCTCCCGCACGAGCGCTGACGGGTACGAGCAGATCATCCGTGTGCTCGGGCCAGGCGACTTCATCGGCGAGGCGGCTTTCCTCACCGGCATCCGCCCGGATCATTCCGCCAGCGCGCTGGAAGACGCGCAGCTGTGCGTGTTCGACCATGCTGATCTCGGACGACTCGTGGAGAAGCACGCGAGCATCGGCTTGCGGATGCTGCAGGGCGTGAGCAAGCGACTGGGCGAGGCCGAGGCGCGTCTGGCCGCGGTGATCTCGGGAGATGTGAGCTCCCGGTTGGCGAACTATCTGCTCACCCTTCCCTCTCACCACAGTGCGGGGCGCGGGACCGAAGTCGTGCTGCCGCTGGCGAAAAAGGACATCGCCTCGCTGCTCGACACCACGCCGGAGTCGCTCAGCCGTCAGCTGCGGGCACTCAGCGATGCGGCGGTGATCGCGCAGGGGCAGCAGGGTCGCATCACCATCCTGGATGCAGATGCGCTGAGCGTACTGGTGGCAGATTCCGCTCAGTGAGCGGTTTCAGGCTCCGCGCCGCCGGCTTCGGTGACAGGGGCTGCTTCCATCTCGGCAATCGCGGCGGCGACCTTCTCCGCCAGGTAGCGATGGCCCTCGGTCGACGGATGCCTGTTCCCGAGGTCGACGTCGATCACGTCGAGGTAGTTCAGCGCGGTGATCCAGCTCTGCTGGATCGGCGAGACGTACCACCAGCCGCGTGCACCTGCGAGCGCGGCGAGATCTTCATCGATTCGCGCGGTTCCTGCGCCGACCGGAAGCTCGTGGGGCGCGGGGCCGAATACCACAATCGATGCATCCGGGTATGTCGCGGTCAGAGCATCCCATGCGGCATTCACTGCCTCGCGGTATCCCGCAGCGCCCTCGCGGCGGTCGTTGATGGACCCTTGGATGATCACGAGATCGGGCGCGAGAGATGGGTCGAGAGCAGCGATGCGCTCGCCGAAGTCAGGGCCATCGATACCGGGCTTGAGGTACCCGCTTCCCCGAACACCATCGACGACGGTCTGACCGTTCAACAGATCGGCGAGCACATAGGCGTACCCGAGTGTCGGGTCGCTTGCGGCTGCGCCGTAGGTCCACGAGTCTCCGAACACAAGAACCTGCGGGTGCTCCGGCAGCACGATCGGTGTCGGAGCCACGGTGACGACCTCGCTGGAGGCAAGAATCGGCGCGTCGACGGTCGCAGGAACCCATGGACGCCAGACGCCCAGAACTGCCGCAGAGACGGCCACGGCCAGCACCGCCGTCAGCACCATCGCACGACCGTGCCGCCGTGTCACACCCCAAGCCATGGGATGAGGGTAGGCGATCGGAAGGCAGTCACCAACTCGCGCCCTAGAATTGAGGGGATATGAATCCCGATACTCTCGCCGAAGCCATCCTCGCCGTCGTCACGCCGATTGCCGCATCCCTGCGACCGGACGAGACGCTCGACCTCGACATCACTGATGTCGTGCTGGAGCGCCCCCGCAACCGTGACCACGGAGACTGGGCATCGAACATCGCGATGCGCCTCGCGAAGAAGCTGGGGACCAACCCGCGTGAGCTCGCACAGCAGATCGCCGATGAAGTGGCCGAAGCCGACGGGGTAGCCAGCGCTGAGGTCGCGGGCCCGGGCTTCATCAACTTCCGCCTGGACGCCGCAGCGGCAGGCGTGCTCGCCAAGACGATCGTTGACGCCGGGGACGCATACGGTACCAACGACTCGCAGGTCGGCGTCAGCGTGAACGTCGAGTTCGTCTCTGCGAACCCCACAGGTCCTCTCCACATCGCTCACACGCGATGGGCAGCCCTTGGCGACTCGATCGTGCGCCTGCTGCTCGCCAGTGGTGCCAACGCCGTCCGCGAGTACTACATCAACGATGCCGGCGCGCAGATGCAGCGCTTCGCAGCATCCGTGCTCGCGGCCGCAAAGGGCGATCCGACGCCGGAGGGCGGCTACCCCGGCGAGTACATCACCACCCTCTCGACCCGCGTGCTCGACGCTCGCCCCGACTTGCTCGAGCTGCCTGAGGTCGAGCAGATGCAGGTCGCAGAGGATCTTGCCTACGAGTATCAGCTCGCCGAGATCAAGAGCTCCCTGGCGCGGTTCAACGTGCCGTTCGATGCCTGGTTCTCCGAGCGCACGCTCCACGCCGAGAACGCCGAGGGTGTCAGCCTCATCGACCAGGCCGTCGACCGTCTCCGCGAGCAAGGTCACGTCTTCGACGAAGAAGGCGCCGTGTGGGTGCGCACGACCGACTTCGGCGATGACAAGGATCGCGTCATCCGTCGCTCCAACGGCGAATACACCTACTTCGCCGCCGACGCCGCGTACTACCTGAACAAGGGCGATCGCGGTTTCCAGAACAAGATCTACCTGCTCGGCGCCGACCACCACGGGTATGTTCACCGGCTGAAGGCCGTCGCAGGCGCGGCGGGCGAGGACCCGGAGAAGAACATCCAGGTGCTCATCGGACAGATGGTGTCGATCAACGGTGCGCGTCTGTCCAAGCGCGCGGGAAACATCATCGAGATGGATGACCTTCTCGAGTGGCTCGGCACAGACGCGCTGCGGTACTCCCTCGAGCGCTCGCCCGCCGACTCACCGCTCGACCTCGACCCAGAGCTGCTGCAGAAGCGCACCAACGACAACCCGGTGTTCTACGTGCAATACGCGCATGCCCGCACGCACAATGTGGGACGCAATGCCGCAGATTCCGGCGTAGACCGCTCGGAGTTCGCTCCTGAGACGCTCACGCACGAGACCGAGTCCGCGTTGCTCGGAGCCCTCCAGGAGTTCCCGCGCATCGTCGCCTTCGCCGCCTCGGTGCGCGAACCGCACCGGATCGCACGCTACCTCGAAGAGCTCGCAGGGCTTTACCACCGCTGGTACGACAACTGCCGCGTGACGCCGCTGGGCGACGCCCCGATCGAGAGCGTCCACCGCACGCGCCTGTGGCTGAACGACGCCACCGGCCAGGTGCTGCGCAACGGTCTCGACCTGCTCGGAGTGTCCGCTCCCGAGCGGATGTAATCGTAGGCATGAACGGGGAGTCCCTGAACCAGAAGCGCCGTGTTCGCTGGCCGTGGATTCTCCTGGTCATCATTCTTCTGCTCGCGGCTCTCGCAGTCGCTGCAGAGCTGGTCACTCGTGCAGTGCTCCCCGGCATCGCCCGAGGCATCGTCATCGAACAGCTCGCGCTCCCTGCTGACCAGCAGCTCGACGTCGAGGCATCCGGAGTCCTGCTGCCGCAGGTGATCGGCGGTCGCCTCGATGAGCTGCACCTCTCGACTGACTCGGTCACGATCGGCGGCATCACCGGCTCAGCGGATGTCACCGCCATCGGAGTCCCGCTGCGCGGTGGCGACCTCACGGATGCGTCAGGCACAGTGCGCATCGACCAGGAGCAGTTCACTCATCTGGTTGCAGCATCCGACCTGCCGATCGATGAGATCCGCTTCTCCGAACCTGACATCACCGCCTCTGGCAGTTTCTCGATCTTCGGGGTGCCTGTGCCGATCTCAGCGACAGTGACACCGGCAGCGGATGCCGGTGAGCTCCTACTCACCCCAGTGGGGGCGCAGATCGGCGGTGCGACGCTGAACGCCGCCGAGATCGTCGACCGCTTCGGTAAGGCTGCTGCGTGGATCACTGAACCGCAGCGCATCTGCATCGCCGATCAGCTGCCGGCCGGTCTCACGATGACGGGGCTCAAGATCGACGGCCCGGAGGCCGTGATCGACATCGATGTGGATGGCGCGATCGTCACCGACCCCGCGCTCCAGCAGAATGGCGTCTGCAGCTAGCGTGATGTGCGCTCGGCGGACTCGGCCTTCTCCGCGGCGCGCAACGCCCTCGTCGCGATCATGACGTCCTCCTGAGCGCGGTGCACCCGTCGCTGCGCGAACGTGCGCACACTCGCGGTCGCTGAGATTCGATCGTGCGCTTCCTGGGCGCCGGTGGTGATGTAGGCACAGGCGATGAGGATGACCTGCGATGACAGGTTCATCCAGATCAGCAGCGCCAGCAGCGAGGCGAACGATGCCAGCAGCGGATTGGAGCGGGCGCCTCCCACGAACAGACTCGAGAGCTCTTGGAGGACGAGCAGGCCGACGCCGCCGAGCAGCACCCCGGGCCAGACCGCCCGTGCCGGTGCGCGCACTCCGGACAACAATCGGTAGATTCCGAAGATCAGCAGCACGTCCAGTGCGAACACGACCAGCAGCGAGACGATGCGCAGTCCCCAGCGTGAACCGGCTGATTCAGCAGGCAGACCGAGAAGATCGCTGAGGAAGTCGAGTCCGATGCCGGCGACGAAGGTCACCGCGGCTGCTGCGACGAAAGCGAGGGCGATTCCGATCGCGAGAAGAATGTTGCGCAGAAGCACCCAGACGAACAGCACGTCTTCGAGCATCGTGCCGGCGATGCTGCGCACCGCGATGCGCAACGATCCGATCGCGCCGAGCGCGGCACCTATCAACGCGACCAGCGAGATGATGCCCGTGATGGAGAGCCCGACGGGGGCATCGAACTCTGTGGGATCCTTCACGACGCCGTTCGGTCCGATGAGGCCGGGGACAGCCGCGTCGATGGCCTTGAGGATCGCCTGCCAGGCTTGCGGATTGCCCGCGAGCCAGATCGATGCGATCGAGAATCCGAGTAGCAGGGCCGCGAAGACGCTGAACAGCGCACGGTACGTGACGCTGTCGGCGAGCATCGGGCCTCGGCGTTCCGAGTAGAGCAGAAGAGCGCGCACTGCCTTCAGCTTGAGCATCCAGGCGATCACGGACTTGACGATCTTCATCCCCTCACCGTAATGAACAGTGATCTTCGCGTGCGAAGGGCTTGCCGAATATGGGCCATCTGTGCGGGTGCCATAGAATCGGGGCAGTCTCGCTCGGCCCGCTTCTGCCGAGGTTTCCCTCCACGATTGGTGCTGTGTGCTTTCACCTGCAGATTCCCTCGCTCCGGACTGGCTGGCCATTCCCGACGATGCGAACACGCTGGCTTCTGGAGTCTGGCCCGCGTCCGCGCAGCGCGATGCTGACGGGGCGATCGTTCTCGGCGGGATGCCGGTGAGCGAGATCGTGCGCACGCACGGCACTCCGGTGCTCGTGCTCGATGAGAACGAGGTGCGCGGGCGCGCGAGCGCCTTCCACGACGCTTTCGCCGCTGCCGCAGCGCAGCATTCGACGAGCGCCAGGGTCTACTACGCGGGTAAAGCCTTCCTTTCCACGACGATCGCGCGCTGGGTGACCGAAGAGGGTCTGAACGTCGACGTGTGCACCGGCGGCGAGCTCGAAGTCGCGCTCGCCGCGGGAGTCGACCCTGCACGCCTGGGCTTCCACGGCAACAACAAGTCGGTGAGCGAGATCGAGCGGGCGGTATCGGTCGGCATCGGCACGATCATCGTCGACAGCAGGATCGAGATCGAGCGCATCGCCTCCGCGGCCGAGCGGGCAGGCACGATCCAGCGCGTTCTCGTGCGGGTGAACAGCGGCGTGCACGCCGAGACCCACGACTTCCTCGCGACGGCGCATGAAGACCAGAAGTTCGGCATGCCCTTCGCGGATGCCGAGACCGCAGTGGCGCGAATCCGCGAACTCGCGTCGCTGGAGTTCGCAGGGCTCCACTGCCACATCGGTTCCCAGATCTTCGGTGTCGCCGGTTTCCGCGAGTCGGCCTCACGCGTGCTCGCACTGCACGAGAAGCTGCTCGCGGGCGGAGACATCCCGATCCTCAACCTCGGCGGCGGATTCGGCATCGCATACACGAGCGTCGACGACCCGACGCCGATCGCGCAGCTTGCCGCGGAGATCGTCGATGCGGTCGCGGCAGGATGCGCTGAGCGCGGCATCGCGCTGCCGATCCTCGCCTTCGAACCGGGCCGTGCGATCGTCGGCACCGCCGGCGTCACTCTGTACGAAGTGGGCACGACGAAGCCCGTCACGCTCGAGTCCGGCGCGAGCCGGCTGTACGTGAGCGTCGACGGCGGAATGAGCGACAACGCCAGGCCGGCTCTCTACGGCGCCCAGTTCTCGGCCCGCATCGCTTCTCGCACGAGCGATGCCGCTCCCGCGCTGACCCGTGTGGTCGGCAAGCACTGCGAATCCGGCGACATCGTCGTCGACCACGAATACCTCCCTGGAGACATCGCCCCCGGCGACCTGTTGGCTGTGCCGGCGACAGGCGCGTACTGCGCGTCGCTCTCCAGCAACTACAACCACATCCCCCGTCCCGCCGTTGTCGCAGTTGCCGACGGCTCATCCCGCGTCATCGTGCGCGGTGAGACCATCGATGACCTGTTGTCACGGGACGTCGGAATCAGCATGAATGAAGGAGCACGATGACTCAGCCCCAATCGAGCGATCAGTACCGCCGTCTCAGGGTCGCACTTCTCGGCGCGGGAGCCGTGGGCTCGCAGGTCGCCGACCTGCTGCTGCGCCACGGCGACGAACTGGCCGATCGTGCTGGTGCGTCTCTCGAGCTCGCCGGTATCGCGGTGCGCGATGTGGATGCCCCGCGCGACGTGGAGCTTCCGAAGGAGCTGTTCACCACCGACGCGGAGACACTCATTCTCGGCAGCGACATCGTCATCGAGCTGATCGGTGGAATCGAGCCTGCCCGCACCAACCTGCTGCTGGCTCTGAACTCCGGCGCAGACGTCGTCACCGCCAACAAGGCGCTGCTCGCAACGCACGGCACGGAGCTGTTCGAAGCGGCCGATCAGGTCGGCGCATCCGTCTACTACGAGGCAGCGGCGGCCGGCGCCATCCCGATCATCCGTCCGCTGCGCGACTCGCTCGCCGGTGACCGCGTCGTGCGCATCATGGGCATCGTCAACGGCACGACGAACTACATCCTCGACCGGATGGACTCTGAGGGCGCCGACTTCGCCGACGTTCTCGTCGACGCGCAGCGCCTGGGATACGCCGAGGCAGACCCCACCGCCGACGTCGAAGGCTTCGACGCAGCGCAGAAGGCCGCGATCCTCGCGTCTCTCGCCTTCCACACCACTGTGCCGCTCGACGCCGTGTACCGCGAAGGCATCACCGATATCACCCCGTCGATGATTGAAGAGGCGCGCGCGGCCGGATTCGTCATCAAGCTGCTCGCGGTGTGCGAGCGCGTCGACGTCGACGGCACCGAGTCGATCTCGGTCAGGGTCTACCCGGCTCTCGTCGCTCGAACCCACCCGCTCGCGTCCGTTCACGGAGCGAACAACGCCGTCTTCGTCGAGGCCGAGGCTGCCGGTTCGCTGATGTTCTACGGGGCAGGTGCCGGCGGAGTGCAGACGGCTTCCGCCGTGCTCGGCGACGTCGTCTCCGCAGCACGCAGGCACATCGCCGGGGGAGTCGGAGTGGGCGAATCGACTCGCGCGAACCTCCCGACGGTGCCGATCGGCCACGTCGTCACGCGCTACCAGATCACCCTTGAGGTCGAAGACCAGCCCGGCGTGCTCGCCACCGTCGCGGGAATCCTCTCCGACGGAGGCGTGTCGGTCGCGACCGTCGTCCAGACGGCTGGTGAAGAGGCGGATGCCACGGCACGACTCATCATCGGCACGCACAGGGCTGCGGAGCAGGCCCTGAGCGACACGGTCGGCGAGCTCGCGGCAAGCGCTGTCGTCGATCGCGTCGTGTCGGTGCTGCGCGTGGAAGGCGAGTGATGGCCGCTGAACCTCAGGAGGCGGTCGAAGGACGAACCGTCCAGGTTCAGGTGCCGGCCACTAGCGCCAACCTGGGACCGGGGTTCGACACGCTCGGACTCGCGCTGAGCGTGTACGACGAGCTGACCATCACCGCCCTCGGCGAAGACCGTCTCGAGATCGAGGTCACAGGCTCTGGAGCATCCGAGATCGCGCGTGACGAGTCGAACCTCATCGTCCGTTCGATCGAGCACGTCTACAAGGATGCCGGCCGCGAGATGCCCGGCCTTCGGATCATTGCGCACAACGGAGTCCCTCACGGTCGTGGGCTCGGTTCCTCCGGCGCCGCTGTCACGGCGGGTGTCCTGGCGGCCAAGGGTCTGCTGGCGGGGGACGTGGAGTTCTCCGACGCTGACCTGCTCCGCCTCGCCACGGAGCTGGAGGGACATCCTGACAACGTCGCTCCAGCGCTCTTCGGCGGTCTGACGATCGCCTGGACCGGTGAGAACGGCCCGCAGCACAAGAAGCTTCTCGTGCATCGCGGTGTCGCGCCCCTTGTGCTCGTGCCGGAGCGGATGATGTCGACGTCGCTCGCGCGCTCACTGCAGCCGCCGCAGGTGTCTCGTGAGGATGCGGTCTTCAACGTCTCGCGCACTGCGCTGCTGATCGCGGCTCTCATGCAGAGCCCTGAACTGCTCCTCGACGCGACAGCGGACCGACTGCATCAGGACTACCGCGCGGAAGCCATGCCGGAGACGCACAAGCTGGTCACCGCTCTTCGCGCTGCCGGCTTCGCGGCCGTTGTCTCAGGTGCAGGACCGAGCGTCCTCGTCCTTGCCGATGGTCCAGGTCACCGCCAGGAGGCCGTCGAAGTCGCTGATTCCGTAACAGACACCCCGTGGGAGGCCCTCATGCTGGCCGTCGACGTGCGTGGTGGTACAGTTAGGGAACGAGCGGAGGGCTCCACGTAATTTCGTGAATCTGGCCCCCATCGCAAATCTGCGAGACCCGCACGCAACCCCCAGAACTGCTTTTCCGGTCCTGGCTGGCGGACGCCGAGCGTCTTCCCGTGCGATCGCGCGCAGCACCCGTTGTGCGCGAGACATGCTCATTTCCCACGACATATAAGGGAGTACTCGTGGAGAATTTCTCCGAGACCCAGAATGATCAGGCAGCATCCGCCGTTCAGGCACCTGCTGCAGAAACCGCCACTGAGGCAACCGCAGCGCCGCGCAAGCGCGCACCGCGTCGCGCAACGACGGCAACTGCAGCAGCCAAGGCAGAGCAGGCCGCGAAGACGGCTGCTGACGCTGCGCCTGCCGCTGACGCTGCGCCTGCCGCTGACGCTGCGCCTGCCGCTGAGACTGCGCCCAAGGCGAAGGCCCCGCGCCGCAGCCGTGCGAAGAAGACTGAGGCTGAACCGGCTTCGGCCGAATCCGACAGCGCACCCGCAGCATCCGCCTCTGCGACTGACGCACCCACGGACACCGCTGAGGCACCCGCTGAAGCCGCGCCGAAGACCACCGGTCGGGGCCGCCGCACCAAGAAGGTCGAGCAGGCAGACGCCGATTCGACCAGTGAAACGGCCGAGAAGACCGCGGAGGAGAAGTCGACTGACGACAACGCTTCCTCCGGTGACGCCGACGCGCAGAGCGACTCCGACGCCAAGAAAGAGGTGGCGACCGAGAAGAGCCCGCGCGCTCGCAAGGGTTCCAAGTCTGCGGCAGACAAGGGCGACAACTCTGACAAGGCCGAGTCCGACAAGGGCGACAAGTCGTCCGCCGATGCGAACGAGAACGTCGGCGACAACGGCGATGGCGACGAGACCTCTGGTCGCAGCCGTAGCCGTAGCCGCAGCCGCAACCGTGGCCGCAGCCAGAACGGCAACGACTCGCAGCAGAACAACGCATCCGAGGATGACGGCAACGGCCGCGGCCGTCAGCGCAACAAGCGCCGCAGTGGCGGAGCATCCGACGAGTTCGAGACCGAGATCGGCGAAGACGACGTCCTGATCCCGATCGCGGGCATCCTCGACGTTCTCGACAACTACGCCTTCGTGCGCACCACCGGCTACCTCGCCGGTGCCAGCGATGTCTACGTCTCGCTCGGCCAGGTCAAGAAGTACAACCTGCGCAAGGGCGACGCGATCGTCGGTGCCATCAAGCAGCCTCGCGAAGGTGAGCAGCAGGGGCGCCAGAAGTACAACGCTCTGGTGAAGGTCGACTCGATCAACGGCCTGTCCGTCGAGGATGCTGCCACGCGTGTCGAGTTCGGCGAGCTGACGCCGCTGTACCCCCAGGAGCGCCTGCGTCTGGAGACCGCTCCCGAGAAGCTCACACAGCGCATCATCGATCTGGTCGCACCGATCGGCAAGGGGCAGCGCGGGCTCATCGTCGCACCTCCGAAGGCCGGTAAGACGATCGTCCTGCAGCAGATCGCGAACGCGATCGCGCAGAACAACCCCGAGGTCCACCTCATGGTCGTTCTCGTCGACGAGCGTCCTGAAGAGGTCACCGACATGGAGCGCACGGTCAAGGGCGAGGTCATCGCCTCGACCTTCGATCGCCCCGCTGAGGACCACACCACGGTCGCCGAGCTCGCCATCGAGCGTGCGAAGCGTCTCGTCGAGTTGGGTCGCGACGTCGTCGTGCTGCTCGACTCGATTACGCGCCTCGGCCGTGCCTACAACATCGCAACTCCCACCTCCGGCCGTGTGCTTACCGGTGGCGTCGATGCGGCAGCACTCTACCCGCCGAAGCGCTTCTTCGGCGCCGCCCGCAACATCGAGAACGGCGGATCGCTCACGATCCTCGCCACGGCTCTCGTCGAGACCGGCTCCAAGATGGACGAGGTCATCTTCGAGGAGTTCAAGGGCACCGGAAACAGCGAGCTTCGCCTGTCGCGCTCGCTCGCTGACAAGCGCATCTTCCCGGCCGTCGATGTGAACGCCTCGTCCACACGCCGCGAAGAGATGCTGCTCTCGGCCGATGAGGTCAAGATCACCTGGAAGCTGCGTCGCGCCCTGGCGGGTCTCGACCAGCAGCAGGCTCTCGAAGTCGTGCTCGGCAAGCTGAAAGAGACGCAGTCGAACGTCGAGTTCCTCGTGCAGATGCAGAAGTCGATGCCCGCTCCCGCGGCCGGTGGCTCCAGCCACAGCCACGAGAACAGCATTCGCTGATCTGACGCTGATCGGAGCAGAGGCGTGTTGGATTCCGTTCAGGCGCTGATCGACGAACACCGCCGGGTGCAGGAGGAGCTCTCCGACCCGGCGGTGCACGCCGACGCCGCGCGTGCGAAGCGCGTGAACCGACGCTACGCCGAGCTCAGCAGGATCGTCGCAGCCTACGACGCATGGGTGGGGGCGTCAGATGACCTCGCCGCAGCGCGCGAGCTGGCCAAAGAAGACGATGCTTTCGCCGAAGAGGTGCCCGCGCTCGAAGAGAGCGCATCCCAGGCACAGGAGCGCCTGCGCCGCCTGCTCATTCCTCGTGACCCTGACGATGCCCGTGACGTGATCATGGAGATCAAGGCAGGGGAGGGCGGTGCGGAGTCCGCGCTGTTCGCCGCCGACCTGCTGCGGATGTACATCCAGTACGCCGCCCACAAGGGGTGGAAGACGGAGCTCCTCGAGCGCAACGAGTCCGACCTCGGCGGCTACAAGGACGTCCAGATCGCGATCAAGGGCTCATCCTCCGATCCTGCCCAGGGCGTATGGGCACATCTCAAGTACGAGGGTGGTGTACACCGGGTGCAGCGTGTGCCGGCGACCGAGTCGCAAGGTCGCATCCACACGTCCACCACCGGCGTGCTCGTCTTTCCCGAAGTCGACGAGCCAGAAGAACTGCACATCGATCCGAACGATCTGAAGATCGACGTCTACCGCTCTTCCGGCCCAGGCGGGCAGTCCGTGAACACGACCGACTCTGCGGTGCGGATCACGCACGTTCCCACCGGGATCGTCGTCTCGATGCAGAACGAGAAGTCGCAGCTTCAGAACCGTGAGGCGGGAATGCGTGTTCTGCGAGCCCGACTGCTGGCGAAACAGCAGGAAGAGCTGGATGCCGCGGCATCCGACGCTCGCAAGTCGCAGATCCGCGGCATGGACCGTTCAGAGCGCATCCGCACCTATAACTTCCCGGAGAACCGGATCGCCGATCACCGCACCGGATTTAAGGCGTACAACCTCGATCAGGTGATGGACGGCGCTCTCGACCCGATCATCGAGAGTGCGATCACCGCCGACGAAGAGGCGCGCCTGGCCGCGGTCGGTCAGGACTCCTGAGGCCGAGGGTTCTCGGACCGAGGCTTCTCAGACCGGCGGAGAGCGGGCTCAGATCGAATAGTCCGAGGCGAGCCGCAGGTCGCTGAAGTCGTCGTGCGGGCGGCGCGTGCGCGCGTGCGCGGGGACGCCGGTGAGTGTGCTGTTCTCCGGTGCGTCCTTCGTGACGACGGCGCCTGCGCCGACCACGGTGTTGCGGCCCACGGTGATGGGGCCGAGGATCTTGGCGCCCGCGCCGACGATGACGCCGTCGGCGAGCGTGGGATGCCGCTTCCCGGTGTCATTGCGCGTGCGCCCGCCGAGCGTGACGCCGTGGTACAGCATCACGTCGTCGCCGATCTCGGCGGTTTCGCCGATCACGACGCCAGAGCCGTGGTCGATGAAGAAGCGCCGCCCGATCTGCGCACCGGGGTGGATCTCGATGCCCGTGATCGCGCGGGCGATCTGGGAGTTCGCCCGCGCGGGGAACCGCAGGCCGCGCCGCCACAGCGCGTGTGAGACGCGATGTGCCCAGAGCGCGTGCAACCCCGGGTACAGCAGTGCGACTTCGATGCCGCTTCTGGCGGCAGGATCTCGAAGACGCGCGGCCGCGATGTCCTCGCGTACGCGAGCGAACATGCCCATCTTTTCGTCGCTCTCTGCGGACTCAGCTCTCTCGCAGGTCTTCGAACAGCGCGGTGGAGATGTAACGCTCACCGGTGTCGGGCATCACCACAACAATGATCTTTCCGGCGTTCTCGGGGCGAGCAGCCACCTGCAATGCGGCGGAGAGCGCAGCACCCGAAGACATGCCGACCAGCAGGCCCTCCTTGGCTGCCAGCTCGCGTGCCAGGCGCAGTGATTCGTCAAACTCGACGGCGATCACCTCATCGAGGACCTCGCGGTCGAGAACATCGGGGACGAAGTTCGGGCCGATGCCCTGGATCTTGTGCGGGCCAGGGTGCCCCTCGGTCAGCACGGGGGAGTCCTTGGGTTCGACGGCGATGACCTTCACCTCGGGCTTAGCTGCCTTGAGGGCCTGTCCGGTTCCGGTGACGGTGCCACCGGTGCCGATGCCGGCAACGAGGATATCGACCTTTCCATCGGTGTCGCGCAGGATCTCCTGAGCCGTGGTCTCACGGTGGATGCGCGGGTTCGCGGGGTTCTCGAACTGGCGGATCCAGACAGCGCCAGGAGTCTCCGCAACGATCTTCTTGGTCGCTTCGATGGCACCGCTCATTCCCTTGGTCGGGTCGGTGAGCACGATCTCAGCGCCGAAGGCCTTCAGCAGTACGCGTCGTTCCTTCGACATGGAGGCGGGCATCGTGAGGATGACCTTGTAGCCACGAGCGGCTCCCACCATCGCGAGTGCAATGCCTGTGTTGCCACTGGTGGATTCGACGATCGTTCCACCGGGCTTGAGCTCGCCGGACTCTTCTGCGGCATTCACCATCGCGATGCCGATGCGGTCCTTCACGCTGGACGCAGGGTTGTAGTACTCGAGCTTCGCGAGCACAGTTGCGCCGACGCCCTCGGTGACGCGGTTCAGCCGCACCAGCGGCGTGTTGCCGAATGCGGTCGTGATGTCGTTGTGGATGCCGGGCATGGCTGGCCTTTCGTTCGCGTAGGGTGCTGTCCCAGCCTATTCGAGAGGATGCACCCGCGGGTCATTGTGACGCGGAACAGTGCGCGCACACGTACGCTGAAGGGATGTCTGAAACAACCCTCGCGGCCTCTGTTCGAGCCGCCGCCGAGCGGCTCGCCGCCGCGGGCATCTTCGATCCACTCGTGGATGCTGAACTGCTCGCAGGACACGTGCAGGGCCGCGGGCGCGGCGAAGTGCAGGCCGCGATCGTGCGAGGCGATGCCATCAGCGAGGGGGACGCAGCGGCCTTCGAAGCTCTGATCACGCGACGGGCGGCTCGTGAGCCGCTGCAGCATCTCACGGGAACAGCGCCGTTTCGCCACCTCGAACTGGCGGTCGGACCTGGAGTCTTCGTGCCGCGGCCCGAGACCGAGACAGTGGTGCAGTTCGCGATCGACGCGCTTCTCATGGATGCGGACCCCGCGCCGATCGGCGTCGATCTGTGCACGGGCAGCGGTGCGATCGCGCTAGCGATGGCCACCGAAGTGCCCCACGCGCGAATTCACGCGGTAGAGCTGTCTCCGCAGGCGCATGCCTGGGCCGCGCGGAATACTGCGGATGCTGAGAACCTCTCACTCGTTCTCGGCGACCTCGCCGATACCCTCGAGGAGCTCGACGGCACAGCATCCGTCGTGATCTCGAATCCGCCATATGTACCGGACGATGCGATTCCCAGGGACCCGGAGGTGCGTCTGCACGATCCGGCGATGGCGCTATACGGCGGATCAGACGGGCTCGACATCGTTCGCGTTCTCAGCACGCGGGCTCTGCGGCTTCTGCGTCCAGGCGGACTGCTGATCATCGAGCATGGTGAACTGCAGGGCGCGGAGATCCGTGCCCTGCTCGAAGCGGATGGCTGGCGTGCGCCGACGACCCACCCCGACCTCACGCACCGCGACCGTGCGACCACGGCGCTCAAGCCCTGAGGGTGCTCTCGCTTCTCTCGGATGCCGTGCACGTAGAATGTCAAGGTCATGACCTCTCTCTTCGACTGCCGCGATGAGGCCCAACTGCTCGCCGGAATGCGGCATGCCCGCCAGGCGATCGCCCGCGGTGAACTCATCGTGCTGCCCACCGATACCGTCTACGGCGTCGCCGTAGACGCATTCACGCCCTCGGCGGTGCAGCGGCTGCTTGACGCGAAAGGACGCGGGCGCAATCAGCCGCCACCCGTGCTCGTTGCGAGCCAGGCGGCACTGACCGCGCTCGTAGAAGAGGTTCCCGAACCCGTTCAACGCCTGGTGGACGAATTCTGGCCTGGAGGACTGACGATCATCCTCCCCGCTCAGCCCTCGCTGTCATGGGACCTCGGCGACACCCTCGGCACGGTCGCAGTGCGGATGCCGGACCAGCGCGTGGCGCGCGAGCTGCTCGAAGAGACCGGCCCTCTTGCCGTCTCCAGTGCGAACCTCACCGGCAAGGCAGCGGCGACCTCAGCACAGATCGCCCAGGAGATGCTGGGCGACAGCGTTTCGGTGTATCTCGATGGTGGGTTCAGCGAAACCGGCATTGCCTCGACCATCATCGATGCCACTTCGCTCGTGCGCCGCGGTGCTGACGACGCTTCTGAAAAGTGCGTCCGGGTGCTCCGAGAGGGGGCCGTGACCCGCAAGCAGCTGCAGAGCGTTCTGGGCGATCTGCTGGAGCCAGAGGAATCGCCGGAGGGCGCGGCGGACGGCCCGGCGTGAAGCAGTACCTCTTCACAATCATCTTCACGGCGACGATCACGTACGTCTGTTCGTGGGCGGTCTGGCGGCTCAGTCTGCGGTTCAAGCTCTATCCCGGCATCCGGGAGCGGGACGTCCACACCACTCCGACACCGCGTCTCGGGGGAGTGGCGATGTTCCTCGGCATCGCCGCCGCCATCGGCGTTTCCGCGGCGAACCCGTTCTTCAGCATCATGTGGATTCCCCCGCAGACGATGTGGGCGGTACTCGGCGCCGCCCTGCTGATTGCGGTCATCGGCGTCATCGACGACCTTCTCGACCTCGACTGGATGATCAAGCTCGGTGCGCAGTTCCTCGCAGCCGGAATCATCACCGTCGTCGGTGGACTGCAGATCCTCGCCCTTCCGCTCGGCGACATGATCATCTTCTCGAGCTGGCTGAGCATCGCCGTCACGATGTTCGCGATCGTCGTCGTCATGAACGCGGTGAACTTCATCGACGGTCTGGACGGGCTGGTCGCCGGCGTCTGTCTGATCGCCAACGGAGTCTTCTTCGCGTACTCGTACATCCTCACGCGCGACACCGGTGCGAGCAGCTACTTCAACCTCGCCTCCTTCCTCGCCGCTGTCGCGATCGGCGCCTGCCTGGGCTTCCTCCCGCTGAACTGGAGCCCAGCCAAGCTGTTCATGGGGGACTCCGGTGCGCTGGTGATGGGGCTGCTGATGGCGACCTCGGCGATCGCGCTGACCGGGCAGATGTCCTCTGCTGCGATGGACCCGGAAGAGTTCGGGCGCTCTCAGCTGCTCGGGGCATTCATCCCGATCCTGCTGCCTCTCGTCGTGGTGATGCTGCCTCTGCTCGATTTCGGGCTCGCGGTCTTCCGCCGCATGAGAGCCGGTCGTTCTCCCTTCGCGCCTGACCGCAAGCATTTGCATCACCGCATGCTGGATCTCGGTCATCGCGACCGCGACGCAGTGCTGATCTTCTACGCCTGGACGGCGATCATCTCTCTCGCAGTGCTGCTGATGTACGTCGGCTCGCGCGAGGACTGGCCAGGGCAGTATCTGCCCGGTGTGGCCTTCGGCGTCGTCGGCGCCGCCGCCTGTCTTGTCGTGACACTTCTGCCCACCAGACGCGCCCCGAGCGCGCCCGCCCAGCCCACCGAACCGGCCCCACCCTTGGAGACCCGATGAGCGACACCCCCGAACCTGTAGCCGCACCGTCCATCAACCCCGTGCTGCGGACCGTACTCGTCTGGACGGGGATCGCCGCGGTCGTCCTGATCATCCTCGGAGGGGGGATCGGGTACCTCGTAGCCGGTGCGAACGGGCTGTGGAGCGGTCTGGCAGGCGTCGGTCTTGCCGTGATCTTCCTGGCACTCACGCCGATCAGTGTGCTGATCGCGAACCGCTGGTACGGGCGCGAGATGTTCGCGACGGTCTTCTTCGGGATCGTGATGGGCGGCTGGCTGCTCAAACTCGTGATCTTCATCGTCGCGATCGTGATCCTGCGCGGCCAGGACTGGGTCGTGCCTGCCGTGATCTTCCTGTCACTCGTTGCCGGCATCGTCGTGAGCCTGGTGATCGATGCGGTGGCCTTCAGCAAGCTGCGTGTGCCGCATGTCTCGGACGTCGTGCTGCCCACGAGAAACCCCGAGGACGACAACGATTCGTGAGCCTGAAAAAATCTTGATAGTCTAAATCCGGATTCGCTGAACGGTCTCTTGCGTCGTGCGAAAAGATCTGATTCAGCTTGAAATCCGTCACCCAATCTTCGCGTCGATTCTGATCGATGCCCAGAAGCTGGAGCAACGTTGACTCACGCCGCGAGCCTCCTCGTCCGTTTCGCATCGGATGAATTCCACCCACCGTCGATTGGCGAGTTCTTCCCGGAGATCCTCTTCAGTATCGGTCCGCTCTCGGTGCACCGCATCCACCTGGTGCAGTTCCTCGCGACGATCGTCGTGGTTCTGATCCTCTGGCTCGGTACCCGCAAGCTGAAGCTCGTCCCTGGCCGTGGCCAGGGTGTCATCGAGATGCTCTTTGACATCGTGCGCGTCAACGTCGCGCACGACATGATGGGCAAGAAGGACGGCAACCGGTTCCTGCCGTTGTTGACCGCCATCTTCTTCATGGTGCTGGTCTTCAACCTCACGGGAATCATCCCGTTCCTGAACATCGCCGGAACATCGATCATCGCGGTCCCTCTGATGCTCGCCGTGATCTCCTACGTCACGTTCATCTACGCAGGGCTCCGCAAGAGCCCGTGGGGTTTCATCCGCAACTCGCTGTTCCCGCCTGGGGTTCCGCCGGCGCTGTACATCATCGTCGCGCCGCTCGAGTTCATCTCGACGTTCATCGTCCGTCCCATCACGCTGACGCTGCGACTCCTGATGAACATGATGGTCGGTCACCTCATGCTGGTGCTGTTCTTCGCAGCGACCCAGTTCTTCATCTTCTCGATGGGCGGGTTCTGGACGGTGCTCGGTGCGGGAACGCTCGCATTCGGCTTCGCCTTCACGGCCTTCGAGATCCTGGTGGCTTTCCTCCAGGCGTACGTCTTCACCATCCTCACCGCGGTCTACATCCAGCTCGCAGTCGCGGACGAACACTAAGCAAAGCTAACGGGGCGCTCCGGCGCCCCAACAATGAAAGGAAGATCCAGTGGATCCCATCTCTGTTCTCGCTTCGATCAACATCGACATCACCGGCTCGATCGCGAACGTCGGCTACGGTCTCGCCGCTATCGGTCCGGCCATCGGTGTGGGCATCGTCGTCGGAAAGACGATCGAGGGCGTTGCTCGCCAGCCTGAGCTGTCCGGCAAGCTCCAGGGCACCATGTGGATCGGTATCGCCTTCACCGAGGCACTCGCGTTCGTCGGCATCGGCGTGGCGTTCCTCTTCGGCTACTGATCCGACCGACCACACGTAAGGAGACAGGATGCTGAACGCTCTTGTCACGCTCGCAGCCGAGGAGGCGGAGCACAACCCGCTTCTCCCGGCGATGTACGACATTGTCTGGTCCGCGGTCTGCTTCGTTCTCATCCTGATCGTGGCGTGGAAGGTTGCTCTCCCGAAGGTGGCGAAGATGCTCGATGAGCGTTCCGCCGCGATCGAGGGAAACATCGCCAAGGCCGATGAGGCACAGAAGCAGGCTGAGGCTGCGCTCGAGGAGTACACCCGACAGCTGGCTGAAGCACGCACCGAGGCCGGTGAGATCCGCGACGCCGCCCGTGAGGACGGCAAGAAGATCGTCGCCGAGGCCAAGGAGACTGCAACCGTTGAGGCTGCACGCGTCACCACCGCAGCGCAGGCACAGATCGAGGCAGAGCGTCAGTCGACGCTCGTCGCACTCCGCTCTGAGGTCGGCACTCTCGCGATCGACCTCGCCGGTGGCGTCGTCGGAGAGACGCTGTCGGATGATGCTCGTGCCAACGCCGTCGTCGATCGCTTCCTCGCAGACCTCGAAGCCTCAGAGAAGGCGGCGAAGTAATGGGCAGCGCGACCACTCAGGCACTCGTGGCTTCGACGGCGGCTCTCGCTCAGGCGAAGGGCGTCACCCTCGGTACGGCCGGTGAGCTGTTCACCGTCGCACGACTGGTGGGAGAGTCCGGGCAGCTGAGCGGCGCGCTTGCCGATCCTGCCGCTCCGGTCGAGCTTCGCCAGAAGGTCGTCACGACGGTGTTCGCCACGATGTCTGAGGCTGCGCAACAGGTTGTTTCTGTCGCAGTGGCTGAGCGCTGGTCGGATGCTTCGGGGCTCGTCGCTGGGATCGAGGAGCTGGCCATTCGTGCGGCAGCGATCGCCGAGCCCGCAGCAGACATCGAGGGCGAGCTGTTCTCGTTCCTGCGCGTGATCGCGGGGAACGCGGAGCTCGAGCTCGCGCTCGGCGGCCGACTCGGAGACAACAGTGCGAAGGGCACGCTCGTTGAGACGCTGATCGGCGACAAGGCAAGCGCCCCCACCGTGCTCATCGTCTCGTCCCTCGTGCGCCAGCCGCGCGGGCGTCGTGTGCGTCAGCTGCTGAACCGGGCGATGAAGATCGTCTCGGCACAGCGCGGCCGCATCGTCGCCACAGTTCACACGGCGGCTCCGCTGTCGGATGCCCAGCGCAACCGACTCAGCGCCGCACTGACCGAGCGCTATGCCGGTCAGGTCTCGGTGAATGAAGTGATCGACCCCCTCGTTGTAGGCGGACTGCGTGTGCAGATCGCCGACGACGTCATCGACGGCAGCATCTCCGCGCGGCTCGCCGACCTTCGACAGAAGCTCGCGGGCTAATACGACTTCGCGCGGGCAACCGCGCACCCAGATACAAAGGGAAGACAATGGCAGAACTTTCGATCAGCCCCGACGTCATCCGTGACGCGCTGAAGGACTTCGCCGCTGCGTACGAGCCCACCGGCGCGGCAGCGACCGAGGTCGGCACCGTCGTAGACGCTGCGGACGGCATCGCCCACATCGAGGGGCTCCCTGGTGTGATGGCGAACGAGCTCCTTACGTTCGCAAACGGCACGCAGGGCCTCGCGCTGAACCTTGACGAGCACGAGATCGGAACGGTCGTCATGGGCGACTTCTCCGGTATCGACGCCGGACAGGAAGTTCGCCGCACAGGCGAGGTTCTGTCGGTCGCCGTCGGCGACGGCTACCTCGGACGAGTCGTGGACCCGCTCGGCAACCCGATCGACGGCCTTGGCGAGATCGCCTCTGAGGGTCGTCGCGAGCTCGAGCTGCAGGCCCCCGGCGTCATGCAGCGTAAGAGCGTGCACGAGCCGATGCAGACCGGCATCAAGGCCATTGACGCCATGATCCCCGTCGGCCGTGGTCAGCGTCAGCTGATCATCGGTGACCGCCAGACCGGTAAGACCGCGATTGCGATCGACACGATCATCAATCAGAAGGACAACTGGGATTCGGGCGACGTCAACAAGCAGGTTCGCTGCATCTACGTCGCTATCGGTCAGAAGGGTTCGACGATCGCATCCGTGAAGGGTGCTCTCGAGGATGCTGGTGCGATGGAGTACACGACGATCGTCGCGGCTCCCGCCTCTGACCCGGCCGGCTTCAAGTACATCGCTCCCTACACGGGGTCGGCGATCGGTCAGCACTGGATGTACGGCGGCAAGCACGTCCTGATCATCTTCGATGACCTCTCCAAGCAGGCCGAGGCATACCGCGCGGTTTCGCTTCTCCTGCGTCGTCCGCCGGGCCGCGAGGCTTACCCGGGCGATGTCTTCTACCTGCACTCCCGCCTGCTGGAACGTTGCGCGAAGCTGTCCGACGAGCTCGGTGCGGGTTCCATGACGGGTCTTCCCATCATTGAGACCAAGGCGAACGATGTCTCGGCGTACATCCCGACCAACGTGATCTCGATCACCGACGGCCAGATCTTCCTGCAGTCCGACCTGTTCAACGCCAACCAGCGTCCCGCTGTCGACGTGGGCATCTCGGTCTCGCGAGTCGGTGGTGACGCTCAGGTCAAGTCCATCAAGAAGGTCTCTGGAACGTTGAAGCTCGAGCTGGCGCAGTACCGCTCGCTCGAGGCCTTCGCGATGTTCGCGAGCGACCTCGATGCAGCATCGCGTCGTCAGCTCGACCGTGGTGCGCGTCTGACCGAGCTGCTCAAGCAGCCGCAGTACTCGCCGTACCCGGTTGAGGATCAGGTCGTCTCGATCTGGGCTGGTACCAACGGCAAGCTCGACACGGTGGCTGTTTCTGACGTCCTGCGTTTCGAGCGCGAGCTGCTGGACCACCTGCGTCGCAATACCAAGATCCTCGACAACCTTCGTGAGACGAACGTCCTCTCCGACGAGATCGTCGCCGAGCTTGAGAAGCAGGTCGACGCTTTCGTGCTGGAGTTCCAGGGTGGCAAGGGCCAGTCCATCGGAGCTGTGGGCAACGAAGAGCACGCGGCTCAGGATCTGGACGACGTCAACCAGGAGAAGATCGTCAAGGGTCGTCGCGCCTAACGCGCGGGTACTGAAATATGGGCGCTCAACTCAGGGTCTACAAGCAGAAGATTTCTTCTGCTCAGACGACCAAGAAGATCACGAAGGCGATGGAGCTCATCGCGGCTTCGCGCATTCAGAAGGCGATGGCGCGCGTGCGCGCGTCGTCGCCCTTCGCGCGAGCTGTGACGCAGGCCGTGTCGGCTGTTGCGACGCACTCCAACGTCGACCACCCGCTCACGCGTGAGCCAGAGACGATCCGTCGGTCAGCCGTCGTGGTCTTCTCCTCCGACCGCGGTCTCGCCGGTGCCTTCAACTCGCAGATTCTTCGCGAGGCGATGGAACTCGGTGAGCTCATCCGCTCGCAGGGCAGTGAACCGGTCTACTACCTCGTCGGCCGCAAGGCTGTCGGGTATTTCCAGTTCCGAGGCATCGCGTCGGCTGCGGAATGGATCGGAGACACCGATACGCCGCACTTCAAGACCGCAGAGGAGATCTCGGCAACACTGCTCGAGGCCTTCAACCGCGATTCTGAAGACGGCGGAGTGGACGAGCTTCACCTCGTCTACAACCGGTTCGTCAGCATGATGACGCAGGAGCCCGAAACAGTGCGACTGCTGCCGCTCGAGATCGTCGAGAGCGATGCAACGGCCGAGAACTCCGGCGCGGTTTACCCGCTCTACGAGTTCGAGCCTGACGCTGAGACCGTGCTTGACGCGATTCTGCCGGTGTACCTGCAGAGCCGCATCTTCAACGCACTGCTGCAGTCGTCCGCCGCGAAGCAGGCCGCGACGCAGAAGGCTATGAAGTCGGCGAGCGACAACGCTGACAAGCTCATCACCGATTACACCCGCCTTCGCAACAACGCGCGTCAGGCGGAGATCACGCAGCAGATCGCTGAGATCGTCGGCGGCGCCGACGCCCTCTCGTCGAGCAAATAGACCATCAAGAAAGAGACGAAGATATGACCCCCACCGCCACAGCTGAGGCTGGGACCGCGGTCGTCGGGCGCGTCGCACGCGTCACGGGCCCGGTCGTCGACATCGAGTTCCCGCACGACTCGCTTCCAGACATCTACAACGCCCTGAAGACGACGATCACGATCGGCGAAGAGAAGACCGAGATCACCCTCGAGGTTGCTCAGCACCTCGGCGATGACCTCGTTCGCGCGATCTCCCTGAAGCCGACGGACGGCATGGTCCGCGGTCAGGAAGTGCGCGATACCGGTGAAGCCATCTCGGTTCCGGTCGGAAACGTCACCAAGGGCCGAGTTTTCAACGTCATCGGCGAGGTTCTCAACGCAGAGCCCGGCGAGCAGATCGAGATCACCGAGCGTTGGCCGATTCACCGCCAGGCTCCTAACTTCGACCAGCTCGAGTCGAAGACCCAGATGTTCGAGACCGGCATCAAGTCGATCGACCTTCTGACCCCCTACGTGCTGGGTGGAAAGATCGGTCTGTTCGGTGGTGCAGGTGTCGGTAAGACGGTCCTCATCCAGGAAATGATCCAGCGTGTTGCCCAGGACCACGGTGGTGTGTCCGTGTTCGCCGGTGTCGGTGAGCGTACGCGTGAGGGCAACGACCTGATCGCTGAGATGGAAGAGGCGGGCGTCTTCGACAAGACCGCCCTCGTTTTCGGCCAGATGGATGAGCCGCCGGGAACGCGTCTGCGCGTCGCGCTGTCTGCTCTGACGATGGCGGAGTACTTCCGTGACGTGCAGAAGCAGGATGTGCTGCTGTTCATCGACAACATCTTCCGCTTCACGCAGGCAGGTTCCGAGGTTTCCACGCTTCTGGGCCGTATGCCTTCTGCCGTGGGTTACCAGCCGAACCTCGCCGACGAGATGGGTGTGCTCCAGGAGCGCATCACCTCGACGCGTGGACACTCGATCACCTCGCTGCAGGCGATCTACGTGCCTGCCGATGACTACACCGACCCGGCGCCGGCAACGACCTTCGCGCACCTTGACGCGACGACCGAGCTCAGCCGTGAGATCGCGTCGAAGGGTCTGTATCCCGCTATCGACCCGCTGACCTCGACGTCGCGCATCATGGATCCCCGTTACTTGGGCGAGGACCACTACCGCGTGGCGACCACGGTCAAGCAGATCCTTCAGAAGAACAAGGAACTGCAGGAGATCATTGCGATCCTCGGTGTCGACGAGCTCTCCGAAGAGGACAAGATCGTCGTGTCACGTGCGCGTCGCATCCAGCAGTTCCTCTCGCAGAACACCTATATGGCGAAGAAGTTCACCGGTGTTGAGGGTTCGACGGTTCCGCTCAAGGAGACCATCGAGTCGTTCGACGCGATCGCCAAGGGCGAGTTTGACCACGTGGCCGAGCAGGCCTTCTTCAACGTCGGTGGCATCGGCGACGTCGAAGAGAAGTGGGCGCAGATCCAGAAGGAGAACGGCTGATCATGGCATTGCAGGTCAGCCTTGTCTCCGCGGACGCGGAGGTCTGGACGGGAGAGGCGTCGCTCGTTGTCGCCAAGACCGTCGAGGGCGAGATCGGCATCATGAGCGGTCACGAACCGATCCTGGCGATCCTCGCCGAGGGAGAGGTCCGCATCACGAAGCTCGATGGCACGAAAGTGCTCGCGAACGCTCAGGACGGCTTCCTCTCGATGGAGGGCAGCACGCTGACGATCGTCGCGGGTAACGCGGCGCTCATCGCCTGAGTCAACTCTCGAAGACGCGCTCGTCAACCATCGATTGCGATGGTGGGCGGGCGCGTTCTCGCGCGACGAGGTATGAATGAAGATCCTCCTCCCTCCATCTGAGACCAAAAACCCCGGTGGCTCCGGCACCGTGCTGGATCTCGACTCGCTCAGCCTTCCGGCGCTCGCCCCGGAGCGGGAGCAGGTTGTCAGCGCACTTGTGGCGATGGCTGGTGACGCCGCTCTTTCGCAGCGTGTGCTCAAGCTCAGCGACCGGCAGCTCGGCGAGATCGAGCACAACAGGACACTGCGTGTGGCCCCGACGATGCCCGCTGTCGACCGTTATACCGGAGTACTGTACGACGCGTTGGATGCCGTGTCTCTGGACGCGGCATCCAGACGTTGGCTGGGGCATCACGTGTGGGTGCATTCAGCGCCGTTCGGACCGGTGGGTGCGCTGGACGAGATTCCGTCGTACCGCCTTGCGGCCGCGGCTGCGCTTCCCGGTGTCGCGCCGCTGCGACGTCACTGGGCGCAGAGCGTCACAGCTGCGATAGCACGGGAACAGCCGCGATTCATCGTCGACCTTAGGAGTGAGGCCTATGTCGCACTTGGACCGATTCCGGCATCCGTTTCCTCGGTCTACGTACGCGTTGTGACGGAGCAGGGGCGTGCTCTCAACCACTTCAACAAGAAGGCAAAGGGCGAGCTGGTTCGGGCTTTGGCGGAGGAGAGGCCGCGAGTGAGCACCCTTGAGTCATTGACGAAGTGGGCTTCCGTGCGCGGGATCGAGCTCCGTGCGGACGTGCAGCCAGGAATCGTCAACCTTGTTGTCGCGTCCTGACGCCAACCGCGTGTAGTAGTTGCGGTGGTTCTCTGGCACGCTAGTGTTTGTCACGCGATGCGAGAATGCGTCGTTCATTCCATGGAGGGGTAAATGGATAACTACTATTACGACACAGGTGCTGCGGTCGCGGCGCTCTTCGCGTTCATCGCGGTGGGGTTCATCTTCGGGATCGCCGCCTATGTCGTGTCATCTGTGTTCATGATGAAGGTCTTCGAAAAGGCTGGAGTCCAGGGCAAGTGGCGCGCGTGGATCCCCATCTACAACAGCATGATCTTCACCAAGCTCGGCGACTTGTCGCCCTGGTTGATCCTCTACTCGTTCGGTGGAGCGATCGTGCTGTCGTGGATCCCGATCCTCAACATCTTCGCTGGCCTGCTGAGCCTTGCCGGTAGTGTCGTCCTGGTCATGGCTGCATACCGTGTGGGCCAGAAGCTGCAGAAGGAAGGCGCATGGGTCGTCCTTTACATCTTCCTGTCGATCGTGTGGCTCGGCATCATGGCTTTCAACAAGTCGCGCTGGAACTCGCAGGTTGCGCCCGCCCCGTGGGCCGGTAACAGCTTCTTCGCGGATCGCACCGTCTGGGATGGCATTCCCGCGCAGTCGTCTGCTGCGGCCGCACCCGGTTACGGCGCACCGCAGGGTTACGCGGCACCGCAGCAGCCTGGCTACCCGCAGCAGGCCGGTCAGCCCGGCTACCCGCAGCAGCCTGCCCCTGGCTACCAGCCTCCGGCAGCTCCGGCGACGCCTCCGGCTGCACCGTCTGTGCCTCCGGCTGCACCGTCTGTGCCTCCGGCTGCTCCGACTGCACCGGTGACCCCGCCGACTACGCCGCCTCCGGCTGCACCCCCGGCTCCGCCTGCACGTCCGGCGGATCCGAACCAGCCTCCCGCGTGAATCATGACGAAGGACCCTCGAGAAATCGAGGGTCCTTCGTCGTTCATGTGCCGTGGCTCCGCTAGCGTAGAGGGATGGACATGTCCCGCGCCGCCGCGCAGACCCACAGCGTCGCCGTCACCGATCAGGATGAGATCATTCTGACGTGGGCCGGTGCAACCGACACCGGGCGTCGGCGCGACAACAATCAGGATGCTCTCCTTGCGGAGTTCCCCTTGTTCGTCGTCGCAGACGGGATGGGTGGGCACGCCGGCGGAGAGATCGCGAGCCAGAGCACCATCGAACGGCTGAAGGAAGTCGTCGATTCGGGCGAGGTGACCACTGGCGCGATCGAAGACGCACTTGAGCGCGCTGTCGCGGACATCGCATCTCACCCCGAGACCACCGATGAGGGTACGGGCACCACGCTCACAGGCGTACTCTTCGAGATCGTCGATGGGGAACCGCGTTGGGTCTCGCTCAACATCGGCGACTCACGCGTGTACCTGTTGCGTCAACAGCGCCTCGTCCAGGTGACCACCGATCACTCCGTCGTGCAGGAGCTGATCAGCTCTGGTCGGTTGAGCCCAGAAGAAGCAGAGAGCCACCCGTACAGCAACGTGATCACTCGCGCCGTGGGTGCGAGCGAGCTCACGCCCCCTGACTATCTCGGCATCGAGGTCTTCGACGGGGACAAGTTCGTGATCTGTTCGGACGGCCTCACCAAAGAGCTCACCGACTACGGTATTCAGCATTTTCTTCGTGAGAAGAGCGACCCCGCAGAGGCAGTCGACGCGATGCTCGCTGCGGCACTCGAGAACGGTGGCCGCGACAACGTCACGCTCATCGTCGTCACGGTCGCGCGCACCGGCGGTTTCGATGAGGCAGTGGCCGATACGGTGTCGATCCCCACGATCACCGACTCTTCCTCCACATCAGACGAGTCCTGACAGTTCGCGCGATCCGCTGGGGATAGTCGCTCCCGCTGAGTGTTCGTACCATCCAATAGGGGGATGGATCTCGAACCACTGACGCTGCCCGTCGCACCCGAAGAACCTAGGCGCCAACCCATCCCTGTCCTTGCTGCGGTCGTGCCGATCGCTGCAGGCGTCGTGCTGTGGTTGATCACCGGTTCGATCTTCTCGCTGTGCTTCGCCGCTCTCGGTCCGCTGATGATCGGGGCGTCGCTGCTCGACGGCATCCGAAGCAGACGCCGCGCGCGTCGCGCGGCGTCTGAAGAGCAGGCGCAAGGCTGGCGCCGCGTTGAACAAGAACTCAGCCGGCGACATCGTCGTGAGCGACGCGAGTTGCGGTCCGCGCATCCGGATGCCGCGTCATGCGTGCAGGATCCACCGCTGCGGGATCTGCGAGCGATTGATGAGACCACCCAGATCGTGATCGGTTCCGGTGCTCGCCGCAGCAGTCTGCGCGTGACTGGGGATGACAGCGATGGAGTCAGGGGATTTCGAGAGAAGGCATCGCAAGTGACGGATGCTCCTGTGCTCGCGCCTCTCGGGCGGGGCGTGTGCTTTCGCGGCCCACTGCCGGTCATTGCAGCTGCGGCGCGCGCGTTGATCGTGCAGCTGTGTCTGCGCCACTCGCCTTCGCAGTTGGCGTTGTGCGGAGGAGGCCTCGAGGCGCTGGGCCTGAACGGCTTTCCGCACGCGGGACGGCCCAGACGCGGGGCGCTGCGAGTGGCAGTCGTCATCGGTGATGGTGACGCTGACGATGGCATCGCGCAGATTCGCCTGCGCTCGTCAGACGGCGAAGTCCCGGAAGGGATCACCACCGTGATCGATTGCGCCGACCCCATGCGCGCGCGTCTGCGCACGACGGCGGAATCGGCGGATATCGAGGTCGAGTGTCTGTCCAGGTCTCAAGCAGTGGCGATCGCCGCGTCAGCTGCCGAGCGGGAGGGCGAGATCGCGCAGCTACCGGACGTCGTCGCACTGGGGGAGCTTGCCGGACAAGACGAGAAGCGTCATGGGCTCGAAGCTGTCATCGGCCGGACGGAGAGCAAGGATGTCATCCTCGATCTCGTCGAGGACGGGCCGCACGCGATCGTCACCGGAATGACCGGGTCTGGCAAGAGCGAGCTCCTGGTGACCTGGATCACTGCCATGGCGCTCGCGCACAGCCCGGTGCACGTGGCGTTCGTGCTCGCCGACTTCAAGGGCGGCACGGCTTTCGATCCGCTGCGCGATCTGCCGCACGTGTCGGCAGTCATGACTGATCTCGACGAGGAGGGCGCCAGGCGCGGGGTGGAGAGTCTGACGGCAGAGCTGAGGCGGCGCGAAGCCGTGCTGGCGGAGCTTGGCGCCCGGAACATCGCCGAGGCGAGCGGCGAGCTCGGTCGCCTGGTCATCGTCGTCGACGAATTCGCAGCCCTTCTGCAGGAGCATCCGGATCTTGGCGTCGTGTTCACTGACATCGCCGCCCGCGGCAGAGCGCTCGGCATGCATCTGATTCTCGGCACCCAGCGCGCGGCGGGGGTGATCCGCGACGCCCTCGCGGCGAACTGCCCGCTGAGGGTGAGTCTTCGCGTCACAGATGCCGCTGACAGCCGACTGGTCATCGGCTCCGATGATGCCGCTGAGCTCCCCGGAGGGGCGGGTTCGCGCGGGATGGCTTTCGTGCGACGGCCGCAGGACTCTGAGCCCGCCGCCGTGCGCATCGCACTGACCGGTGCAGGTGATCTCCGCACAGCCGGCTCCCGGTGGAGGGATGCTGAGCGGCCGACGAGTCCGTGGCTGCCGCCGCTTCCGCGACAGCTTCCCCTTGAGCTCCTCGCGGCGCATGCTGGTTGCGATGGCGAAAGCACTCTGCTGGTGGGACTGTCAGACGAGCCAGAGCGGCAGAACCAGACACCGTTCGTCCTGCATCCGGGCGTCGATCGCGGGATCGCCGTCGTCGGGGGGAGCGGCTCTGGTCGCTCGAGCATGCTGCGGGTTCTTGCAGCACAGCGTCCCGATGCGGTGCTGATTCCTGCCGACCCCGAACAGGCCTGGGACGTGATCGCTGCTCTCGACGGCGCAGATGCTGCCGGAGCGGAACTCGTGCTCTGCGACGATCTCGACCAGCTGGTCGGCTCGTTCCCCGTGGAACACGGTCAGCTTCTTCTGGAACGGTTGGATAAGCTGGTCCGCTCTGCTGCGGCACGACGCCGAACCGTCGTGATCACGACTGGACGCGTGTCAGGGCAGATCGCGAGAGTGCTCGAAGCCCTTCCGGTGCGTATGCTGCTGCGCACTGGAACCAAGCTCGAACATCTGGCCGCCGGCGGAGACAACGACGGATACCATCGTGACCGCCCTGCGGGCCGTGCGCGCGTCGACGGGACGGAGATCCAGATCGCATGGACGGAGTCATCGCTTCGCGCAGCCACGGTGGCTGGGGCACCCATGTGGGAACCACGCTCGGATCTCGTGGGAGTCGTGGCCCCTGGGGTGCGCCGCATCGCGGAGGAACTGTCCGCAGCGCACCCCGGGCACGAGGTGATCGCGCTGGGCGACAGGCTTCCTGAGAACTCAGCTCTGACGCGAAGCATCCTTGTCGGAGACGCAGAGAGCTGGCAGCGCCAGTGGACGCTGTGGCAGCGCATCAGAAGCAACGGCGAGATGCTGGTGCTCGCTGAGTGCGCGGCTGAGCTGCGTTCGCTCGCTGGATGCCGGGAGATCCCGCCCTATTCGGAGACGCACAGGGGGAGGGCTTGGAGCATCCATGACGGCAGCGCGCCGCGTCGCGTCGTCATCGCCTCCCTGGACCCGATCGCGGTGCGGTGATGGCGCTGGCGTCAGAGGACGGACTCGAGCGTCGCCCTGCTCATTCCGTGGGCCACCGCGACGCCCTCGTTGATCACGGCTCCGGCAGCGACGTTCAGGCCGCCGGAGAACGCCGTGTCAGTGCTGAGGGCCGTGCGCCATCCCTGAGCTGCGATCCTCCGCACATACGGCAGCGTGGCATTGGTGAGCGCTGAGGTCGAGGTATTCGGCACTGCGCCGGGCATGTTGGCCACGCAGTAGAACACCGTGTCGTGCACGGCGAACGTGGGGTCGGCGTGGGTGGTGGGATGCGTGTCCTCGAAGCATCCGCCCTGGTCGACGGCGATATCGACCAGAACGCTGCCAGGGCGCATCTGCGCGACCATCTCGTTCGTGACGAGTTTGGGTGCGCGCGCACCGGGAATGAGCACCGAGCCGATGACGAGATCCGAGCCCAGCACGGCTCGGCGCAGGTCCAGAGGGTTGGATGCTGCGGTCTTCACTCGCCCGGCGAAGTGATCATCAAGCATCCGCAGACGGGGGATGTTCGTATCGAAGACAGTGACGTCCGCGCCCATGCCGCTGGCGACGACTGCGGCGTTCGCTCCCGCCACACCGCCACCGATCACGGTGACGGTCGCGGGTCGGGTTCCCGGCACCCCCGACATCAGCAGTCCGAGACCACCGTTCGATCGCATCAGCGTATTCGCGCCGACGAGCGGTGCGAGTCGGCCTGCGACCTCGCTCATCGGGGCCAGCAGCGGAAGGCTGCCGTTCTCGAGCTGAACGGTCTCGTATGCGATCGCGGTGATTCCACTGGCGATGAGGCTCTCCGTCAGCGGCCGATCCGCCGCGAGATGCAGATAAGTGAAGAGCACGAGGTCATCACGGAAGTACGCGTACTCGCTCGCGACGGGTTCCTTGACCTTGAGGAGCAGCTCGGCACGTGCCCAGACCTCCACGGCATCGCTGAGCAGCGTAGCGCCAGCGTCGGCGTACTCGGCATCCGGCATAGAGGAGGCGATACCCGCGCCTTCTTGCACGAACACCTCATGGCCTGCAGTAACCAGATCGTGCACACCAGCCGGTGTCAGCGCGACGCGGTATTCGTTGTTCTTGATCTCGCTGGGGACACTGATCCTCATCGTGATCTCCTCTCTGCCCTCATCATCGAGGGAGCATGCGGCCCCGGGGTCAGGGCATCAGATTCCGGCGCCGGGACGGATCATCCCGACGTCGTTCCCCCCGCCGAGGACGGCGAGAGGAAGCGTTTGAGTCAGCGCCGCGACATCCGCTTCGCTGAGTGCGCCTGCGCGTGCGAGCAAGGTCGCAGCGACGATCGTCGAGGCACGGGCTGCGCCGTCGAGCATCTTGAGAGCAACGGTGACTCCGTTGGGTGCGACCATGACCATGATGCCCTCGGCTCCACCCTTCGCGAAGACGCCGAGCGTCTCAATGGCGAGAGTGTCTGGCTTGCCAGGGCCCTCGATCGTCCACGGATTCTCCTTGACCGCACGCACCAGAGTGCCCGCCACGCGATGCAGAGCGAAGGGCGACCGCTCGGAGGCAGTGCCGATGCGATGAATGCTCCGTGCGAGCCCTGCGAGCGTGAGGGCATGCACTGGGGCGCCGCAACCGTCGATCGACGTGTGTGCGATCTTCTCTCCGGTCAGCCGCTCGACGACCTCGCGGATGTGCAGCTGTAGCGGATGCGACGGTTCGAGATAGCCGTCGGTCGGCCAGCCGGACGCGATGCAGGCGCGCAGCATGGCTGCGTGCTTTCCGGAGCAGTTCATCCGAATCCGCGTGGGCTGCCCGTGCTCGCGCACCAGTTCATCGCGGGTCGAGGTGTCGACGGGCCAGGCCGGGGGACAGGCGAGGGCATCTTCTGTCAACCCACCGGCCGTCAGCACATCACGCACGACATCGGCATGCCGGTCCGTACCCGAATGGCTCGCGGTGGCCATGGCAAGCTGCTCGCCTGCGAGTTCAGCGCCTGCGGTGATGCACGCGATCGCCTGCAGCGGCTTCAAGCTGGAGCGGGGGAGGAAGAGCGCGTCGGGGTTGCCGAGTCTGCGGACGACTTCGCCCTCGGAGGAGAGGACGATCGCGGCTCCTGAGTGTCGGGATTCGACGAAGCCGCTCCGTTCGACAACAGCGAGTTCTACAGCATCCGCGACAGTGAGAGTCTCCAGCACCAGACAAGCCTATCTCTGTCAGACTTGCCCTATGGGTCTCGGCGAACACGAATACGCGCTCACAGCAACCTGGACTGGTGACCTGGGAACCGGCACGAGCGGGTACCGGGAGTACGCCAGGGACGTCACTCTCGCCGTTGACGGAAAGCCGGATCTGCCGGCCTCCGCCGACAAGCCGTTCCGTGGGGATCCGTCGCGGTGGAACCCGGAGGACATGCTGCTCGGAGCGCTGGCCGAGTGCCACCTGCTGTCCTATCTGCATGCGTGCGTGACGGAGGGCGTCGTCGTGGTGTCCTACCGGGATCACGCGACTGGTGTGATGACCGAGGATGGCAGAAGCGGTGGGGCGTTCACCGACGTGCTGCTGCGGCCAGAGGTCGTTGTCGCCGATGCATCCATGATCGAGGCGGCCAAGAGCGCACATGAAGATGCGCATCGGATGTGCTTCATCGCGAACTCGGTGAACTTCCCGGTACGCCATGAAGCGACCGTCACCGCGAGATGAGGACTAGCGGCGCTCGTGCGGAAGCGCCTGTTTGATCTTCTCGATGGCGCCCTGTGCGGGTGGCTCGTTGTAGACGCCTGCCAGCTCCTGACCGCTGAGCGCGTGAATGCCGGCCATGATCTCGTCCGTTGCCAGACGCCGTGCCTTACCGCTCGTGGCAGGACCGTGCACGGAGACATCGATCGGTTTCCCGAAGCGCACGGTGGCCCGCTCTTTCATCGAGGGGATCTTGGCGCCCTTGGGCATGACCTTGTCTGTGCCGATGAGACCGACAGGAACAACGCGTGCTCCGGTCTGCAGCGCGAGGAACGCCACCCCGGTGCGGCCCTTGTAGAGCCGCCCGTCGGTCGATCGCGTGCCCTCGGGGTACAGCGCCACGGTGAGACCCTCGTCGAGGAGCTGCCGCTGCTGGTCCAGCGCATCCAACGCCGCCTGACCTGCTCCTCGGCGCACGGGAATCGCGCCGATCGAGGTGAAGAAGGTGCGCTTGAGCGCTCCGGCGAATCCCGTCCCTTCGAAGTACGACGACTTCGCGAGGAAATGTACAGGGCGCGGGGCCGCGACGGGGATGGCGATCGAGTCGATGAATGACAGGTGATTGCTGGCGAAGATCACGGGTCCGTCGGTGGGGACGTTCTCGCGCCCCTCGACCTTCGGCCGGTAGATGAGCCGGGCCAGCGGAGCGATGATCGCGCGGCCGAGTGCGTATGCCGCACCGGCATGGCGAGGGGATGCGCCTGAGGATGCGGCCTCGCTGGAGTCTTCCGAACGTGCCTCAGGAGTCGACTCAGGGGTGTCGGACAGCGCAGAGGTCATCCGATCAGGCTACCCCTGGTTCTATTCCTCTCCGGGAATGGGGCGAGACTCCGGGACGCGCGCCGACCGCCTCATTCAGCCGGAGCAAAGGCGCGTACGGCAGAATCGAGAGGTTCCCGCTTCCGATCAGAGGTATCACTGTGCGCACACGCTCGCTCCTGGCCCTGTCCACACTCACCGCTGCCACCCTGCTGTTGGCCGGGTGCTCGGGGACGGCCGGTGAGACCGGCGACAGCACCGATGGCGCAGCCACTGACCTCTGCTCGGCGACAGTCGCATCAGGTGCGGCTTCCGACGGCGTCACCGTCGACGGCGATTTCGGGACGGCATCCACAGCGGAATTCGAACTCGGCCAGAAGGTCGAAGAGGCGCAGCGCACCGTGCTCGACGAGGGCGACGGCAAGGCCATCGGCGATGGGGATTACGTCAGCTACGCCCTGAGCGCATTCGATGGCGACTCCGGTGAACGTCTGGGAGACGCCGGTTACGCCGCGGGTGAGCTGCTTCCTGCGCAGTTGACGGCAGACGTGCCGATGGGGCAGCTGATCGGTTGCGCCACGGTGGGCTCGCGCCTGTCGGTCGTGTTCCCCACGACGGATGCTGCCGCCGCTCAGTACTACGTTCTCGACGTCCTCGATGTCGTTCCTTCTGCCGCATGGGGCAAGGACCAGGCACCGACCGAGGGGATGCCGAAGGTCACACTGGCTGACGACGGTGAACCGAGCCTCGAGATCCCGGACGGCGATGCGCCGACCGAGCTGCAGATCACGGTTCTCAAAGAGGGCGACGGAATCCCCGTCGAAGACGGAGACACGACGTTGCTGCAGTACTACGGCGTCGACTGGGCGACCGGAGAGAGCTTCGACTCCTCATGGGCGAACGGCGAACCGATCTCGATCCAGGGCAACACCTACGTCCCCGGGTTCGTTCAGGCACTCGCAGGACAGAAGGCCGGCTCGCAGGTGCTCGTCGTCATTCCTCCGGCCCTCGGCTACGGCGAAGAGGGCTCCAGCGATCACGAGCTCGCCGGCAAGACACTGGTCTTCGTGATCGACATCCTCGCCACGATGCATCCGGCTGTCGCCGCCGGCTAGCACTTCACGCTGGGCTTAGGCTGGCGGTATGCGTCGCATCATCGTCCTTGGCTCCACAGGTTCCATCGGCACGCAGGCGCTGGATGTGATCCGTGCTAATCCACGGCGGTTCGAACTCGTCGGAGTCGCCGCGGGCAGCAACTCGGAGCTCCTGGCCGATCAGGCCCAGCAGTTCCAGGTCGAGCACACGGCGCTGGGCGCTGAGCAGGCCGAGCAACTCGTCCGCGATGTCGAGGCCGACGTCGTGCTCAATGCGATCACCGGATCGATCGGGCTCGGGTCGACGCTTGCCGCGCTGAAGGCCGGACGCACGCTTGCGCTCGCGAACAAGGAATCACTCATCGTCGGTGGCGAGCTGGTGACTTCGGCAGCATCCGAAGGTCAGATCGTCCCTGTCGACTCCGAGCACTCCGCGCTCGCTCAGGCGCTGCGCTCAGGGACTCCTGACGAGATCCGACGACTCGTCGTGACGGCATCCGGAGGGCCCTTCCGAGGCCGCAGGCGCGATCAGATGCAGAACGTCACACCTGCGGAGGCGCTCGCGCATCCGACGTGGGACATGGGGCGTGTGGTCACGACGAACTCGGCCACTCTGGTGAACAAAGGCCTCGAGGTGATCGAGGCCCACCTGCTCTTCGATGTCGACTACGACGACATCCAGGTCGTGGTCCACCCGCAGTCGATCGTGCACTCCATGGTCGAGTTCATCGACGGGTCAACGATCGCCCAGGCATCACCGCCCGACATGCGACTGCCGATCTCGCTCGCGCTGGACTGGCCGCACCGCATCGGAGGCGTCGGACGCCCCCTGGACTGGACCCAGGCCTCGAGCTGGGACTTCGAGCCGCTCGACGACGAAGCCTTTCCCGCGGTCGCCCTCGCCAAGAGCGTCGGCCGGGCGGGTGGCACTTTCCCCGCAGTCTTCAACGCAGCCAACGAGCAGGCTGTCGAAGCGTTCCACGAGGGCCGGCTGCCGTTCCTCGGAATCGTTGACACGATCGCCCGCGTCGTCGACGCGCACGATGCGCCCGGCACGTTGACGATCGAGTCATTGACGGATGCTGAGGACTGGGCGCGTCGTACCGCTGACGGCCTGATCGCGCCGGTGTGATTCAGCCGGCGTGATTCAGTCCTCGTAGGGGACGGGCCAGTGCGGGTCGGGCACCGGCCACCCGGCATCGCGCAGCGCCCGGCGGGCGAGTTCGCGCGCCGAATAAGGTGTGCGAACGCCGCGGATGTCGCGGTAGTCCTGGTGGCCTGGACCAGCCCACAGGATCGCATCGCCCTCGCCGACCATGCCGACGGCGGCGACGATCGCCTTCTCGGGTGGGGAGAACTCGTGAATCTCAGCATCCGGCTGCACGTCACGCGCGCCGGCGATGAGCGTGGCGCGGATCGAGGTCGGATCTTCGAAGCGCGGGTGGTGGTCAGTGATCACAAGAATGTCACTGCCTTCCACGGCAGTGCGCCCCATATCCAGGCGCTTGGTCGCATCACGGTCGCCATCGGCGCCGAACAGCATCAGCGTGCGTCCAGGGGTGACCCGGCGCACAGCAGCGAGCGTCTTCACGAAGGCGTCAGGAGTGTGGCCGAAGTCGACGTACACTGCGGGACCGCGTTCGCCCGAGACCAGCTCGGTGCGTCCTGGCAGGTACGCCATGATGCGCCCGTCGCCAGTCAGCACTTCGGTGATGCGCTCCCAGGTGTATCCGCCTTCGAGCAGCATGACGATCGCGAGTGCCGCGTTGGCCGCCATGTGCGGACCGATCACCGGCACCACTGTGGTCAGCGAGCGCCCGCCTGGGCCCGACATCGTGAAGCGAGTACCGCGCTGGCGCTCCTCATCGATCGTGACGACCCAGTCCGCTCGAGCCGCGGCGTCCGCGTCTGCGGCGATGGCGGGCGTGCCCACCGTCACCACCGGGATCTCGGCAGCGGTGACGACATCAGCGCCGGAGGCCGAATCGAGTGAGATGACGCCGCGACGTGCCCGGTCAGGGCGGAACAGGGGGAGCTTCGCTTCGAAGTACTCCTCCATGTCGGCGTAATCATCGAGATGGTCGTGCGAGAGGTTGGTGAAGCCGGCGACATCGAAGACGATTCCGTCCACGCGTCTGCGTGACAGTGCCTGGGCGCTCACTTCGACGGCTACTGCCTCGACATTGCGCTCGCGCATGAGGGCGAGCAGAGCGTGCGTCTCGGATGCCTCGGGTGTGGTGAGCCGCGAGATGATCGTGTCGCCGGCGATGTGGCGCTCAGCCGTCGAAGAGAGCCCGGAGACCACGCCGATCTGAGTGAGGATTCCCTCGAGCAGGTGCGTCACGCTCGTCTTGCCGTTGGTGCCCGTGGTGGCGAAGAGCAGCGGCAGATCATCGTCGGCACCGGTGCCGTACACCCACGCGCTGAGCACGCCGAGCACACCACGAGGGTCATCGACGATCACTATCGGGAGTCCGACGTTCGCGGCGATGTCAGCGCCTTCGGCGTCGGTGATGATCGCGACCGCGCCCTTCTCTGCGGCGGTGGGAGCGAAGGCCGCGCCGTGCTGATTGACACCGCGGATGGCGACGAAGACTTCGCCCGCGCGGAGATCTGCAGTGGCGAGGGTGATTCCGGTCAGAATCACGCCGTCGATCTCACCGCGGGTAGCAGTGCCGAATCGAGCGGCGAGGTCCGTCAGAGCCCGCTGTGGCGGAGCGATCGGACGGAGCACAGGAGGAAGGCTGGGCTGAGTAGACATGACCCTTCAATGATCGCACGCGCGGTCTGCGGGGCGCGCCGAGTGAAACGCTCGGCGCGCCCAGGGTGATGCTAGTCCGCCGTGCCGCTTCGTTCGCGCCGTGAGGTGCGGACAGCGATCACGAGGGCGACGATTCCGGCGACGAGACCGGCTGATCCGAGAGCGATCCCGATTGCGGGCAGTGGGTCGGATGCTCCGGATGCGCGGGTCTCTTCGGTGCTCGTCCCGTGGTCGGCGTGGTCAGCGTGGCCGGCATCCGAGCCCTCGATCGCAGAGGTGCCGACGGTCACGACCGGTGCAGGCGCCTCGAGATCGTGCGGATCCTCGCCATCTTCTGTGATCTGGACCCACTCGTTCGTCCCTGTCTCGCACTTCTGCTCGACGGGGAACACGAGAGTGTCGGGAGCATCCTCACCGAGCCCGACGGCCATCGTCACCGCTCCGCGCAGATCATGCGCAACGGGCGTTGCCGCGGTGTAGGTCACCGCAGAGACGAGACCATTGTCTGCTCGTTCGATGGCGATGTCCCATAGCGAGTCTGCCGTGGGGGAGACCGAGGTGAGCCCGTCGGGCATGGTGATGCGCAGGGCCGTGGTGGGCGAGTTCTCGCATCCGTGGGTGAACGAGAACGTGAGGACTGCGGAGCCTTCTGACGCTATGGAGTCCGGACTGACACCGACGTGCGCTTGTGCGGCGGCAGGGGCTGCGAGCACGAGGCCTGCGGCGAGAGCGGCGATGAGGGCGCCACGATGTGTTTTGAGCATGTTCTTCTCCTGGAACGTATTGCAGAGTGCTCTGCATGCGGGCGCGACGATGAGACGCGCAGCCGCGGGAATGATCGATACGTATGCGGCAGTTCAGCCGCGGGAGAAGACCGGTGGACCGCGTCGGGAGAGGTCTCCGACTCGGATGGCCTTGATGATCGTGCGAGCGGTGACCGCGATGGACGCCGGCGCCGGCCAGGTGGCCTGCAGATGAGGCACGCGTGCGCGCAGTGCGCTGCGCACCCATCGAGCGATGGCGCGCAGAATGCTCTCGCCGCGCCACAGGAGGACGATCGTGAAGACGGCAGCGATGACGTGCGCGCCGAGCATCCCGGCATCTGGGGCGACTGTGGCTGTGACGGGCCCGAGTGCGAGCACGTGGTTGTGTCCTGCGATCGTGGGCGTGACGGTTGCGTTCAGCGCGACGAAGAGCGTGTGGAACACCGTCTGTGACAGCAGCACGGTCGCACCGAGGCGAACAAGGCTCGGGCGGCTTCCGATCAGCAGTGCGGCGATCGGGGTGATGAACACGCTCAGCGCAACGATCAGGAGCGGGTGAGGTGCTGTTCCGCCGCCGATGGTGTGTGAGACTGCGGCGATGATGGTCGCGATCGATGACGCAGCGGCGCCGCGAACCAGTCGCAGCTGCCGAGAAGTCACGGTCTCAGTTTATGCGGCAGATTCCTAGTCCGCGCGCAGTAGCGTGGGGGCGTGGAAATCCTCCTCTACGTCATCGGCATCGTCTTCATGCTGATCGGGCTCGGCCTCTCGATCGGATTGCATGAGATCGGGCATCTCGTGCCCGCGAAGCTGTTCGGCGTGCGCGTGGGGCAGTACATGATCGGTTTCGGGCCGCGCGTGTGGTCCAAGCGGATCGGCGAGACCGAATACGGCATCAAAGCCCTGCCGGTCGGTGGGTTCATCTCGATGTCGGGGATGTATCCCGCATCCGATGGCAGACCTGTGCGAGGACTTTTCGCATCCCTCGTCCAGGACGCTCGCTCGGCGAATGACGAGACGATCGCTGAGGGGGCGGAAGAGCGTGTGTTCTACCGCCTTCCTGTTTTCAAGCGCGTCATCGTCATGCTCGGCGGCCCCGTGATGAATCTCATCCTTGCGGTGGTGATCTTCACCGTCCTGGCATCCGGCATCGGTCTGCAGCAGGGGACGACGACGATCGCCGGTGTCACTGAGTGCGTGCTGCCTGCCGGTACGACGCAGTCCGAATGCGAGCCCGGTGACCGCGCCTCACCCGCCGCTGAAGCAGGTGTCCTGCCTGGCGATGTTCTTGTCTCGGTCGATGGGGTGCCCGTATCGGATTTCGCTGCTGCCACGGCGATCGTGCAGGCCTCTCCTGGAGACACACTCGACATGGTCGTCTCGCGTGACGGTGAGGACGTGCACCTGTCGATCACCCCGATCGCTGCCGAGCGCGCGCTGACCGATGCCGGTGGTCAGCCGAAGGTCGATGAACACGGAGAGCAGATCGTCGCCGAAGTGGGTTACGTCGGCATGAGCGCCCAGATGGGGTTCGTCCCGCAGTCGATCGGGACAGGGGCTGTCATGGCAGGCGAGAACGTCGCGCGGGTCGCGGAGCTGATCGTGCAGCTTCCGGTGAAGCTGTGGAACATCGGCGCCTCAGTCGTCACCGGCAGCGAGCGTGATCCGGATGGCCCGCTCAGCGTCGTGGGTGTCGGACGCCTCGCCGGTGAGGTGGCGGCAACGGATGCTCCGATCCTGAACCGGTTTATCTTCTTGCTGAGCCTGCTCGGATCGTTGAACATCGCACTGTTCGTGTTCAACCTGATCCCGCTGCTGCCGCTGGACGGCGGTCATGTCGTGGTCGCGCTGTGGGACGGCATCCGCCGTGCGTGGGCGAAGCTGTTCCGTCGCCCGCCTCCGCCGCCCGTGGATGCGACCAGGCTCGTCCCGCTGACCATCGTCGTCGCCGTGCTGCTCATCGCGATGGGCACGCTGCTGATGATCGCGGATGTCGTGAACCCGATCGATCTGCTTCAGTAGGTGTGCTCCGCGCGGCTGGCCGCGTTCTACGCGAGCGCGTGTGCGGTCAGACGCTCGAGAGTGCGGATGCCGTCGCGCGAGAGGATCGACTCGAGGTGTCCCTGCACGCTCGCGAAGCGCTCGCCGCGCAGCGCGTAGACGTCGCCTGTGGCGGGATCTGCCGACACCGCAGCCGCACCCGCCGTCACGGTTCCAGGGGCAACCCGAGCGGTGAAGGTGTTGTAGAAGCCGATCGAGGCATCCTCGCCGAAGACAGGAACGCTCTTCTGCAGACCCTGGTGCGGGCTGCTCAGCGGAGCCAGGTCGATACCGAGCGAATCCGCGAGGATCTGATGGCTCAGGCATACTGCCAGCAGAGGCTCGTGGCGGTCGAGTCGGCGTGCGACGATCTCGCGCATGCGTGCGATGCGCGGTGATTCGCCGTCGCGCGGGTCGCCGGGGCCAGGCCCCGATACGAGCAGTTCTGCAGCATCGATGTCTGCGTCCGTGGCTGCGTGCCACGGCATGATCTTCACGTCGAGACCGAGGTGGTGCAGCTGGTGGGCGAGCATCGTCGTGAAGCGGTCCTCCGCGTCGACGACGAGTGCGGTGCGACCGGCGAACGGCCCGCTCGCTCCGTCATCCTGCGGGTTGAGCCAGAACTCTGCCAGACGCGAATTGCGCGATGCGAGCAGCTCTGCGACCTCAGCATCATCTGCGAGGTTCGTAGGCGTCGCCGGTTGGTCGGGGTCTGCGGCATCGACCGGCTGTGCGGATGCGGTATCGCGCTCGATGGCGCCGATGGCGCCGAGCACTCCTGCGGCCTTGCCGTGGGTCTCGCCGACCTCGCCGTAGGGATCGGAGTGACGCACGAGGGTCGCTCCAACCGGCACACGCAGCTGGCCGTTCTCGAGGTACACCGTGCGGATCAGGATCGGCGCATCGAGGTCGTGACCGTCGTCTTCATTCGGGGTGAACAGCGCGGCGACACCGGAGTAGTAGCCACGTGGTGTCGTCTCGTGGCGGCGGATGACCGAACAGGCGTTCTGCATCGGCGAGCCGGTGACGGTGGGAGCGAACATCGTCTCGCGGAGGATGTCGCGCGGATCGAGGCGGCTGCGGCCACTCAGCATGTACTCGGTGTGGGTGAGGCGAGACATCTGCTTCAGATGCGGGCCGGTGATGCGACCGCCGTCCGAGCAGACCGCGCTCATCATCTTGAGCTCTTCGTCGACGACCATGAAGAGTTCTTCGGTCTCTTTCGTGGAGGAGAGGAACTCCACGAGCGTCTCTTTCGTGGCCCCGCCTGCGGGGTGACGGAAGGTGCCCGAGATCGGATTCATCGTGACGATGCCGTCACGTGCGACGACGTGCGCCTCGGGGCTGGCGCCGACCGCGATGTGACCGGGGGTGACGACGGCGAAGGTCCAGTATGCGCCGCGCTCGTGTTCGAGCAGAGCCCGGAACCAGGTCAGGGCGGTCAGACGCTCGTCGGCGTCGATGGTGGCGGTGTAGTCGCGACGGATGACGAAGTTGGCGCCTTCGCCGCGTCCGATCTCGTCGGAGATGACTCGCGTGACGATCTCGGCATAGTCTTCGTCACTGATGTCGAAGCCGGCGTCTTCGAGGGGCACTGGGTCAGCAGGAAGCGCCGCGATGACGTCATCGAGCGCCAGGTGGCGATGCTCCTCGACCACGAGGCAGCGCAGCGGCGCGCCGTCATCGGTGGCTTCGAACCCGCGCTCGCGCACCTGGCGGTACGGCACCATCGCGAACACTTCCTGAGCGGAACCGTCGACCACGAGAGGGATATCGGCGAGCAGGTCGACGTCCTGGGTCGGGCCGGTGAGCAGTTCGACGCTGTCAGTGCCGTCCCGTGCGATCAGCACGAATGATGCGTCGGCATCCTCTGCCAGAGCGGCGAGCAGGGCTGCGGTGTCCGTCATCGATGTCTCCTGTGCAAATGCTCCGGCTCGGGCATACGAAAAGACCGCCCCGGAGGCGGTCTGAATTCGTGGATCGCGAATGCACCGCCTAGAAGGCGGGCCACCACGAGGTTGTGCGCATGCGCTGAAACTATCACAGTGCGACGTGCCGCCCGTGCCACTTCCAGCCGTCGTGGATCAGAGCCGCGTAATCTGGATGTGTGCCTGCAGTCAATCTTGGGATGCCGCGCGTCCCCGAAGTTCTGAGTCCTCGTCGCAAGACCCGTCAGATCCGGGTCGGCAAGGTGCTGGTCGGCGGTAACGCCCCCGTGAGCGTCCAGTCGATGACCACGACCAAGACCACGGACATCAATGCGACTCTGCAGCAGATCGCCGAGTTGACGGCGTCTGGCTGCGAGATCGTTCGCGTCGCCGTGCCTCACCAGGACGATGCCGATGCTCTGAAGATCATCGCGATGAAGAGCCAGATTCCGGTGATCGCCGACATTCACTTCCAGCCTCGCTACATCTACACCGCTATCGATGCGGGATGCGGCGCTGTGCGTGTGAATCCGGGCAACATCCGCGAGTTCGACGGAAACGTCGGCAAGATCGCGGCTGCAGCAAAGGCCGCTGGCGTCTCACTGCGCATCGGGGTCAACGCGGGATCCCTTGACAAGCGCATCCTGCAGAAGCATGGCAAGGCCACCGCCGAGGCACTCGTCGAGAGCGCGGTCTGGGAAGCATCGTTGTTCGAAGAGCACGACTTCCACGACTTCAAGATCTCGGTCAAGCACAACGACCCGATCGTCATGGTCAAGGCCTACCGACAGCTCGCTGAGCGAGGCGACTGGCCGCTGCACCTCGGCGTCACCGAGGCGGGGCCCGCTTTCCAGGGCACCATCAAGTCAGCGACCGCCTTCGGCATCCTGCTGTCAGAAGGCATCGGAGACACCATTCGCGTCTCGCTGTCTGCGCCGCCGGCCGAAGAGGTCAAGGTCGGTCACCAGATCCTCCAGTCGCTGAACCTCCGTGAGCGCAAACTCGAGATCGTGTCGTGCCCGTCGTGCGGCCGCGCACAGGTCGACGTGTACTCGCTTGCCGATAACGTCACCGAGGGGCTGAAGGATCTCACCGTTCCGCTGCGCGTTGCTGTGATGGGCTGCGTCGTGAACGGACCCGGCGAGGCTCGCGAGGCGGACCTCGGTGTGGCATCCGGAAACGGCAAGGGCCAGATCTTCGTCAAGGGCGAGGTCATCAAGACCGTTCCCGAGGCGGATATCGTCGCCACCCTCATCGAGGAAGCGAACCGGATCGCCGCTGAGATGGGGCCGGACGCGCAGCTCGGCACCGCACAGGTCATCACCGCCTGATGTCCGCGACCGTCGTCACGTTCCCTGCCGGTGAGACTCGCGGACAGGGCGTCGTATCGAGTGTTCATGCGGATGACGGTGATGCCGTCGTCGTCGTGGATGCCACGCCGTTCCATCCCGTCGACCACACCTGGCCGGATCAGCCGGGGGATGCCGGAACGATCCGTCTCGGTGACGATACGGTCCGGGTGGCCGAGGCCGTCATGGCCGCTGTCGGCGATGACGGCACGTTCGCGATCGGTGAGGACATCCCGGTCAAACGAGGCGTCGAAGGGTGGACGTGGCTCGTCGGGCACCGGCTCGATGCCGCGGAAGCGCCAGTGTGGCTCACCGCAGGCGTCACTGTGGAGCTCGAGGTCGATGAATCTCGCCGCCACGCGCTCAGCCGTGGGCACAGCGCGTGCCATCTGGCCTCGCTCGCGTTGGATCTTGCCGTCGCGGAGCTCTGGCGCAAGGATGCTGGTGCTGATGCACTGGGCAATCCTGACTTCGAGGGGCGGGCGAACCAGTCCAGCCGCATCCACGAGGACGGTGCTGTCGACGAGTACCGCCTCGGCAAGAGCCTGCGCAAAGCCGGGTTCGATACGGAGGCTTTCACGGCCACTCTCGCCGAGCGCGAGGCGCGCATCAATGCACAGCTGGCGGTGTGGGCGGCGGCGGGCTCCGCGAGTGTCATCGAGACGGATGGTCCGATGATCATCGATCGGCGCCGGTGGCGGTGCTCGCTTCCAGAGGGTGACGCCGTGATGCTCTGCGGCGGCACGCACGTCTCGTCGCTGGCGGAATTCGACTCGATCTCGGTCACGCTCGAGCTGCCCGACCCGCAGACTCTCGTGATGACGACGAGCGTCGCCGCCGCCGGGGCCTGACCGCGCGGAGCACGCATGCTGCTGAACGCTCTCGAATCCGGGTACGGAGATCGCACCATCGTGCTCCTGCACGGTTTGATGGGATCTGCGGAAAGCTGGTGGCGGATCGCGCCGCTTCTGGCTGGGCAGGACTATCGGGTCATCGCACTTGATCTGCCAGGGCACGGTCATTCGCCGCGAGACGCGGAAGGAAACGTGGAGTCAGCAGCGGCCGCTGTTGTTGAGACTTTGCAGCAGCTGTCTCCGGGGCAGCACATCACCGCTATCGGTCACTCGTATGGCGGAACGGTGCTCGCAGCGGCAGCGGATCGCTTGCCGCTCGAGCGGGCGGTTTACGCCGACACAACGTGCGCCTTCACAGGCGGAGCCGATCGTCAGGCCCTCGCTGCTCAGTATGCCGAGGGTCGCGAGCGTCGCCGTGACCCTGCGTGGTTGATGGCATCGAGGCCGTACTACAGCGCTCGGGATGCCGCGGTGGAGGCGCATGCGGCGGACCGGTTCGATCCGGTCACCGCGGCGTCGATCTCATCGGGCGATGATGTGGCGTACCTGCCTGCGCCAGGCTCGATCCTCGTAAGAGCAGTTCCCAGTTCTTACGTCACGGACGACGATGCGCGGCGCTTTGCTGCACAGGGGGTCGATGTGCGGAGCGTTGCGGGCGCTGCGCACACCATCTGGTACAGCCACTTCGACGAGTTCGTCGCATCGCTGCCTGAGGTGTTCCAGGTGTGACGCCGATGTCGTTTCGACGTGGATGAACCTATCCGAGCTGACGCGGTGAGGCCTCAGAATCCGTAGCTGGTGAATGGCTGCAGTGTGCTCTGAGCGAGAGCATCCAACACGACGCGCTCGTACGCCGGCATCGCGTCGGGGAGCCCGCGCAGCGGGAACCAGGCGATATCGGCACACTTGGCTGGCTCCATGATGCGTGGCGTGCCACTCCACGAGGATGCGGTGAAGAACCAGTCCACGCGCTGCTCGATCGCGGCCGTGGTTCCGTCAGTGCGCTGCATCACGGTGAGGGGCGTGAGCGCTGCCTGGGGAATCGTGATGCTCAGTTCTTCTGCGGCTTCGCGTGCTCCGGCCGCCGCCGCGGTCTCTCCGAGCTCGATATGGCCCGCGGCTGCGGCAGCCCACGTGCCGTCCATGTACCCGGTGTTCTGACGAAACTGCAGCAGCACGTCGCCGCCGCGGCGCAGGTAGACATATGCCGCCGGGACGACGGCGAAGCTGTGCGCGCTCACCGGTGAGCATCCGGGTGAATGACGACGCAGCAACGACCGACGGCAGGTGAGAGTTCTGCGCGGTCCGGATCGGCGTGGGCCCCTTCGAGCGCACCCCGGACGAAAGCATGATTGAGATTGCAGGCGAGCTTGCTGTGCTCCTGTACGACGCTGTGGAACGGGCAGTTGCACAAGACGATGTCGTCGTTTTCGGCGGTCACCGGTTCGAACCCGGCGCTGCTCAGCGCCGCTGTGATGTCACCGGTCTGCGCACCCAGTGCGATGCCCTCCTGCGTGGATGCACTCTCGAGGGCGTCCCGGAACTCGCTTGACGGGGCCGCATCGGCGGCAGTCGCCAGCAGCTTCGCCAGCAGGCTGTAGTTGCGTGGCGGAACGTTCACAGCGATCTCGCGGCGACCTCGCGCGTAGCGTTTGGCCGGTCGTCCCGATCCGGGTCCGGTGCGCCCATCGGGACGAGCGAACGTCACATCGAGCAAGCCGACGGAGGCGAGTTTGTCGAGGTGATAGGCGGCGAGACTGCGCGTGATGCCGATTGCGGCGGCGACCTCTTCACGCGTCACACTGTCGCCGTGCTGTGCGATGAAGTCGTACAGGCGCTGGCGGACGTCATCGGAGAGCAGCGCGAGATCTTCCAGATCTCTCTGGTAGTCAGTCGAGTTCATCCGCGCCATCCCTTCTAAAATCAGATTACCTTGACTAAACCTCATCCTGGTGCCACTCTAAAAATAAATCAACTAGTTTTTAGATTGGTGGCGGAAATGTCTGAATCGGTTCTCACCCGTGAAATCGCGCCTCTCCACGTCAGCAGCAAGATGAGCAAGCCGGATCTCGCTCGCGCAGAGCTCGCGGCAGGGGACTTCCTGCGGGCCCTCGGCATGTCGCTGGACTCCGACCATCTTGCCGCGACGCCGCAGCGGATGGCTCGGGCGTGGGCTGAGCTGCTCGCGCCGCGCGAATTCGATCTGACGACCTTCCCGAACGACGAGGGCTACGACGAGATGGTCATCGTGCGCGACATTCCGGTGCGATCGATCTGCGAGCACCATCTGCTGCCCTTCACCGGTCGCGCCACCATCGGCTATCTTCCCGGCGAGCGCATCGTCGGGCTGTCGAAGCTCGCACGCGTCGCTGAGCACTTCGCTTGCCGCCCGCAGACGCAGGAGCGACTCACGAAGCAGATCGCCCAGTGGCTGCAAGATCACCTCAGCCCGCAGGGCGTGGGCGTCGTCATTGAAGCGGAGCACTCCTGCATGACGCTGCGCGGAGTGCACGCAACCGGTTCTCGCACGCGAACCTCGACTCTTCTCGGCCAGCTGCGTGAGGATCCGGAATCTCGAGCGGAGTTCCTCTCGCTCGCAGATCGTCGCGCATAGAACACCATTGCGCATTCGAGAAAAGGAGCAGTGATGAACACCGTCAACAACATCGTCGTGGTCGGCGGAGGGATCGCAGCGGCCAAGACCGCAGAGGCACTCCGCGCGAAGGATTACACGGGCACCATCACCCTGGTCGCCGCAGAGATGCATCTGCCGTACGAGCGACCGGCCCTGTCCAAGGATTACCTGGCAGGCAAGGCCTCTTTCGAGGCCTCCCTCGTGCACCCCGCGGATTGGTACCGCGACAACGAAATCGTCGTGCGCGAGGGCGCGACCGCCGTATCTCTCGATACGGAAGCGCACAGCGTCACCCTCGATGACGGATCGCAGCTTCCGTACGACAAGCTCGTCCTCGCGACGGGGTCGGTGGCGCGCCGCCTCCCGGTCGATGGGGCGGATGCTGACGGCATCCACTACCTTCGCACCGTCGAAGAATCCGACGCCATCCACGCGACTTTCGGCGCCGACAAGAAGCTCGTAATCATCGGTGGCGGGTGGATCGGGCTCGAGGTCGCGGCAGCGGCCCGCGCAGCGGGTACATCGGTGAGCATCCTCGAGGGCGGGCCCGTCCCGCTGCTTCGGGTGCTCGGGGAGGAGATCGCGCGGGTCTTCGCGGATCTGCATACCTCGCACGGCGTCGACCTGCGCGCCGACGTCAAGGTCGAAGCCATCACCACGCAGGACGGACATGCCGCCGGTGTTCGCCTCGAGGGCGGTGAGGTCGTGTCGGCGGATGCGATCGTGATCGGCATCGGCGTCACCCCGGTGGTGGGAATCGCCGTGGATGCCGGCATCGCCGTCGATGACGGTGTGCTCGTGGACGCTTCGCTGCGAAGCAGTGACCCCGACGTCTACGCCGTCGGCGACATCGCCAATCATCAGCATCCGGTTCTCGGCCACCGTGTGCGTGTCGAGCACTGGGCCACTGCCCTCAACCAGCCAGCATCGGCGGCAGCCGCTCTGCTGGGAGAGGACGTCCAGTACACCGAGCTGCCCTACTTCTTCAGTGACCAGTACGACCTGGGTTGCGAGTACATCGGATATGCCGCCCCGGGGGCCTACGAGCAGGTCGTGATCCGTGGAAGTCTGGCGGACCGCGAATTCGTCGCCTTCTGGCTCGACGGAGAACACCGTATTCTGGCGGCCATGAACGTGAACGTGTGGGACGTCATCGACGAGATCAAGCCGCTCATCGCCGGACACACCGTGGTCGACCCCGACAGGCTCGCCGACCCGGAGGTCGCATATGCTCAGCTCTGAATCGGTCCTGGGCGCGCCTCGGAGGATCGGTCGACGCACGTTCGACTTCGATACCCAGGTTGCCGTCATGGCCGTCGTCAACCGCACCCCCGATTCGTTCTATGATCACGGCGCCACTTTCGTGCTGGACCGCGCGGTGGAAGCCGCATTGGAAGCCGCGCGACACGGGGCGGACTGGGTCGATATCGGCGGGGTCCCCTTCGGCCGCGGGGCGCCGGTCTCCGTCGGCGAGGAGATCGATCGCATCGCACCGGTCGTTGAAGCGATCGTGCAGGCGAGCGACGTGGTCGTCTCGGTCGACACGAATCGGGCGGTGGTCGCCCGCGCTGCGATCGAGGCCGGCGCCGCCGTCATCAATGACACGAGCGGACTCGGGGATCCGGAGATGGCAGGGGTCGTCTCCGCCAGCGACGCGCAGATCGTCATCACGCACAGCGTCGGTCCGCCCCGGACGGAGAAGTCGGCTGCGCATTTCGGCGATGTCGTGGAGGAGGTGCGGGGTTTCCTTCAGGAGCGGATCTACGTGGCGGAGGCTGCCGGTGTGCCGCGCGACCGGATCATCATCGATCCCGGGCATGACCTCGACAAGAACACCCTGCACTCGCTCGAGCTGACCCGTCGCTTTGATGAGCTCACGACGCTGGGACTGCCCGTGCTCGCGGCGGTGTCGAACAAGGACTTCGTCGGAGAGTCGATCGACCGTGAGCAAGGACGCAGGCTCGCGGGTTCTCTTGCGGCCATGGTCCTGTGCATCGAGCGTGGAGCTCGCATCGTGCGGATGCATGACGTGGAGCCTGCCGTCGATGCGGTGCGTATGGTGGAGAGCATTCTCGGGATGCGCACGCCCGCCCGTCTCGAACACAACATGCACCCGACACGGAACGTATGAACGCGGCAATCGACAGACTCTGGCCCCACCCGGCGGCACAGATCGACGACGACACGATCCTTCTGACCTACGAGTTCCCCAATGATGCGTGGCTCCGGATGAACTTCGTCTCGAGCATCGATGGTGCAGCCACTCGGGATGGGCGTTCGGGCGAACTCGGCGGGGACGCCGACCGTCGGGTGTTCGAGCTGCTGCGCCGCCAGGCCGACGTCATCCTCGTGGGCGCAGGCACCGTCCGCGCCGAAGAGTACGGTGCGATGCGGCTCCAGGATGACGCAGTCGCGTGGCGCCTCGCACGGGGGATGCCGGAGCATCCGGTGCTCGCCCTCGTTTCGGGGAGCCTGGATCTCGACCCTGATTCGGCGGTGTTCACCGATGCGCCCAGTCGGCCGATCATCTACACAGTCGGCACCGCGCCCACGGATCGGCGAGAGGCGCTCGCCGCGGTCACCGATGTCGTCGATGCCGGGGTCGAAGCGCTCGATCCGAACAGGGTGCGCGCGGACCTGGTTTCGCGCGGTCTGCTACGGGTGCACTCTGAAGGCGGTCCGGGGTTGTTCGGGTCGTTCACTGCGGCCGGAGCAGTCGACGAGATGTGTCTCACCCTCGCGTCGTCACTGGAGGCAGGGGATGCCCGCCGCATCTCCCACTCGCCGAAGGCGGCTCCCACCGATATGGGCCTCGCTGCGGTCCTGAGGGGAGAGCGCGAGCTCTTGTTCCGCTACGTGCGCAGCGAAGCGTAGAGCTCATCGGCCAGGCAGGTCACAGCGCGAACTCGACCTCGCCCTTGGCGATATCGGCGCGCACCAGCGTCACAGAGACCATGTCGCCTGGTTTTGCGCCTGCGGGGACGGGCGCGGATGCCGTGACGGCCGGATCTGCGATCTGAATCTCTGCACGGGTGCCGTCGTCTCCGCGGAGTTCGATCACGGTGGCGTCGATGCGTGAGCCGACGAGCGGGGTGAGCAGGGCTGCTTCAACGCGATTGACGGTGTCGGCGTTCAGGCGAGAGGCGCGCTGCGATGAGGCCTGCATGAGGGCGGGCAGTTCGCTCAGCGAATCGCGTGCCCATGACGGCACCTCCGAGCCTTCGGAGATGGCGAGGCAGATCGCCAGAGACCAGCGGTCGACGAGTCGGCGCAGGGGAGCGGTCGCGTGCGCATAGGGCGCCGCAATCGCCGCCTGCTCGATGTCTTGTGGCACGGAGCCGTCGAAGGCGACGTAACCCGCTCCGCGGAACAGCGCGGCCGCAGCCTCCAGTACCGGAAGCGTCAACGGATCCTCGCGGTCGAGGCTCCGGAGATACTCGCCGTACTCGCCGGACTTCCACGGTCTGCCGAGCGCTTCGGTCTGGTGGCGGAACGTATCGAAGGCCGCCTTGTCTGGCGCAGGCATGGTGCGCAGGATGCCGACCTTCGCGCCGATCATGAGCTCGGCGGCAGCCATCCCCGTCATCAGCGAAAGCTGAGCGTTCCATTCCTCGATCGGCAGCGGAGTTCCCCGCACGATCGAGTAGGTGCCGTCCTCATTCTGGACGACCTCTTCGTCGGGCATGTTCAAGCTCGCGCCGCCGCGCTCCTGCTCCTTGGCGATGCGCAGGTCGCCGATCTCACGCAGGAGTGACCCGGGGGATTCTTCGCCTCGATCGAGCGCGTGCTGCGTCGTTATGTAGTCGAGCTGCGCACGGGAGCGGATCAGCGCTCGTTCCAGGCGGAACTTCGCAACGGTCCCGTCGGAGGTGAGATCGAACGTCCAGACCAGGGCGGGACGATCCACATCGGGAAGCAGCGAAGCGTGGCCCTCGCTGAGGACCGTAGGATGCAGCGGAATGCGCCCGTCCGCCGCATAGAGTGTCTGGCCGCGTTCACGGGCCGCGGCATCGACGGCTCCGCCCGGTGTGACGAACGCGGGCACGTCAGCGATCGCATAGCGAACGACATACCCTGAATCGCTCTTCGCCAGGTGAAAGGCCTGATCCAGGTCCTTGGAGCCCTCAGGGTCGAGCGTGACGAACGGCACATCGCGCAGGTCGAGCCCGGGTGCGGCCGGTGACGCGGCCGCGGCCTCTGCCTCGGCGGCAGGCGAGAACTCCACCGGCACATCCAGGGCGGCGCGCAACGCGGCAAGCGCGGTTGCAAGCTCGCTCTGAGCGGCGGATGGGGCGACATGGGCGCGACGCTGAGGCATGTCATCAGCCTAATCACGGCTACCGTGGATGCTGCGGCACAGGCCGCGCGTAGAGCGGAGGACCGGATGAGAAAGCTCGCACTGCTTCTCGTGATGATGCTGGCATTGGCCGGCTGCACAGCGTCGCCAGCGGGTGATGCGGATGCTCCGGTACAGACCGTTCAGGTCGATGCCGCGAACATGCGCTTCACGCCGGATGTCATCGAGGTTCCGGTCGGCACGCGCCTGGTGATCGAGTTGAAGAACACCGACCCCTCGATGATGCACGACCTCGTCTTCGACAACGGCGCGGCGGGCACGCACCTCGCGCCCGGCGCAGCCGAGAAGATCGATGTCGGCGTCATCACCGAGGATCTCGATGGATGGTGCTCGATCTCGAACCACCGTGAGCTGGGGATGACGCTGACGGTGGTCGCAACCGAGTGACTTCGCGCTGGGAGCGCGGGGTCAGGCCGTCTTGCGGATCAGGATGCGCCAGCGCTCGGGCCCCTGGTCCAGGTAACGCGTGTGGTACGCGTCGCCGTGACGTGCCTGCAGCTGCGTGAGCAGCGGGACGGGGTCATGCGTTGCCGAGATGATCAGGGCCGAACCCGGCTTCAGCGATTCGATCGCGCCGAAGATCGACGCATGCCGAATCGCGTGGGGAATGGTCTGCACGTCGAGTTCGGGAAGCTCTTCATCAGCCTCACCGCAGGTGCACCCTGCAGTGGGGTTCTGGTCGACGGCTTCTTCTCTCGAACGCTGAATCTCGATGTGGCCCATGGCTGCTCCCGTTGACGGCTGACTGCTGGATATTTAACTATAATCAATCCCGTGGAAAAGTATGACGGCGAACCTCGGCGCACCGCCGAAGGACGGGCGCACTCATCGACCAGGGAGCGGCTGCTTCGCGAGGTCGAGGCACACCCTGAGGCGACCACTTCGCAGCTCGTCGAAGCCACTGGTCTCCACGAGAACACGGTGCGCGGACATCTGGAGCGTCTGCGATCGGACGGCCACATCAGGCGCGAACGCGACAGTGCGCTCGGCCGCGGACGTCCCGCGTGGCGGTGGCGGACGGTGCCTCCCGCACAGCTCGGCGCGTACGCCGGTCTTGCGGCGACGCTGGCATCCGCACTCGGGGAGGTCTCTGCAGAGCCTTCGGTGCCCGCACGGCGTGCCGGCCAGTCATGGGGAAGGCAGCTCATCGAGGAGCGGGGAGGCGCCGCAGACGCGGGCGACACCAGGGACGTGATCATCGAGATCATGCGCGAGCAGGGGTTCGCGCCAGACGACGGTGGAGACACCGTGCGGCTCCGTGCCTGCCCGCTTCTCGCGGCAGCATCCCGCAACGCTCAGGTAGTCTGTGCAGTGCACGAGGGGATGATCGACGGAATCGCTCGCGCGAATGGATCCGATCTGGAGAGCACGCTCGTTCCGTTCGCGCTGGACGGCGCCTGTGCTCTGCATCTGCGAGCTTCAGCGTGAGCGCCCTGGCGCCACGGCGCCGGCCTTCGTTCCGGTTGATCTGGATGCTGCCAGCAGGCGTCGCTCTGCTGGCAGGGCTGGATGCGGGCCTGCTCCTGCTCGGCCTTCCCGCGCCGATCGACGGCAGCAGGCTCCCCGAGGTGCACGGCATGCTGCTCGTGCTGGGATTCGTCGGCACGCTGATCTCGCTCGAGCGCGCCACGGCGCTTCGCCGCTGGTACGGGTATGCGGCACCGATGCTCCTCGGCCTCGGCGGACTCTTCCTGGTGGTACCGGCTGTTCCTCTGATCGTCGCGAAGTCCGTCCTCATCGCGGGGGCTGCGGCCTTCGTCGTCGTGTACATCCCCCTGTGGCGCCGGCAGTACGACGCCGCCCTGCTGACACAGCTGCTGGGCGCAGGGCTCGCACTGGTCGGTGCGATCCTCTGGCTGGTACCCGAGAGCATGGCGTACGTGCTGCCGTGGATCATCGGTTTCGTCGTGCTCACGATCGCCGCGGAACGGGTGGAGCTCGCTCGCATCACGATGGGCCCGCGGGCAGGTCGCTGGCTGCTCGTGCACTCCTGGGCGATGGTCGCAGCCCTGGTGACCGGGATCGTGCTTCCCGACGCTGGTGCGGTGCTGCTGGGCGTCGTGCTCATCTCCTTGACGGCATGGCTGGTGACCCATGACGTCGCACGCCGCACAGTGCGATCGACGGGTGTCACGCGGTACATGGCGGCTTGTATCCTGGCCGGTTATTTCTGGCTCGCGCTCGCCGGAGTCGTGCTGCTGCTCGGAAGCCCCGACACGCAGCCGCAGTACGACGCCGTCGTCCATGCGGTCTTCCTTGGCTACACGTTCTCGATGATCATGGCGCACGCGACAACGATTCTTCCGGCCGTCCTGGGCATCTCGCTGCCGTATCGTCCGGCATTCTGGGTCCCGGCGGCGCTGCTGCACGCGGCGCTGATCGTGCGCATCTTCGTCGGTGATGCATGGGGCATTCCCGCTGGCTGGCAGATCGGCGGCGTGATGGGTGTGATCGCCCTCGTGCTGTTCGTGCTCACTGCACTTTTCAGCGCCATTCACGGGACTCGAACGAGAGAGACGCACTGATGAGAATGTCCACTGCGCCACGCGCAGATGCCGAGAAGGCCCCAGGGCGCGGATTCTGGGCGGCACGTGACCTTCCCACCGCGATCTGGCTGATTCTGACCGTCATCGCCGTGATCGCGCACCGGGCATTGCCTGAGCCGCGGTGGCTGATGATCCACCTGCTCCTTCTGGGTGCGATCACGCACGCGATCATGGTGTGGAGCCAGTACTTCTCCTACGCGCTGCTGCGCAGCTCTGTGACGATACGGGACCGCCGCAGACAGAGCATCCGTCTGCTGCTCTCCAACGGCGGTGCAGCTCTCGTCTTCCTCGGCGTGCCTCTGGCGATCTGGCCGCTGTCCATCGCCGGTGCGGCACTGCTCATCATCGCGGTGAGCTGGCATGGGGTGAGCCTGCACGTCCGGGGGAAGAACAGCATGCCGGGCCGGTTCGGGCGCACCATCCGGTTCTATATTGTGGCCGCCGCCATGCTCGTTGTCGGTGCGGGCCTCGGAGGCTGGCTCGCACGCGGCGGTGCGCCGTCGAACCTGGTCCTCGCGCACGCTCTGCTGAACGTGCTCGGGTGGATCGGGATCGTCGTGGCCGGCACCGTCGTCAGCCTGTGGCCGACCATCCTCCGCACGCGCGCCGACGAGCGTGCACCGCTGGGTGCAGCCCGCGCGCTTCCGCTGCTCGCGGCCGGTGTGCTGATCGCTGCGGGGGGAGCCGTCGTCGAATGGCTGCCGCTGCTGGCTGCGGGCCTTGCCGCTTACTTCACCGGCCTCATCCTCATCGGAATCTCGCTGTGGCATGCCGCACGGCAGGCGCCACCGAAGAGCTTCGCTGCGCTGTCAGTGGGGATGGCCCTGCTGTGGTGGGCGGGCTGCGTTGCAGTCCTCATCGTGGGAACGATCGTTGTGAGCATCGAGGGCGGCGGCATCACGGGCCTTGCGCCCCTGTTCGACCAGACCGTGCCGTACCTCGTCGCAGGTTTCGCAGCTCAGGTGCTGCCGGGAGCACTCAGCTACCTGATCCCGGTCGTGCTCGGCGGCGGGCCCACCCCGGTGCGAGTCGGAACCGCGGCCTTCGACCGCTTCGGAGCGCTGCGAATCGCTGCTGCGAACGCCGCACTCGTCGTGTGCGCGCTTCCGGTGTCGAGTCTGATGCGAGTCGCAGCATCCATGCTCTATCTGGTGGCCATGGGGTCCTTCCTGGTCATCATGTTCGTCGCGATGCGCGCGCAGCGCCGCGCCAAGGCCGAGGGCCAGACGCTGGGTGAGGCAAGACGCGGCCCCATCGTGCCCGAGGGAGAACGCCCCGCCGGACACCGCGCAGGACAGGCCGTTGCCGGGCTGCTCGCGGTGGTCCTCACTGTCGCAGTGTGCGCGGTGATCGATCCGATCGGGCTCGGCTGGGGCGGGCAGGGCGGAGGTGATCCGGATGCTCCGGTGCAGGTTGTCCAGGTCGAAGCAGCCGAGATGCGCTTCACCCCGAACGTCATCGAAGTGCCGGTAGGCACACGGCTTGTGGTCGAACTGACCAACACGGACGACGAACTCGTCCACGACCTCGTCTTCGCCAACGGCACAGGGGGAACCCGTCTGTCTCCCGGTGACTCCGAGCGCATCGACGTCGGTGTGATCATCGAGGACGTCGACGGCTGGTGCTCGATCATCGGACATCGCCAGATGGGGATGACGCTCACGATCGTCGCCGTCGGCGCGCAAGACGGCACCACCAGCGACGACGCAGCGCACGATCACGACGGTGCGGACGCGTCCGGCGATACCGGCATGGACATGGGGATGGATATGGGCGCAGAGCCCGGTCCAGATTTCTCGCCCTACGATGCCGTGCTTCCACCGCTCCCGGCGGCAGACGGCCCGACCACGCACGAGATCACGCTCACAGTAGAAGACACCATCACCGAGGTCGCCCCAGGAGTGGAGCAGACGCTCTGGACCTATAACGGCACCGCACCCGGTCCGACGCTCCACGGCCGGGTCGGTGACACGTTCGAGGTGACCCTCGTCAACGACGCGACCATGGGACACTCGATCGACTTCCACGCGGGTGCGCTCGCCCCTGACGAACCCATGCGCACTATCGCGCCGGGGGAGAGCCTTACCTACACGTTCACGGCGACTCGGTCCGGAATCTGGATGTACCACTGCTCGACCATGCCCATGACCGCCCACATCGCCAACGGAATGTTCGGCGCTGTGGTGATCGAGCCTGACGACCTCCCGACGGTCGATCGCAGCTACGTGCTCATCCAGAGCGAGTACTACCTCGGTGCTGACAGCGGTGAAGTGGATGTCGATGCGCTCGCCGCAGAAGAGCCGGACCTCGTCGTCTTCAACGGGTATGCGAACCAGTACGACCACGCGCCCCTTCCCGCGACGACAGGCGAGCGAGTGCGCATCTGGATGCTCGATGTCGGCCCGAACCGCGCGTCCAGCTTCCACGTCGTCGGCGGCCAGTTCGACACGGTGTGGTCGGAGGGGCGGTACCTCATCGACCGTGCCGTCGACACTGGGTCGCAGGCGCTCGCGTTGCAGCCAGCGCAGGGCGGCTTCGTCGAGCTAACCTTCCCCGAAGCCGGTCACTATCCGTTCGTCTCCCACATCATGATCGATGCGGAACGCGGCGCCCACGGCCTCTTCGAAGTAACAGACTGACCTCATCGCCCGCAACCACTCACAGAGAGGTAGCGTGAAATCATGACCGCTGCACAGAAGGCACAGAAGCTCCGTTCGCTCTACGAGGCCCCAGAGATCCTCCGCGTCGTCAACGTCTGGGATGTCGTCTCAGCGAAAGCGATCGCAGAACTTGAACAGACCACCGCTCTCGCCACCGCCGGGCACTCGATCGCCGCGACATTCGGCTACCCGGACGGTCAGATCCCTCGCGAGCTCATGATCGACATGGTCGGGCGCATCGCGGCATCCACTGAGCTTCCCGTCAGTGCCGATCTCGATGACGGATATGGCAACGCGGGCGAGACGACACGTCTTGCGATCGCAGCGGGCATCGTCGGTGCGAACGTCGAGGACCGGCTCAAGCCGCTCGGCGAGTCCGTCGCGGTCGTTGAGGCGATCGTGAAGGCCGGCGAAGCCGAAGGCGTCCCCTTCGCGCTGAACGCCCGTACCGACGCCTTCGTGCGCGCAAACGGCCGACCTGTAGAAGACAGCATCGCGGATGCGATCGAACGAGGGCGCGCATTCCTCGAGGCGGGCGCGACCAGCGTGTTCGTCCCCGGGATCCTGGGCGCAGACGTCACCCGCGCGCTCGTCGAGGGCATCGGCCAGCGCAAGGTGAGCGTGATCGGCCTTCCCGGAGCGCTCACCGCTGCGGAATACGAGGCGCTGGGCGTCGCACGGATCTCGTACGGACCGACCACGCAGCGGGTCGCATTGACGGCCCTTCAGGACGTCGCCACGAGTCTCTACGCCGACGGAGTGATTCCCGAGGGAACGCGCGCGCTGAACTGACCCGTTACGCGTCACTAGACTTGACCCGTGGTCACTCGTCTTTCGAACTTCTTCCTTCGTACGCTCCGTGAAGACCCGGCAGGTGCCGAGGTCGCCAGTCACAAGCTGCTGATCCGCGCCGGGTACATCCGCCCTCAGGCGGCGGGCATCTTCGCCTGGCTCCCGCTCGGGCTCAAGGTCAAGGCGAAGATCGAGGCGGTCGTTCGCGAAGAGATGGCGGCAGCGGGTGCACAGGAAGTGCACTTCCCCGCTCTCATGCCTCGGGCGCCGTATCAGGCCACTGGCCGCTGGGACGAGTACGGGGATCTGCTGTTCCGGCTGCAGGATCGCAAGGGTGGTGACTACCTTCTCGCGCCTACGCACGAAGAGGCGTTCACCCTTCTGGTGAAGGACCTGTACTCCTCGTACAAGGACCTTCCGCTGACGATCTATCAGATCCAGGACAAGTACCGTGACGAGGCGCGTCCGCGCGCAGGCCTGCTCCGTGGTCGCGAGTTCACGATGAAGGACGCGTACTCTTTCGATTCCTCCGACGAGGGACTCGACACCAGCTACATGGCGCAGCGCGATGCGTATGAGCGCATTTTCCAGCGTCTCGGACTCGAGTACGCGATCGTGCAGGCGGATGCTGGCGCCATGGGCGGTTCGCGCTCAGAAGAGTTCCTGCACCCGACACCGGTCGGCGAAGACACCTTCGTTCGCACTGACGGCGGCTATGCGGCCAACGTCGAGGCGTTCACGACTGCCATCCCCGACGCCATCGGGTTCGATGACGCGCCCGAGGCGACGATCTTCGACTCGCCGAACACGCCCACGATCGAGACGCTCGTGGCGCACTCGAACGCCGTGCTCGAGGGGGAGTACACCGCTGCGGACACGTTGAAGAACGTCGTTCTCGCGCTGACGCACCTCGACGGCACCCGTGAGCTCGTGATCGTCGGAATCCCGGGCGACCGTGAGGTCGACGAGAAGCGCGCTGAGGTGGCCTTCGCGCCCGCAGAGGTCACCACCGCCACGGATGACGACTTCGAGAAGAACCCGCTGCTGGTCAAGGGGTACATCGGACCGTGGTCACCGACGGGCGCCGTGCTCGGCGAGGAGTCGGCCACCGGAATTCGTTACCTCGTGGACCCGCGCGTCTCCGAGGGCACCCGCTGGATCACCGGCGCGAACAGCGACCAGAAGCACGCGTACGACGTGATCGCCGGTCGCGATTTCGAGGCCGATGGAATCGTCGAGATCGCGAATGTCCGAGACGGTGACCCCGCGCCAGACGGATCTGGACCCGTATCGCTTGCGCGCGGTATGGAGATCGGCCACGTGTTCCAGCTCGGACGCAAGTATGCCGAATCTCTCGGGCTGAAGGTGCTCAACGAGAACGGCAAGCTCGTCACCGTCACCATGGGTTCCTACGGCATCGGTGTGACCCGAATCCTCGCGATCATCGCCGAGCTCAACAATGACGAGAAGGGCCTCATCTGGCCAGCATCCGTCTCGCCCTTCGACGTCCACGTCGTCGCCGCTGGGCGCGATCAGATCGCTTTCGAAGTTGCAGAGAAGGCCGCCGCTGACCTGGAGTCCGCTGGTCTCGATGTGCTCTACGACGACCGTCCGAAGGTGTCACCCGGTGTGAAGTTCGGCGATGCCGAGCTCGTCGGAGTCCCGCGGGTGCTCGTCGTCGGACGCGGCGCGGCTGATGGCCAGGTCGAGCTGTGGGATCGCCGCACGGGCGATCGCGACACGCTTTCGCTCGCGGATGCGCTCGAAAGGCTCGCTGCTCGCTGATCTCGTGACAGGCTGGAGGCATGAGCGAGCTGGCGCAAGACGAGCTGAAGACCGCGATCGACCACCTTCTGGACGAAACCGGCATCGGTCTCAACCGTTCGCTGATCCGCAGGATCGTGCGCACCGGCATCCAGCTGGGTGAAGACGATACTGATCGGCTCAACCTGAAGATCGCCTCCGCTGCCCTCGCAGAGATGCGCGATGCGTTCCGCCTCTTCACGCCGTACGCCGATGTGCCCAAGGTGACCGTCTTCGGATCCGCCCGTACTCAGCACGATGATCCGCTGTACGACCAGGCGCGGTCGGTCGCCGCGGCCCTCGCGGAGCGCGGGTGGATGGTGGTGACCGGTGCGGGTCCGGGCATCATGCAGGCAGCGGCGGAAGGCGCGGGGGAGAAGATGGCTCTCGGCGTCTCGATTCGACTGCCTTTCGAAGAGAAGCCGAGCGCTGTTGTCGCGAAGGACACGCAATCAGTCGAGATGAAGTACTTCTTCACGCGCAAGCTCATGCTCGTGAAGGAATCCACAGGGTTCATCTGCCTCCCCGGTGGCTTTGGCACGATGGACGAGATGTTCGAACTGCTCACGCTCCAGCAGACGGGCAAGGCGGAGCCGATGCCGATCGTTCTGCTGGACGAGCCGGGCGGGCGCTTCTGGCGAGGACTGGAGAAGTTCGTCGTTGAGACCCTCATCCCCGCAGGCGTCATCTCACCCGACGACCTCGACCGGGTGCTGATCACTGATTCGGCGGAAAAGGCTGTCGCCGAGATCACCGGCTTCTGGCACAACTACGACTCGCTGCGCTGGGTCGACGACGTGCTGGTCCTCCGCCTCAAGAACACGCCGACGGACGCTGAGGTCGAGCGCCTGAACGAGGAATTCTCCTCGTTGGTGACGGAAGGACGCATCGAACTCATTGATGCACTGCCCGCTGAAGTTGCCGACAAGGACGTCATCGATCTGCCCAGACTCGCCGTGCGTCTGCGGCAGCGCGAAGTGGGTGGGCTGTACCACCTCATCGACGCACTCAACTCGCTGCCTTCCGCAGGCTGACGCCGGCGCCTTCGGGCAGTACCGGAGTGACGGTCCGAATCCGCCGTGATCTGCGGATCGGGTATCGTTGTACGGATGCCGTGCGCGCACGATGCCGCGGTGAAGAGCTGAATATGGAGGCCGTCATGGAGATCGAACTGGGGTTGTTGCGCGGGATCGAGAAGGAGAAGGCGATTCCCTTCGATGAACTCGTCGCGATCATCGAGCAGGCCATCCTGACTGCCTACGGAAAGCACGTCTCAGAAGACGGCGCTGTGCCTGAGGGCGTGCGCGTCGAGCTCGACCGCAAGAGCGGACACGTCGCGGTTCTGCAGCCCGTCACCGACGATGAAGGCGCAGTGATCGGGGAAGAGGATGCCACACCCGGTGACTTCGGCCGCATCGCCGCATTCGCTGCCAAGCAGGTCATCAGCCAGCGACTGCGCGACATCGCGGATGAAGCCGTACTCGGCGAGTTCCGCGGCAAGGAAGGCGACATCGTCGCCGGCGTCATCCAGCAGGGGCCGAACCCGCGCATGATCCACGTCGATCTCGGCAGCGTCGAGGCGATTCTTCCCCCTGAGGAGCAGGTTCCTGGCGAGGAGTACACACACGGCTCGCGCCTTCGCGTCTACGTCACGAGCGTGGCGAAGGGGCTCAAAGGTCCGCAGATCACCGTGTCGCGCACGCACCCGGGGCTCGTCCGCAAGCTTTTCGCACTCGAAGTGCCCGAGATCGCAGCTGGTCTCGTCGAGATCATCTCGTTGGCGCGCGAAGCTGGACACCGCACGAAGATCGCCGTGAAGGCGAATGATCCGTCGATCAACGCCAAGGGCGCCTGCATCGGCGAGATGGGGCGGCGCGTGCGCGCTGTCACAGAGGAGCTCGCGGGGGAGAAGATCGACATCGTCGACTACGACGCGGACCTTGCGACATTCGTTGCTCATGCGCTCTCGCCGGCCAGGGTCACCAGCTCTTTCGTGCTGGATGCGGGCACGAAGGCCGTTCGCGCGCTGGTCCCCGACTACCAGCTCTCTCTGGCTATCGGCAAGGAGGGTCAGAACGCCCGTCTCGCGGCCAAGCTGACCGGAGCGAAGATCGACATCCAGCCCGACAGCATCCTGGACTGACCCGCAGGGCGCGGAGTTGTTCCCCAGCGGCACGGTGTAAGATGGAACCCGTACGAACGTGCGTTGGTTGTCGCATGCGTGCTCCACGTTCCGCCCTGATCAGGGTGGTGGCTCAAGACGAAACTCTCATCCTTGATGATCGTGCCGTCATGCCGGGCAGGGGTGCGTGGGTGCATCCGACGCAAGAGTGCCTGGAATCCGCCACACGGCGGCGGGCCTTCGCACGAGCACTCCGGGTGTCGCAGAACATCGGGTTTCCCGAAGACTTCGACACGCAGACCATTCAAGATCATCACCAGCGAAACAAAGGCTGAACGGCTATGGAAACAAAGTGAACGGCTCGAAATGAGACCCGTCCGCGACTAGTGGTCTGCCCTGTCTGGGCAGACCGACCCAGACAGGAGAATTGTGGCTGCCAAACCACGCGTACACGAGATTGCCGCCGAACTCGGCGTTGACAGTAAGGTCGCACTCGCGAAACTGAAGGAGCTCGGCGAATTCGTCAAGAGCCCCTCGTCGACGATCGAGCCCCCGGTGGCTCGCAAGCTCCGCGCTGCCATCGAGGCGGACGGGGCGATCAAGCTCAAGGCTGAGGAGAAGCCCGCTGCAAAGCCGGCGGCTGCCAAGTCCGGCCCCAAGGCACCGACCCCCGGCCCCAAGCCGGGTCCGAAGCCCGCACCAGAGGCGAAGCCGGTCGAGGCTGCGCCGGAAGCGGCAACCCCCGCGCCGGCAGCAGAGAAGCCGGCCCCCGAGGCTCCGGCGGCTCCCGCTGCTCCAGCGGCCGAGGCAGCTTCGTCGGCCGACACGTCGGCCGCGCCCAAGCCGGGTGCTCCGCGTCCGGGTAACAACCCGTTCTCGACTTCCCAGGGTATGGGCCAGCGTCCGGCAGGACCGCGTCCGGGTAACAACCCGTTCGCTTCTGCGCAGGGCATGGGCCAGCGCCCGACCCCCGGCAACATCCCGCGTCCGCAGGCTCCTCGCCCCGGCGCACCCCGCCCGGGCGCTCCTCGCCCCGGTTCCCCTCGTCCGGGCGCTCCTCGGGGCGGTCAGGGTGGTCGTCCCGGTGCTCCGTTCCAGCAGCGTTCGGGTGGACCCGGCCGGCCTGGTGGCGGTCCCGGTGCTGGTGCTCCCGGAGCACGTCCTGGCGGCGGCTTCGCCGGTCGCCCGGGCGGCGGCGGCGGTCGCGGTCGCGGACCCGGTGGTGGTACTGCCGGTGCTTTCGGAAAGGGAGGCGGCAAGTCCAAGCAGCGCAAGTCGCGTAGGGCTAAGCGGCAAGAATTCGAAATGCGGTCAGCACCGGTCGTCGGTGGCGTCAACGTCACTCGCGGCAACGGTGAGACGATCCGCATGCGCCGCGGTGCATCTATCGCTGACTTCGCAGACAAGATCGAGACCCTGACCGGATACACCGTCCAGCCGGGAACTCTCGTGACGATCCTCTTCAACCTCGGCGAGATGGCCACGGCCACCGAGTCGCTCGATGAGGCGACCTTCGAGGTTCTCGGTGCCGAGCTCGGCTACAAGATCCAGATGGTTTCTCCTGAAGACGAAGATAAGGAGCTCCTCGAGGGCTTCGGTCTCGACCTGGAGAAGGAGCTTGAGGAGGAGAGCGAGGACGACCTCGAGATTCGTCCTCCGGTGGTCACCGTCATGGGTCACGTCGACCACGGTAAGACCCGACTGCTCGACGCGATCCGCAAGACCAACGTCATCGAGGGCGAAGCCGGCGGCATCACGCAGCACATCGGTGCGTACCAGGTGTGGACCGAGCACGAAGACATCGAGCGCGCGATCACGTTCATCGACACCCCGGGTCACGAGGCCTTCACGGCTATGCGTGCCCGAGGCGCGCAGGTCACTGACCTCGCGATCCTCGTCGTGGCCGCTGACGACGGCATCATGCCGCAGACGGTTGAGGCTCTCAACCACGCGCAGGCAGCGGGCGTGCCGATCGTCGTCGCAGTGAACAAGGTCGACAAGCCCGAGGCCAACCCGGGCAAGGTGCGCCAGCAGCTCACCGAGTACGGTCTGGTCGCAGAGGAGTACGGCGGAGACGTCATGTTCGTCGATGTCTCGGCGCGCCAGGGAACAGGCATCCAGGAGCTTCTGGACGCAGTGCTGCTCGTTGCAGATGCAGGCCTCGACCTGACGGCCAACCCGAACAAGGCAGCGCGTGGTGTTGCCATCGAGGCGAAGCTCGACAAGGGCCGCGGTTCGATCGCTACAGTGCTGATCCAGTCCGGAACGCTCCACATCGGCGACTCGATCGTGGCAGGCACGGCATATGGCCGCGTTCGCGCCATGATCGACGAGAACGGCGAGGCTGTCGAGTACGCGGCCCCGTCGCGTCCGGTGCAGGTGCAGGGTCTGAACTCCGTCCCGCGTGCTGGCGACGTCTTCATCGTCACCGAAGAAGACCGCATGGCGCGTCAGATCGCTGAGAAGCGTGAAGCCGTTGAGCGCAACGCACTGCTGGCCAAGGCCCGCAAGCGCATCTCGCTCGAGGACTTCACCCGTGCTCTCGAAGAGGGCAAGGTCGAGACGCTCAACCTCATCATCAAGGGTGACGTTTCCGGTGCCGTCGAGGCGCTCGAGGAATCGCTGCTCAAGATCGAGGTCGATGACACCGTTCAGCTGCGCATCATCCACCGTGGTGTGGGTGCGGTCACAGAGTCGGATGTCAACCTGGCGACGATCGACAACGCGATCATCGTGGGCTTCAACGTCCGCCCTGACCCCAAGGCCCGTGAGGCTGCGGCTCGCGAGGGTGTGGATGTCCGGTTCTACTCGGTCATCTACTCCGCGATCGACGAGATCGAGAACTCCCTCAAGGGCATGCTCAAGCCGGAGTTCGAAGAGGTCCAGTCCGGTGTCGCCGAGATCCGCGAGGTGTTCCGCTCCTCGAAGTTCGGCAACATCGCGGGTGTCATCGTCCGCTCGGGAACCATTACCCGAAACGCGAAGGCTCGCATCATCCGCGAGGGCATCGTCGTCGCCGATGGTCTTGCTATCGAGTCGCTGCGCCGGTTCAAGGACGACGTCACCGAGGTCCGCACGGACTACGAGGCCGGTATCGGTCTCGGCAAGTACAACGACATCCAGATCGGCGACGAGATCGAGACAACCGAACTCGTCGAGAAGCCTCGCGGCTGATCTGATCGATTGTGAGGGGCGCCCACGGGCGCCCCTCATTCGTCACAGAGGAGAAAGAACATGGCTGGAGAACGACAGGCACGCCTCGCGGATCGCATCCGCGTCATTCTGGCTGAGCGTCTGGAGAAGGGGCTGCGCGACCCTCGTCTCGGTTTCGTCACCATCACGGACGTCCGTGTTTCCGGTGACCTTCAGCATGCCTCCGTCTTCTACACCGTGCTGGGAACCGAAGAAGAGCGCGTCTCCAGCGGTGTCGCTCTCGCTTCGGCCACCGGCATGCTTCGCAGCGAGGTGGGACGCCAGCTCAGCACCCGGCTCGTTCCGACTCTCGAGTTCATTGCCGACGCGCTTCCGGAGAACGCCGACAACATCTCGGCGCTGCTTCGTCAGGCCCAAGAGCGTGATGCAGAAGTCGCCAAGCTCGCGTCCTCTGCAACACATGCTGGTGACGCAGACCCATACGGGCCTGAGGTCACGGAAACAGAGCAGCTGTAGCCAGCTGCGTTTCTGATTTGGTACTCTGATCGCCATTGACGGCCCGCAGGTGCGAGCCGTGATGTCGGGAGAAGCGATCAGGTGACGACGGCTCTGCAGGATGATCTGCGTGTGCAGTACGGCATCGCCGACGACCGCGCTCATATCTCCCAGATCACAGCAGACCTCGCTGGCAGCGGTATGCCTACAGCGCCTCATGTCGTGGCGAAGATCACAAGACGGCTGAATGGTGATGCACAGGCGGTGCGGGAGACCGCTGCAGAGCTCAGCCCGTCGCAGCGGAGTGGGCTCAGAGCGCTCCCTGAGCTCCTTCCGCTCGTGCCATCGATCGCGGCAGAGTTCGATCGGCTCGAGCTGTCCGCGCGAGATCGATTCGTGCTGCTGATCGCTTCGCTGTGCGCGGAGGCGGGGCTTGACCTTCTTATGGAGGCCGCGCAAGTCGATTCTCCTCACCTCGTTGCAGAATCCATCGGCGAGTATCTGACGGTCTCTCGGGGGCAGTACAGCTTCAAGGACGCGAGACTCAGCGTGTGGATTCGGCATGCCGAGCCAGGCGTTGCGATCATGCGTGCACATGAGCGACTGCATCAGGCACATCTCGATCAGGGCAATGCCGTGCACGCGGCGTGGCACCGGGCGCGCAGCGCGGTCGAGCGGGCTGCCGATGTTGCGCCGCAGCTGACGGCTGTGTCGCGGGAGCTGCACGAGTCCGGACAAACAGATCTCGCGTTCATCGTGGCCGTCGAGGCAGCAGAGCACGCCACCGGGGCAGCGCGCGATGAGGCATGCCTTGTGGCGGGAGCTGCTGCGGTCGCGGCCGGATGCTTCGAAGATGGTTCCGACTGGTTGAGAAGCCTCTTCCCGCACGGCGATGCGGAGCACAAGCGACAGGCCCTTGCGAGCATGCTCATCGCCGAGACCTATGTGCGCGGCACGGTTCCTGTGCTCGATCCATCGGAACATCGACCGCTCACGACGGATGCGCGTCACTGGAGCGCGTGGGCGCGAACAGCGGGGCTTGCCGCAGTGATGTGTGCTGAGCGTGGCGCGATCCCGGGGATGCGCGTATGGCTGACAGAACTGCGCGACGCGGAGCTGCGTGCAGGCGCGCAAGGGGAGATCCGTGATTCGGTTGTTGCGCTGTGCTGGATGCTCACCGGTGACCAGGGTGAGATCGGAACCCTGTCGCGGGGCCCGTTCTCCGGCGGTGTCGTCGGCTCGCTGCGCACCGCCGTCGATGGCGACATCGAGCTGGCGCTCCAGATGCTCGGCCGTGCACAATCGGGCCTGCTGAGCGAGGTCGATCCGCTGATCGCTGGTTTCGAACGCAGTCCACTCATCGGCGCCTATCTTGCCGTGACCGAGACGCTGCTGCTTTTCTGGCGAGGGGACATCGGTGCGGCGCGAGAGCGTCTTCTTGCGGCATCCATTGATCTGCCGATCGCCGTGCCCTTTGCTGGTCTCGGCGTAACCCTCGCTCATCGGCTCGACATCATGTTCCTCGGCGCCCCAGGCGTGCTGCCTCAGGTTCTGATGGCGACGCTGCCTGCCGGAATTCGCGTCGACAATCTGGTGGACCAGAGCCTGCGCGCTTACCTGGACGGGGAGCACGAACAGGCTGCCACAAACCTGCGGCTCTGGCACGACCGAGGCGCGCCGCAGCCGGCACTGTCGGTTCCGGGACTCGATGAAGTGGGCCCGCTCGTCATGGGTACCAGGATCGAACCGCCAGAGCTCGCCAAGGCGCGCGAGCTCAGGCATCGCATCCGGACGATTCCAGAAGCGTCGTGGCGTCGTGAACGTGATGCGGTTGCCGAGGCGGCCCGTGGGCTGAGCTCCTCCTTCTGCCGCGCTCGTGTTGAGGCGATGCTGGGCTCGGTCAGCGTCGTTCATGAGGATCTCTCCGCAGGACGCCGACACCTGCGTGCCGCACGCTGCCTCTTCGAGGAGTCGGGTGCGCTGGCATGGCAGGGCGTGGTGGATGTGAAGATCAATCGGCTCGCGATGCAGCAGCAGGTGAGCGAGGGAATCGTCACGGCGCCGATAAATGTGATCGACGACTCGGATGCTGTGGAGAACAGCTGGATCGTATGGTCTGAGGTGCTCACCGAGCGCGAGGTGGAGGTCTCGATGCGGGTTGTTCGAGGGCTCACGAACAGCGAGATCGCAACCGAGCTCGACATCTCGGTGCGGACCGTTGAGGTCCACGTGAGCAAAGCGTTCCATGCTCTGGCAGTGCGGAACCGGGTCGAACTGACCGTGCTCGCGCACAGAACGGGTCAGTACCTCTGACGCGGGAGCGGGTATGGCTCAGTGCGGCAGCCGAAGGTGTCCATCGACCGCTTCGATCAGCCCATCGGCGATCAGCGAATCGATAGCACGGTCGCGTTGCGCGGCATCCGTCCAATCATGAATGACGGCGTCTGCGGCCAGACCCGCGCGGGAGGAGTTCCGAAGCACTTTCAGCACAGCGCCGCGGGCCGCTCGATCGGAACCTTCATAGCGCGCCTGCCGGCGCCGAGTATCGCCGGTGTCTGGCTGTCCTGCCGCCAGCCACGCGCAGCCGCTTGCGATCGGACATTCGCTGCACCGCGGCGCACGGGCGGTGCAGACCATGGCACCCAGCTCCATCATGGCGGCGTTGAAGATGGCGGAGTCTGCGTCTTCTGACGGCAGGAGTGCAGACATTGCCTCCAGATCACGTCGTGTGGGAGGTCCGGGTTGCGACCGGCCCTCCCACGCACGCGCGATGACCCGGCGGATGTTGGTGTCAACGACCGGAACCCGATCCCCGAAGGCGAACGCGGCGACAGCCCGAGCGGTGTAGTCGCCGATTCCGGAGAGCGCGAGCAGAGCGTCGACATCGCGTGGTACGGAGCCGCCATGACGGTTCGTGATCTCGATCGCCGCCTGGTGCAGCCAGAGAGAGCGCCGTGGATAGCCGAGGTTCGCCCATTGCCGCACGACATCCGCGGGGGATGCCGTCGACATCGCGATGGGAGTTGGCCAGCGCTCGAGCCACGCTTGCAGATGCGGGATGACCCGAGTCACGGGCGTCTGCTGCAGCATGAATTCACTGACGAGCGTTCCCCAGGCGCCGTACTCGTCGTGGAACCGGTCATGACGCCACGGCAGGTCGCGAGCGTGCGTGCGATACCACTTGGACAGCTCCTCCTGGCGGAGGGAAGTCGCGGCAGAAGTCTGGGGCACCCAGACAGCCTATGCGGATCGGCGCGTGTCGTTCTCGCTAAGATCGAAGGATGGTCGAGCCCGGTATCCTCCTCGTCGACAAGCCCGGTGGGCTGACCAGTCACGACGTTGTCGCCCGCACGCGTCGTGCCTTCGGCACTCGCAAAGTCGGCCACGCCGGCACTCTCGACCCGATGGCCACTGGCCTTCTGGTCATTGGCATCGAAGGCGCGACAAGGCTGCTCACATACGTTGTAGGCGCTGCGAAGACCTATCACGCGACGATCCGGCTCGGCCAGTCGACAACGACTGACGATGCCGAAGGCGAGATCACTGCACGCGCGAGCGACGATCTCGTTCTGGGCGTCACAGCAGAGCAGATCGCTCAGGGTATCGCCGCGCTCACCGGAGAGATCGAGCAGGTGCCCAGTGCGGTCTCTGCGATCAAGGTCGACGGGCGGCGCGCTTACGACCGCGTGCGCGCAGGCGAAGAAGTCGAACTGAAGTCGCGTGCTGTCATCGTCTCGCGCTTCGATGTTCTGGCCGAGCGTCGTGACGCAGGTGCCATCGACCTCGACGTTGTCGTCGACTGCTCTTCAGGCACATACATTCGTGCACTCGCCCGAGACCTGGGGGAGAGCCTCGGCGTCGGCGGGCACCTGACCGCGTTGCGCCGCACGCATGTGGGGCCGTTCGATGTTTCGGATGCCGTGTGCATCGACGCCCTCGATGGGGCATCGACCTTGACGCCTTCTGCCGCCGCCGTTCAGGTGATGCAGCGGTTCGACGTATCTGCCGATGATGCCAGAGACCTGCGCCATGGCAAACGACTGCCTGGCCGAGCTGCCGAGTTGAATGGCGCTGTCGCCGCCGCAGTCGATCCGGATGGCACCCTGGTGGGGATAGTCGAGCGGCGCGGCACTGATGTGAAGAGCGCGATGAACATGCCGGAGGAGACCCGATGATCTTATGGTTCACACTTGTGCAGATCGCAATCGCGGTCGTGGCCGGGATCTTCTGCGTGACGGCCGGCTTGATGGGGCGACGGCCGAGTGACTTCACCGTGGGTGCGCTCGCGCTCATCGAGCTTCTGCTGATCATTCAAGTGATCGTCGCCATCATCTCGCCCTTCGCGGGCAACCCGCCCAGCGGCGATCTGCTCGAGCTCTGGGTCTATCTGGTCTCTGCTGTGCTGGTGCCGATCGGTGGCGTCGTCTGGGCGCTGGTCGAGCGCAGCCGATGGAGCACGGTGATCCTGGGGCTTCTGGCGTTCGCCGTGGCCATCATGCTGTGGCGCATGGAAGTCATCTGGACGATCCAGGTCGCGTAGCACGCGGCGCCTGGTGCGTTCATGCGCACTTAGGATGGAAGACGCTATGAGCACCACCCAACCCCGCACTCGGATGACCGGCATCGGCCGTGTTCTCGTGATCGTCTACGCCGTGATGGCACTGGCAGCAACGGGCCGCAGCTTCGTGCAGATCGTGCGGAAGTTCGATGAAGCACCGCTCGCGTATTCGCTGTCTGCTCTCGCGGCGCTCGTCTACATCGTCGCAACCCTCGGGCTCGTGTTCGCTCGGCGTCGAGGCTGGTACACGATCGCATGGATAGCGATCATCTTCGAGCTCGCCGGAGTGCTCATCATCGGCACGTTGAGTCTCGCGATTCCTGAGCTGTTCCAACACGATTCAGTGTGGTCCGTATTCGGTCGCGGATACCTGTTCATTCCGCTGGTGCTGCCGGTGTTCGGCATCTGGTGGCTGCGCATGCACCGCCCGGTCGTCGCAGCGGCGAATGCGGAACGATCGGAGCCCATCGCATGATCGTCTTCCGTGATCCGAGCGACGTTCCTGAGGATTTCGGGCCGTCGGCTGTCGCCATCGGCAAATTCGACGGGGTGCACGCCGGTCACCGGGCGGTCATCGAGCGCCTCAAGGCGGATGCCGCAGCATCCGGAGCGCGATCGGTGGCAGTGACATTTGACCGCAATCCGCTTGCGCTGCTGCGTCCTGAACTGTGCCCCGAGAATGTCGTCTCGGTAGATCGCAAGCTCGCGCTGCTCGGCGAACTGGGCATCGACGCGACGCTGCTGCTGACGTTCGACCAGAATCTCGCATCCCAGTCTCCGCAGGCGTTCATCCAGGACATCCTTGTGGGCGCTCTTCATGTGTCGACGGTGCTCGTCGGGGAGGATTTCCGATTCGGCCACCGGGGAGCGGGCACACCAGGGCTTCTGCGCGAACTCGGTCCCGAGTACGGCTTCACGGTCGACGTCGTCGACGACGTCTATGTCGCAGGATCCGAACGGCGCGTCTCCTCCAGCTGGATTCGCGAGCTCCTCACCGAGGGCGACGTGACGACGGCGGCTCGGGTGCTCGGCAGGTCTGTCGACGTTCGAGGAGAAGTGGTCCACGGTCTCAAGCGCGGGCGTGAGCTCGGGTTCCCGACCGCCAATCTCTCCGAGACGATCGACGCTTTCGTTCCCGCTGACGGTATCTATGCAGGCTGGCTGCAGGACCACGACACCGGCATCCGCCACCCCGCAGCGATCTCCGTCGGCACCAACCCCACCTTCGATGACGTTCTCGTGCGCCAGGTCGAGGCGCATGTGCTCGATGAGGACGCTCTTGATCTCTACGGCCACGACGTCACAGTGGAGTTCGCCGAGCGCCTGCGCGGCATGGTGGCGTTCGAGGGGATCGACGCGTTGATGCAGCAGATGACGGCCGACGTCGACGCCGCCCGCGCAATTCTGGCATCCGATGCACTAGAATGATCGTGGTTCTCGACGTTGCGGGTGTGAAGTCCACATATCGCTGAGCACGAGAACAACCTCCGCACGGTCATGGCACACGCCACACGCGGAGAATACGCACGGCACGGGGCGCGCATTCGACTGCGTCCGGTATCTCACGCTCAGGAGGAGCATGCCGACTACGGCAACCGCCGCCGCAAAACGGCGCAAGAAGACAACCCGTCGTGACGACGAAGCCCCGCTGATCCCGATCCTGGCGCGCAAGGTGCGCGAGATCGAGGCCAAGGCGCAGCGAGGCAAGCTCGGTCCGACGAACCGCGTCAAGTTCCAGGTCATCGCGTTCCTGGTGCGCGAAGAGCGAGCCCGCGTCAAGACGGACGACGCCTTCAGCGATTCAGCTCGCGCCGAACTGCTCAAGCGGCTCGACGGTGTGGCGACGATTCTGGCGAAGACCGCAGCACGCGACACTTCACTGATCCAGCTGCTTGAGGCCGACCAGGCCACGAGCCCCGTTGCCAAGCGCATGCGACGCGACTGGCTCCTCGAATCCGGTGCTGAACTCGCGCCGGAAGAGCTCATCATCACGGACATCGCTCCGGTGCAGGCGCCTGTGGTGCCGGCGGCACTTGCCGAGCGACAGGTCACACCGCCTTCTCTCGAGTCGCGTCAGCTCGCGAGTCCATTCCTCGCTCCAGATCTCACCCCGCGGGTGACCTCGACTCCGCGGCGGCGGCTGGACGGCTGGGAGCTCATGGGCCCGCTGTACAAGGCGTTCGAGACGGGAGCCGGTGGCTCTTCCGCGACCATGGAGCTTCCGCCTGTTCCTGAGTACGACCACCTCTCGCCCAAGGGGCTCGAGATCATGGTCCATCAGTCGCGTTTCCTCGAATCGGTGCGTGCCGGTCACCGCAGCTTCCTGCTGGCAGATGAGCCCGGTCTCGGCAAGACGGCGCAGTCCGTGCTTGCAGCCTCCCTCGCAGACGCGTACCCGCTGCTCGTCGTCGTTCCGAACGTCGTGAAGATGAACTGGGCACGCGAAGTTGAGCGCTGGACACCGCAGCGTCGCGCAACCGTCATCCAGGGTGACGGCACCGACATCGATGCGTTCGCCGACGTGTTCATCGTGAACTACGAGATCCTCGACCGGCACCTGTCATGGCTCGGATCCATCGGGCTCAAGGGCATGGTCGTCGACGAAGCGCACTTCATCAAGAACCTGTCATCACAGCGTTCGCAGAACGTGCTGGCGCTTGCGTCCCGCATCCGCGAGCGCACGCGCGACCCGCTCATGATGGCACTGACCGGAACTCCGCTGATCAACGACGTCGAGGACTTCGACGCGATCTGGCGCTTCCTCGGTTGGACGACCGGCGACAAACCGGGGTCAGAGCTCATGGAGAAGCTCGATGCCACCGGTCACACGCCCGCCGATAAGGCGTTCTACCCCGAGGCCCGCGATGCGGTGATCTCCATGGGGATCGTGCGACGCAAGAAGAAGGACGTCGCAGCAGACCTCCCGGACAAGCTGATCGCAGACCTGCCAGTGCAGTTGGATGACGAGTTCGGCCGCAGCATCCGACAGGCCGAACGCGAGCTGGGGGAGCGACTGGCCGCGAAGTACCGTCGCATCGTCACGGCACGTGGCGATCGCGGGCTCGAGCCCGGCGAGATCGACGAGGACATCGTGCGGCTCGTCGCCCACAACGAACTCGAAGAGTCCAAGGCTGCAGGCACCGGCGGAGACAACGTCTTCACGATGGTGCGCAAGATCGGTCAGGCCAAGGCCATGCTCGCCGCTGACTACGCGGCTCAGCTGCAGCGCTCCGTGGGCAAGGTCGTCTTCTTCGCGAAGCACATCGATGTCATGGACCAGGCCGAGGCGCACTTCGCGGCCTCCGGCATCCGCTATGTCTCGATCCGTGGTGACCAGACGACTCCGGCACGCCAGCAGGCCATCGACGACTTCAACGGTGAGGAAAGCGTCGGCGTCGCGGTGTGTTCTCTGACTGCTGCTGGCGTCGGGTTGAACCTGCAGGCGGCGTCCAACGTCGTGCTCGCGGAGCTCAGCTGGACGGCAGCCGAGCAGACGCAGGCGATCGACCGGGTGCACCGTATCGGTCAGGACGAACCTGTCACCGCGTGGCGGATCATCGCGGCGCATACGATCGACACCAAGATCGCCGAACTCATCGACCAGAAGCAAGGGCTCGCTGCGCGTGCTCTCGACGGTGAGGCCGTCGAAGAGACGGCGAGCGAGCCCGTCCAGCTCGCGGCACTGATGCACCTGCTGCGGACGGCGCTGTCCGACTGACCTACTCTGCAAACGCCCGGCAAGAACAGCTGTTCTTACCGGGCGTTTTGCTGTCTCTGCGGGGGATGCTCGACAAATCTGCGATTTCAACTGGGTGCGGGTGTAAAAATCAGCCGTTCTCACGCCGTTCGAATAGCATCTGCGGATGTTGCCCACTAGTGTCGAGTGCAGGCAGCGTCGCCGATTCCCCCAAACTTCCCGAAACCTCCGAAGGCACCAGCATGAAGATCGGTATTCTCACCAGCGGCGGCGACTGCCCCGGCCTCAACGCGGTGATCCGCGGAGTCGTCCTCAAAGGCACGACGTCGTACGATCTCGAGTTCGTCGGCATCCGTGATGGCTGGCGCGGCGTTGTCGAAGGTGATTTCGCCCCACTGACCCGGCATGAGGTCAAGGGACTCTCGAAGGTCGGCGGCACGATTCTCGGCACGAGTCGCACCAACCCCTACGAGGGTGACCGCGGCGGCGCCGAGAACATCGCCAAAACGCTCTACGGGCACAAGATCGACGGCATCATCGCCATCGGCGGCGAAGGCACTCTTGCTGCTGCAGACCGGTTGTCGAAGGACGGGATCAAGGTTCTCGGCGTGCCGAAGACCATCGATAACGATCTGCGCGCCACGGACTATTCATTCGGGTTCGACACTGCGGTGAACATCGCCACTGACGCGATGGATCGTCTCCGAACGACCGGTGACTCGCACCAGCGATGCATGGTCGCAGAAGTCATGGGACGCCACGTGGGGTGGATCGCCCTGCACGCAGGAATGGCTGCCGGCGCCCACGTCATCTGCATCCCTGAAGTGCCGATGTCGATCGATGAGATCGCGGCTCAGGTCACGAGCGCTCATGATCGCGGTCGGGCACCGCTCGTGGTCGTCTCAGAAGGCTTCAAGCTCGAGGGCATGGACGAAGCGTTCAGCGACAAGGGGCTTGATGCCTTCAACAGGCCTCGCCTCGGCGGCATCGGCGACCAGCTCGCACCTGCGATCGAACGGCTCACCGGCATCGAGACCCGCGCCACGATTCTCGGTCACATCCAGCGCGGTGGTTCGCCGTCTGCGTTCGACCGCGTGCTGGCGACCCGCCTCGGGCTGCACGCCGCAGACGCGATCGTGGATGGCGACTGGGGCCAGATGGTGGCTATGAAGGGCACCGACATCGTGCGCGTGCCGTTCGAGGAGGCACTGGGCGAGCTCAACACCGTGCCGCGTTACCGCTACGATGAGGCCGCGGCGCTCTTCGGCTGAGCCCCGCGTGCCGAGTTCAGGCGGGGCGCCCCAGATCAGGAGCATCCTGCGGAATTCTCCTGAGCCGGCTGCATCGTCCTGATCTGCGCACGCTCCGCGGCGAGATGCAGGCCCTTGGGCCATCGCCGTGCGCACGTCGACGGGATGCCGCGTCGCTGTGGAGCGCGAACCCATCCAGTTGCACGACGAGACGGTCGCCGATGAGCGTGTCGACCCGACGACCGTCGAGCCAGACCTGCTGGCGTGGGCATACGCCGATGGCGTGCATGAGCGCGATGAAGTGCGTCTCGAGCCCGGCCGCCCACTCTCGCTGCGGCCGATCGGGCCGGATCGCAGCCGCGCAGAACGAGCCACGAGCGCCGTACCCGCAGCATCCGCCCGCTCCTCACCGCTATCGCGACCGCACGTTTGCGGAACCCCGCGGCGTAGAGCTGCGAGCTGTGCGCCACGCCGTCGTGCAACCTCATCCATTCTTCGATGAACATGCGTCCACGATGGCCCGGCGCGCGCGGTGCGGCCGCAAACCCACCGACGGTGGAGAAACGGCGACGGGCGCCTGTGGTGCAGAACGACTCGTCGCGCGGGCAGTCGGGCGCAGGCTCAGGCGAGGTCGAGCACGTCGAGCATCCAGGCGAGCTCGAACGCCCGCTCGCGCCAGGAGTTGTAGCGTCCGCTCACTCCGCCGTGGCCTGCGGCCATCTCGCACTTGAGCAGCACGTCCTTCGCGCCGGCTTCGCGCAGGCGCGCCACCCACTTCGCCGGTTCGACGTAGAGCACGCGGGTGTCGTTGATCGACGTCATCGCGAGGATCGGGGGATAGGCCACGCCGTCCTGCACGTTCTCGTACGGCGTGTACGTCTTCATGTACGCGTAGACGTCCGGGTCGTGCAGCGGGTCGCCCCACTCGTCCCACTCGATGACGGTCAGCGGCAGCGAGGGATCGAGAATCGAGGTCAGCGCGTCGACGAACGGCACGGATGCGAGGATGCCCGCGAACGCCGAGGGAGCAAGGTTCGCCACTGCGCCCATCAGCAGCCCGCCAGCACTGCCGCCCTCTGCGACCATCTTGTCGACAGAGGTGACACCGCTTGCGGTCAGGTGCTCGGCGCACGCCACGAAATCCGTGAAGGTGTTGCGCTTGTTCAGCAGCTTGCCGTCTTCGTACCAATTGCGTCCCATCTCGCCGCCGCCGCGCACGTGGGCGACAGCGAAGATGACACCCCGGTCGAGCTCAGAGAGGCGTGCGACCGAGAATCCGGGGTCGATGGAGTGCTCGTAGGATCCGTAGCCATAGAGGTGCACGGGGCGCACATCGTCGCCCGGCGCGCCGAACGACTTCTTCCACACGAGCGAGATCGGCACCTGCGTGCCGTCGGCGGCGAGGGCCCAGCGGCGTTCCTGGTCGTATTCAGTGGGGTCGTACCCGCCGAGCACCGGCTGCTGCTTGCGGAGCACTCTCTCCCGCGTGGTCAGATCGAGGTCGTACACCGTGGATGGCGTGACGAATGACGTGTACGTCAGGCGCAGGTAGGGGGCATGCCACTCCGGATTACCGCTCGGCCACGCCGAGAAGAGCGGTTCGTCGAAGCGGAGCTCTTCGGCAGCATCCGTCGTGTAGTCGAGCAGACCGATGCGCTCGAGTCCCTCGCGGCGGAAGCCGACGACGGCGTGATCGCGGAAGCAGTCCACGTCGAGGATGCGGCGGCCGGGCTCGTGGGGCATGACGACCCGCCGGGGGCCCTGAGGATCGGATGCTGCGACGGAAACCAGCTCGAAGTCGAGAGCATCCTGATTGTGCAGAATGTACAGCCGGTCTTCTCCGCCAACCACCGCATGCTCGAGGGAGTACTCCACGCCCTCGGCGCGCGGCCACACGAGTTGCGGCTCCGCAGTGATCTCGCCCCGGAGGTCTACGAGGTACTCCTCACTGGTGATGCTGGAACCGATTCCGATCACGAGGTAGCGGCGGCTGCGGGTGATTCCCGCGCCCAGCCAGAAGCGCTCATCGGGCTCGTGGAAGAGCTTCACGTCATCGGCGACGGGCGTGCCGAGCCGGTGCAGCCAGAGGGTGTCCGGACGCCAGGCCTCGTCACGGGTCGTGTAGATGATCGCACTGCCGTCGGGGGTGAAGAAGCCTCCGCCGGTGTTCGGGATCTCATCTTCGAGCGTCGCTCCGCTGACGAGATCGCGCACTCTGATCGTGTAGAGCTCGTCGCCTTCGTAGTCGGGCGCCCACAGGAGCTTCGTCGCATCATCGGACACGCCGAAAGCGCCGAGGGAGAAGAACTCATGACCTTCGGCTTCGACATTGCCATCGAGCAGGATCTCTTCGCCAGGGACAGGGATGCCAGGCTCGAGAAGCGGGGGAGTCCAGTCATCGGGTGCTGCGGCCGCGCGGCACTGGATGCCGTACTGGGATCCCTCCTCGCTGCGGCTGTAGTACCACCACTGGCCACGACGCGACGGGACGGACAGATCCGTCTCCTGCACGCGCCCCTTGATCTCCTCGAACAGCGTTTCGCGCAGTCCCTCCAGATGTGCGGTTCGCGCATCGGTGTAGGCGTTCTCCGCTTCCAGATGAGTGAGCACTTCGGGGGAATCCTTCTCGCGGAGCCATTCGTACGGATCGATGAACGTGTCGCCGTGATGAGTGCGAGTGTGCGAGCGGCGAGCGGCGATGGGTGCGTTGGTCACCGTTCCACGGTAGTCCAGGTCGAGTTGACCGGAGCCGAACGGGGTGCGAGGATCGATCGGGGCCGGTTAACGGAAGTGAAACCCACGGTGAACTCTTCGTTCGTCACGCCGATCACGTCGGCACATCCCTTCTTCAGACAACCGAAAGCTAACGGTGGAAACCGCAGTCCTCATTGTCGTGCTGGTGATCTTGCTGGCGCTCTTCTTCGACTTCACAAATGGGTTCCACGACACCGCGAACGCGATGGCGACACCCATCGCGACCGGTGCTCTCAAGCCCAAGACTGCCGTGCTGCTTGCGGCGTGTCTCAACCTCGTCGGCGCATTCCTCTCCACGGAAGTGTCCAAGACCGTCTCACACGGCATCATCAATGAGAGCGCGATCCTGGAGTCGGGCGCCCAGCTCTTCCTCTCCGTGATCTTCGCCGGTCTCATCGGTGCGATCACGTGGAACATGCTCACCTGGCTGCTCGGGCTTCCTTCGAGCTCCTCCCACGCACTGTTCGGCGGACTGATCGGTGCGACACTCGTCGGCGTCGGCGTCGGTGGCATCGACTTCGGAATGGTGCTCTCCAAGATCGTGCTGCCCGCGCTGATCGCGCCGTTGACTGCAGGCGTCATCGCCTTCATCGCGACGAAGATCGCGTACTCCATCACGCGCCGCTACGACGGCAAGCCCGATGGACGCTCGGGATTCCGCTGGGGTCAGATCTTCACGTCATCGCTCGTGGCACTCGCCCACGGCACCAACGACGCGCAGAAGACCATGGGCGTGATCACGCTCGCTCTGATCACCGTCGGCTGGCAGAGCTCGGATCACGCCGACCCGTATCTCTGGGTGATCATCGCCTGCGCCGTGACGATCGCACTGGGTACGTACCTGGGCGGCTGGCGGATCATCCGCACGCTCGGCAAGGGACTCACTGAGGTAAAGCCCGCTCAGGGCTTCGCGGCAGAAAGCTCCACCGCAGCGACGATCCTGGCATCGAGTGCTCTCGGCTTCGCGCTGTCGACAACGCAGGTCGCATCAGGCTCCGTCATCGGATCGGGCCTCGGCCGCCGCGGATCGTCCGTGCGCTGGCGCACCGCCGGTCGTATCGCAATGGGCTGGCTGCTCACTCTTCCCGCCGCCGCCGCAGTGGGAGCCCTCGCCGCCCTGCTGGTCGTCTGGCTGGGCGGCTGGGGCGTCATGATCGACGCCGTGCTGGCCCTGGTCATCATCATCGGCCTCTACCTGCGCTCGCGTAAGAATGCCGTCACCTCGGACAACGCCATGAGCGACGTGGCGGAGTCCGGGCACGCCGTCGAGCACCCCGATGTGCCCCCGCCCACGCGTCGTCAGAGCCGCATCGAGCTGCTCCGCGCGCTCGATCACGCCGAGCGCAAGGCCGAGGAGGCCGAGAAGGCCGGTCGTCGGGCTCGCAAGCTCAAGAAGAGCGGCGGATCCGAGGCTGCGGTCAAAGCCGCACGCAAGGCCGCTGATCGCGCCAACCGCAAACTCGCCGAGGCGCAGAAGGCCGCGGAGGAGTGGGAGAAGCTGAGTGCCAGCCGGCGCGCTCGCGCAGAGCTCGCCGAATGGGATGTCTCCGATGAAGAAGCGGCCGAACGGGAGGCACGGCGATGAGCGTCGCAATCGACTGGATGGCATTCGTCAACGTCTTCCTCGTTGCCCTGCTGGCTGCGTGCCTGATCGTGACCTTCTACGCGATCGGCCTGCGGCTTCTCGTGCGCGCCGGCCGCATTCCTGTGGTCTCGCCCGCCGAGTTCACCGACGCCATCACGATCCTCAGCGAGAAGCAGGCTAAGCGGGCTGCGAAGCAGGCTGCGAAGGCTGAGAGGAAGAGCCCACTCACTGAAGGCCAGAAGCAGGTGGCACTGGTCGGTGCTTACGCGTGCTTCGCGCTGTGCGCTCTGGCAGTCATCGCTGGAATCCTGATCATCGTCGTCGGTCACTGACTTCTCACCCGGTTGCGCGGACACAGATATCCCGGGCGCGTCGAGTGCCCGCGGCATAGGATGGACGCATCCCCCAATTTCTGATCCGCCACACCCACAAGGAAGTGACATGGCTTCTGCCGCGCCCGAATTGACCCGCACTGAGACAGACTCACTGGGAAGCATGGAGATTCCCGCCGAAGCGTACTGGGGCATCCATACGGCCCGCGCCGACGCGAATTTCCCCATCTCGAAGCGTCCGATCTCGGTCTATCCGGATCTGATCCGAGGGCTGGCGATGGTGAAACAGGCCAGCGCTCGTGCGAACAAGGAGATCGGCGTCCTCGATGCCGAACGCGCCGACCTGATCGATGCCGCCGCACAGCGCGTGATCGACGGCGAGTTCCTCGATCAGTTCACGGTCGGGGTCATTCAGGGTGGTGCCGGCACGTCGACGAACATGAACGCGAACGAGGTCATCACCAACATCGCGCTCGAGATGGCCGGGCGCGAGAAGGGCGATTACGCGTTCCTCTCACCGATCGACCACACCAACCGCAGCCAGTCGACCAACGACGTGTACCCGACGGCGATCAAGATCGGCCTCTCGCTGAACCTTCAGTCGCTGCTCGATGAGCTCGAGCTGCTGCGTCGCTCCTTCCTCGGCAAGGCTGTCGAGTTCCATGATGTGCTCAAGGTCGGTCGTACCCAGCTCCAGGACGCGGTGCCGATGACGCTCGGCCAGGAGTTCCATGGATTCGCGACGACGCTCGGGGAGGACCACTCTCGCCTCACCGAGAACGCGAGTCTCATGTTCGAGATCAACATGGGTGCAACCGCGATCGGCACCGGCATCACGACACACCCCGCCTACGCGTCGGCCGTGCTCGAGCACCTGCGTGAGATCAGCGGTCTCGCGCTTGAGACGGCGACCGACCTGGTGGAGTCCACGAGCGATACCGGCGCGTTCATGTCGTTCTCTTCGTCGCTCAAGCGCAACGCGATCAAGCTCTCGAAGATCTGCAACGATCTGCGTCTGCTCTCGTCCGGTCCGCAGGCCGGTTTCGGAGAGATCAATCTTCCTGCCAAGCAGGCCGGATCCAGCATCATGCCGGCAAAGGTCAACCCCGTCATCCCCGAGGTCGTCAATCAGGTCGCGTTCGCCGTTGTGGGTGCGGACACCACTGTCACCATGGCAGTCGAGGGCGGGCAACTGCAGCTCAACGCCTTCGAGCCGGTGATCGCTCACTCGATTTTCCAGTCGATCACCTGGATGCGTCAGGCGATGTGGACGCTGCGGGTCAACTGCGTCGACGGAATCACTGCGAATGAAGACCGTCTGGGGGCGATGGTTGGCGCTTCGGTGGGCGTCATCACGGCGCTGACACCGTTCATTGGGTACGCGGCGGCGGCGGCCCTTGCCAAGACAGCGCTGCTGACGAACCGCAATGTCGCAGACCTCGTCGTCGAGGCGGAGCTCATGTCACGCGAAGAGGTGACCAAGCAACTGTCGCCAGCCCGTCTTTCGGGTCTGCAGGCAGTGACTTCGGCGATCAACATCATTCCGCCAGAGGACATGATCCAGATCTGAGTAAGAACGCGCGCCTCGCTCCACCGCAATGATGGAGCGAGGCCGTTCTGCTCAGCCGTAGATGCGGCAGTGCGTGGTGAGCTCGCCGATGCCGTCGATGCCGACGGTGACCGTGGAACGATCCCGCAGGAAGATCTGCGGGTTGCGCGAGTATCCCGCACCACCAGGGCTTCCTGTGGAGATCAGCGTTCCCGGCTGCAGGGTGATCGACTGCGACAGGTGTGCGATGAGTGTGGCAACCGAGCGGACCATCTGTCCTGTGCTGGCATCCTGCACTGTGTGGCCGTCGATGACGGTCCAGATGTGCAGATCCTGAGGGTCGGGGACTTCGTCTGCGGTGATGGCGAAGGGGCCAGTCGGCGTGAAACCGTCGAACGACTTACAGCGCGACCACTGCGCCTCGGCGAACTGGATGTCGCGTGCGGTGATGTCGTTCACGACCGTGTATCCCCACACGTGCTCGAGTGCATCGTCGGCTGCGACGTCCTTCGCCGCGTGCCCGATCAGCACGCCGAGTTCGGCCTCATAGTCAATCGATTCGCTCAGCGATCGCGGCCAGCCGGTGGTCTGGTCGTGACCTGAGAGCGAGTTCGGCCACAGCGTGAATACGGTCGGCGCCGTGTCGGTCTTCAGGCCGAGCTCGCTGGAGTGCGCGGAGTAGTTCAATCCCACCGCCAGGATGACGGGCGGGTTCAGCACTGCCGATGCGAATCCGAAGTCGGCGAGCGGATGCCGCGGTGCGGTGCTGTCGACGACGGCAGAGCGCAATGCGTCGAGCGCATCATCGCCGCCCTCGATCAGCTCCTGGAGAGTGCCAGGTGCGGGGGAGAGGAGATCGGAGACGAGGATCGCGGAGGAGCCTTCGACGACGGCCAGTTGGATGCTGTCGTCGGAGCCGCGCAGATGAGCGAAACGCATGCTTCTACGCTACCGGTGAAGTCTTACCGGCGGCGTGGTGACTGGCCTCTAGGCTTTGACTATGACTTTCGGAGGACCGGGACAGCCGCTGCACACCAGACCTGCGTATTCGTCCGCCTTCGAACAGCCCATGGCATACGCGCCGCCTGCGCCGATCGTGCAGCCGGCAGCCCCTGCGCTGCCGGCTCTGCCCGTTCCGGCGCGGAAGGGACGCACGGTTTCGATCTGGGCCTTCGGCATTCTCGGGTTCGTGCTGCTGGCATTGATCGGGTATTTTGTCTGGGCGCTCGGACCTGAGGCCTCTGGCGTCGGTCTTGTGATCGCCATGGTGCCGCTGGCCATCGTGTTCATGGGCGTGCACCTCATCGATCGATGGGAACCAGAGCCGAAACCGCTGATCGCGTTCGCGATCGCCTGGGGTGCGATCGGTGCAGTGGGGATCACTCTCATCGTCGATCTCGGGATCACCATGCTGATCGGGCTGCGCACCGAAGTGCTCAGCACCGTGGTCCAAGCTCCGATCATCGAGGAGATCGCCAAGGGACTGGGCATCTTCTTCGTCTTCCTGATGGGGCGACGCGCGTTCGATGGTCCGATCGACGGGATCGTGTACGGCGCGCTGATCGGGGGCGGGTTCGCTTTCACCGAGAACATCCAGTACTTCGCCATCAGTCTGCTCGAGGGAGGCGGCTCCCAACTGACGGCGACCTTCGTGATGCGAGGTCTGCTTTCACCGTTCGCGCACGCGATGTTCACCGCGTTGACCGGATTCGCGATGGGGCTGGCGGCGCGCCGCAGCGCTTCGAAGAGCGCAGTATTCGGAGCGGGCTGCATCGGGTTGGTCGCCGCGATGCTGCTGCACGGATTCTGGAACGGCTCGGCGCTGTTCGCGGACTTCTTCGCGCTCTACCTGTCGCTGCAGGTGCCGCTGTTCATCGGTTTCATCCTGGCCATCGTCGCGCTGCGTCGTGAAGAAGCGCGCGTCACCCGAGCGCGCTTGAGCGAGTACTCAGCGGCCGGGTGGTTCACACCCGAGGAAGTGACGATGCTCGCGACGCCCGCGGGTCGGAAGATCGGGATGCAATGGGCGGCCTCCCTGAGCGGCGATCGACGGCCGCTCATGAAGCAGTTCATCCTGGACTCCACAGCGCTGGCAGCAGTGCGCCAGCGTGCTCTCACCGGACGCGACCCGCTTGCAGCCGATGACGAGCGCGCCCTGCTCACACGTACACGCGCAACGAGAGCAGCGCTGCTGGCGTACTGAGTTCGACCGGGCTCTTGACAGGGGCAGAGACCGGGTGCACCCTGGAGACAGACCAACTCATCGCCCGGGAGACTCGCAGGCATCGCCGCAGCACCGGGCGTTGAGTCTGTTCACACGATGTTCGCTCTGAGCGGGTGCGGTCGCATTGACCGGGCCCCGGCGCTCCGCTTTGATGGAATCATGACTGATCGCACAAAGCCCGAGTTCGACGCACCCACCGGACCCGCTCCTGAAGAGCTCGTCATTCGCGACCTCATCGAGGGCGACGGCGCCGAGGCCAAGCCCGGTGACACTGTGACCGTGCACTACGCCGGTGTCGAGTACGACTCCGGAGAAGAGTTCGACTCCTCTTGGGGTCGTGGCGAGACCATCCAGTTCCCGCTACGCGGACTGATCCAGGGCTGGCAGGACGGCATCCCGGGTATGAAGGTCGGCGGCCGTCGTGAGCTGGTCATCCCTCCGCACCTGGCCTACGGACCCGCCGGTGCTGGCCACTTCCTCTCCGGCAAGAGCCTTATCTTCATCATCGACCTCGTCGCTGTCGGCTGATCTGCCCCGCTCTTCTTGAAGGCCTCTGTCACGCGTGTGGCAGGGGCCTTCAACCTTCCCTCGAGAAATTTCTGCCATTCTCGGAATACATGCGCGTGCATACGAGTTGTACCCGTGTGTAGGCCGCACGTGCGGCTCAGAACTTGAGGAGAATCCCGCATGACCACGATCGACATTCCCGGCTACCGCGCAGGCACCTGGACGCTTGACCCCTCGCACAGTGAGGTCACCTTCAGCGTGCGTCACATGATGATCTCGAAGGTGCGCGGCACTTTCGGTGTGAAGAGTGCAACGATGATCGCGCCCGAGAACCCGCTCGACGCAAAGGTCGAGGCCTCTGTCGATGTCACCTCGATCGACACCAAGGATGAGGGCCGCGATGGGCACCTGCGCTCCGCAGACTTCTTCGACACCGAGAACTTCCCCACGATGGAGTTCGTCTCCACCGGAGCCCGCGTCGAAGGCAACGACTTCTTCGTCGACGGCGACCTCACGATCCGCGGCACCACGAAGCCGGTGAGCTTCGAGTTCGAGTTCGGCGGTTTCGGTCAGGACCCGTACGGCAACTACAAGGCCGGCGCTTCCGCATCGACCACGATCAACCGCGAAGAGTTCGGTCTCACCTGGAATGCGGCGCTCGAGACCGGTGGGGTCCTCGTCGGCAAGGACGTCACGATCACGCTCGACCTTCAGGGCTCGCTCGCGCAGGCCTGACCCCCGAGAGCACCCTATTGAACCCCGTGTCCGTCAGGGCACGGGGTTCAATGCGTCGTAGTCGCGGAATCTCGGCGCGAAGCGCACGAGCGTGCCCACCAGTGCGATCACGATGAGCCCTCCCAGAAGTGGAGGGAACCACAGTGCGGTGAACGTCGCGAGCGTCCCCGCGTAGAGGGCTCCGACGCGCGGGCCGCCCGCCACCACGACGACGAAGATCCCCTGCAGGCGTCCTCGCATCGTGTCGGGCACGGCAGCCTGCATCATCGTGCTCCGGTAGATGGAGCTGATGTTGTCGGATGCTCCGGATACTGCGAGCGCGATACAGGCAGCCACGATCAGTCCCACGCTCGGAGCGGTCTCGGTCGCGTGGCTGGAGAATGATCCACACAGCAGCACCGCCCCGAAGAGTGCGATAGCCGCGCCGTAGGCCTGGATGGCGCGCTGGATACCGCGCCCGTGCCAGCGGTACTGCGCGATGCGACCGGAGAGAAGGCTCGACATGAAGGTTCCTACGGCGACGGCGGCCGTGAGCAGACCCGTGGTGACCGCGCCCCCGCCGAGTATCACCGTCCCGAGGGCTGGGAAGAGCACGAGCGGCTGCCCGAATGTCATCGCGATGATGTCGCAGATGAACTGCATCCTGATGTTCCCCGCGCGACGCAGGAACTGCCATCCGTCCACGAGGGAGCTGAGCCCAGGACGAATGATCTCACCCTCTGGGACGAGCGCCGGCAGCGTCCACAGCCCGAGGAACATCGCGAGCATCAGCACGACGTCGATCGTGTAGGTCCACCCGTAGCCGGTAAGTGCGACCAGAACGCCGGCGAGAGCCGGCCCGACCATGACGGTCATTCCGAACGCGATGCCGTTGAGGGCCGATGCTGCCGCGAGCTTCCCTCGGGGGATGAGTCGCGGCACGATGGCTGTGCGGGTGGCCATTCCCACGGAGTTCGCGGCCGCGACGATCATGCTCAACGCGTAGAGCCACCAGATCGTCTCGTTCTGCGTCCAGGTGAGGATCGCGAGCAGCGCGGTGGATGCGAATGCGACTGCTGCCGCGATCAGCGCGACCACGCGCCGATCGAACGCGTCAGCGAGCATGCCGCCGTAGAGCCCCGCGAGGACCATCGGCACGAGTCCAGCGACAGCGATCATCGACACTGCGAAGGTGCTCTGCGTGAGAGCGAACACATGCAGCATGACCGTGACGATCGTGAGCTGTCCGCCGAGGCCCGCGAGAGCTGAGCCGATCCACATCCGCGCGAACGCCGGGCTCTCCTTCAACGGTGAGAGATCGATGAAATGACTCACGCCTGGGGCCCCTGATGCATCCCTCGAGAGTATCCGAGTGCAGCGCAGGGCGGTCCGCAGGTGCTCCCGGTGGCTGGTAGACTCTACAGGTTGCCGTTTGATCGGCCGCGGATAAAGAGAGCCCACGTATCAGGCGTCGGGCGCCGCGCAATGAGTGAGAGGGGATCGAATCTATGGCACTGGAAGCAGACGTCAAGAAGGCGATCATCGAAGAGTACGCGACGCACCCCGGTGACACCGGATCCCCCGAGGTGCAGGCCGCAATGCTGACGCAGCGCATCAAGGACCTCACTGAGCACCTCAAGGAGCACAAGCACGACCACCACTCGCGTCGTGGGCTGTTCCTGCTCGTCGGTCAGCGCCGTCGCCTGCTCGGTTACCTCCAGGGTGTTGACATCGAGCGTTACCGCTCGCTGATTCAGCGCCTCGGGCTCCGCCGATAACGACCAGCGTTCAATCGCGCAAAACTTCTTGGAAGGCCGTCCCTGGTGTGGGGCGGCCTTCGTCGTTCCCTCTCAGGCCGGGTAGGTCACGGTGCTCCCGGTGACGATGGCTCCCTGCGTGAGTTCAGCGGAACTCTCGCGGCCCGCATTCATGAGATGGAAGACCTTCTCTCCTCGAGCGAGGAGATGATCAGAGATGATCCGCCGGTGGCAGCGCCACCAGACTGCTTCAGAGCACATCACGGCTGTGCGTACCTCTCGTCCGATCGCGACCAGGTGATCGTATCCGCGGTTGAACTCGTCTGACAGCGCGTAGTCGGCGTAGTTGTGAAAGCTGCGGTTCTGCCAGAAGGCATTCGTCTCGAACGGCACGTCCTTGGAGACCTTGCGACGGCCGCCGAGCTCGGGGATGCGATCGAAGCGGATGCTGTTGGCGCCGAGCGATTCACGCAAGGCATCTTCGTTGTACTGAGGGTGCCGATTCGACCCCGGAAGGCGGCGGACGTCGACGATGCTCTCAACGTTCGCCGATTGCACCAGGGCGATGAACTCGTCGATAGACCGGTCCGAGTGTCCGATGGTGAAGAACGGCAGTCGCATGCCTCCAGGCTATTGCGGCGGCATGGCCAGATGGGTCAGGCAGGTGCGCCCAGCAGATCTGCGTGCTGGATGGCCGCGACATTCGGGTGTGCGCGCAACCGATAGCGCAGCGCGTTCTCCCCGTACAGGCCTTCGATCGGGTTGGAGGACTCGTCGCCGACGCCGCGGCTGTGTGCTTTCAGCTCCGCGGGCAGGTCGATGACCGGCACCCGAGCATCGAGCGCCGGGTTGAAGAAGAACGGCACTGAGATGCGGTCGTCCGGGGCCGTCGGCGAAACCACACGGTGGTTGGTGGCTTTGAGATAGCCGCCGGTGGCGTACTCGAGCATCTCGCCGATGTTGACCACGAACGCGCCGTCGACGGACGGGGCATCGACCCATTCGCCGCCACGCTCGACCTGCAGGCCGCCCTTGCCCGGCTCGACCCAGAGCAGCGTCAGCACACCACCGTCCTTATGGGCGCCGACGCCCTGCTGAGGCTCCGGTGCATCTGTGCCGGGGTAGCGGACGATCTTGACGAGCGTCGCCGGCTCGCGGAAGCTGTCATCGAAGTGCGACTCATCGGCTCCCAGCGCCAGCGCCCAGCTGCGCATGAGCTTGCGGGCGATCCCGTCGAGGCGCGTCAGCCATTCCTCTGCGACCTCGCGCAGCTCGGGCTGTGCTGCGGGCCAGAGGTTCGGGCCGATGAGCCGATTGAACGCCGGGCCGTCCTCGACGCTCTCGCGCTCCGGGCCGATGTCGATCTGTTCGCGCCAATCCACCTTGCCCTGGGTGAGCTCGCCCCCGGTGCGGGTGTACCCGCGGAACTGCGGACTCTTCACGTTCTCGATCGCGAGCTTCTCCTCCTCAGGGAGCGCGAAGAAGTCGCGTGCGGCCTTGTGCAGGCGCCCGGAAAGCTCGGCGGTGACATCGGTGCCCGTGAGGTAGAAGAAGCCGACGTCGTGGGTTGCCGCGCGCAGATCGTCGCAGAACTGTGCGGCGGCCTCGGCTCCCTGGTCGAGCTGCGACAGGTCGAGGATAGGGAGGTTGAGATCAGGCATGTCCCGAGCGTAAGACGGAATTCCGCACGTCGCGGCGAGTGTTACGAAGCGAGGCGCACGGAGACACTGTTGAGTGAGGATTCAGCGCTCCGGTGGTCGCCGTGAACCGGTGGGGTCGTCTCGACGAGACGCATCCACGAGGCGCGCATCCGAGAAGAGCCACCGTGCGCGCGGCTCGATGAGAGGACGGAAGACCCGGCGCACGGGCTTGGTCGCCAGTACCAGAGCGATCACGATCGACAGCACGATGACCGTCGGCAGCCAGATCCACGTCGGTTCTGCGTTGCGCAGAATGCCGGACTCTCGGAACGGGTAGAGAACGAAGGAATGGAGCAGATACACATACATCGTGTATTGACCGAATTTCGTCCACCAATACGTACCGCGGGGGATCAGCGCGAAGAACGCGATGCTGAGAATGAAGCCGAGCGCGATGAGCACCAGTCGGATGCCGCCGGACCACCAGGCCTGCGCGCCGAGAGCGGCATAGGAGTCGTCGTAGAAGAACCAGTTGTCAAGGTCGATGCTCTTCCACAGATCCACCCAGTTCCAGGCGACGAAGCCGACGGCGACGAAGGCCGCGACGGCGATCGCGCGCAGCCACCACGGGCGTGCGTCGATGAGCCGCAGCCTGTTCACGAGGTCCTTCTCGTGCACCCACCAGCCCAGCACGAAGAACGGCAGGAAACCGAGCGTGCGGGAGAGCGAGAAGGTGCTGTCGACGTTGGGGAGGTAGCCTGCGCCGACCGAGATGAGCACGGCCCACACCAGGGGCCAGTGCAGGAGCGCCAAGTAGGGGAGCACGAGTCGGAAGATTCCGAGCGCGAGCAGGAACCAGAGGGTCCACGAGGGCTGGGTGAGGTTCGGGTCGGCCCGTCCCTCGACGAGCCACTTCGTGAGCGTCCACAGCAGTTCGAAGATCACATACGGCACGAGGATGTCGGTGATCACTCGCGACATCTGCTTCTTCGTGGGGGGTGCGGACTTCGAGAAGTAACCGGCGATGATCGCGAACGCCGGCATGTGGAACGCGTAGACCGAGAGATACAGCGCCATTGCGATGTCGGAGTCATAGGTCAGACGCTGGATCGCGTGCCCGAGAACGACGAGCACGATGCACGCGTAACGCGCGTTGTCCCAGAACGGAACGCGTCTACGCGGGCGTGCTGAAGAGCCGGTGATCGGCCCCACGGGCGCCTTGGGGGTGCTGCTCATCATAGAAGGCTACCCGTCGGGAATAATATCGCTGAGGTCGCGTTTCATCAGATATATTCAAGTGCATAGATGCGGATGCCTGGCGCACCCGCTTTGAGAAACCGGAGCATCACCATGAGCGAACAGCCCGACACCTCAGGCATCCAGTTCGGACTCTTCACCGTCAGCGACGTCACCCAGAATCCCGTGACGGGCGAGACGCCCAGTGAGCGGCAGAAGATCAAGGACGCGATAACGATCGCGAAGCACGCCGAGGAAGTGGGGCTGGACGTCTTCGCGATCGGCGAGCACCACAACCCCCCGTTCTGGTCTTCATCGCCGACGACGACGCTCGCGGCGATCGCTGCACAGACCGAGCGCATCATCCTGTCTACTTCGACGACCTTGATCACTACGAACGACCCGGTGAAGATCGCCGAGGACTTCGCGATGCTCCAGCACATCGCCGACGGTCGCACTGACCTCATGCTCGGCCGCGGCAACACCGGCCCCGTCTACCCGTGGTTCGGCAAGGACATCCGGCAAGGCCTGCCGCTCGCGATCGAGAGCTACGCACTCCTGCGTAAGCTCTGGGATGAGGACGTCGTCGATTGGGAAGGCAAGTTCCGCACGCCGCTGCAGGGCTTCACCTCGACGCCGCGTCCGCTCGATGGTGTGGCGCCGTTCGTGTGGCACGGCTCGATCCGCACCCCTGAGATCGCCGAGCAGGCTGCCTACTACGGCGACGGCTTCTTCGCCAACAACATCTTCTGGCCCAAGGAGCACTACCAGCGCCTGATCGAGCTGTACCGTCAGCGCTTCGCGCACTACGGACACGGCACGCCAGAGCAGGCGATCGTCGGCATCGGCGGTCAGGTCTTCATGCGCGCCAAGTCACAGGATGCCGTCAACGAGTTCCGCCCGTACTTCGACAACGCGCCCGTGTACGGCCACGGCCCCAGCATGGAGGACTTCACTGAGATGACCCCGCTGACGGTGGGGTCGCCGCAGCAGGTCATCGACCGGTACGCCGCGATGCGCGACACGTTCGGCGACTACCAGCGTCAGCTGTTCCTCATCGATCACGCGGGCCTTCCGCTGAAGGTCGTGCTCGAGCAGCTCGACATTCTGGGGGGAGAGGTCGTTCCGGCGCTGCGCCGCGAACTGATGACGAATCGTCCCGCCGAGGTGCCGGATGCGCCGACTCACGCAGCTCGCATCAAAGCTGTGTACGGCGATGGACCCTCGCGCGAGGCGCGCCCTGGCGCGAACCGTGGCGACAACCTCACCGCAGGCTCGCCATACCAGGACACCGCCACCCCTGCAGGGGCAGCGTTCGGTCTCGGCCGGAAGGGAGCATGATCATGGCTGAACGCCGTATTGCTGTCATCTCTGCGGGTCTGTCGAACCCTTCCTCGACACGGATGCTGGCCGACAGGCTCGCCGCTGAAACGGTGAGTCAACTGGCTGAGCGCGGAATCGAAGCATCCGTCGACGTGATCGAGCTTCGGGACCTGGCCCATGACATCACGAACAACCTGCTCACCGGCTTCGCGCCGGCGGAACTGGAGTCGGCGATCAACTCGGTGTACTCGGCCGATGCGCTGATCGCGGTGACGCCGATCTTCTCGACGAGCTACTCCGGGTTGTTCAAGTCGTTCATCGACGTGCTCGAACCGGATGCGTTGACGGGTAAACCCGTGCTGATCGGCGCGAACGCCGGTACCGCGCGTCACTCGCTCGCCATCGATTATGCGATCCGTCCGCTGTTCGCGTATCTGCATGCTGAGGCCGTGTCGACGGGAGTGTTCGCAGCATCCAGCGACTGGGGCGGTTCCGGCGACGAAGTCGCGCCGCTCAGCAAGCGCGTGGAGAAGGGTGCGCGCGAATTGGCGGAGGCGATCGCCCGCAAGGATGCCGTCACCTCGAACGATCCATTCGACCCGGCCAACTATCTCGGCGAAGGCCGTTCGTTCGGGCATCTGCTCGGAGGTCTCTCCGGAGAGTGAGCCGGAGCAGAACGAAGGCGCCGCACCCGAACGGGTGCGGCGCCTTCTCAGCGGTCAACCGCTCTTGCGTCGGAACTCACGCCGCGTCTGCGGGGCGTTCGCTGCGTGGACGGCGGAATCGCCATCCAGGTGCGACTCACCGTTGCGGTGATGTGCGTTCTTCTTCTCGAGCGCTTCCTTGAACTTGCGCTTCATGTCCTCGGCGGAGGACGGTGCGCTTTCTTCGGTGCTCATGGAGTCAGCCTAGGCTAATGAGACGATATGGTGTGAGCACGTTGACCTACTTCTGAAAGGCCACCATGCGTGTACTCGTGACGAGCTCTCGGAACACATTCGCTCTTGACATCATCCGGAAGCTGGGGAGCCTCGGGCATACCGTGGTCGCCACGGACACTTACCGAGGTGCGATCGGCAATCATTCGAAGTACGTCGCCGAACATGCAACGACGGCGTCGCCACGGTTCGACACCGATCGTTTCATCAGTGATATCAGCGATCTCGTGAACAAACATGAGATCGAGCTGATCGTCCCCACTTTCGAGGAAGCCTTCTACCTGGCCGCGCGCGTTCATGACCTGCCAGATGGTGTGCGGCTGTATGCCGGCAGCTTCGATGCGCTCGCTCGGCTCCACGACAAGGCGAGCTTCAAGCGCCTCGTCACCGAGGCCGGGGTTCCCGTTCCTGAGACGATCGTGGCGACCGATGACGCTTCGCTCAGGGCAGCGATCGAGAAGTACCCTCGCTACTTTGCGCGGGCAGCCTTCTCTCGTGGCGGAATCGGGCTGCTCACCAACACCGGTCCACTGGCCGGCAACGTTGCAGTCGATGACTGCAAGCCCACGCCGGAGCAGCCTTGGCTGGTGCAGCCGTTCGTCGACGGGCCGATGGTGTGCACGTACAGCACGATCGTCGACGGCCAGATCACTTCTCACAGCACCTATCGCGCACCTGAGCAATGGGCGCACAGCACAGGGATCACCTTCCTCGCTGTCGACAGCACCGACACGCTCGCGTACACGCAGCGCATCGTCGAGGCGCTTGGTGGCGATTTCACCGGTCAGCTGTCGTTCGACTTCGTCGACAACGACGGTCAGCTGTACGCGATCGAGTGCAACCCGCGACCGACGAATGGAGTCATCCTGCTGGAAGCCGATGACTTCGCCCGCGCGCTGACGGGAGATGTGGACGAGACGGTGGTCGTGCTGCCGGGTGTCGAACGCCAGGTATCTCTCGCCGTGCTCGCTGATGCGTTCACTGAGCCGCTCAAGCACCTGCCGACGACCCTGCACGACCTCCTAAAGGTCAAGGACGTGGGGGCGGGGTGGCATGACTCGCTTGCGATGATGTGGAGTCCGGCCACGCTCATTCACGGCGCCAAGCTCAGCCACGGTCAGCACAAGGAGCTTCTCGGTGCGCTCGGGGACGACATCGTCTGGAACGGCGAGCCGATCGATGGCATGAGCGAGGCCGATGCCGCGGCACTGGAAGCCGTGCACGCGCAGCAGATCTGAGCCGGCTGGTCAGCCGAGCACAGCTTGCTCCAGCCGCGCGGCGGCAGTGAGTGCGCGAGACAGGGCGACGGATGCTCCGCGTCGAGGCAGCTCGTCAAAACGCTGCGCCAGCTGTGCGAGCGCTGCGTGCTCACCCCGAACGAGCTTTCGCACGGCGTTGAGGAACGCGATCGGGTGAGTATCGAGCGCACTGTGGCCGTTCTCGATCATGATGAGCGCGGCATCCGGAGCTGTGTTCGCGACCCGCTGTGCGATCGCGGGAGGGGTGCGGATGTCTCGGCGGCCGACGATCAGAGCCAAAGGCCAATCGAACGTCCGCACGGCGGCGGGCAGATCGAAGGACTCGCCGGCGAATGAGGGGAATCGGTGCGCGAGCCGAGAATAGGTGCGCGCAGGATCGAGTGGAAGGCCATCCAACGCGGCGCCGTAGCCGAGCTCGCGATATCCGATGGCGCCGACCGTGGAGAAATCGTAGTGTCCGGGGATTCGGATGATCGATTCGTCACGCGCGGAGTAGAGCGCCAGCGCCTGCCATGCGGGCCCCCTTCGGCGGAGCCGATTGTGCAGCAATGGTCGAAGGAGCGCTTCGCCGCCGATCTCGTAGGCGGCGCGGATCACGTCGAGCAGCTGACGATCCTGTGCGGCCGAGGTGCGCAGCGCGTGCACCGCTTCGGAATAGGGGGCATCCTCATCCCAGAAGAGACTCCTGATCAGCTGTCGTTCCAGAGCGATGTCTTCAGCCGATTGCAATGCCGAGTCGAGCAGCATGCCCGCCACGCGACCGGGATGACGGGCCCCGAAAGCACCGGCGAGATAGCTGCCGTACGACGAGCCCGCGATGAAGGCCTGCTCGGCTCCTTCATGATCGAGCACCGCGGCGATGTCATCGACGACATCGCTGACCCACATCGCCGACTGCGGGAGTGCGCGGCCATCGAGACCCCGCCGTGAACTTCCGACGCCGCGATGCTCGACCATGATGATGTCGAGTCCGCCGGTGGCGGCGTGACGCCGCAGCGACCGATAAGGGCGAATGGATCCGAGGCCAGGGCCACCGGGAATCACAACCACCGGCGTGCTGGTGCGAGGCCCCGTGCGAACGTATGCGAGGTCGAAAGCGGGGGAGAGCGAGGCAGCTGGTCGCCGTACCCGAAGCGTTCTCATGAGGATGACTCTAGTGTCCGGGGCGTTCGGAGCTGCCGCGCTGATAAGCTGGAAGTGGATTGCTGTGTGCAATCAGCGCGCTGATACGCGCGCGTACGTATGATCTCGCCCGTCACACGGACGGACGAGTCTAAACAAAGAAGGAGAGACCTCTTGGAAGGTCCTGAAATCACTGCCACCGAGGCCGTTCTCGATAACGGTCGCTTCGGCACTCGCACTGTCCGCTTCGAAACCGGTCGCCTCGCTCAGCAGGCCCAGGGTTCGGTTGCGGCTTACCTCGACGGAGAGACCATGCTTCTCTCCGCAACTTCCGCAGGAAAGCACCCGCGTGAAGGCTTTGACTTCTTCCCGCTGACTGTCGACGTCGAAGAGCGTTCGTATGCAGCAGGCAAGATCCCCGGTTCGTTTTTCCGTCGTGAGGGACGCCCCTCCACTGAGGCGATCCTCGTCTGCCGTCTGATCGACCGCCCGCTGCGCCCGTCGTTCGTCGATGGCCTCCGCAACGAGGTCCAGATCGTCATCACGGTCCTCTCGATCGCGCCGGGCGAGTACTACGACGCTCTGGCGATCAACGCGGCATCCGCCTCGACGCAGATCTCCGGTCTGCCGTTCTCCGGCCCGATCGCAGGCGTCCGCCTCGCGCTCATCCCCGGCCACGGCGAGAACGCCGACCAGTGGGTCGCATTCCCGAACCAGGCTCAGGTCGAAGAGGCCGTGTTCGACCTGATGGTCGCCGGTCGTGTGATCACCAAGGCCGACGGAACCGACGACGTCGCGATCATGATGGTCGAGGCCGAGGCCACCGAGAACAGCTGGAACCTCATCAAGGGCGGCGCAGTCAAGCCCAGCGAAGAGATCGTCGCCGGCGGTCTTGAGGCGGCGAAGCCGTTCCTCAAGCAGCTCGTCGAGGCTCAGGCCGAGATGGCGAAGCACTCGTCGAAGGCGCCTGGCGTCTACCCGGTGTTCCCGGCGTACGAGCAGGCCACCTACGACTTCATCGCAGCCTCCGCGACAGCTGATCTCGAGAAGGTCTACCAGATCGCGGACAAGGTCGAGCGTCAGAACGCCGACGACGATGTCAAGGACCGCGTCAAGTCCGAGGTCACCGCAGCGATCGAGGCCGGCACTCTGCCCGCGTCGGCAGCGAGCGAGGTCTCTGGTGCATACAAATCCGTCACCAAGGGCATCGTCCGCGGCCGCATCCTCTCCGAGGGCGTCCGCATGGACGGCCGAGGTCTTGCAGACATCCGTCCGCTGGACGCAGAGGTGCAGGTCATCCCGCGCGTGCACGGTTCGGCGATCTTCCAGCGCGGTGAGACCCAGATCATGGGCGTCACCACGCTGAACATGCTCAAGATGGAGCAGCAGATCGACTCGCTGTCGCCCACGACGTCGAAGCGCTACATGCACCACTACAACTTCCCGCCCTACTCGACCGGTGAGACCGGCCGTGTCGGATCGCCGAAGCGTCGCGAGATCGGGCACGGCTTCCTCGCCGAGCGCGCCCTCGCACCGGTGCTGCCCAGCCGCGAGGAGTTCCCGTACGCGATCCGTCAGGTGTCCGAGGCTCTCAGCTCCAACGGTTCCACGTCGATGGGCTCGGTCTGCGCATCGACCCTTTCGCTGCTGAACGCAGGTGTGCCGCTGCGCGCAGCTGTCGCCGGCATCGCGATGGGTCTGGTCACCGATGAGGTCGACGGACAGACGCGCTACGCCGCACTGACTGACATCCTCGGCGCCGAAGACGCCCTCGGCGACATGGACTTCAAGGTGGCAGGAACCAGCGAGTTCATCACCGCGATCCAGCTCGACACGAAGCTCGACGGAATCCCGTCGGACGTTCTGGCCGGCGCGCTGACGCAGGCCAAGGACGCTCGTCTGACGATCCTGAACGTGCTGAACTCGGCGATCGACTCGCCAGACGAGATGGCGCCCACCGCGCCGCGCGTCATCAGCGTGCAGATCCCGGTCGACAAGATCGGTGAGCTGATCGGCCCGAAGGGCAAGACGATCAACGCGATCCAGGACGAGACCGGCGCTCAGATCTCCATCGAGGAGGACGGCACCGTCTACATCGGCGCGGTTGATGGCCCGTCGGCCGAGGCCGCACGTGCCCAGGTCAACGCGATCGCCAACCCCACCAACCCTGAGGTCGGCGAGCAGTTCCTCGGAACCGTCGTGAAGATCGCATCGTTCGGTGCGTTCGTCTCGCTGCTTCCGGGCAAGGACGGACTGCTGCATGTCACTGAGGTGCGCAAGCTCGCCGGTGGCAAGCGCGTCGAGAACGTCGATGACGTGCTCTCGGTCGGACAGAAGCTCCTCGTGAAGATCACGAAGATCGATGACCGCGGCAAGCTGTCGCTCGAGCCAGTGCTCGACGACGCGCCCGCGGAAGAGGCACCTGCGGCAGAGACCGCAGAAGCGTAAGCCTTCGCCTTCAGGCCCGGACCCTGCCCCGTTGGGGCAGGATCCGGGCCTTTTCGCGTTTCCGTTATCTAAAAGTTACTGGAACTTCGCACTCCGTTACGCGCAATGGTCGGGGAGTTCACGGTTCTCGCTTACCCTCGAAGTACGCACCGGGGGGTGTACAGAAATCACTGTTCTTCTCGGAGGACACGCGCGGGGGTGATGAGGATGCGACTGTTCGGTCAAGGGACAGCGGACTCTCCCACACGCGCCCAGGGCACGCCGCAGCATCCTTCCGCTCCGATCCCCGTGATCGGACCGGGCGTCGGCGAGACGATCCGCGTGCCGCTCGGCGAGGGCGGCGTCAGCACCTTCCCGCTGATGCTCGGGGCAGCGGAGTTCGGGTGGAACGTCGATCTGGAGACCAGCCACGCCATTCTCGATCGCTACGTCGAATTCGGCGGCAACGCGATCCACACGGCAGACGGTTTCTCCGGCGGACGAAGCGAGCACATCATCGGCCAGTGGCTGCATTCCCGCGGCCAGCGCGACCGCACCGTGCTGAGCGTGCGCGTCGGGACTCACGCCGATAACCCGGGGCTCGGTTCGGTGAATCTTGTCCGTGCGGTCGAAGGCTCGCTCACTCGGCTCGGCGTCGAACGTATCGATGTGCTGTACCTCGACGCGACCCTCGACCAGACGAGCAACCTCGAAGACACGCTCGCCACGGTGGAGTGGCTGCGCGACGCTGGCAAGATCGGCACGCTCGGAGCCTTCCGATTCACGCCCGAACGACTCGTCGAGGTGCGGATTCTCGCCTCGGCAGGGTATCCGCGCATCGAAGTGCTCGACGAGCCGTACAACCTGATCAGGCGCGATGCCTTCGAAGGCGATCTCCGCCTTGTCGCCGGTGCGCAGAACCTCGCGGTGACGCCGTCTCACGCGCTCGAGCATGGTTTCCTCTCTGGACGCCACCGCAGCAAGGCCATGATGTCCAGGGGAGTGCGAGGAGAGCAGCTGCGCAGCCACCTGAACCGGCGAGGCATTCGAATTCTTCGTGCGCTCGATCAGGTGGCCACTGAGGTGAATGCGCCGGTCGCAGCGGTATCGATTGCATGGCTGCTCGCACAGCGCACGATCGCGGCTCCCATTGTCAACAGCTTTGCCACAGAGCACGTAGACGAACTCATGCAGGGCGCGGGCATCACGCTTTCGCGGACGCAACTTGCGGATCTCACTCGCGCTGGTAACTGAGTCGGTCGCACCTGCACGTCTCTTCTGAGGCCGGTAGGGTGGAAAGGCCGGGCAGACGGCTGGCGACGAAGCGAGTGGGTTGTGACGCACTATATATATCTGGTCAGACATGGTGAACATCAGGATGCCGAGCACGGCGTCGACGACGGACCTCTTTCTCCACGAGGTCAACGCCAGGCCGAGCTGATCGCAGATCGTCTGTCAGGGCTCCCGTTGGATGCTGTCTGGCATTCGCCGTTGCTGCGCGCGACCGAGACCGCCCGGGCGATCGCCGAGCGGCTGCCGTCGGTCACTCCTGAGCCGTCGGCACTGCTTTTCGACTGCGTGCCTACGGGGATGACGCCGGACACGCCGGCGGTGTATGAGTCGTTCTTCGGATCGGTGACGGATGCCGAGGTCGAGGCCGGCAGCGCCCAGATGTCCGATGCCGTGAACGAGTTCCTCGTCCGCAAGCAGGGCGACGTCCACGAGGTGCTGATCACTCACAACTTCGTCATCGCGTGGTTCGCGCGAGAGGTTCTCGGAGCACCCGATTGGCGCTGGATGACGTTGAACCAAGCGCATTGCGGGCTCACGACCATCGTGCAGAAGCAGGGGCGTCCGTGGTCGCTGATCAATCACAATGAGCTGAGTCATCTTCCTATGGAGCTGCGCACCGGCCTGCCGGACGATGTGCTCGTCTGAGCCGAATTAGACTGGCCTCATGACCAAGCAGGTGGCACTTGTCGGCGGTTCCGGCAAGCTCGGTACGATCATCAAGACAGTGATCGACGAGCTCGACGGCTTCGACGTGGCACGCGTGCTCACGTCATCCAGTGATCTGAGCGAGCTCGACGGGGTAGATCTCGTCGTCGACGCATCGACCCCGCGGGTAAGCGTCGATGTCGTGCGGGCAGCCGCTGAACGCGGTATCAACGTGCTGGTCGGCACCTCCGGCTGGTCTGCCGAGCGAATCTCGCTCGTGCGTCCGCTGGTGGATGCCGCGGGCACTGCGGCAGTCTTCATTCCGAACTTCTCGCTCGGATCGGTGCTCGGCTCGGCGTTGGCGGCGGCAGCCGCACCATTCTTCCCTTCGGTCGAGATCATCGAGGCGCACCGCGACACCAAGGTTGATTCACCGAGCGGCACCGCCGTCCGCACGGCGGAGCTCATTGCCACGGCCCGTGCGGAGCAGGGGCCGGTCGATGCTCCGCACGCAGACCAGCGCGCGCGTGGTCAGCAGATCGCAAGCGTGCCGGTGCACTCTCTGCGCAGGCCCGGTGTCGTCGCCCGTCAGGACGTCGTTCTCTCCGGCCCGGGGGAGTCGCTCACTCTGACCCACGACACAGTGGAGCCCGCACTCGCCTATGCGCCCGGCATCCGTCTTGCTGTGCCGTTCGCGGCCGAGGCGCGAGGCGTCGTCGTCGGGTTGGAGAACATGCTCGACATCGACATCTGGAGTCACTCGTGATGGCGCGCGCTGGCGCGATCGTCGTCGGCCTGTGTCTGATTCTCTACTTCGTCCTCACCGGGCAGTGGGCGTATCTGTACCTCGCCAGCGGCGAGCCGATCGGTATTGCGATGGGCCTGGCGCTCATCGTGCTTCCGCTGATCGGCGCATGGGCGCTGGTGCGCGAGATCCAGTTCGGGATCCAGGCCGATCGACTGGGAACGCAGCTGGACGCGGAAGGCGGGATGCCGCCAGCGGAAACCGAGCTGAGCGCGCGAGGAAAGCTCGCCAAGGCGGATGCTGAGCCTGTCGTGCAGCGCTACACGACAGAAGCAGAGGCGGCCGCCGACGATTGGCGAGCACGCTACCGCCTCGGTGTCGTGCAAGAGGCCGCAGGGCGCCGCAAAGACGCCCGCGCGAGCATCCGTGAGTCGATCCGCCTCGCCAAGACTCGACCAGCCGGATCCTGAGACCGGCCGACCGAACCCTGTCGAAGGATCAGGCGAGCGTCGCCTCGAGAGTGATCTCGATGCCGGCGAGAGCCTGAGACACGGGGCATCCGGTCTTCGCGCCTTCGGCGATGGTCTGGAACTGCTCGGGGGTGAGTCCAGGCACCGTTGCGTTCACGTTGAGGTGGCTGCCGGTGATTCCGACGCCCGGCTTGAAGGTGACGGATGCTGTGGTGTTGACGTGCTCCGGCGGGGTGCCGTTCTCCGCGAGAGCATTCGAGAGCGCCATGCTGAAGCAGGATGAGTGTGCGGCCGCGATCAGCTCTTCCGGAGTGGTCGTCGTGTCAGAGCCTTCGCTGCGGGCCTTCCAGTTGATGGGGAACGTTCCGAGGTTCGATGAGGAGAAGGTCACATCTCCCGATCCCTCCATCAGTGAACCGTTCCAGGCGGTGGTGGCTTCGCTGGTGACGGGCATGGTTCCTCCAGAGTCGTGGCTGTCTGTCTGGCCAGCCTATCGACCCTGGCCCCCGCGGGGAACAGGGCAGGCTCAGCCGACTGCGGATTCTCTGTGGTCGATCCCGGGTATCGTGTCAGCATGAGCGCCGACGTCCCCACGCCGTATGAAGACCTCCTCCGCGACGTGCTGGAATCCGGAACGCACAAGAATGATCGCACCGGTACAGGCACCACGAGTGTGTTCGGCCGACAGATCCGCTTCGACCTCGCGAACGGCTTCCCGCTGATCACCACGAAGCGGGTGCATTTCAAATCGATCGCGTACGAGCTGCTGTGGTTCCTGCGCGGAGACTCGAATGTGTCGTGGCTACGGGACAACGGCGTCACGATCTGGGATGAGTGGGCCGACGCCGATGGCGATCTGGGCCCTGTCTACGGAGTGCAGTGGCGCTCGTGGCCGACCCCGGACGGAGGACACATCGACCAGCTGTCGCAGGTCGTGGAGCAGATCCGTGCGACGCCGGATTCTCGCCGGCTGATCGTGTCCGCATGGAACCCTGCGGATATCCCCGATATGGCGCTCGCGCCGTGCCACGCTCTCTTCCAGTTCTATGTCGCTGACGGCAAGCTGTCGTGTCAGCTCTACCAGCGCAGCGCCGACATGTTCCTCGGTGTTCCGTTCAACATCGCCAGCTATGCGCTGCTGACGATGATGGTCGCCCAACAGGCGGGGCTCGAACCAGGAGACTTCGTCTGGACCGGCGGGGACTGCCACGTCTATGACAACCATGTCGAGCAAGTTCGCGAGCAGCTGACGCGTGAGTCTTACGCCTACCCGACGCTTCGTTTCGCGCGCAAGCCCGAGTCGATCCTCGATTACACCTATGACGACTTCCTCGTCGAGGACTATCAGCACCACCCCGCAATTCGAGCGGCAGTCGCCGTATGACCTGGGTCGGACTGATCTGGGCAGAAGCGTCCGGTGGCGTCATCGGCGCAGACGGGGGGATGCCCTGGCACGTGCCAGAGGACCTGGCGCACTTCAAACAAGTCACGCTCAACGCCCCCGTGGTGATGGGCCGGAAGACCTGGGACTCGCTGCCCGAGCGATTCCGACCGCTCCCCGGTCGCGAGAACATCGTCATCACGCGTCAGCAGGACTGGCAGGCTGACGGCGCCCGCTGTGCAACCGATCTTCCTGCAGCGGTGCGAGGGCTTGACAAGGCGTGGATCATCGGCGGCGCCGAGATCTTCGCCCAGGTCATCGGAGAGGCCGATCGCCTCGAAGTCACCGAGCTCGATCTCGCGGTCGCCGGAGACTCCTACGCGCCGTCGAAGGCCGGCTGGCGGCTCGTGGACGAAGGGGAGTGGCAGACCTCTCGCACCGGCATCCGCTATCGATTCCTGGGATACCAGCGCTGATGCCCACGGCTCTCATCACGGGTGCGAGCGCCGGCCTCGGCGCGGAGTTCGCCCGCCAGCTCGCACAGCGCGGCGCTGACCTCGTGCTGGTCGCTCGATCTGCGGCTTCGCTGGAGGCGCTTGCGGAGGAGCTTCGCGAGACGCACGGGATCTCTGTCGACGCCCTGCCCGCTGATCTCGCCACGGATGAGGGCATGTCAGTCGTCGCGGCCAGGATCGCTGATGCGCAGCATCCGATCGATCTGCTTGTCAACAACGCAGGTTTTGGTCTGCCGCTGCACTTCGCCGACAACGACATCGAAGACGAAGTGCGGCACCTTCGGATTCATGCCGAGGCGCCGATGCGCCTGATGCACGCAGCGCTCGGCAGAATGCGCGGGCGGGGTGGTCGTGTCATCAACGTGGCCTCGGTCGCCGGATTCATCTCTCGTTCGACGTACTCGGCGTGCAAGCAGTGGCTGATCGGCTTCAGCCGGTGGGCAAATGCTGAATACGCCCGCGACGGCGTCAGCGTGACGGCGGTGTGTCCCGGCTTCACTCGCACGACATTCCACGAGCGGATGGGACTTGCGCCAGGGCAGGAGGGCATTCCCGCGATCGGCTGGCTGGACGCCGCCGACGTCGTGCGCGAGGGCTTGCGCGATGCTGCCCGTGGCAAAGCGGTTTCGATCCCGTCGCTGCGCTACAAGCTCGTCGTCGCGCTGACGCGCGTGCTTCCGTCATCTCTCACTGCTGGCGCTGCGCGGCGCGGTCGCATCTGAGCGGCGTGTCTGCTCGACGAGCTCAGGCGAAGCGCCCGAGTCGGATGCCGGCGTAGGCCAGCGCCGCGACCGTCTCACCATCGCGGATGCGACCATCGGAGACCATCTGGAGCGCCTCAGCGAAGGGCACCCAGGACACCTCTTCGATGCCCTCCTCTTCAGGAGCGGCATCCGCGCTGTCGGCCGCGCTCAGGCCGCGAGCGAGGAAGACGTGCTCGGGCGCAACGGTGACGCCGTTCAGTGCGTTCATCGATCCGAGCAGCGACCACTCCTCGGCCTGCATGCCGGTCTCTTCGAGGAGCTCTCGCTGGGCCGCGACGAGAGGATCCTGCCCGTCGCTGCCTCCCGCCGGAACCTCGATCGAGCGGCCGGTCGTGTAGCGCTCGAGCGTGACCAGGCACACCCGATCCTCGGCATCGAGTGCGACGACGAACACGGATGCGTTGCGCATTGTGACGACGCCGTAGATGCCGTCTCCGGCGGGTCCTGTCACGGCGTCTTCTCGCACGGAGATCCAAGGGTTCTCATATACGAGACGGGAATCGCGGGTCTGCCAGGTCATGATCGTGAGCATATCTGGGGCGGTCGGCGAGGGCTGAAACCGATACGCTGGAGGAATGACGCATACGGGCAATCCTTTCGGACAGGTTCTCGTCGCGCTCGTCACTCCGATGACGGCCGACGGTGAGGTCGATTGGGATGCCACAGAGAAGCACATCGACGACGTCATCACCGCCGGCGCCGACGGCATCGTCGTCACCGGTACGACGGGGGAGACCTCGACGCTGACCGACTCGGAGAAGCTGAAGCTCGTAGAGGTGGGCAAGTCCGTATCCGCCGGTCGCGCGAAGATCATCACCGGCGGCGGATCCAACGAGACCGCGCACGCCATCGAGCTGTACAAGGCGAGCGAGAAGGCCGGCGCCGACGGCATCATGATCGTCACGCCGTACTACAACAAGCCGACTCAGGCCGGAATCCTCACCCACTTCCGCCTGGTCGCGGACGCTACGGACCTTCCCGTGATCCTCTATGACATTCCGGGTCGCACCGGGGTGCCGATCAAGTACGAGACGCTTCTGCGACTGGCGAAGCATCCGAACATCCTCGCTGTCAAAGACGCCAAGGGCGACTTCAGCGAGGTCAGCCGTGTGCTGAACCAGACGGACCTGATGTACTTCTCCGGTGATGACGCGAATGCTCTGCCGCATCTCTCGATCGGTGCGACCGGGCTCATCGGCGTGACAGGAAACATCACGGCAACTCCCTATCGCACGATTGTGGACGCGGTAAACCGCGGCGACCTGGCGGCTGCGACTGCAGAGCACAAGCGTCTTGAGCCGCTGGTCCGCGCGGTGATGACTCACGTCCCCGGCACCGTGTCGGTGAAGTACATCCTGCACGGTCTTGGACGCATCTCCAGCCCACGTGTGCGTCTGCCGCTGGTGGGACCGGAGGAGTGGGAAGCTGCCCTCATCGAGGATGAGCTCGCGGCGGTCACGGGCCTTCCCGGCGCCGATTTTTCGAATTTCCGCCCCGACCGCAATGCGGCCGCTGGCGGTGCGCTGCCGAAGGTGCACGGCACGACGCGCTGAGACGACGGGCGCAGAGTGCGCCCACTTTGCAATACGGGCACGATGTGTCCGACAGAGGAGACATCAATGTCCATTCCCATCGCAGCTCCTGTGCCACTCGCCGACGGAACGCTCCGCGTCGTCCCGCTGGGCGGACTCGGCGAGGTCGGTCGCAACATGACCACATTCGAGTACAACGGCAAGATCCTCATCGTCGACTGCGGTGTGCTCTTCCCCGAGGACCACCAGCCCGGCGTCGACCTCATCCTCCCGGATTTCGAGCCCATCAAGGACCGCCTCGATGACATCGTCGGCGTCGTGCTCACCCACGGTCACGAGGACCACATCGGTGCGGTGCCGTACCTGCTGCGTCTGAAGAGCGATATTCCGCTGATCGGTTCCGGCCTCACGCTCGCGCTGGTCGAGGCGAAGCTGAAAGAGCACCGTATCAAGCCATTCACGCTCACCGTGAAGGAAGGGCAGCGCGAGACGGTCGGGCCGTTCGATCTCGAGTTCGTCGCGGTGAACCACTCGATCCCGGATGCCATGGCCGTCGCAATCCGCACGCCCGCCGGTCTCGTGCTCGCTACTGGTGACTTCAAGATGGACCAGTTGCCGCTGGATGGCCGCATCACCGACCTGCGCGCGTTCTCGCGCCTCGGTGAAGAGGGCGTCGACCTGTTCCTCGTCGACTCGACCAACGCGGACGTGCCCGGATTCACGCCTACCGAGAAGTCGATCGGCCCGGTCCTGGACCAGGTCATCGCCAAGGCCACTCGCCGAGTCATCGTCGCGAGCTTCTCCAGCCATGTGCACCGCGTGCAGCAGGTGCTCGACGCCGCGCACGCCAACGGTCGCCGGGTGGCTCTGCTCGGGCGCAGCATGGTGCGGAACATGGGCATCGCCGCGGATCTCGGATACCTCAAGGTGCCCGAGAACGTGCTGATCGACTACAAGAAGGCCAAGGACATCCCCGACGACAAGATCGTCTACATGTCCACGGGGTCCCAGGGCGAGCCGATGGCAGTCCTCAGCCGCATGGCCAACCTCGACCACGCCATCGAGCCAGGGGAGGGCGACACCGTCATCCTCGCTTCGAGCCTCATTCCCGGCAACGAGAACGCGGTGTACCGAGTGATCGACGGGCTCACCAAGCTCGGCGCGAATGTCGTGCACAAGGCCAACGCTCGCGTGCACGTCTCCGGTCACGCGGCCGCTGGCGAGCTGCTGTACTGCTACAACATCCTCAAGCCCAAGAACGTGCTTCCCGTGCATGGCGAGTACCGGCACCTCATGGCGAACGCCAAGCTCGCCCAGGAGACCGGCATCCCCGAAGAGAACACTCTGCTCGCATCCAACGGCACCGTGATCGACCTGAAGGATGGCCAGGTCCGCGTGGCCGGCCAGTACGACATCGGCTTCGTCTACGTCGACGGCTCCACGGTCGGCGAGATCACCGACGCCGACCTTAAGGATCGTCGCATCCTGGGTGAAGAGGGCTTCGTATCGATCATCGTGGTGGTGGATGCTGCCACCGGGCGCATCATCACCGGACCCGAGATCCACGCGCGAGGCATCGCGGAGGATGATGCGGTGTTCGACGATGTCGTGCCGAAGATCGTCGCCGCGCTCAAAGAGGCATCCGGCAACGGGGTCCGCGACACGCATGCGCTCTCGCAGGTCGTTCGTCGCACGATCGGTCGCTGGGTGAACCAGAAGCTCCGTCGCCGGCCGATGATCGTACCGCTCGTAATCGAAGCCTGATCGGCCGGAAAGCCGCGTCATTACGCGGCGATGTCGGTGCCCGACCGTAGTCTGTGAGTATGGCCAGGAGTACTACGAAGACCGAGCGCGCTTCAGAGAAGGAACCCGCGCGCTCGAGGGCCAAGACGGCTGCGGCGCCGAAGAAGTACATCGACGATGTCGACACGCCGCCGCTCGCCGTCCGGGCGTGGACAGGACTGGCGCACGGCGTCGGCGGGCTGTTCCGCGCGTTCGGCCCTGAGTCTCTCGAAAAGGACCAGCGACGTGACGGATTCCCGCTCCTTCTGGTGATCCTGGCGTGCCTCGGCGCGGTCAATGAGTGGTTCTTCATCGGCAACGAGGTCGCCCAGAACATCAGTGCATACTCGGTGGGGCTTCTGGTTGGCCGTACGGCATTCCTCATGCCTGTGCTGCTTCTGATCCTGGCTGGCTGGCTGTTCCGGCATCCGTCATCGGTCAACGACAACGGTCGCATCGGCATCGGTTTCGGACTGTTCGTGCTCTCCATCGCCGGTATCTGTCACCTTGCGGGCGGGCAGCCGCAGCCGAAGGACGGCATGCCCGCGTTGAGCGCTGCCGGTGGGCTTTTCGGATGGATGCTGGGCGAGCCGCTCTCATACCTGACCGACATCCCCGCCTACGTCATCCTTGCCGTGCTCATGGTCCTCAGCATTCTCATCATCACGAAGACGCCGCCGAACCGCATTGGCGCTCGACTCGGCGATCTTTATGCGTGGATGTTCGGCGCGGAACGCGTCGAGAAGCCGGTCAGAGAAGCCAAGCCCGAAGGAGAATTCGAGCAGGACGACGACCCGGACGTGCTGCCGTGGTGGCGACGCAACAAGACGGGACGTGAGGAAGACCCTGACGAGGGCATCGGCTCGCAGGACCTCACTGAACTGCTCACGACCGTCGATGAGGCCCCGGCGAACCACACCGCCTTCGACCAGGCGATCATCGTCGAAGATCCATCGGACTCGGTAACCGAGGTGCTCACCGACGTCGAGGGTGTCATGGCCGGACTCGGCTCGCAGGGCGGCACTGCTCTGCTCGACGATTACGGCGACACAGGGGAGCAGCCTGAGCTTCCCGGTCTCTCTGGCTTCGGCACAGAAGGCCCGGGCGATCGCGGCCTGCAGGCACCGGCGGCGCCGTACGCGCTGCCTTCGACTGCAGTGCTGCGCGAAGGTCCGCCGCCAGTGGTCCGCTCCGATGCGACCGACCGCGTCATCGAGCAGATCACGGGTGTGTTCACCCAGTTCAAGGTTGATGCGAAGGTGACCGGCTTCTCGCGCGGTCCGACGGTGACCCAGTACGAGGTCGAGGTCGGTCACGGCGTCAAGGTCGAGAAGATCACTCAACTGAGCAACAACATCGCCTACGCCGTGGCCTCCAACGATGTGCGAATCCTTTCGCCGATCCCCGGCAAGAGCGCAATCGGCATTGAGATCCCGAACGCAGACAAAGAGATGGTGGCGCTCGGAGACGTGCTGCGCTCGCCCGCGGCGCAGAAGAGCACCCACCCGATGACGATCGGTGTTGGTAAGGACGTCGGCGGCAACATCGTCGTCGCGAACCTCGCGAAGATGCCGCACCTTCTGGTGGCAGGTTCCACGGGCTCCGGTAAGTCGAGCTTCGTGAACTCGATGATCACGAGCCTGCTGATGCGCGCGCGTCCGGCCGATGTCCGCATGGTGCTCATCGACCCGAAGCGCGTGGAGCTCACCAGCTACGCCGGCGTTCCGCACCTGATTACCCCCATCATCACGAACCCCAAGAAGGCCGCCGAAGCGCTGCAGTGGGTCGTCAAAGAGATGGACATGCGCTACGACGACCTCGCGTCGTTCGGATTCCGCCACATCGATGACTTCAACAAGGCTGTGCGCGCTGGCGAAGTCGAGCTGCCAGTCGGCAGCGAGCGCGTCCTCAAGCCTTACCCGTATCTGCTGGTCGTGGTCGACGAGCTCGCCGACCTGATGATGGTGGCGCCGCGCGACGTGGAGGACTCGATCGTCCGCATCACTCAGCTCGCGCGTGCCTCCGGTATTCACCTGGTGCTCGCAACTCAGCGTCCGAGCGTCGATGTGGTCACCGGCCTCATCAAGGCCAACGTTCCCTCTCGCCTTGCGTTCGCCGTGACGAGCGTCACTGACAGCCGAGTGATCCTCGATTCACCAGGAGCCGACAAGCTGATCGGCCAGGGCGATGCCCTTTTCTCCCCGATGGGCACGTCCAAGCCTTTCCGTCTGCAGGGGGCCTGGGTCGAAGAGAGCGAGATCGACGCCGTCGTCAAGCACGTCACGGCGCAGGCTCGCCCCGAGTACCGCTCCGACGTTCAAGAGGCGATGGACCCGGCGAAGAAGAAGAAGGAAGTCGACGAAGACATCGGCGACGACCTCGAGGTGCTGCTCGCAGCCGCCGAACTCGTCGTCTCTTCGCAGTTCGGCTCGACGTCGATGCTGCAGCGCAAGCTTCGCGTCGGTTTCGCGAAGGCCGGGCGACTCATGGATCTGCTCGAATCGCGTGAGATCGTCGGTCCTTCTGAAGGATCCAAGGCTCGCGACGTGCTCGTCACCGCCGAGCAGCTGCCCGCAGTGATCGCGAAGCTGCGAGGGGATGATGTTCCGGCCGCGCCTCCTGCGCACCAGGAACCTCCTGCCGCAGTGGAATCGGTTGACTACGGACGCGATCCGATCGAGTCGCAGTTCGACGGACTTCCGATCGAAGACAACGGTGAGGGCGATGAAGACGCCTGGGGCCTGACAGGACGTGACTGATGAGTATTCCGCGGCAACTGCCGAACGCGATCACGATCGCGCGCATACCGCTCGCGGCGGTGTTCTTCGTGCTGCTCCTGCTGGGAGGCACGTACGGGAACAATGACCTCGTCATCCGCTGGATCGCTGGCGCGCTTTTCGTGCTGGCGATCTCCACGGACTGGGTCGATGGCTACCTCGCCCGCAAGTACGACATCGTCAGCGACTTCGGCAAGCTCTGGGACCCAATCGCTGACAAGCTGTTGACGGGTGCCGGTTTCGTAGGCTTGGCGATTCTCGCCGAATGGCCGTGGTGGGTCGTCATCATCATCCTCATCCGCGAGTGGGGCATCACAGTGCACCGCTTCATCGTGGCCAGCAATCATATTGTCGCCGCTGCGTGGATGGGCAAGCTCAAGACTGCTTTCCAGGGCGTTGCACTGAGCTGGTGGCTGCTTCCGCTTCATCAGCTCATCGGGATGGACTGGTGGACCGGGATCGGCATCCCTCTCATGTACGTCACTCTGGTGCTGACCGTCGTAAGCGGCATCGACTACATGGTGTCTCAGATGCGCGGATCAAGAACAGCTCGGTCGTGAACAGGCCTGCCCTGAGCGATGCGGCTCGGCTCGTGTCGTTGCTCAGCGTGAAAGGCTTGACTCTGGGAGTCGCTGAGTCTCTCACCGGAGGTGCTCTTGCCGCAGAGATCGTCTCGGTTCCTGGCGCATCGGCCACCCTTCTCGGTGGAGTCGTGGCCTACGCGACACCGGTCAAGGCGACGGTTCTGGGCGTAGACGAGGCGCTTCTCGAGAAGTACGGGCCAGTGCACTCCGAAGTTGCAGCGCAGATGGCCACCGGAGTGCGCAAGGCGGTGCGGGTAGCGGGACGTCCGGCCGACGTCGGGATCTCGACGACGGGGATCGCCGGCCCTGATTCACCAGACGGTCAGCCGGTCGGCACGGTGTGGATCGGCGTTTCCCGCGGTGAACAAGTCGATGCTCAGGCGTTTCGATTCGACGGCGACCGAAGTGCGGTGCGAGAGCAGGCTGTCCGTGCAGCGATCGGAGTCGCACTGCAGATGCTCGGGGAATAGCCCGTATGAGCTCGACGTTGTCATAGACGTGTTGCTCAAAGCGAAAGCACAGCGTGAAACGGTAGCGTTTTCTCCAGCGAGTCGGGTTAGACTGGCGATCCGTTCGGAGGAGACTTCGGTGAGGGAAATGGAGAGGAGGTTCCAATGATTCTTGTACGACAGGAAATCGGCGACGTGCTGAGGGACTTCCGCCTGCAGAAGGGGCGCACTCTTCGACAGGTTGCGAGTAAGGCATCTGTTGCGCTGGGTTACCTCAGCGAGGTAGAGCGCGGCCAGAAAGAGGCCTCCAGCGAGATTCTCGCTTCGGTCGCTGAAGCGCTCGATGTGCCCATCTCCATCATCATGCGCGAAGTCGGCGACAGGATCTCTGTGCTCGAGGGCATTCAGGTCTTCCCTGACGTGGTTCCCGATGACCTTATGGCGTCGGTCGAGCCCGAGCTGTCCCTGCACTGATACGACAGCGGATTCAGCGAGCCGATGCGACGCAGTGAGTTTCTTCGTGCTGTCGAGGATGAGTTCGGGCGGCGTTCTGTCACCCTCCTGAACGACCTCGTGTTGAGCGCGGTGGGTAATCGAACTCCTACCGAGGCGCTTGAGGCGGGTGTGCCGCCACGAGACATCTGGCTTGCGCTCTGTGCCGAGGCGGACGTCCCTGCGGAGCGCCGTTACGGAGTCGGACGGCTCGAGCCGCGCAAGTAGTGCTTCTTCGCAGCGGGTGCTGTGTTCGTAACCGGATGCTGTGTCAGCGGCGTGTCGTCGAATATGTGTTCGATGTGCGCGTATCGTTCTGCACAAGTGGTCTCGAGGTCTCGTTGTCCACCGTTCGTGGCATTTCCGTCCCAATGTCGGAGGTCCCTCGTACGGTGATTTCAGGCCAAGAAGCCATACGCCTTGTCGGAGAGTCCGTCCCAACCGGGGCGGCCGCGACAGCCTATAGGCGGCACCACGCGAACACGAGGAGCACACATCATGCCATCAGCAGCAGACCGCGAGAAGTCTCTGGAATCAGCTCTCGCCCAGATCGACCGCCAGTTCGGAAAGGGCTCGGTCATGCGGCTGGGCAGCGACGAGCGCGCACCAGTGGCCGTCATCCCCACCGGATCCATCGCCCTCGATGTCGCGCTCGGTGTCGGCGGACTCCCGCGTGGCCGCATCGTGGAGATCTACGGTCCGGAATCCTCCGGTAAGACCACGCTCACCCTGCACGCCATCGCCAACGCGCAGCGCGCCGGTGGCATCGCCGCCTTCGTCGACGCGGAGCACGCTCTCGACCCCGAGTACGCGAAGAAGCTCGGTGTCGACATCGACGCCCTCCTGGTCTCTCAGCCCGATACGGGTGAGCAGGCCCTGGAGATCGCCGACATGCTCGTTCGCTCCGGGGCCATCGATCTCATCGTCATCGACTCCGTCGCGGCGTTGGTGCCTCGCGCTGAGATCGAGGGCGAGATGGGTGACTCGCACGTGGGTCTGCAAGCACGCCTCATGTCTCAGGCGCTCCGCAAGCTCACCGGTGGTCTGAACCAGACCAACACCACCATGATCTTCATCAACCAGTTGCGCGAGAAGATCGGCGTGTTCTTCGGTTCTCCCGAGACCACGGCCGGCGGTAAGGCGCTGAAGTTCTACGCCTCGGTCCGCCTCGACATCCGCCGTATCGAGACGATGAAGGACGGTACTGAGGCCGTGGGCAACCGCACGCGGGTCAAGGTCGTGAAGAACAAGATGGCACCGCCCTTCAAGCAGGCGGAGTTCGACATCCTGTACGGAACGGGCATCTCACGTGAAGGCAGCCTGATCGATTTCGGTGTGGAGCATGGTCTCGTGAAGAAGTCGGGCTCGTGGTACACCTACGACGGCGATCAGCTAGGTCAGGGCAAGGAGAACGCACGCTCGTTCCTCATCAAGAACGCCGATATCGCGTTGGAGATCGAGACGAAGATCAAGCAGAAGCTCGGCATCGGCGGCGCAGTTGCGCCTGAAGCGGTGCCTGCGGCTGACGAACTCGCGCAGCGTCGTCCGGCCTGATGAGTTCTGCACACGATGACGGGGGCGAGGATCGTCTCGCCCCCGTCATTCCACTCTTCAGCGGCAAGATGATTCCCGCATCAGAGCTGGCACGTGATGAGGCCTCCACCGAACCTCGATCGACAGCAATGCCGGCGCATTCCTCTGCCCCGGGTCACAGGCCCCCGCAGAGACCAGAAGAAGCCGATCCCGACGACGTCATGCGGCACGCAGAAGAGGCGCTGGTCCGCAAGTTGCGGGCACGCTCCCTGTCTGTGTCCGAGGCGCGACACGTCCTGCGCGGACAGGGGCTCGATGCCGCCGGCATCGACGAGGTGATCGACAGATTCTGCGAGCGGGGTTACCTCGATGACGCGCTGCTCGCCGAGCACCTTGTCATCTCAGGCATCGAGCGCAAAGGCCAGGGCCGTGTGGCTCTCTCTCGCGCGCTCGCGCAGCGAGGCGTCCCGCGCGATGTTATCGATGCCGCGCTCGGTGACCTTCCGGATGATGACGCTGAGCGCGCACTGGAGTTCGCCAGAACCAAGGCGCGGTCGCTCTCGCGACTGGACTTCGACACCGCGCTGCGACGACTGATGGGGCAACTCGCCCGACGGGGTTACGGGGGATCAGTGGCGATGACGGCGGCACGGACGGCGCTGGCCGAAGCTTCGCTCGGGGGCCCGACCACAGGTGTTCGTTTCGTCGACTCGGACTGACCCCCAGATTCCGCTCGTAGAATAGGGGCACCATGACTACTCCGCGCAGCGAACCGACGATCATCACGGCCTCACCGGCCGCGGTTGATGCCGACGGACACCAGCGAACCTATGAAGTACGCACCTTCGGGTGTCAGATGAATGTGCACGATTCAGAGCGGCTTGCGGGATCGCTCGAGAGCGCCGGATATCTTCGGGCGGATACCGGTACAGAAGCCGACGTCGTCATCATCAACACCTGCGCGGTGCGCGACAACGCGGCAGGAAAGCTCTACGGCACGCTCGGTCATCTCGCCTCGGTCAAGCGTCGCAGAGAAGGCATGCAGATCGCCGTCGGCGGTTGCCTTGCCCAGATGGACAAAGACGCGGTTCTCGACAAGGCGCCCTGGGTCGACGTGGTCTTCGGCACGCACAACATGGGTTCGCTGCCTGGACTCCTCGAGCGTGCGAAGCACAACGGTGACGCCGAGCTCGAGATCCTCGAGTCCCTCGAGGTGTTCCCCTCGACGCTGCCGACCAAGCGCGACTCGGCGCACAGCGGCTGGGTGTCAATCTCCGTGGGATGCAACAACACCTGCACGTTCTGCATCGTGCCGAGCCTCCGCGGCAAGGAGAAGGACCGTCGCCCAGGAGACATCCTCAACGAGATCCGCCTCCTGGTCGAAGACGGTGCAATCGAGGTCACCCTCCTCGGCCAGAACGTCAACTCCTACGGTGTCGAGTTCGGAGACCGTCAGGCCTTCAGCCAGCTGCTGCGAGCTGCCGGTGAGATCAACGGTCTCGAGCGGATCCGCTTCACGAGCCCGCATCCTGCCGCGTTCACCGACGATGTGATCGATGCCATGGCCGAGACGCCTGCTGTCATGCCGCAGCTGCATATGCCGCTCCAGTCCGGCAGTGATCGCATTCTCAAGGCGATGCGCCGTTCGTACCGCAGCTCGAAGTTCCTCGGGATCCTCGATCGAGTGCGTGAGCGGATGCCGTTCGCGGCGATCTCCACCGACATCATCGTCGGCTTCCCCGGCGAGACCGAAGAAGACTTCGAAGACACCATGCGCGTGGTCGAGCAGGCTCGCTTCGCGAATGCATTCACCTTCCAGTACTCGATCCGTGAGGGCACACCGGCTGCGACCATGGCGGACCAGGTCCCCAAGGCTGTCGTCCAGGAGCGCTACAACCGCTTGATCGCGCTGCAGGAGAAGATCTCCCTCGAAGAGAACGAGAAACAGGTCGGACGCGAGGTCGACGTGCTCGTCTCGGTGGGCGAAGGAAAGAAGGACGCTGAGACGCACCGTCTGACTGGCCGCGCTGAAGACAATCGCCTGGTTCACTTCGAAGTGACCGAAGGATCGGAGATCCCGCGGCCGGGCGACGTCGTCACAGTCACGATCACCCACGGTGCCCCCTTCCATCTGCTCGCCGACGACCCGACGGGTGCGCCGCTGCGCATCCGCCGCACTCGTGGCGGCGACGCGTTCGACCGTGCGCAGACGGAGTCGTGCGGTATTCCGGCATCCACCGGCGAAACGGGCGCGCCACGCGCGGTCTCGCTGGGGCTTCCCACGCTCCGCGTCGGTGTCTGAGCCCCTCCCGCCGCGCCTATGGGCGATCGTCGGGGCCACCGGCACAGGCAAGAGCGATCTCGCACTCGGTCTCGCTGAAGCGCTGCGCGCCGACGGAAATCCCGCAGAGATCGTCAACGCCGATGCTATGCAGCTCTACCGCGGCATGGATATCGGCACTGCAAAGCTTCCCGTCGCGGAGCGTCGCGGCATCGGGCACCATCTGTTCGATGTGCGAGACGTCACAGAAGAAGCGGCAGTGGCGTGGTACCAGCCACTTGCTCGTGCGGCGATCGCAGACATCCACGCACATGGCGGCGACGCGATTCTGGTCGGAGGTTCGGGTCTGTATGTCTCGAGCGTGATCTTCGACTTCCGGTTTCCGCCGCGCGATCCCGCGATCAGGGCACGGCTCGAGCGCGAGCTCGAGGAACTCGGCAACAGGGCTCTCTACGAGAAGCTCGTCGCTGCGGACGGGGCGACCGCCGCGAAGGTCGATCCGAAGAATGGTCGCCGAATCGTGCGCGCGCTCGAAGTGCTCGAGCAGGGGGCGCAGACGCATGGCGCCGCACTGCCGGATGCTCCTCAACTGTGGCACGCCGACACCAGCATCATCGGTCTGCACGTCGAACGGCCGGAGCTTGTTGAGAGGCTTGACCGGCGCGTAGAGGGTATGTGGGAGCAGGGGATGCTTGAGGAGGCATCCGCGCTCCGAGAAGCGGGAATCGAACGAGGCACGACCGCACCGCGAGCGATCGGGTACGCTCAAGCGCTTGCGCAGTTGTCGGGCGAGAAGAGCGAGGCCGAAGCCATCGCTGAGACCCAGGCGCTCACGCGTCGGTATGCGAGACGACAGGTCTCCTGGTTCAAGAGATATCCCGCGATCAGATGGGTCTCGCCCATGTCTGACCCCCGTGACATCCTGATGGGATGACGACGCATTACTACACGGCTTCGAGCCTTGATGGTTTCATCGCGACGACACAGCACTCACTCGACTGGCTGCTGAAACAAGACATCGATGAGAACGGGCCCATGGCGTACGACGGATTCCGCGCGATGCTAGGGGCGATGGCGCTCGGCGCGACGACCTACGAATGGGTTCTCGCTCACGAAGGCTCCTGGCCGTATACGCTGCCGACGTGGGTGTTCACTCATCGTGCGATCTCCGTACCCGAAGACGGCTCCGTGCGGCTCACGCAGTCCGATGTGCGCGACGTGCACGCCGAGATGACGGCGGCTGCGGGCGGCAAAGATCTGTGGATCGTGGGTGGGGGAGAACTCGCCGGCCAGTTCGCCGATGCCGGACTCCTCGACGAGGTTTGGGTGCAGTACGCACCGGTCACACTGGGGAGTGGTTCGCCTGTGCTTCCGCGGGTGCTCGACCTTGAACTGATCGATGTCGCGCGCAACAGGGCCTTTCTGTGCGGGCGCTATCGCGTGCTGCGCCGAACGCCGAACACGAAGTAGGCCGCAGGACCGATCCAGTTCACGAGAATCACCGGAATCCAGGCTGGTCTCGGCCCACGGATCTCTTCTGCGCGACGCTGCGCAAGGTCCCGGAACGCCACGATCGCAAACGCGACCTGGACGATACTGATCACCACGAGCGCCGCACGGCCAGCCGGACTAGCCACGAGAGGAAGATGGAGCGGGTCGCGGTGGCTTGCGGATCTCTAGAATGAGGGAATGGTCGCATTCACCAAGGGGCACGGCACAGGCAACGACTTCGTCATCATTGCCGACCCTGACGGTGAGCTCGAGCTCACCGTAGATCAAGTAGCCGCCCTCTGCGATCGCCATTTCGGCATCGGTGCCGATGGAGTGCTCAGAGTCATCCGTTCCGCGTCGATCCCCGAGGGCGACGCTGCCCTCGCAGAGGAACCAGCGGCCGAGTGGTTCATGGACTACCGAAATGCCGACGGCTCGATCGCCGAGATGTGCGGCAACGGCATCCGCGTCTTCGCGCACTACCTGGTGCGCTCTGGGCTCGCAACGATCGAGCCGGGTTCCACGCTCCCGATCGGCACGCGTGCCGGCGTTCGTGACATCACAGCGGGTGCGGACGGATACCAGGTCGACCTTGGTCGATGGAAGCTCTCGGGCGTTGACCCGCTCGCGAAGGCTCGCGGTCTGGATGTGGCGCGCCCCGGCCTGGGCATCGACGTCGGCAATCCGCACGTCGTAGTCGCACTCGCATCGGACGAAGAGCTTGCAGGTCTCGAACTCGAATACATTCCCGAACTCGAGCCCGTGCCGCCGACGGGCGCGAACATCGAGTTCGTCGTCCCGGGGGAGCCTCTGGTTCGCGACGGTATCGGCCATGTCACCATGCGCGTGTTCGAGCGCGGAGTGGGGGAGACGCTGAGCTGTGGCACCGGTGTCGCAGCGACCGCTCTGGCTGTTCGCTACTGGGCCGGCGAGCGTGCTCCGGACCACTGGCAGGTCGAGGTTCCCGGTGGTGTGCTCGGTGTACGGATGTTCCCTGCTGAAGACGGTGAGCATGTGGCGCTGTCCGGACCCGCACAGCTCGTCTACACGGGCACCATCGACCTGTTCTGACAACGCCGGCTCTGCCGCCTCAGAGAGGCGCTTTCGGTCGAATGCGTCGCTCCATGACGGACCGCGAGACAACAGGGTGTCTCATCGAGCACCATGGTGCGTATGAGCAAGCAGATCCGTTTCAACGCCTTCGACATGAACTGCGTCGCCCACCAATCCTCCGGGATGTGGCGTCATCCGCTCGACCAGTCTGCGCGCTACAAGGAACTCGCGTACTGGACCGAGCTCGCGCAGCTCCTCGAGCGCGGGCACTTCGACGGACTGTTCATCGCCGATGTGCTCGGCACATATGACGTCTACGGCGGCACGAACGAGGCGGCGATCCGTCACGGTGCCCAGGTTCCGGTCAATGACCCCGTACTGCTGGTGAGTGCGATGGCCGCCGTCACCGAGCACCTCGGCTTCGGTGTGACCGCTGGCACCGCGTACGAACACCCCTATCCGTTCGCGCGCCGCATGACAACTCTTGATCACCTGACGAACGGCCGGGTCGGCTGGAACGTCGTTACCGGATACCTGCCTTCTGCCGCACGCAACATGGGTCATGACGACCAGCTCGAGCACGATCAGCGCTACGAGGTCGCCGACGAGTACCTCGAGGTGACGTACAAGCTCTGGGAAGGCTCATGGGAGGATGACGCGGTGATCCGCGACCGCGAAGCCGGCATCTTCACCGATCCCGACAAGGTGCACGAGATCGGCCATTATGGCGAACACTTCACCGTTCCCGGCATCCACATCTCAGAGCCCTCTCCGCAGCGCACCCCCGTGATCTTCCAGGCGGGTGCTTCTCCGCGCGGCATCGCCTTCGCCGCAGGCAACGCAGAAGCGATCTTCGTCGCGGCGCCCACGAAGACCGTTCTCGCAGGCACCGTGAAGCGCATCCGTGACGCTCTCGAAGCCGCAGGGCGCGACCGCTACTCCGCGAAGATCTACACGCTGCTGACGATCATCACTGACGAGACGAGCGAGAAGGCCCACGCCAAGCACGAGGACTTCCTCCAGTACGCCAGCGATGAGGGTGCTCTCGTCTTCATGTCGGGGTGGATGGGCATCGACCTCTCGCAGTTCGACCTCGACGAGCCGATCGGCAACGTCAAGAGCAACGCGATCCAGTCGACCGTGGCCAACTTCCAGCAGGCGAACGACGACGGCAAGGAGTGGAAGGTTCGCGACATCGCTCGGCTCGGCAACATCGGCGGTCTCGGACCCCGCGTGGTCGGCTCGCCCGAAGAGGTCGCCGACTTCCTGCAGGACTGGGTCGAAGAGACCGATGTCGACGGCTTCAACCTCGCCTATGCGATCACACCGGGAACCTTTGAGGACATTGTCGAGTTCATCGTGCCTGAACTGCAGCGTCGTGGTGTCTATCAGACCGAGTACACGCCCGGAACGCTTCGCCAGAAGCTGCACGGGCGTGGAGACCGGCTGCCAGACGAGCACCGAGGCGCGGGATTCAGCCTGCGAAACGCGTCGCGCGTCTAATCAGTCAGCGTGATCGGTTCGGTCGGCGGGTTGCCGTGCCGCCTCACCTTGAGCACGCGGTAGCCCTTGCCGGTCGCTGCGCGGTGCACGCTGTAACCGGGCTGGAAGGTCGCTACCAGCCAGCGCTGGAGCGAGTCTGAGCCGAGATTGCGCTGCACGACGAGCCAGGCGTCGCTGTGCTCATCGAGTCGAGGAATCCAGCGCTCCAGCATCCCGTGGAGAACGTCTTTGCCCACGCGGATGGGTGGATTCGAGCGGATTGTTCGAAAGACGACGTCATCGGGAACATCGTCGGGCAGAACCGCGTTGATATTGGTGAGTCCAAGCGCCTCGGCGTTGCGACGGACGAGGTCAAGAGCTCGCTCATTGACGTCGACCGCCCAGACCGTCGAGTGCGGTGCGGCGAGGGCCATGGTGATGCTGATCGGCCCCCAGCCGCTTCCGAGGTCGAGAAAGTCTCCTCCGGGTGGCAGCGGAGGCATGTTGGCGAAGAGGACTGCGGTTCCGGCATCGAGGCGGTCGGGACTGAAGACGCCACCAGCGGTGGTCACTTCGAGGTCACGGTCTGCGAGGGTGACGTTGATCGCCCGCAGGTTCTCCGCACTTGCCGGGGTCGCAGAGAAATAATGATCGGACCCCATACGCCGAGCGTACCGGAGCGGCGGGTTAAGGTTAAGACGCCGAATACAGAAGGCAGAGGATGACGAAGACCACAGACGACGCGCACAGCGACGAAACACTCGACCGCGTGCTCGCGAGCGCAGAGAGGCGCACCGAGGCGAACGTGTTCGGTGCCGCCCAGGCACTGCAGGATGCCTCGACAGCAACCTACGGCCATCGCGATGGCGACCAATGGGATCTTGAGGACCGTCACGCGCTTCGCCGTGTTGGTGGTCTTTCGACCGAGCTCGAGGACATCACCGAGGTCGAGTACCGCCAGCTGCGGCTTGAGAACGTCGTGCTGGTGGGCGTGTACCCGCAGGGTGCACAGGTCGATGCCGAGAATTCGCTGCGCGAATTGGCAGCACTGGCGGAGACCGCCGGTGCTGTCGTTCTGGACGGCGTGTTGCAGCGGCGTCCTCATCCAGACCCCGCCACCTACCTCGGCCGAGGAAAAGCTCAAGAGCTCAAGGACCTGGTTGCAGCGACAGGTGCTGACACCGTGATCGCCGACACCGAGCTTGCCCCGAGCCAGCGCCGCGCTCTGGAAGACGTCGTCAAAGTGAAGGTCATCGACCGCACCACCGTCATCCTCGACATCTTCAGCCAGCACGCGAAGAGCCGCGAGGGCAAGGCGCAGGTCGAGCTCGCACAACTCGAGTACCTGCTTCCGCGTCTGCGCGGCTGGGGTGACTCGATGAGCCGTCAGGCCGGCGGCCAGGTCGGCGCCGGGGGAGCGGGCATGGGATCGCGTGGCCCTGGTGAGACGAAGATCGAGCTCGATCGCCGTCGCATCCGCACCCGGATGGCCCTGCTTCGTCGGCAGATCCGCGATTTCGCGCCCGCACGCGACGCGAAACGCGCCGAACGCAAACGCAACACGATTCCGTCGGTTGCGATCGCCGGCTACACGAACGCAGGAAAATCGAGCCTGCTGAACGCGCTCACGAGCGCTGGCGTGCTCGTCGAGAACGCTCTGTTCGCGACGCTGGATGCCACGGTGCGTCGCTCTATGACCGACGATGGCCGTGTTTACACGTTCACCGACACGGTCGGGTTCGTGCGGAGCCTTCCCCATCAGCTCGTCGAGGCATTCCGATCGACGCTCGAAGAGGTTGCCGACGCGGACATCGTTCTGCACGTCGTCGACGGCGCGCATCCTGACCCTGCGGGGCAGCTGCAGACCGTCCGCGATGTCATGGGCGATGTCGGTGCCCGTGACCTGCCTGAGATCGTCGTGTTCAACAAGGTGGATCTGCTCACGGATGACGACCGGCTCGTGCTGCAGGGCCTCGAGCCGAACGCACACTTCGTGTCGTCTCGCTCAGGGGAGGGCATCGAGGAGCTGCGCGCGGCGATCGATGCAGCGCTGCCGATGCCGGCGGTCGAAGTGCATGCGCTCGTGCCTTACGACCGGGGAGACCTCATCGCCGCGGTGCATGAGACGGGGATCCTGCTTTCGGCGGAGCACGGTGAGCACGGCACTGAGGTGCACGCCCATGTCTCAGAGCGCCTCGCCGCGGATCTGGCGCCCTTCACACACGCGTGAGCTGGACCCCCGTCAGCGCGCCGAGAAACGAGCCTCAACCGTGGCCGAGATCACGATGTCTTCCGGTTCGTAGGCCATTTCTGCCACCCCGGTATCCGCGGTTGCGGCGAACGCCGCGCCCCGCGCTCTCAACATGGACGGTGCGGGCGCCAGCTCTCGAGAGATGAGTCCGGTGTCGGCGATCTCCACGGGAGTCACCGACTCAAGGCCCAGCGCGGCAGCGTAGGCCTGAGCGCGCTGGACTGCGACACCGACGGCAGCGGAGGCGACCTCACGTTCGACGTCGGCCCGTGTCTGGGCAGTGAGATGCCAGTCCACCCCGCCGATTTCGACGCCATCCCAGGACGAGATCGCTGACACCCAGACCGAGAGCTCGGATGCTTCCATGAAAGTGGGAGCGAAATCGACGCTGGCGCGGTAAACGAGCGCGAGTTGCTTTCCCTCGCTGCTCCACGGCCGTTCGGCGCGGACGGCGAGGCTCTTGCTGGACCAGTCCGTGACAGATCCAACATCCTGCCGCTCGGCGAGGCTCGCACGCACGGGTTCCGCCAGGCTCAGCGCACGCTCGACGACGGACGCGCGCGCAGGGCCTTCGGCGCGCACGGTGACGTGGATGGTGGCCCGCTCGGGCGCAATCCGGGTCTGGTTCTCGCCGCGCACAGTGATGGTGACATCGCTCATGGCTGTGACTCTACGCGAGGAATAGCGTGGGCACGGGTTCCGTTGTATCCTTTGATGCTCGGGTACTTCGGTGCTCGGGTGAGTAATTCCACAGAGTGACAGCGGTCATCTTCGCAAGAAGAACCACGGGGCTGATCGGTTTCGACAGTGCTTGTGAATTCACGTGAAGCGGGCCGAGGATGCAGGGTTATCTCGTGAACGCCCCCTGCAAAAACATAGTTGCCGAAACAAAGCGCAACGACTTCGCCCTCGCTGCATAAGCGAGCCCGATAGTCCGTCAGACCGTATGTGATTCCGATACGGACCCTGGCGTCATTTAGGAATCTTGCTGTGTGACGGCGTCTGGACGTCACGCGGGACTCTTCCCAGGCTGGGCTTGTCGACTTAGGTGTCTGTGACAAAGGTCGGAGCCGAGCAGAACGTCTGCACAGACTGCGCCCGGAGAAGCCGTGGATACTCAGCGTTGGACGGGGGTTCGATTCCCCCCAGCTCCACCGTCCGCTGTCACTGTGGATAACCCCCACGTTCCCTTTACGAGAGTATGGAACGTGGGGGTTTCTTCTTGCGCTCAGACGCAGGAATCTGATCCGTGTCGCGGAGAGCGTCCTCACCGAGCGGTTGTGCGTCAACCCCCTCACGGATTGATGCGCCGCAGGCATATGCTCCCCGGAACGATCGGAGGAGATGAGATGAGCGACCCGCAGAACACACACGGCACCCCGGGACCAGACGAAGAAGCAGACACTGCTTCCGGAGGCACCCCCGATGAGCCGGACAAGGTCATCGAGCAGGAGAGCGAGAGCACCGACGACGAGCATCGGCCGTTGGAGAACCCGTCCGGCGGTTGAGCTGACGTCGAGGTGGACAGACCCTCGCGTTCGGAGCTCCCCTGAACGCGAGGGTCTTCTTCACCTCACGGGTGGGTGATCAGAACCAGGCCCTGTTTTGTATCGGCGAGCGTCACCCAGCCGTCGCCGAACTCGTACGTCATGCCGAAGCCGGCTTCGTCGACCGCGATCGAGAACGATGGGTCTTCTGTTACGTAGTGGTGACCGCCCTCATCAACGCGCGTCCATCCCGCTGACAGCAGCTTCTGCTGCATCCCCGCCGATTCGGATGCGTCCAACGGTGCCCAGCCGAAGACCTGGACGTGATCGGACGCAACGGTGTAGTCACCCCAGACGCACTCCAGTCCGCCCTCAACCACTTCGCCGCCGATTCGGAATTCGCGCTCCTTGAACGTCCATCCGTGCGCGTCGAAGATTTCCACGGTGCTGGGCGCGATGAGAGTCTCGCATGTCGCGTCGGCGACCGGTTCGTTCACGGCCTCGGTCTCGACCGGGTCAGGGGATGCCGTCGGAGCGGCGGTTGAGGCGCTCGGGGTCGGAGTTGGTGTTTCGGGAGCAGGTGCGGGCTCTGCGGTGCACGCGGTGAGCACCAGGCCGAGTGCGAGAGCACTGAGAGCGCTCGGGATGCGGCTGTTCATCGGATCTCCGGATCAGTCGTTTGCGTGTGTGAGGGTGAGGAACTCGCCGTGCAGGATGCCGTTGGTCGCCAGTGCCGATCGGTCTGAGATGCTGTCGGCTCCGTCGAACGAGGTGAAGGTGCCGCCGGCCTCCCGCACGATCGGGACGGCAGCTGCGATGTCGTACTCTTTGACGTCGAACTCCGCGACCATCTCAAGTCGTCCTTCAGCCAGCAGCATGTAGCTGTACACGTCGCCGTAGGCGCGGTCGCGCCACACGCGATCGGCGACGCGGAGGAGATCGGGGAGGCGCCCGGCATCCGCCCACTGCGTGATGCTCTGGAAGCTGACCGCGGCATCGTCCAGCGATGCGACGGCGGACGTCTCGAGGCGACGAGGGCCAGAGTGCGTTGCTGTCCACGCACCTGCGCCGGTTGACGCCCACCAGCGGCGTCCGAGAGCCGGCATGCTGACCACGCCGACCTGAGGCACGCCGTCGACGGCGAGCGAGATCATGGTGCCCCAGAGCGGCACGCCGCGCATGAAGTTCGCGGTGCCGTCGATCGGATCGATGATCCACTGGCGTCGCGCATCGCCCTCGACGCCGAACTCTTCGCCGAAGATGCCGTCGGAGGGGCGCTCCTCCGCAAGAACGGATCGCAGGGCGCGTTCAGTCGCCAGATCCGCGTCTGTCACGTGCGAGCGGTCGGCCTTCGTCGAGATCTTCAGGTCGCTCGCGTCGAAGCGCGGAAGCGACTCGGAATCGGCGGCATCCGCAAGCCGGAGCGCGAGCGCGAGATCGGCAGAGAAGTCGGTGGCGGCGGGTGTTTCGGTCACGTTCTCAGGATAGTCCTGGGGATGCCGACGCGTATGCGGCCTCGATTTCGCATGCGCTGGAGAAGCTGGTAATGTAATTCCTCGGCCGGGGTTCTCCCGGGCCAAGCGCCTCTAGCTCAATGGCAGAGCAATTGACTCTTAATCAATGGGTTCCCGGTTCGAGCCCGGGGGGGCGCACGGATCAGCCTCAGAACACTCTCGCCAGTGTTCTGAGGCTTTTCTGTTTCTCAGGCGAGACCGCGCATTCTTAGGCGCGACCGCGCAGGCGACAGCTCAGGCGACAGCGATGACCTGACCGCCGGTGATCTTCTGCAGCGTCTCGAAGGTCAGCGGCATCACGGTGTGCGGATGTCCTGCCGCTGCCCAGATCTCGTCGAAAGCGCTCAGCGCCTCATCGACGAATGCGCGGAGAGGTGCGGGGTGGCCCACCGGGGCGACACCGCCGATCGCCTGCCCCGTCGCCTCCCGCACGATGGATGCTGGTGCCATTTCTACGTGACTTGCGCCGATGGATGCCGCGACGACGGCGAAGTCCGCCCGGTGCCCTCCACTTGTCATCACCAGGATCGGCTCCCCATCAGCAAGAAGCACCAGACTGTTGGCGATTGCTGCGACGTCGCACCCGATCGCAGAAGCGGCCTCCACCGCGGTGCGTGCGGAATCAGGCAGCACGCGGATCTGCGGCTCGACGCCAGCGGACTCCAGTTGCTGCTTGACGATGCGACTGCGTTCGGGGAGGGGGATACTCGCGCTCATCTGCTCACGGTAGCAATCCCGTGAAGCGGGTCGCGTTATCGGTCAGGTTGCGTCGCCGAGCGTGATGGCCTCAGCATCCTCCGTGGCGGCAACCGCTGGCCCGTCATCGATGCGCGCGAGAATCCCGAGCGAGGGCCCCACGCGCTGGCCGGTTGCGCGCTCGAGCAGGGTGAGCGCGCGCCACTGTGCGGCAGGAGCGTCGTTGTCGGCTTCCTGGGCGGCGATGTACTGCGCATGATGCTTGACGAGAATGAGATGGATGCTTACGATTCAAGTAACCTGAATCAGCTTTCAGGTTTACCCCCAAGACCTTCCAAGGGCGAAAGGCATTCACATGCGAGTTACAAAGAAGCTGCTCCTGAGCTCCGTGGTCGCCACGGCAGCCCTCGTGCTGGCGGCATGCGCACCACAGGCCGCGACTGGTGGGGGTGGTGAAAACGAAGGCGATGGCCCGGCGGAGGTCACCGTCGGTGTCATCACCAGTGAGACAGGACCTCTGGCCGGTTACGGCGAGCAGTATCTCGAGGCGTTCAAGGCAGGCCTTGACTACGCGACTGATGGCACGAACGAGGTGGACGGCACCCAGATCGTTGTCGAGTACCGTGACGATGCGGGAGACCCGGACACAGCTGTGACCGCGGCGAAGGAACTCATCGGCGATGGCGTCAACATCCTCCTGGGGAGCGCCTCCTCTGGTGTCGCGCTCGCGATGGCGGAGCAGGCCGAGCAGAACAAGGTGTTGTTCATCTCCGGGCCGGCTGCCGCCGATGCGATCACGGGTATCAACGAGTACACCTTCCGCTCGGGCCGTCAATCCGCTCAGGACGTTGCAACGGCCGGCACCTTCCTTGACGATGTCGACGGCAAGACGGTCGCTGTGTTCGCGCAGAACAATGCCTTCGGCCAAGGAAACGTGGCAGCGGTCGAGGCGATCCTGGGCGGCCAGGGAGCGACAGTCGCCCCGGTGCTCGTCGCGGAAGACGTGACCGAGTTCACGCCGTTCGCACAGCAGGTCCTCAGCGCGCAGCCGGATCTGGTGTTCGTCGCGTGGGCAGGAGCGACCTCCGGTGCAATGTGGCAGGCAATGAGCCAGCAGGGCGTCCTCGACGAGATCCCGGTGGTCACCGGTCTCGGCGATGCAGCGACGTTCGGCGCATACGGCGAAGCCTCGGAGAAGATCAACTTCCTCAACCACTACTTCGCAGCAGCGCCCGACAACGAGGTCAACACCGCCATGGTCGAATCTCTCGAAGCGGCAGGTGCGACCGCCGACCTGTTCAGCCCGGACGGCTTCAACGCAGCGATCATGCTGGTGCAGGCCGTCAAGGAGGGCAAGGGGGATGTGGATGCGATGATCGCAGCCCTTGAGGGCTTCGAATTCCAAGGGCCGAAGGGAACCAATACGGTGCGTGCAGAGGACCACGCTCTGCTGCAGGACATGTACCAGGCCAAACTGGTCGCTGATGGATCCGGGTTCGTGCCCGAGCTCGTCGCGACCGTCGACGCGGCCGACGTCGCGCCGTAACCGGCGCCCCTGCGATAGAAGGCGAAATTCCCGATGAACGACACCCCAGTCCTGTCCGACCGCAGATCAGATGGCGCGTCACTCCGCGTCGAAGGTCTCGGCCTGCAGATCGGCGGAGCGACGATCCTCAAAGACGTCGATCTCGACATCGCACCCGGTTCCCTCGTTGGGGTCATCGGTCCGAACGGTGCGGGCAAGACCACGCTGTTCAACGCGATCTCGGGCGTGACCCGGCCCACCGCCGGTCGGATCATCCTCGATGGCGATGACATCACCGATCTGTCCGTCCCGAAGCGGGCACGGGCGGGACTGGGGCGCACGTTCCAGACTTCGAGTCTGTTTCCCAAGCTCAGCATTCTCGAGAACGTCCGGGTGGCTGTCCAAGCGGCGCGGGGCGGCAGCTACTCCCTGCTGAAATTCCCGCGACGTGACGATGCGGCGACCACCCAGGCGATCGCAGTGCTCGAACAGGTCGGGCTCGCACACCGCCTGGATACGCCGGCCGGTGATATCAGCCATGGCGATAAACGCAAGCTCGAGATCGCATCGCTGATGGCCACTGACTCACGCCTCGTGCTGCTCGACGAGCCGATGGCCGGAGTCGCCTCGGGCGACGTAGCAGGACTCGTCGGCAACATCCGTGAGATGCAGCAGGCCAGCGGCTGCACCGTGCTCATGGTCGAGCACCACATCGATGTGCTCATGGGACTCGTCGATCTCGTCGCAGTGATGTACTTCGGCACGATCATCGCAGTCGACACGCCGCAGAACATCATGGAGAACCCCACGGTGCAGAGCGCCTATCTCGGAACGGGGGCAACGGCATGACCGACCCCATTCTTCAGGTCCGATCGCTCCGAGCCTCCATCGCCGGTCAGCAGGTCGTCGAGGACGTGACCTTCGACGTGCCGGCCACCGGGATCACCGCGGTACTCGGCCGCAACGGCGTCGGAAAAACTTCGACTCTGCGCGGAATCCTCGGACTCATCTCCCGGCGCGGCGAAGTACTGCTCGAAGGCGAGAGGATCGACGGGCTGCCCACGCACAAGATCGTCCAGCGCGGTGTCGGCTACGTGCCCGAGGACCGCGAAGTCTTCGCAGGCCTCACCGTCGCAGAGAATCTCGCTCTCGCAGAACGGCAGCGAGATCCGCGCCGCGAGTTCGTGGCGGAGCTCTTCCCCGACCTCGTACAGCGCAAGGATCAGCGCGCGGGAACTCTCTCCGGCGGCCAGCAGCAGATGGTCTCCGTCGCACGCGCACTTCTCAACGACAACCGAATCATCCTCGTCGACGAACCCACCAAAGGGCTCGCGCCGAAGATCGTGCAAGAGGTGTCAGAGGCGCTCGCTGAGGCCGCGAAGACTGTTCCGATTCTGCTCGTCGAGCAGAATCTCGACGTGGTCCGCCAGCTCGCTGCCGACGCTATCGTGATTGCCGGCGGTCGGGTCGTGCACACGGGAGATGCGAACGCGATTCTCGACGACCCTGACCTCACCCGACGGCTCCTCGGAGTCAGTTCGGAGGCGCACGCATGAGCGCGCTCATCCTCACCCTCGTCATCGGCGTCGGCCTCGGCGCGCTGTACTTCCTCGTCGCCAGCGGACTGAGCCTGATCTATGGACTCATGCACGTGCTGAACTTCGCGCACGGCGCGTTCCTCACCCTCAGCGCTTTCGTCGGCTGGGCTGTCGCGCAGGCTGTCGGGGCCGATACCTGGCCGGGCTTCCTGCTCTCGATCCTCGTCGGAGCGGTGGTGGGTGGGGTGTTCGCGACTCTCACCGAACTCGTGCTGATCAGACCGCTCTATGAACGACACATCGAGCAGGTGCTCGTCACCGTCGGACTCTCGTTCGCCGCGATCGCCCTGTTCGAGGGCATCTGGGGAACCGATGCCATCAACGTCACAGGCCCATCGTGGCTCGGCCAGACGACGAATGTTCTCGGTGCCAGCATCCCGAACAAATATTGGGTGCTGATCATCGCCGCCGGTCTCGTTCTGGCGGGCCTTGTGCTGTTCCTGAAGAACACGCGATACGGCATGATCATCCGCGCCGGCGTCGAGAACCGCGCCATGGTCACCGCTCTCGGCATCGACGTGCGCCGCTCGTTCACCCTCGTATTCGCGATCGGTGGAGCCGCGGCGGGAATCGGCGGTGTACTCGCCATGCACGCCATGACCTACGTATCCGCCCACCTCGGCTCGACCCTGCTGATCTTCGCATTCATCGTGACGGTCGTCGGCGGCCTCGGCTCGCTTACGGGAGCTGCGATCGCTTCGGTGCTCGTCGCCGTGCTGCAGCAGGTCGCCAACACCTATCTCGGCGGCACCGGCGACTTCATCGTCGTGATCCTGCTCGCCGTCGTCCTGCTCGTGCGACCCGCGGGCCTCATGGGGAGGAAAGCATGATGGCTCTCAAGCGCTTTGCGCCCGCAATCGTCGGTGCAGTTCTCGTCATCGTGATGGCGATCCTGCCGTTGCTCAACCTGTCGCTGCCCGGCATCCTGCCCGGGCCCACGTACACACCGGGTTCGCTCGCTCTCCTCTCTCTGTGCATGGTCTTCGCGGCCCTCGCGCTGTCGTACAACCTGCTGCTCGGCTCGGCGGGCATGCTGTCGTTCGGCCACGCGCTCTATTTCGGCGCTGGTGCCTACGGTCTCGGCATTCTGCTCGATGCCTTTGCCCTTCCGCTGTGGCCGGGCGTGTTCGTCGCAGTGCTGGGCGGCATGGTGGTCGCACTCGTCACCGGCGCAGTCGCGATGCGCGTGAATGGAATTCCCTTCGCGATGGTGACGCTCGCATTCGCTCAGGCCGGCTCTGTGCTCGTCCGACGCAACCAGGCGATCACCGGCGGTGAAGAAGGCCTCGGCCTGCACACCGAGAGCGTGCCCGACTGGTTGGTCGGCGTGATCAACACCCGCAACCTGTACTGGTTCGCCCTCATCGTGCTCGTCCTCGTCTACCTGATCGTGCTCTGGGTCGATAAGTCCCGGCTCGGTCACCTCGCCGCCGCAGCGCGCGAGAACGAACTGCGCGTCGAGGTTCTGGGGCTCCGCCCTGCTCGTGCGAAGCTCATCGTCTTCGTGATCGCCGCCCTCTGCGCGAGCCTCGCCGGCATCGCCTACCTGCTGCTGCAGTCGGGAACTCAGCCCAGCGCGGTCGGCGCCGACCTCACGATCACGGTGCTGGTGATGGTAGTTCTCGGTGGTGTCGGATTCCGCTGGGGCGCGATCGTCGGCGGCGTGCTCTACACGATCCTCGATCAGCGACTCACGGTGCTTGCCAGGGCTGACGGGATTCAGGCGCTGCCCGATTTCCTCCGCATCCCGCTTTCGGAGCCTCTGTTCCTGCTCGGCGTACTGTTCATCCTCGTGGTGATGTTCCTGCCGGGCGGCATCGCCGGGACCGTCGACAACCTGCGTCGCCGTCGCCGTGGCGCCGTTGCCCGCGCGGGCTCGCTCGCAGCGCTTGAAGACAGCGAGTCGCTCGACGCCGAGGTGAGTGTGCGATGAGCTCCGAGCTCGATGGACTGCACACGGTCGGCCGATGGCTGCGCGATCGCGCGGCGTCGAATCCGGCGAAGACCGCGATCGACGACCGCGGTGTGGCTCTGGACTACGCGACGCTCACTCATCGCTCAGAACAGCTCGCGATGCGACTGACGCAGGCCGGGTACGGTGCCGGACAGCGCATCGCCACAGTGTCGGGAAACTCGGCCGATCATGTTGTCGCTTTCTTCGCGTGTGCGTTCCTCGGCATCGCCTTCGTGCCGCTGTCATGGCGCTTGACTCCGACAGAGCTGGCCGAGCTCATCCGTCGGAGCGGCTCTGACCTCGTACTCGTCGAGGACGAGTACGTCGCCCTTGCCGGCGCGGCATTGCGGATGCTGGGCCCGGACGCTCCCGCCTACGTGTTCCTCGGGAGCACAGGGGCCGAGGCCGATGTGCCTCGCGCGCAGGCACCGGTGCCGACGCGTCCCGTGCGTGACGAAGATCCGCTGCTGGTGATCTACACGTCGGGGAGCGAGGCGGCGCCCAAGGGCGTCGTGCTCACTCACGCGAACTGCTTCTGGACGAACATGGCGCTGTCGCAGGCCATGCCGATGGTGTCGACCGACGTCGTGCTGGCGATGCTGCCGCAGCATCATGTCGCCGCGTGGAACGTCCAGCCGCTCCTGGCGTGGTGGGCGGGCGCGACGGTGGTGCTCGAGCGCTCTTTCCAGCCCGACCGAGTGCTGCAGCTGATCTGCGAGCGACGGGTCACGACGATGATGGGTGTGCCGACGCAGTACCGGATGCTGCAGGCGACACCGGGCTGGGCAGACGCCGATTTCTCGTCCCTGCGCCACGTGCTCGTCGGCGGCGCGACGATCCCCGTTGATCTCGCTGAGGCATGGGCAGAACGTGGCGTGGCTTTCACGCAGGGGTACGGGCTCACCGAGGCAGGGCCCAATGTGCTCGCCCTGCCCGCAGCGGAGTTTGCCTCCCACCCCGGAGCTGTCGGCCGTCCCTACCCGTCGGTCGACGTCTGCCTGGTCGACGTCGCCACGCTGTTGCCGCTCGAGGGCGAAGCCACTGGCGAGCTGTGGGTGCGCGGCCCCAGCACGTTCGCTGGCTATCTTGATGATCCGGATGCTACCGCCAGAGCCCACTCGAACGACTGGCTGAGGTCGGGTGACCTCGCGCATCGCGATTCCGAGGGCATCTATCGGATCGTCGATCGACTCAAGGAGATCTACGTCTCAGGGGGCGAGAACGTCGCCCCCGCCGAAGTCGAGCGGGTGCTGAGCGAGCATCCGCTTGTCGCGTCAGTCGCCGTGGTCGGCGCGCCCGACCCGGTCTGGGGTGAGCGCGGCTGCGCGTTCGTCGTGGCACGTGATGTGCTGTCAGCCGACGAGCTGCGCGCCTTCGCTCGTGAGCGCTTGGCCGCCTTCAAACTCCCGGCGCGGATCGTCTTTCTCGACGATCTGCCCCGGTCCACGATCGAGAAAGTCGCTCGTGCGCGCTTGCGTGCGATGGCCGCGCAGCTGATGAACGACCAAGCAGAAGAGAGCACTGATGACCGAGTCTTCTGAGACTGCCGCCGTCGATACCTTCGTGTCTCCTGCCACAGGGCGACCGCTCACGAAACGCGGAGAGGCCACCAGAACGAAGCTGCTGGTGGCAGCCGAGTCTGTGTTCGCCGACCTCGGTTACCACGAGGCATCGATCGTGAAGATCACCGAGAGCGCAGGCGTTGCACTCGGCACTTTCTACCTGTACTTCGACAGCAAGCAGAGCATCTTCGAGGCACTCGTCATCGACCTCAACAGCAGAGTGCGGCATTCGATGTCAGAGGCCATGGCTCAGGCGACTGATCGTCTGGAGGCCGAGCGGCTCGGCTTCGAGGGGTTCTTCCGATTCACGGCGGCTCACCCCGCGCTCTACCGTGTCGTTCGCGAAGCCGAGTTCGTGTCTCCGGCCACGCTCAGGATCCACTACGAGCGGATCGTGGAGGGGTACCGCGCGGGCCTGCGCGCAGCTCAGCGAGACGGCGACGTGGATTCTGGGCTCGATGCCGAGGTAGCCGCATGGGCGCTCATGGGTGCGGGAGAGCTGATCGGGATGCGATATCTGCTGTGGGAAAAGGATGCAGCAGGCAACCCTCCCTCTGCGATCGACCCCGCCGTGATCGCCGGTATGACGAGGTTCATCGAGAACGCGCTGCGGCCCAGAGCGACCGTATCCACGCGAGAAGGAGAGCGAGCATGACTGAACAGGATCTGACCGGACGCCGTGCAGTCATCACTGGTGGCGCGAGCGGGATCGGGCTCGCGTGCGCACAGGAAGTCGCGGCACGCGGTGCGCATGTCATCATCGCGGACCTCGATCGTGCTGCGGCCGAGCAGCATGCGGCAGCCCTGGGCGGCGAGGCATGGACAATCGATCTCTCTGAGACGACCGCACTCGATGACCTGAAGCTCGAAGCTGACATCCTGATCAACAACGCCGGGATCCAGCGGGTCAGTCCGATTCAGGACTTCGATCCTGATTCGTTCCGCACGATCACTCGGATCATGCTCGAAGCTCCCTTCCTGCTGATCCGCGCGGCGCTTCCGGGAATGTACGAGCGGGGCTGGGGGCGGGTCATCAACATCTCCAGCGTGCACGGTCTCCGTGCCAGTCCGTTCAAATCCGCGTACGTGGCAGCCAAGCACGGGCTGGAGGGGCTCTCGAAAGTGACCGCTCTCGAGGGCGGAGCGCATGGAGTGACCAGCAACTGCATCAATCCGGGGTATGTGCGCACGCCTCTGGTCGAGAAGCAGATCGCTGACCAGGCGAAAGTGCACGGCATCCCGGAGAGCGAGGTCGTCGAGAAGATCATGCTCACCGAGAGCGCGATCAAGCGACTCGTCACCCCGACCGAAGTCGCATCTCTCGCCGGATGGCTGGCGTCACCGCATGCCGGGATGGTCACGGGAGCCTCGTACACGATGGACGGCGGATGGACTTCTCGATGAGCACACACACCTATCGCACCGTGGATGTCCCGGTGAGCGGGGGAGAGCTGCGTGTCGGCGTCTGGGACCCCGTGGGCGCTCGTGATGACACGCGCGCACTGCTCGCCATTCACGGCGTCACGTCGTCGCACCTCGCGTGGCCGTTCCTCGTCGAGGAGCTGCCCGGGGTGCGTGTGATCGCACCCGACCTGCGTGGGCGCGGGGCGAGCAGGAGCATCACAGGTCCAGCCGGAATGGCCGCTCACGCGGCCGATATGGTCGCCGTTCTGGATGCTTTCGCGCTCGCCACTGTGCCCGTCGTCGGCCACTCGATGGGCGGCTTCGTCGCTGTGGTCCTGGCGCACCTGCACCCGGAGCGTGTGGAGCGCCTGCTCCTCATCGACGGCGGCCTGCCTCTGGATGTGCCAGCGGGTGTGAATCCTGAACAACTGGTATCCCTCATTCTCGGGCCGACGGCAGACCGGCTGTCGAAGCGCTGGAGCAGTGTTGACGAGTACATCGAGGCGTTCTGGAGGCACCACCCGGCGTTCGAGGGGGACTGGAGTGATGCACTCGAGCAGTACATCGCCTACGACCTCGTGAGCGACGGGGATCGATTGCGCCCCGCCACGAGCTACCAGACCACCGTCGAAGACACCATCGATCTGAACCTGGGGTCGGCGTTGACCGAATCGCTCGCGGATCTGCGGCATCCGACGCTGTTCGTCACGGTCCCACGCGGGCTCCAGAACGAAGAGCCGGGACTGTACCCGCCAGCGCACCGCCAGCGTCTGCTCGACGCGTTTCCTGACCTGGTCCACCAGCACATCGATGACCTCAACCACTACACGATCGTCATGAGCGATCGTGGTGCGGCCGCCCTCGCTCCGCTCGTGCGGTCAGCGCTCGAATCTCCGCGAACGCGAGTGGTCTGAGCAGCTCAATGCGAGGTGCGGCTGCTGATGCGAGAGGACAGCTGGTGAGCGTGCGCCAGGAGGGTGCGTCCTAGGTCCGCCAGGCGATCAGCGCCGAAGCGGAATTCAACCCCCGTCAGGCTCAACGCCCATTCCGGCCGTCCAGCGCGGTCGAACACTGCGGCCCCCATGCCCCAGCTGCCGTTCACGATGAGACCGGGGTTCACCGCGTAGCCGCGTTCCTTCGTCTCGGCCAGTCGTCGGCGCAGGGGAGAGAGCCCGTGCGTGCGTCCCCAGCGTTGGCTGAGCTCTGGGTGGCGCTCCAGATACGCATCCACATCGTGGTCAGGGAGAAAGGACAGGATGGCGAGCCCTGCGCTTGCAACGCCGAGGGGGAACCGCACTCCTTCGCTCAGCACGAAGGAGCGGATCGGGAACGCTCCCTCCTCGCGCAGCAGGCAGACCGTCTCGTCCGCGCGGCGCACCGAGAGGAAGGCGCTCTCCTCGGTCTTCACAGCCAGCGAGCGGACGATATCGCGCGCGAGTGCAGTGATGTCGTAACGGGCTGCGGCCACTGATCCCATGAGGAACAGCTCCGGTCCCGGCATCCATCGGGCGGTCTCCTCATCGCGATCGACGAGGCCTTCGGCGCGCAGTGCGCTCAGCAGTCGATGCGCGGTCGATCGGGAGAGATCGGCGGAACGCGCAAGGGACTGCACCGTCGCGCCCTCCTCACCGCTGGACGTCACCAGTCGCAACAGGCGGGCGGCACGCGCCACGGCCTGCGCGCCGGGTACCGTACGATCGTGGGTGTCCACAATGTGGACACTAGTCGGCGATTCGCCCATATCGCAAGAGCGGGTTTCGACCCGAAGCACGCGAAGGCGGATGCTGGAAGAAGACCTCACACGAAGGAGTGCTGCGTGATCGACAAGCAATGGGCCTCGGCTACCGAAGCCGTCGCAGATATCCCGGACGGCGCGTCCCTGGCAGTCGGAGGGTTCGGTCTCTCGGGCAACCCGATCGCGCTCATCGAAGCGCTGCTCGCGCAGGGGACCACGAACCTCAGCGTCGTCAGCAATAACTGCGGCGTGGACGACTGGGGCCTTGGTATCCTGCTGAACGCACAGCGCATCCGAAAGATGACCTCGTCGTACGTCGGCGAGAACAAGGAGTTCGAACGGCAGTTCCTCTCGGGCGAACTCGAGCTGGAGCTCACGCCTCAGGGCACTCTCGCCGAGAAGCTGCGTGCCGGCGGTTCTGGAATCGCCGCGTTCTTCACCCAGACGGGTGTCGGTACGCAGGTCGCCGAGGGCGGTCTGCCGCGTCGCTATAACGCAGATGGCTCGATCGCTGTGGCGTCTCCCGTGAAAGACGTGCGGTCCTTCGAGATCAACGGCGTGGCGAAGGACTTCGTCCTCGAAGAGGCGATTGCGACCGACTACTCACTCGTACACGCCGCGGTCGGGGACCGGCACGGCAACCTCGTCTTCAACAAGGCCGCGCGCAACTTCAACCCGCTGGCAGCCATGGCGGGTCGGGTCTGCATCGCCCAGGTCGAGGAACTCGTCGAACCCGGCGAGATCGATCCAGACAGCGTGCACCTTCCCGGCGTGTTCGTGCACCGCATCATCGAAGTGGGAACCGACATCGAGAAGCGCATCGAGCGTCGCACCGTCACTCAGAGCGAAGGAGCCTGATCATGGCACTCACCCGCCAGCAGATGGCCGCACGGGCGGCCGCGGAGCTCATCGACGGCTCCTACGTCAACCTCGGCATCGGCCTCCCGACACTCGTTCCGAACTACGTCCCCGAGGGCGTCACCGTGGTTCTTCAGTCCGAGAACGGCATCCTCGGTGTCGGACCATACCCGACCGAGGACGCGGTCGATCCCGACCTGATCAACGCAGGCAAGGAGACCGTCACGACGCTTCCGGGTACGGCGTTCTTCGACTCCGCCACGAGCTTCGGCATGATCCGCGGCGGCAAGATCGATGCGGCGATCCTCGGGGCCATGCAGGTGTCGGCCACCGGTGACCTCGCGAACTGGATGATCCCGGGAAAGATGGTCAAGGGGCCCGGCGGCGCCATGGACCTCGTCCACGGCGCAGGGCGCCTCATCATCCTCATGGAGCACGTCGCGAAGGACGGTTCGCCGAAGATCGTGAACGAGTGCTCCCTTCCTCTCACCGGCAGGGGAGTCGCGCACCGCATCATCACGGATCTCGCCGTCATCGACGTGACCGATGCGGGCCTGGTGCTGGTCGAGACCGCGCCCGGCGTGAGCGTGCAGGACATCGTCGACGCGACAGAGCCGCCGCTCACCGTCTCTGAAGAATTGAAGGAGATCTCATGAGTGACATCGTCATCGTCGCGGCCGCGCGCACGCCGCAGGGCCGCCTGAAAGGTCAGCTCGCGTCGTTCACCGCTCCGCAGCTCGGATCCTTCGCGATCAAGGGCGCTCTGGCACAGGCATCCATTGACCCGTCCGCGATCGACGCCGTGATCGTCGGGCAGGTGCTCGCGGCCGGTTCCGGCCAGAACGCCGCACGCCAGGCATCGATCGGCGCCGGTATCGGCTGGGATGTGCCTGCGCATTCGGTGAACAAGGTCTGCTTGTCTGGCCTCACCGCGATCATCGACGCGGCCCGCATGATCCGAACACGGGATGCCACGACGGTGGTCGCAGCAGGCATGGAATCCATGACCCGCGCCCCGCACCTGCTGATGGGTTCGCGCGATGGCTGGACCTACGGAAGCGTGGAGGTGCTTGACCACATGGCCTTCGACGGCCTCACCGACGCGTACGACAACGAGAGCATGGGCGCCTCCACAGAGCGTCACAATGAGCGCTTTGAGCTCACGCGGGAGGCGCAGGACGAGGTAGCCGCACGCTCTCACCAGCGCGCGGCTACCGCGATGGATGCCGGCGTGTTCGATGACGAGATCGTCACCGTCGAGGTACCGCAGCGGCGCGGTGAGCCGATCGTCGTCACCCGCGATGAGGGCGTGCGCCCTGAGACCACTGCCGAAACGCTCAGCAGGCTGCGCGCAGCATTCGCCGACGGCGGATCGATCACTGCGGGCAACTCTTCGCAGATCTCTGACGGCGCATCAGCTGTCGTCGTCACGACGCGCGAGAACGCCGAGGCGCAGGGGTGGCCGGTTCTCGCCACGATCGGCGCGAGCGGACAGACCGCCGGCCCCGACAACTCGCTGCAGGCGCAGCCAGCTCAGGCCATTGTGCGAGCACTCGACAAGCAGGGGCTCACTGCGGCCGATCTCGACCTGGTCGAGATCAACGAGGCCTTCGGCGCCGTCGTCGCACGCTCGCAGACCGAACTCGGCGTTTCGAGCGACATCGTGAACATCCACGGTGGCGGCATCGCGATGGGTCACCCCATCGGCGTCTCCGGCAACCGGCTCGTTGTGCACATGGCGCACGAGCTCGCACGGCGGGGGAGCGGAACCGTGGCCGTAGGGCTCTGCGGAGGCGGCGGTCAGGGTGAGGCGCTCATCCTCACCCGCTGAGATCGAGCCCGCCGCGCCGGGCGCGCACTGAGCACGCCGCGGCGTGGGGAGAGCTCACGAGTGAGTCAGCGGCGGCTCTTGGCGTGCCCTTGGGCATCGGCGAGCGCCTTCTGCGACCGGAACTGAAGCCGCTGAGCCTTCTTCGCCTTCTTGACCGATTGCGGCGAGTCGGCATCGACGAGCTGTCCGGTTCGCTCCCGCCTCATGTCGACGACAGCGCCGATCGCGAGGGAGAGAGTGATGCCCCAGCTCACCCATGAGAGCGCAGCGCGCCAGGTGATCGGTTCATCGCGCGTGCCGCGCAGCAGTGACACTCCTGCGGAGATCGCTGCGATGAGTCCGGTGCTGAAGAGGTAACGCATGGCACCAACCTACCTGCGCTCAGGTGTCCCAGGTAGAATGACTCCGGCGCGTGAGCGCTTGAAGCTGTGTATCTACCGGCCGTCGGCATCCTGACGGAAAGCGGCGACACCTGATCCCGCGTCTTCGAACGCGCGAGAGTCATGATCCAGACACACGCACCCGTTTCGGCGAGTCTCCTTCGACGAACCGGCCTCCCTTACTTTCTGATCGCCTTCGTTGCGCGACTCCCCTTCGCGATGATGGTCGTCGGTGTTTTGACTGTCGTCGTCTCCGCGCGCGGGTCGTTGTCGCTCGGCGGACTGACCTCCGCTGCCGTCGGGCTCGGTACAGCGTGCTTCGGCCCGCTCCTCGGGGCCGCGGCAGATCGTTTCGGTCAACGTCCTGTGCTCATCATTCTCACGATCGTCAACAGCGTGATGCTGGTCGTCTTCGCGCTGGTGGTCTACAGCCCATCGGCAGATGCTCTCGTGCTGGTGGCGGCCATGGGCATCGGAGCATCCGCACCTCAAGTCGCGCCGATGTCGCGTTCTCGGCTCGTGGCGATCATCAGCGAGCAGATACCGGAGAACCGCCGCAGTCGCGTTCTCTCCGGCACGATGTCGTACGAGTCCGCCGCGGATGAGACGGTGTTCGTCTTCGGTCCGTTCCTGGTGGGCATCTTCGGCTCCCTGATCGCCCCTTGGGCTCCGCTGATCGGCGCTGCAGCACTCACGCTCATCTTCGTGGGGGCCTTCGCCCTGCATCCGAGCGGCCGCCATGTGTCAGCCGACCGCGACGACGACGGTCGTGCGCCCTCCGCGGCCTCAGAACTGCTTCGGCCGAACCTGCTCATCGTGGTGATCGGAATCCTCGGTGTCGGTCTCTTCTTCGGCACGATGCTCACGTCGTTGACGGCGTTCATGGCTGATCGTGGTGCGCCGGAAGAGGCAGGTCTCCTCTACGGGGTCATGGGTGTCGGATCGGCACTCCTCGCGCTCGGGGTCGCATGGCTTCCGCCGCGATTCTCACTGCGGGCGCGCTGGCTGGTGTTCTCTGGCATCCTTCTGGCGGCGTCGTTCCTGCTTCCGTTCGCCGACTCGCCCGTCACGATGGCGTGGGCTCTGGCAGCGATGGGCATCGGGATCGGACCGACCCTGGTGACGCAGTACAGTTTCGGGGCTGCGCGCAGCCCGCTCGGACGATCGGCGACAGTGATGACGATGCTCGGCTCAGGGGTGATCGTCGGGCAGTCGATCGGATCCGCTGTCACCGGTGAGATCGCGCAGAGCTTCGGCACGCAGGCGTCGCTGCTTCTGCCCATCGCTTCCGCGGCGATCGTGCTCTTCGCAGGCATCCTGAACTGGTTCGCCAGCCGCACCCATCCCCGCAGTCGATAGCCTGGGGGTTCATCACCGGCATCGAGGAGCTCCCATGGACACCGCAGAATTCGTCGTCGTCGCAAACAGGCTTCCGGTCGACAGAGTGGTGGGGGAGCACGGCGAAGAGATCTGGCGCACGTCCCCAGGTGGTCTGGTCGCTGCCCTTGAGCCAGTGATGCAGAACGTGGACGGCGCGTGGGTGGGGTGGGCCGGGCAAGCCGACCTCGAGCTCGAGCCGTTCGTCGAGGACGGCATTCGGCTCATCCCGATCGCGCTCAGCGAGGCGGAAGTCGCCGAGTACTACGAGGGCTTCGCGAACGACACGATCTGGCCTCTGTACCACGACGTGATCGCACCTCCCCAATACCACCGGGAGTGGTGGGATGCCTACGTCACAGTGAACCGTCGCTTCGCAGAAGCCGCGGCGGCAGTCGTGGCAGAGCATGGCACGGTCTGGGTGCACGACTATCAGCTCCAGCTCGTGCCCGAGATGGTGCGCGCGCTGCGGCCGGATGTGACGATCGGCTACTTCCACCACATCCCATTCCCCGCACACGGCCTGTACGCCCAGCTGCCGTGGCGCGACCAGGTGCTGCGCGGCCTGCTCGGCGCCGACGTGATCGGCTTCCAGCGCGCTCAGGACGCGGTCAACTTCCTCACCGCAGTGCGGCGTCGCTTGCAGCACGAGGTCAAGGGATCCATCGTCACCGTCCCAGGCGAGAGCCGCTCGCGCCCAGTGCTCGCCAAAGCCTTCCCGATCTCCATCGACACCTCGCCGTATCTCGAGCTCATCGAAAAGCCCGAAGTGCGCGCTCGTGCAGCCGAGATCCGCGAGAGTCTGGGCAACCCGAAGCGCATCCTGCTCGGCGTCGACCGCCTCGATTACACCAAGGGCATCCGCCATCGCATCAAGGCGTACGGCGAGCTTCTCGCCGAGGGGCGCCTCCACGTCGAAGACGTGACGCTCATCCAGGTGGCCAGCCCGAGCCGTGAGCGCGTCGACGCCTACGTGCACCTGCGCGACGAGATCGAGCTGGCGGTGAGCCGGATCAATGGCGACACCGACACGATGGGGCACAGCGCGATCAGGTACCTGCATCAGGGATTCCCCCGCGAAGAGATGGTGGCCCTCTATCTCGCCGCCGACGTGATGCTCGTGACGGCGCTGCGTGACGGGATGAACCTCGTCGCCAAGGAGTACATCGCCACCAGGGCCGACAACCGCGGAGTTCTCGTGCTCAGCGAGTTCACGGGTGCAGCAGACGAGCTGCGCCGGGCCGTCCGAGTGAACCCGCATGACATCGAAGGCCTGAAGGATGCGATCATGGCGGCCGTCGAAATGACACCTGGCGAGCAAGGCCGACGCATGCGTCCGCTTCGCAAGCGGGTGCTCGAGCACGATGTGAATGCGTGGTCGTCCTCATTTATCAAGGCCCTCGCCGAAGTACACGCGCGGCACGCATGAGAGAAGAGATGAAATGACACACCGCTGGAATCGTGAACCCGCTGACGAGGCTCTGACCGCCATCGCGCGCACAGAACGCCTGGTCGTCGCTTTGGACTTCGACGGCACAGCATCTCCGCTCGTGCTCGACCCGATGGCGGCGCGCGCACTGCCCGAGGTGAAAGTCCAGCTAGAGCGGTTGGCGGCCCTGCCGGACACCTTCGTCGCGTACGTCTCAGGGCGCAGCATGAATGACCTGCGAGTGATCGCCGAGCACACGGATGACTCCGCCATCGCTCTGGCAGGATCGCACGGTGCGCAGTACTGGTTCCCAGGCCTCGGGGAGGTCGACATCGCGGACGCGGTGATGGAAGACGGCGCGCGCGAAAGCCTGTGGGCGGCTGCGCAGCCCATCGTCGACCGCTACGAGGGCGCACAGCTCGAGCCGAAGACGTTCGGCATGGGAATCCACACCCGCCGTGCGACGCCTGAAGCGGAGGCTGCGGTCTTCACTGAAGTCGACGCGCTCGTGGCCGAGCAGTTCCCGCACTGGCGACGCAGGGCTGGGCATCGCGTTCTCGAGTTCTCATCGCGCGTGGAAGGCAAGGATGCGGCGATGACTGTTCTTCGCGAACACTTCGATGCCACCGGCATCCTATTCGCCGGAGACGATGTCACCGACGAAGACGCCATGCAGGTGCTCGGCGCCGGAGATCTCGGCGTTCGTGTCGGACCCGGTGAATCATCCGCTGTGCTGCGTGTGGACACTCCACAAGACATCGCGGCTCTTCTGGAGGTGCTCGCGTCCGAACGCTCCTCCCGACGGGAATAGACTGCCGTCATGTCCTCGCAAGATCCTTCTTCACACGCGTCCCCAGACATCAAGCCCCGCAGCCGTGTCGTCACCGACGGAATCGAGGCGACGACCTCCCGAGGCATGCTTCGTGCCGTCGGCATGGGGGATGAGGATTGGGACAAGCCGCAGATCGGTATCGCATCCAGCTGGAACGAGATCACACCCTGCAACCTGAGCCTTGATCGCCTTGCGCAGGGCGCCAAAGAAGGCGTGCACTCCGGAGGCGGGTACCCGCTGCAGTTCGGCACGATCTCGGTGTCGGACGGCATCTCGATGGGCCACGAAGGCATGCATTTCTCGCTGGTGTCGCGCGAGGTCATCGCCGACTCTGTCGAGACGGTCATGATGGCTGAGCGGCTTGACGGCAGCGTGCTGCTGGCAGGGTGCGACAAGTCGATCCCCGGCATGCTGATGGCCAGTGCTCGCCTCGACCTGTCCAGCGTGTTCCTGTATGCCGGCTCCATCGCTCCCGGATGGGTCAAGCTCTCGGACGGCACCGAGAAGGACGTCACGATCATCGACTCCTTCGAGGCCGTCGGTGCGTGCCGCGCGGGTCTCATGAGCGAAGAAGATCTCAAGCGCATCGAGTGCGCGATCGCGCCCGGCGAGGGCGCCTGCGGTGGCATGTACACCGCCAACACCATGGCATCGGTCGCGGAAGCACTCGGACTCAGCCTGCCCGGCTCTGCCGCACCGCCCGCCGCAGACCGCCGTCGCGACTACTTCGCGCACCGCTCGGGTGAAGCAGTCGTCAACCTGCTTCGCCAGGGCATCACGACACGTGACATCCTCACGAAGGAGGCCTTCGAGAACGCGATCGCACTCGCCATGGCGCTCGGGGGCTCGACCAACGTCGTGCTGCACCTGCTGGCGATCGCCCGTGAGGCGGACGTCGAGCTGAACCTGCACGACTTCAACCGCATCGGTGACAAGGTCCCGCACGTAGCCGACATGAAGCCGTTCGGTCAGTACGTCATGAATGACGTCGACCGTCACGGCGGCATCCCCGTCATCATGAAGGCCATGCTCGATGAGGGGCTGCTGCACGGCGACGCCCTCACCGTCACGGGCAAAACGCTGGCCGAGAACCTCGCAGACCTCGACCCGCAGCCGATCGACGGCGAGGTCATCCACACCTTCGACAACCCGATCCACGCCACCGGCGGCCTGACGATTCTGCACGGATCCCTCGCACCGGAAGGCGCGGTCGTGAAGACCGCCGGCTTCGACGCCACGGTGTTCGAGGGCCCGGCGCGCGTATTCGAGCGCGAGCGGGCCGCGATGGATGCCGTCGCGAACGGCGAGATCAACGCCGGCGAGGTCATCGTCATCCGCTATGAGGGTCCGAAGGGCGGACCCGGCATGCGCGAGATGCTCGCCATCACCGCGGCCATCAAGGGTGCGGGGCTCGGAAAAGATGTACTACTCTTGACTGACGGACGATTCTCAGGCGGCACAACCGGCCTGTGCATCGGCCACATAGCACCCGAAGCGGTGGACGCAGGTCCTATCGCCTTCGTGCGCGATGGTGATCTGATACGGGTCGATATCGCAGCTCGCTCTCTTGACTTACTCGTCGATGAGGCAGAGCTCGCATCCCGCCGCTCTGGCTGGGAGCCGCTTCCCCCGCGCTATACCCGTGGCGTTCTGGCCAAGTACTCGAAGCTCGTGCGCTCCGCTGCGCAGGGCGCGACGACCGGCTGACACTGAGACAGGCTCAGGACCGATGGCAGGTTCGAGCGCTGACGACATCTGAGATCACCAAGGAAAGACATGACTGCTGACTCTGTTTCGGCCGTTCCACGGCCACCGTCCCCGAAGGCATCCGCCCCAGAGCTCACCGGCGCAGAAGCTGTCGTCCGTTCGCTGGAGCTGCTGGGAGTGACCGACGTGTTCGGCCTTCCTGGGGGTGCGATCCTCCCCGTCTACGACCCGCTGATGGATGCCAAAGACCTGCGTCACATCCTCGTGCGTCACGAGCAGGGCGCAGGACACGCGGCAGAGGGCTACGCATCGGCATCGGGCAAGGTGGGCGTGTGCATTGCGACCTCAGGGCCTGGCGCGACCAACCTGGTCACCGCGATCGCCGACGCATACATGGACTCCGTGCCGCTGCTTGCGATCACCGGACAGGTCTTCTCGAGCCTGATGGGCACGGACGCCTTCCAGGAGGCGGACATCGTCGGAATCACGATGCCCATCACAAAGCACTCGTTCCTCGTCAAGGACGCCGCGGACATCCCCGGCGCGATCGCTGCAGCGTACGAGATCGCTTCGACGGGGCGTCCTGGGCCCGTGCTCGTGGACATCACGAAGGACGCACAGCAGGAGACCGCTCCGTTCATCTGGCCGCCGAAGGTCGATCTGCCGGGCTACCGTCCGGTGACGAAGGCGCACGGCAAGCAGATCCAGGCCGCTGCAACACTGCTCGCCGAGGCGAAGAAGCCGGTGCTCTATGTCGGTGGTGGTGTCATTCGCGGGCGGGCGGCTGCTGAGCTGAAGGAACTCGCAGAGTCCACGGGTGCTCCCGTCGTGACCACGCTGATGGCGCGGGGTGCGTTCCCGGACTCGCACGAGCAGCACCTCGGCATGCCTGGAATGCACGGCACCGTCCCCGCAGTGCTCGCGCTTCAGGAATCCGACCTCATCGTCTCGCTCGGTGCGCGCTTCGACGACCGAGTGACCGGAAAGGTCGCTCTGTTTGCCCCGCACGCCAAGGTCGTGCACGTCGACATCGACCCGGCCGAGATCTCCAAGATCCGCACCGCCGACGTGCCGATCGTGGGCGATGTCCGCGATGTCCTCATCGATCTGGATGCCGCGTTCCGCGGAACCATCGGCACCACCAAGCCCGACATCTCGGACTGGTGGTCCTACCTCGACGGCCTTCGCGACGAGTTCCCGCTCGGGTACTCGGAACCCAGCGACGGTCTGCTCGCGCCGCAGTACGTGATCCAGCGCATCGGAGAACTGACCGGACCGGAGGGCATCTACGCCGCCGGCGTCGGACAGCACCAGATGTGGGCCGCGCAGTTCATCAAGTATGAGCGCCCCAACGCCTGGTTGAACTCCGGTGGCGCCGGCACGATGGGCTATTCGGTCCCTGCAGCCATGGGCGCCAAGGTCGCAGAGCCCGACCGCGTCGTATGGTCGATCGATGGCGACGGCTGCTTCCAGATGACCAACCAGGAGCTCGCCACCTGTGCGATCAACAACATCCCGATCAAGGTTGCGATCATCAACAACTCCTCCCTGGGGATGGTCCGCCAGTGGCAGACCCTCATCTACGGCAGCCGGTACTCCAACACCGACCTGAACACCGGACACGACTCCATTCGGATCCCGGACTTCGTCAAGCTCGCCGACGCATACGGCTGCCTTGCGATCCGAGTCGAGAAGGAAGAAGACGTCGACGCCGCGATCAAACTGGCCCTTGAGACCAACGATCGCCCGGTCGTCATCGACTTCGTCGTCTCCGCCGACGCGATGGTGTGGCCGATGGTGCAGCAGGGCCTGAGCAACAACTACATTCAGTACGCACGCGATCATGCCCCCGCGTTCGATGAGGAGATCTGAACCATGTCGAAGCACGTGCTGAGCCTCCTCGTCGAGGACACGCCGGGCCTGCTGACGCGCGTCGCAGGACTCTTCGCGCGACGCGGATTCAACATTGAATCACTTGCGGTCGGTATCACCGAAGTGCCGGGCATCTCCCGCATCACGGCGGTGGTCGACGTCGAAGAGCTGCCGCTCGAGCAGGTGACCAAGCAGCTGAACAAGCTGATCAACGTCATCAAGATCGTCGAGCTCGAGCCGGCGAGTTCGGTGCAGCGCCAGCACGTGCTGGTGAAGGTGCGCACCGACAACACGACGCGCTCGAACGTGATCGAGGTCGTCAACCTGTTCCGCGCGTCGGTCGTCGACTACGCCTCTGATGCACTGGTGATCGAGGTCACCGGAGATCGCGGCAAGGTCGATGCGCTGCTGCGCGCGCTCGAGCCCTTCGGCATCAAGGAGATCGCGCAGTCTGGTCTTCTCGCCATCGGCCGCGGTGGCAAGAGCATCACGGAGCGCGTTCTGCGCGGCTGACCCTTCGACAAGCTCAGGGACCGACGTCCCGATCAACCACAATCAAGGAGAAATACAACGTGAGTACTGAGATCTTCTACGACGACGACGCCGACCTGTCCCTCATCCAGGGCAAGAAGGTCGCAATCGTCGGCTACGGCTCGCAGGGCCACGCCCACGCGATGAACCTGCGCGACTCGGGCGTCGAGGTCACCATCGCGCTGAAGGACGGCTCGAAGTCGATCGCCAAGGCTGAGGAGGCCGGCTTCTCGGTCAAGAACGTCGCGGATGCCACCGCTTGGGCCGACGTCATCATGATCCTGGCTCCGGACCAGCACCAGCGCACGATCTACTCGGAGTCGATCGCCCCGAACCTCTCCACGGGCAAGACGTTGGCGTTCGCCCATGGCTTCAACATTCGCTTCGGCTACATCGACGCTCCTGAGGGCGTTGACGTCATTCTCGTCGCTCCCAAGGCTCCTGGACACACCGTGCGCCGCGAGTTCGTCGCAGGCCGTGGCATCCCGGACATCATCGCCGTCGAGAAGGATGCTTCGGGTCAGGCCTGGGCGCTTGCGCTTTCCTACGCGAAGGCCATCGGCGGAACGCGTGCCGGCGTCATCAAGACGACCTTCACCGAAGAGACCGAGACCGACCTCTTCGGCGAGCAGGCTGTGCTCTGCGGTGGCATGAGCCACCTCGTGCAGGCCGGCTTCGAGACGCTCGTCGAGGCCGGCTACCAGCCGCAGATCGCCTACTTCGAGGTGCTGCACGAGCTCAAGCTCATCGTCGACCTCATGTGGGAGGGCGGTATCGCCAAGCAGCGCTGGTCGATCTCCGACACTGCTGAGTACGGCGACTACGTCTCCGGTCCCCGCGTGATCGACGCTCGTGTCAAGGAGAACATGCAGGGCGTTCTCGCCGACATCCAGTCCGGTGCCTTCGCCAAGCGCTTCATCGAGGACCAGGACAATGGTGCGAAGGAGTTCCAGGAACTGCGTGCCAAGGAAGAGAAGCACCCGATCGAGGTGACTGGCAAGGAGCTGCGTTCGCTCTTCGCTTGGAAGCAGCAGGACGAGGATTACGTCGACGGCTCTGCCGCGCGCTGATCCACCGCTTCGAAGAAAGGGCGCCCCTCGCGGGGCGCCCTTTCTCATTATTCCGCGGGATTCCGCGTCGACTCACCGGGTGAGTTCTTCGAGCACCTCGACGACGTGACGATAGGGCTTGCCGGTTGCACGGGTCATGCCGATCTCACAGGTCCGGTTCGCCGAGACGAAGGCATCGAAGCCGCCGCGCTCGGCGTCGGCCTCAGTCAGTTCAGCCGTTTCAACGGCCGTCGCGCTTTCGGTGAGCTCAGGGTGCAGCATCCCGCGGTCGCCGGCGAATCCGCAGCATCCCCACCCGTCCGGGACGTACACCTCGTTCGCCACCGCTGCCGCAAGTGCGGTCAGCGCTCCCGTCGCCCCGAGAGCGGTGGTCGAGCACGTCGGGTGCACCGCAATCGATTCGAGCTTCGCTGAAACAGTGAGCCGGGGGAGCACCTCTCGCGCGACGAAGGTGGTCGCATCTTCTATGCGCATTCCGGAATATTCCGGATACTCTGCGAGCGACTTCGCCAGCATCACGTGCAGTCCCTCCGTGCACGAGGCGGCGTCGCAGACGATCGGGAGCTGGCCGTGACGGCTCGCCTCCCAGAGGTTGGAGAGCACGCGCTCGGTCATCCGGTCGTAGCCCGAGAGCTGCCCCTTCGACTTCCACGGTGTGCCGCAGCAGAGGCTGCCTGCGTCCTCTGGGATCACAATGGGGATGCCGGTGCGATCGAGCAGCGCGCGCACGGCGTCGCGCGAGCCTTCACCATGACCTTCCGGTCCGAACATCGTCCCGATGCATGCGCCGAAGAACACCGCCTGTGCGTCAGCGGGATTCGACGCCTTCGGGGCGGGCGAGCCGCCGCGGGGGAGGTCTCCGTCGTAGAGCGGCACAGTATCCGCGCCGAGAACCGCTCGTCCGAGCTGCGTGGCTCCGCGCACGAGCTGAGCGGGCAAGGCATCCGCGATCGTGAGCGCAACGCCCCCGATCCGCGTCACCGCGCCCCAGCCCCGGGCTGCAGCATCCCACACGCCGTCCTCGAGCTTCGATGCCTCTTCGGCGCGCAGCCGGCGCACCAGATCTCCGGTGTTGATGTCGACCGGGCAGGCCACCGCGCACATCCCGTCGACGGCGCAGGTCTGCACCCCGTCGTAGTCGTAGTCGGCACGCAGATCCTTCAGGAGCTCAGTATCGCCCTGCTCTTCTGCCCACGCCATGTCACGCCGCAAGACGATCCGCTGGCGGGGAGTGAGGGTGATGTCCTTGCTCGGACACGTGGGCTCGCAGTATCCGCACTCCACACAGCGATCGACTTCGCTCTCGACGGTCGGCACGCGCTTGAGGTCCTGCAGGTAGGACTCGGCGTCCTCGGAGAGCACGACCCCGGGGTTCAGGATCCCCTGGGGATCGACCAGGCGCTTGATCTCCCACATCAGGTCGGTGAGGAAATCTCCGTATTGGCGACGCACAAACGGCGCCATGATCCGTCCGGTGCCGTGTTCAGCCTTCAGCGACCCGGCCTGTGCGAGCACGAGGTCCACGAGATCATCGGTGAAGCGGCGGTACCGCGCGAGGCTCTCCGCATCGTCGAAGCGCTCCTTGAGGAGGAAGTGCACATTACCGTCTTTGGCGTGGCCGAAGATGACGCAGTCTTTGTAGTCGTGGATGGCGAACAGCTCGATCAGCCGCTCGCACGTCGCCAGCAGCCTGTCGACCGGAACGACGATGTCTTCGAGCAGTGCGGTCGTGCCGGACGGGCGGGCACCGGCGACGGCCGTGTACAGGCCCTTGCGGACACTCCACAGCGAGGCGCGCTGGGCGGCATCGGTCGTCAGCGCGGGTTCGACGGCGAGGGGGAGGGCGCGGAAACGGCCCAGGGCGCGCTCGCTCTTCTCGACGAGCTCGTCCGGATCGGACGCATGCACCTCGACGAGGAGCGCTGCGTGCGCGTCGACCGTGATGCTCGCGATGGATGTGGGGACATCGCTCAGCCCCTGTGCGACGCGGAGCGATGCGGCATCCATCAGCTCGATCGTTGCGAGGTGCTGCGCGACCAGATCGGGAAGAGCTCCCATGGCATCCGCGAGGGATTCGAAGACGAGCAGTCCCGTGGCGATCTGCGGGCGCACCTCCACAGTGCGGAACCGGGCTTCGGCGACGAACGCCAAGGTGCCCTCGGATCCGATCACGAGGTGTTCGAGAATCTTCACCGGATCATCGAAATCGACCAGTGAGTTCAGCCCGTAACCCATCGTGTTCTTCATCGAGAACTGTCGGAGGATGAACTCGACCGACTCCGGGTCGGCGAGAAGCCGTTCTCGCAGAGTCAGCAGGCCCTCCGCGAGGGCCGGCTCCGCGGACTGGAGCTGCTCGAGCGCGTCGGGCGCGCCGGTGTCGAGAACGGTTCCGCTCGGCAGCACGAGCAGCAGCGAATCTACCGTCTGATACGAGTTCTCCGTGACACCGCAGGCCATACCGCTGGAGTTGTTCGCGATGACGCCACCGATCGTGCACGCGATCTCGCTCGCGGGATCAGGGCCGAGCTTTCGCCGGTAGCGGGCCAGACGCGTATTGACCTGGCGCACGGTGGCGCCCGGCTCGACGCGAACCAGACGCCCTTCGTCTTCGACGTGGATGCCGCGGAAATTGCTTCGAGTGTCGACGAGGACATCACCGGATACGGCCTGACCAGAAAGGCTCGTCCCGCCCGAACGGAAAGTGAGCGTTCGCCCAGCGGCGCGCACGGCATCGAAGGTGCGAGCGACTCCGGCGGCGTCTTGCGGGGTGAGGACGGCGTCGGGGATCAGGAGGTAGTGCGACGCGTCATGCGCTCGCGCGAACCGGTCGATTGAGCGCGAGGAGATCGCCGTCTGGGAGCCGAGTCGCTCAACGTCGAGCGGATGCGCGAGAGTCGTGGACACGACAGCCTCCAAAAGTTGTCTGACAAGAATACAGGGGAGTCTAGTCTCGTCTAGGCTCATGATGTGACAAGCACGGATGAACCCCTCGGCATCGTCGGAGTCGTCGACGCTGTCACGCGTCGACTTCGCTCGCAGATCCTCTCCGGGGAGATCGCCGCTGACGCCGCACTGACCGAGGCGAAAGTCTCAGCATCCTTCGGCGTCGCCCGACCCAGCGCGAAAGCAGCGATCGAACAGCTCGTCGCCTCTGGGCTGTTGGTGCGCACAGCGCATCGTTCCGCGCGGCTCGTGGCGATCGATGCGGCGATGGTGCACGACGTCTACCGCACCCGCACGAGGTTGGAGAGCGCGGCCCTGCGCGAGCTTGCGGCAGGCCGGAGCGTTGTTCCCGCTGCCGCGCACGCGAACGCAGAGATCTTCGCGATGGATCCAGGACCGGATGCTGCAACCGTCGAACCTGACCTTCGCTTTCACACTGCGCTCATCGACGGCATCGCGAGCCCGCGGACTTCACGCATGTATGCCAGCGTGCTCGACGAGGTGCGCCTGTGCATGGCGCAGGTGCAGAATCGAAGACTGCTCGATGCGCGCGACATCGCCACGCAGCACGCTGACATCCTCGACGCTGTCGCGGCAGGCGATGGCGAACGCGCTGCGGCGCTGCTGGCCGCGCATCTCGGCGCGGCCGAACAGCGCCTGGTCGAGGCGTTGGGGGAGTGCACGCACTCCGAGTGAGGCTATTCGCTCTCGCTGCCCGACGCGTCCTGAATCTCGATCGGGGCATCCGCAGGGTCCGCCCAGACGGGAGCGGGGAGCATGGTGTTCACCGCTCCGCCCTGGATCGCGCGGAGTGCATCAGCGATCTCGTCGGCATTCTCCGGCACCGCGAGGCCGCACGTGCGCAGCTCAGAGGCGAACTTCAGCGTCAGACGGATCTTTCCCGCTTCGATGGCCTGCGCCGTCGTGCCGGTGCGCTTCTCGCTGCCGGTCTGGATGTCGGAGACCTCTTCGCACACGTGGTAAACGGATCCACCGTCGACCCAGACGACCTCGTCCTGTCCGAGCAGCTGGATGACCGTCGACTGGTCGGCGGTGTACTGCTCTACCGATGACGGGTTGTAGTCGATGCCGAGCGCGACAGCAGCGATGGCGAGAACGACACCGACGATGCCGGCCGTCGTCTTCTGCCCCTTGTCCATGTCCTTGTTGAGGAAGATCAGGATGACCAGCGGCAGGAACGCGATGACAGCGATGATCGCGCCCAGCTGATTTTGGACGAAGAACCTCACCGTGTCGGACTTCTTCGCCGGATCGAGCTTGTTCGCCTTCTTCCAGAGGAAAGAGCCGGTGATCGACAGCGCAGCGATCACGACCAGCACCACGATCAGGGTGATGAACGCCCACTGCGGGAACTGAGCGGAAACGCCCTGTTCCTCGAGCAGGCCGGTGTCGGCGTTACGAACGAGGACACCGTCCTCGCCGACGTATTCGCGCTGACGAAGCAGCCAGAAGATGGCCACGGCCTCGGCTGCGATCGCGACGGCCCAGAGCACCACCGCGATCCAGCGGAACATCGTGGCCTTCTGCTTCGCCTCCGCGGTCGGGGTCCAGGTACGTTCCGTCGTCGCTGCGACGTCGGATGCGGGCGACTTCTTCTTGTGTTCTGCCACGGTGGATCCCCCTTGTGATGCTGTGAACTCCCTGAGCATATCGGCAGCGCTTGCGGGTAGCTACGCTGGAGCCATGACATCGGATGCGGACGACGCGCTTTCCTGGGAAGGCGATGACGGTCACCCAGATCAGAAGAGCGCGGCCGAGGCCGAGCGCGAGCCAGTACTCCCGAAGGGCTGGAAGGCCGTCGGCAAAGACAGTACAGCGGTAGAAGATTCCGGTTCGGACGGCGCCATCGTCGACTCGGAGGAACCGCCCGCATTGAGCACTCCAATGCTGCTGCTGGCGGGGATCATGGGCGGGATCTACTTGCTCTACACGATCGGATGGATCATCGGGGGCTTCCGCCTGCAGGTGGGCGCGCTCTTCCTCATCCCAAACGTGATGTACCAGGTGGGCGTCTGGGCGGCAGTGCTGGCGCCAGCACTGTGGTTCACCGCGGTATGGCTGCTCACCCGTCACTCGCCATCCTGGCAGCGCATCCTCTGGCTCCTGGTGGGGGTCGTGCTGCTTGTGCCATGGCCATTCGTTATGACGGGGGCGGTGGGAGCATGAGCGAGCAGACTGTGCAGAGCAGGCCTTCGCTGGGCATTCTGAAGACGATCATCATCGGTGCCGCAGGTCTCTTCTACGCCTACGGTGTGTGGAATGCGATCGCGTATCTCGTGACATTCGCGCAGCTGGGGCTGAACGCGTACGGCTGGTTCGTGCTGATCTTCTCGGTGCTGTTCCCGATCCTCGTGTTCGCCGGGGCATTCGCTCTCGGCAGACGGCGCACTGCGCTGGAGCTCAGCGTGGTGATGATTGCGGGGCTCGGGTTGGTCGCGGTGTTCTGGATCAACGTCGTCGCCCTCAGTGCGGTCAACCCGCTGTCGTTGACCTCGTGACCCCGCGCGTCACATGAACGGAGTGGGCGCAAGGCTCAGGTAGGGTGGACACGATCGCGCCCCCGACGGTGTGCGGCGCATCGATCCCCATCCGCGCTGTGCCGCCAACTCGAAGGATCCGCCTGTGCCAAAGCCCGTCGTGCTCATTGCCGAAGTCCTCTCACCCGCAACGATCGAGGCGCTCGGCCCCGACTTCGACGTCCGTCAGGTGGACGGCACGGATAGAGAAACGCTGTTCTCGGCGCTGGCAGATGCAGACGCGGTCTTGGTGCGCTCGGCGACCAAGATGGATGCTGAGGCTCTCGGCCACGCCCCCAAGCTCAAGGTGATCGCACGTGCCGGCGTCGGCCTCGACAACGTAGACATCGCGGCTTCGACCAAGGCCGGGGTCATGGTGGTCAACGCCCCGACCTCGAACATCATCTCTGCCGCAGAGCTCACCTGCGCTCACATCCTGAGCCTTGCCCGCCACGTGCCCGCCGCCAACGCATCGCTCGCAGGCGGAGCGTGGAAGCGCAGCTCGTACACCGGCACCGAGCTGTTCGACAAGACGCTCGGCATTGTCGGCCTCGGTCGCATCGGCGCGCTCGTCGCCGCGCGCATGCAGTCGTTCGGCATGAAGATCGTGGCGTACGACCCCTACGTGACAAGTGCTCGCGCCCAGCAGCTCGGTGTCGAGCTGCGCACCCTCGATGAGCTCGTGGCCGAGGTCGACTTCCTCACCATCCACATGCCGAAGACCCCCGAGACCACGGGAATGATCAGCGCAGAGCAATTCGCTGCGATGAAGAACACGGCGTACGTCATCAACGTCGCCCGTGGCGGCCTGATCGACGAGGTCGCACTGCGCACCGCCCTGCAGAACGGCGAGATCGCCGGGGCCGGCCTCGACGTGTTCACCTCCGAGCCCCCTGCAGAGGGCGGCTCTGCACACGACCTGCTCGCGTTGCCGAACGTCGTCGTCACCCCGCACCTGGGAGCCTCGACCGACGACGCGCAGGAGAAGGCGGGCATTTCGGTGGCCCGCTCGGTCAAGCTCGCGCTCGAAGGAGACCTCGTCCCGGATGCGGTGAACGTCGCCGGTGGCGTGATCGACCCGTTCGTGCGTCCTGGGATCGCGCTGGTCGAAAAGCTCGGACAGATCTTCAGCGGACTGGCAGGCTCCGCAGTCACGACCCTCGACATCGAGGTTCGCGGCGAGCTCGCGGACTACGACGTGAGCGTGTACAAGCTTGCAGCCCTCAAGGGCATCCTCTCCAACGTGGTCAGTGAGAACGTCTCATACGTCAACGCACCGCTGTTCGCCGAACAACGTGGCATCGAAGCGCGTCTGATCGTCGAGAAGGAAAGCCCCGAGTACCGCAACCTCACAACGCTTCGCGGCGCCCTCGCCGATGGCACTGTTCTCTCGGTCGCGGGAACCCTCGCAGGCACACGAATGGTGGAGAAGATCGTCGGCATCAACGGTCACGATATCGAGGTTCCGATCGAGACGAACCACATCGTCATGCAGTACATCGATCGTCCAGGCATCGTCGCTGTCTATGGCCAGAAGTTCGGTGACGCAGGCATCAACATCGCCGGCATGCAGGTCGCTCGCCGTGCCGCCGGTGGCGAGGCGCTCACCGTTCTCACCGTCGACTCCCGGGTTCCGGATGAGCTGCTCGCCGAGGTCGGTGAGGCTATCGAGGCCACACTCATGAAGCAGATCGAGATCGCCGAGGTCTGAGCCGACTCACGTGGCTGCGCGCGTGACCAGATCCACCAGCGCGCGCAGCTCGGCATCGCGGGGGACCAGCGGCTCAAGGCCCTGCGCGTCGAGCGAGTTGTTGAAGTACAGCCCGTCACTGACGAGGAGTACGAGGTCGAGCGCGGTCTCGTCGCGCACATGCGGCCTGATCGCCTCGCCCCAGCTGCGCCGGGTGTCGCGCAGTGCGCGCACAGCGTCGGGTGATCCGCCCTGCGCGAGGCGCGAGACGGCGATGAGCGCGCGGTCGAGCGGCTCGTTCTCCATGACGGATGTGCGGATGTAATACGCGACAGGGCCATCGGATGCCGCAGCCATCTCTTCGAGATCTGCTTCGACGAGACGCTCCAGGCGTGTGATCATGCCCGCAGCGAGATCGTCCTTCGAAGCGAAGTGATATAGCAGCCCGCCCTTGGACACTCCCGCCGACTTCGCGGTGGCATCCAGAGTGGCCGTCCGTTCGCCGTCCTCGATGAGGATCACTTCAAAGGCGTCCAGGACGCGTTCGCGTGCCAGGGGAGGGCGAGACATATCTGTTACTATACCAGCCGGACGGTTTAGTAACAGGATCGTCATCTCTGATGAGGAACTCATGACCAACTCTCCGTCGACGGACACCGCTGGCTTTAACGCACCGCGCGCAGGCGCGCGCGGATGGTTGGCGCTCGTCGTCCTCATGCTCCCGGTGCTGCTCGTCTCTGTCGACAACACCGTGCTGAGCTTTGCGCTGCCCGAGATCTCGCTGGCTCTTTCGCCTTCCGGTGCGCAGCAGCTGTGGATCATCGACGCCTACCCGCTCGTGCTGGCGGGGCTCCTCGTGACGATGGGAACGCTCGGCGACCGGTTCGGACGCCGACGGATGCTTCTGATCGGCGCGACGGGATTCGCGGCAGTATCCGTGCTCGCCGCGTTCGCGCCCACCGCTGAGCTCCTGATCGCAGCGCGTGTGATGCTCGGATTCTTCGGTGCGATGCTCATGCCGTCAACGCTGTCGCTGCTGCGCTCGATCTTCCAGAACCGAGACCAGCGCCGCATGGCCATCGCTGTCTGGGCATCCGCGTTCTCTGCGGGTTCTGCGCTCGGTCCGATCGTCGGCGGTTTTCTGCTGGAGCACTTCGGGTGGGGATCTGTGTTCCTCATCGCCGTGCCGGTGCTTATTCCGCTTCTGATCGCCGCGCCGCTGCTCGTGCCAGAGAGCCGCGACCCGAATCCTGGGAGGATCGACCCGATCAGCATCCTGCTCTCGATGGCTGCGATGATTACGGTCGTCTACGCCATCAAGTCCTTCGCTGTGGACGGCCCGACGCTGATCGCCACTGCGTGGGCACTGGGGGGCACCGTCATGGGCGTGATGTTCGTGCGTCGCCAGCTTCGCGCACCGATCCCGATGCTCGACATGGCCCTGTTCCGTCGGGGGACATTCTCCGGTGCGATCCTCGTTAACCTGCTGAGCGTGGTGGCGCTGGTCGGATTCTTGTACTTCGTGCCGCAGCATCTTCAGCTCGTGCTTGGCATGTCGCCAATGTTGGCAGGACTCGCACTCGTGCCCGGCATGATCGCGGTCATCGTAGCCGGGCTGACGGTTGTCCCGATCTCGCGTCGGGTGCCTCCGCACATCGTCGTGCCCGCAGCCCTCGCGTTCTCAGTGATCGGCTACATCCTGGTGGCGTTCACGACCGAAGGACATGGCGTGATGCCGCTCGTGCTGGCATTCGTGGTGCTGGGGATCGGAATCGGCGCAGCCGAGACGATCTCCAACGAGCTGATTCTCTCGAGTGCCCCAGCCTCGAAAGCGGGTGCCGCGAGTGCCGTCTCCGAGACTGCGTATGAACTCGGCGCCGTACTCGGGACCGCGGTGCTCGGTGGAATCATCACGGCGTTCTACCGGGGCGCTCTCGTCGTTCCGGAAGCCATCCCCGCGGATGCGGCGGCGGCAGCGCGCGAGACTCTCGCAGGTGCCTACACGGCTGCGCAGCAGCTTGATGAACCGCTCAGCAGTGCACTGTGGACCGCGGCAGCAGCCGCTTTCGATTCCGGGGTGACTATCACCGCTCTGATCGGTGCAGCTTTGGTCGTCGTCGCCGGAGTCATCGCCGCTGCCACATTGCGCGTGGCACGTCCGCGCTGACAGTACGCTGGGATCACCTGCCCGTCGTCGTGCGCAGGGAACCCCGATGCAAGGAGTGCGCATGTCGCGTGTCGTGAAGCTGGCAATCATCCCGGGCGATGGTATCGGTCCAGAGGTCATCGCTGAGGCCGAACGTGTCCTCGACACCGTCACCGCGAACAGCGATGTGACCTTCGAGAAGACTCGCTTCGTACTGGGAGCAGCGCGCTACCTCGACACCGGTGACATCCTCACCGATGAGGACCTCGATTCGATCAAGACACAGGATGCCGTGCTTCTCGGTGCTGTCGGTGGCCAGCCCGGTGACCGGCGACTGAAGAACGTCAGCATCGAACGCGAGCTGCTCCTGAAGCTGCGGTTCTCCCTCGACCACTACGTGAACCTGCGGCCGTCGAAGCTGTACGCCGGTGCTCCCGGTCCGCTCTCCAACCCGGGCGAGATCGACTTCGTCGTCGTGCGTGAAGGTACTGAAGGGCCCTACACGGGCAACGGCGGTGCGATCCGCAGCGGTACAGTGCACGAGGTCGCCATCGAGACCAGCGTCAACACCGCCTACGGCGTCGAGCGCCTGGTTCGTCACGCCTTCGAGCTCGCAGAGCGCCGTCGGCGCAAGCTGACCCTCGTGCACAAGACGAACGTGCTCGTGAACGCTGGGGGAATGTGGCAGCGCATCGTGAACGAAGTGGCTGCGGAGCATCCTGACGTAGCCGTAGACTATCTTCACGTCGACGCGGCGACGATCTTCCTGGTCACGAACCCGTCCCGCTTCGATGTGATCGTCACCGACAACCTCTTCGGCGACATTCTCACGGATCTGGCAGGTGCCGTCACCGGTGGCATCGGCCTCGCCGCGTCGGGCAACATCAATCCCTCAGGCGAATTCCCCTCGATTTTCGAACCCGTTCACGGCTCGGCCCCTGACATCGCAGGACAGCAGAAAGCCGACCCCACTGCGGCGATTCTGTCGGCATCACTGCTGCTCGATCATCTCGGGCTCACCGAGGAAGCCGCTCGAATCGCCAGCGCTGTGGAAGCCGACATCTCCGAACGGGACGGCTCGAGGACAACCACACAGGTCGGCGACGCCATCATCGCAAAGCTCCAGGCGTAATCTGGAGGCACGCGAGCGCCGCCGCAACGAACGCAGGATGTGAAATGACACCGATCGAAACCGAACTCGCCCCGCTCGAGTTCGCTGTGACCAAGAATCTCGCCGCGAAGGCTCCCGCCGAGCGCGAAGAGGCTCTCAAGAACCCAGGATTCGGCACGGTCTTCACCGACCACATGGTCGACATCTGCTGGTCGGCGCGTGGCGGCTGGCACCGCCCCAGGGTGCAGCCTTACGGGCCGATCCCGCTCGACCCGGCTGCGGCAGTGCTGCACTATGGTCAGGAAGTCTTCGAAGGGATCAAGGCGTATCGTCATGCCGATGGTTCGATCCACACCTTCCGGCCTCAGTCGAACGCGGAACGCATGCAGCGCAGCGCGCGCCGGATGGCGCTCCCAGAGCTTCCGCCCGAGTACTTCCTGCAGTCGCTGCGCGAGCTCATCGCCGTCGACGCGGCCTGGACGCCGTCGGGAGCAGACCAGAGTCTGTACCTGCGGCCATTCATGTTCGCGAAAGAGGCGTTCCTCGGCGTTCGTCCGGCGCAGAAGGTTGCGTACTATCTGATCGCGAGCCCGGCCGGCTCGTACTTCAAGGGTGGAGTGAAGCCGGTGCGCATCTGGCTGTCCGAGACCTACACCCGCGCCGGCAAGGGCGGCACGGGGGCGGCGAAGACGGGCGGCAACTACGCGTCGAGCCTGCTGCCGCAGGCTGAGGCCTATGACAAGGGCTGTGACCAGGTCGTGTTCCTCGACCAGGACGGCAACGTCGAAGAGCTCGGCGGCATGAACGTCGTATTCGTGTACAAGGACGGACGTATCGTCACGCCGCAGTCCGACAGCATCCTTGAGGGCATCACTCGCGACTCACTGCTGCAACTCGCAGAGGACCGCGGGCACACCGTCGAGCGTCGCGCTGTCTCGCTGCAGGAATGGCGAGACGGTGTGGCATCGGGCGACATCATCGAGGTGTTCGCATGCGGCACCGCCGCTGTCGTCACCCCGATCGGCGCTCTCGTCACGGCTGATTTCGAAGAGGAGCAGCCGACCGGCGACCTTGCGCTCTCGCTGCGCGAAGAGCTCACCGACATCCAGTACGGGCGCGCGACCGACAAACACGGCTGGCTCTACCGGCTCGACGCCTGAGTTCTCGCTGGCGTCTCCACCGTCTCCACCGTCGCCACCGTCGCCACCTTCGCCGAGACCCCCAGCTCCTGTCGAGACCCCGTCGTATGGACACCCATACGACGGGGTCTCGACGTCTATCAGGGGTCTCGCCGACGGTGCGACTGGTTCTGCACATCGCAAATGAACAGACGCGGGCTGTGGAGAAGAGAGTGGAGCGCTGATGCGGGGTGCATACTCGCGGGATGCCGAGACGAATCAGCTTCGATCAAGCCAATGCGGTGCTGAGAACGCGCGCTGACCTTCTCAGCACTGGGATCACCGAGCGGCAGTTGCGCGAGCTCCTTTCCGTGGGCACGTTCGTGCGCGTTCATCGTGGCTACTACGTCGACGGTGCGACCTGGAGGGATCTGTGGAGTGAGGGGCGACACCTGCTGCGGGTGATCGCGCACGCACGTTCCAGTCCTCGACAAGGACCCGTGTTCATGCACCTGTCCGCCGCGGTGCTCTGGGGGCTGCCGATCTACCGCGCTGCTGACGCCGTCGTCCACACCCTCATCACAGGGACACGCCACACGCGCTCCGTGTCGGGGATCGCTCGGCATGACATCGACGTGGCCGAGGAGGACATCGTCGTACGCCACGGGTTTCGCTGCACATCTCTGGCGCGAACCGTGTTCGATTTGGTGCGGACTATGTCGATGGAAGCTGCGGTAACTGCAGCTGACGCGGCAATCAGATCGGTGGCGGTGGTCAACCATCGGCAGGATGATGACGCCGCGGCCGAATGGAAAGAACGGCTGCTGTGTCTGGCGAAGCCGGGACTGCGAGGCGTCCGGCGGGTGCGTTGGACGGCGGATTTTGCCGACGGACGCGCGCAACTGCCGGGTGAGAGCGTCAGTCGGCTTCAGCTGTGGCGACTCGGGTTCCGTGACCTGATGCTGCAGGTTCCTGTGACAGGTTCAGAGGGGGATCGGTACTTCTTGGATTTCGGGTTTCCACGCTCTCGGAACTTCGGCGAGTTCGATGGTGAAGGCAAGTACCTCGAGTTCGACCTGCGCACTGCGCCCACCCCTGCTGACGCCGTACTGGCCGAGAAATGGCGCGAGGACGACATCCGCGGTGTCACCGGCTGGGCCATCCGTCGATGGGGCAGCGCTCATATCGTGTCCGCTGACGCTCTTGGTGCCCGCCTCGCAGCGTTCGGGCTCAACCCGCCGGGTTGAGCCTGCCGGGTTGAGCCGGTGAGACCCCGGACTCTCACCGAGACCCCTCGTTCGCGCCGCTGATAGCCGGGGGTCTCGGTCGCAAGCTGGGGTCTCGATGAGGGGAGAACGTGGGTGACCACGTCGGCAGAGGGGAGGTGAGAACCTCGGCAGAGAGGAATAGGCTGAGCGAGTGAAGATCGCGCGATTCAGCCACAATGACGCTATCCAGTACGGCATCCTCGACGAGGAGGAGAATGAGCTCGTCGTGCTCGCCGGTGACCCGATGTTCGCCGGGTTCGACACGACGGGCGAGCGCGTTCCACTTGCGGATGCAGCTCTGCTCGCACCGGTGATTCCGCGATCGAAAGTTGTCTGCGTCGGTAAGAACTACCACGATCACGCCGCCGAGATGGGAGGAGCCGCGCCTGAAGAGCCGCTGCTGTTCCTCAAGCCCAACACGTCTGTGATCGGCCCCGGCGACACGATCGTGCGCCCGTCGCTGTCCGAGCGCACCGATCACGAAGGCGAGCTCGCCGTCGTGATCGGGCGCATCGCCAAGAACGTGAAGGCGGAGAACGCCCAGGACTACGTGTTCGGCTACACAGTGGGCAACGATGTCACGGCGCGTGACCTGCAGCTGAAGGACGGGCAGTGGACGCGTGGCAAGGGCTTTGACACCTTCTGCCCGCTCGGACCGGTCATCGAGACGGAGTTCGACCAGACGGATGCCACCCTCGAGACCCGTGTGAATGGCGAAGTGCGACAAAGCGCGCCGCTCAGCGACCTGATCCACTCCGTCGACGAGATCATCGAGTACGCCTCTGCGATCTTCACTCTGTTGCCTGGAGACGTCATCCTCACCGGCACCCCGGCGGGCGTCGGACCTTTCGTCGCTGGAGACACCGTCGAGGTCGAGGTCTCGGGCATCGGCATCCTGCGCAATTCGGTGCGCGACGCGCTTCCTCCGGCATGACCCTGCCCACTCTCGATCGACAGCAGGCGATCCAGCGCCGCACGGTGATCGTCCTGTCCTCTGGGCAGGTTCTCGGTGGCATCGCGTTCGGTGCGACGGTATCGCTCGGTGCGCTGCTCGCCGCAGACATCTCGGGAGACGACGCCCTATCGGGGCTGGCGACAGCTTCGGTCACGCTCGGCGCTGCGCTGTGTGCGATCCCACTGGCGCGTATGGCGATGAAACTCGGCAGGCGTTGGGCGCTCACTCTGGGTAATCTCTTCGCGCTCGTCGGGATCGCGGTCGTCATCCTGGCTGCAGCTCTGCGCATCTTCCCGCTCTTGCTGGCGGGCATCGTGATGATCGGTGCGGGCAACGCCGGCAACCTTCAGTCGCGCTTCGCGGCGACCGATCTCGCCTCTTCTCGTCATCGAGGGCGCGATCTCTCGATCGTCGTCTGGGCGACGACGATCGGGGGAGTGACCGGACCGTTGCTGCTCGGCCCGGGCGAGATCGTCGGTCAAGCGATAGGGATGCCGCCGCAGACTGGTTCCTACCTGTTCTCGCTCGTCGCTCAGATAGCGGCATTCATCCTGTACATCGTGGCGCTGCGGCCTGATCCGCTGCTTCTCTCGCAGCGGATCCTCGCATCATCGGCGAATCAGGCTCAGAGCGATGAGCGTCGCGATCACCCGACTGTCGCCCGGTATGCGATGTTCGCCATCGCCGGCGCGCACATCGTGATGGTGTCCGTGATGGCGATGACCCCGATTCATCTCTCGCACATGGCGCAGAATGCGCACGGTGGGCATGCGACCTCGACAGATGTCACCACCCTCGTCGGGATCACGATCGCCGCTCATGTCGCGGGCATGTACGCGCTCTCGCCGGTGTTCGGCATTCTCTCCGACCGCTGGGGCCGGCTGCGAGTTGTTCTGCTCGGGCAGGTGCTGCTCGGCGCATCCCTCACGTTTGCGTTCTTCATGAACGATCAGGCCGGCGGCGTCATGATCGCGCTCGTTCTGCTGGGGCTCGGGTGGAGCGCCTCGACGGTCTCCGGCGCTGCCCTGCTCACGGAGGCGACGACACCGACCCTCCGCACGAGACGCCAGGGGCGCAGCGACTCGCTCATGAGCTTCTGCGGGGCAGGCGGCGCTGTGCTCGCAGGGGTCATCATGTCGAACTTCCAGTACTCCGGGCTCGCGGTCATCGCCGCGGTCGTCGTCGTCGCGATCGTCGTCGCCTCCCCTCTCGGCCGGATGCGCACCGCGTGAGCGGCTGGAACGGCGTCGGCGCGGCATACGCGGCCTCGTATGCCGATCTGTGCGCGGGGACGACTCAGGTGATCGTGCAGGCTCTCGGTGCGGGCGCGCAGCGCACTCTGCTGGATGTCGGGTCGGGAACGGGGAGCCTTGCGGCGAAGCTCGCCGAGGACGGCTGGGTTGTCACCGGGTGCGAGCCGGAGCCGACGATGCGGTCGATCTCTTCCATGCGGCATCCGAACGTGCCCGTGATCTGCGGCACTCTGCCATCCCTCGCGTTCGCGGATGGGGCCTTCGACTGCGTGACGGCGAACTTCGTTCTCAACCATGTGAATGATCCCCGCAGGTCGGCTGCGGAGATGCTACGCGTCACCACGGCCGGAGGAATCGTGCTCGCTACCACCTGGACTGCGACGCCGTCGTTGTTCTGGGTATCGGTGTGCGAGCGAGCAGGCCTTGGTCCCGCGACCGGCGAGCGCCTGCCGGCAGACAAGGACTTCGAGCGCAGCTGCGCGGGTTTCGGGCGGATGCTGCAGCAGTCGGGTTGGCAAGACCTGACAGTCAGCGAAACGCACTGGACGTGGCATGCCAACGCGGAGGTGCTGTGGAGCTCAGTGACGGGCGGCGTGGCAGGCGCAGGGGCGTTCTTCCTCTCGCTCGATGAGCGCGACCGTCGGCAGTTCCAGCTGGCATTCGACGAACTCTGCAACGAGCGTGTCGTCGATGGCACGATCGCTCTGGAGCATTCCGCGGCTGTGGCCACAGGTCACGCGGGGTAAGCGTCCGTACCCGCGTAGGATTGAGGTGATATGGCTACTCCTCATCCCCTCACCACGACCGCAACCGGCTCCGATGTGCGTGTGCGCTTCTGCCCGTCTCCGACCGGTCTTCCGCACGTCGGCCTGGTCCGCACCGCCCTGTTCAACTGGGCCTATGCGCGGCACAACGGCGGCAAGCTCGTCTTCCGCATCGAAGACACCGACGCTGCGCGCGACAGTGAAGAGAGCTACCAGCAGCTACTCGACGCGCTGCGCTGGATGGAGATCGACTGGGACGAGGGCGTCGAGGTCGGCGGGCCGCACGGGCCCTACCGTCAGTCTGAGCGTCATGACATCTACCGCGGTGTCATCGACAAGCTGCTCGCAGCAGGCGCGATCTACGAGAGCTTCTCGAACGCAGAAGAGATCGATGCCCGCAATGAGGCGAATGGCCGGGCGAAGCAGCTCGGCTACGACAACTACGATCGCGACCTCACCGATGAGCAGAAAGCCGCTTTTCGTGCTGAAGGGCGTCAGCCCGCACTGCGACTGCGCGTACCGGACGAGGACCTCACGTACGTTGATCTGATCCGCGGCGAGGTGACTTTCCCCGCGGGGTCCTTCCCCGACTTCGTGGTCGTGCGCCCCAACGGCATTCCGCTGTACACATTCGTCAACCCTGTCGACGATGCGCTGATGGGCGTCACGCACGTGCTGCGCGGCGAAGACCTCATGCCGTCCACCGCTCGGCAGCTCGCGCTGTATGCGGCTCTCATCGACGCGGGTGTCACGACGTTCGTGCCGCGCTTCGCGCACATGCCGCTCGTGCTGGGCGAGACCGGAAATAAGAAGCTCTCCAAGCGCGACCCTCAGGCTGACCTGTTCCTGCACCGTCAGCGTGGATTCATCCACGAGGGTCTGCTGAACTATCTCGCGCTGCTCGGCTGGTCGATCGGCCCCGACCGCGATGTGTTCTCCCTCGAGGAGTTCACCGCCGCGTTCGACATCGAGAACGTCAACCCAAACCCGGCCCGCTTCGACCAGAAGAAGGCCGAATCGATCAACGGCGACCACATCCGGATGCTGGGCGAGAAGGACTTCGCCGAGCGAACGATCCCGTACCTCGCCGCAGCCGGTCTTTTCGACGAGCCGACGCACGAGCAGCTCGTACTCGCCTTCCGTGTTGCACCTCTCGTGCAGGAGCGCGTGCAGCTGCTGGGTGACGTGCCGGGAATGGTCGGCTTCCTCTTCATGGACGAGGTCTCCTACGATGCGGATGCTCTCAAGGGCCTGCCGGCGAACGCCGCCGAGGTTCTCGACGCCTGTGTCGCGGCTCTTGAGCCGGTCACCGAGTTCACCCCGGAGAAGATCCAGGATGCCCTCGCCACCGCACTCGTCGAGAAGCTCGAGCTCAAGCCGCGAATCGCCTACGGCCCGCCGCGCGTGGCGATCACCGGTCGCCGAGTATCGCCGCCGCTGTTCGAGTCGATGGAACTGCTCGGCAAAGACGAGTCGCTCAAGCGTCTGCGCGCTCTCGCGGAGCACCTGAGCAACTGACTCTTCACGACGCGCCCGGAGGGACTCTGCCTGCGGACGCGTTTTGGTGGGAGCGCCAAGATCGGGTAAAGTTATCTCTTGTGCGAAGCTCCGGTTTCGCCCTTGGGGTATGGTGTAATTGGCAACACAGCGGTTTCTGGTACCGCCATTCTTGGTTCGAGTCCAGGTACCCCAGCAGAGAAAGACCCCCGCTCAGGCGGGGGTTTTCTTGTTCTCCGCGATGCGTACGGCGGGTGATGCTCTGGGTGTTGCGATGATGTCGCCCTGGGTGATTATTCGACCCTTGAGCGCATGTCCCATCTGCGCCGCTCTAATCTGAGAGCGTCTGAGCTGTCGAGCGTCGGCCCACGAGCCGACGAGTCACCGAAGGAGTGCACATGCGTTACACAAGCGGTAACTACGAGGCGTTCGCGCGACCGAGGAAGCCTGAAGGCGTTGATTCCAAGCGGGCCTGGTTCGTGGGGTCGGGGCTTGCGGCTCTCGCCGGTGCCGCCTTCCTCATTCGCGATGGCCAGATGGATGGCTCGCGGATCACGATCTTCGAGCAGCAGGAGCTCCCAGGCGGCGCCCTCGACGGTCTGGACATACCGGAGAAGGGATTCGTCATCCGCGGTGGCCGCGAGATGGAGAGCAACTTCGAGTGCCTCTGGGATCTGTTCCGCTCGATCCCTTCGCTCGAAGAAGAGAACGCGAGCGTTCTCGACGAGTTCTTCTGGCTCAACCGCGATGACCCCAACTCTACGTTGCGTCGCACGACCAAGAACCAGGGTGAGGACGGTGGTACGGACTTCAAGTTCGACCTGAACGCGAAGGCGCAGCAGGAGATCTCGAACATCTTCACCGCTTTGCCGGAGGAGATGGAGGACAAGCGCATCGATGAGGTCTTCACGAGCGCGTTCCTCGACAGCAATTTCTGGCTCTACTGGCGCACGATGTTCGCCTTCGAGGAGTGGCACTCCGCTCTCGAGCTGAAGCTGTATCTGCACCGCTTCATCCACCAGATCCAGGGTCTCCCCGATTTCACCACCTTGAAGTTCACTCGCTTCAACCAGTTCGAGTCGCTGGTCATGCCGTTGGTGAAGTGGCTCACCGAGCATGGCGTCAAATTCCAGTACGGCACCGTCGTCACTGACGTGGACTTCGAGATCGACAAGAACGAGAAGCGCAAGCAGGCCAGCCGGATCCATATCATCGAGCGCGGCGAGACGAAGCAGATCGACCTCACGGACGATGACCTGTTGTTCATGACGATCGGCTCGCTCACCGAGAACTCCGATGACGGTGATCACAAGACCCCGGCGAAGCTCAAGACAGGGCCTGCACCCGCATGGGATCTTTGGCGTCGCATCGCCGCGCAGGACGAGTCTTTCGGCAACCCTGATGTCTTCGGATCGCACATCCCTCAGACGAAGTGGGAATCGGCGACGGTCACCACCCTGGACGCACGAATTCCTGAGTATATTCAGAAGATCTCCAAGCGCGATCCATTCAGTGGCAAGGTTGTCACCGGCGGCATCGTGACCGTCATGGACTCGAACTGGCTGATGTCATGGACGGTCAACCGCCAGCCGCATTTCAAGAAGCAGCCCAAGGATCAGATCGTCGTGTGGGTGTACGGTCTCTTCCCCGAGGCCGTGGGCGATTACGTCAAGAAGCCGATGCAGGACTGCACGGGCGAGGAGATCACTCAGGAGTGGCTCTACCACCTCGGTGTCCCCGTCGACCAGATCGCAGAACTCGCCGCAACCGGGGCGAAGACCGTTCCCGTCATGATGCCGTACGTGACCGCTTTCTTCATGCCGCGCAAGCACAGCGATCGCCCGGCGGTCGTGCCGGAAGGGGCGACGAACTTCGCTTTCATCGGTCAGTTCGCGCAGTCCCAGGAGCGCGATTGCATCTTCACGACCGAGTACTCCGTCCGCACGCCGATGGAGGCCGTGTACACGCTTTTGGACATCGAACGCGGCGTACCTGAGGTGTTCAACTCCACGTACGATGTGCGGGCGCTGTTCCACGCAGTCAACCGCATGCGCGATGGCAAGCCCTATGAGATCCCTGGTGGTCCGTTGGCGCGGAAGTTCGCGCACCACCACATCGAGAACAATGTCGTCGGACAGCTCCTAGAGACCTACGGTCTCGTCGACAAGTAGCCCGCATGACGCTCGAGGGCACTCAGGTCTCTGACTGGGTGCCCTCAGCTCAGGTGGTTCTTCATCCACGGCATCGGGTCGATGGCCGAGTTGTTGATGTGCACTTCGAAGTGCAGGCACGATCCGAACACGTAGCCAGTCGATCCGACATCGCCGATGTACTGGCCCGCCTCGACGCAGTCGCCGACCTCGACTGCGCGGGTGCCGTAGTTCAGATGGGAGTACACCGTGCTCACGGACTGTCCGTCGACGATGCTCTCGATCTGGATCGTGACTCCATAGCCCTGGTAGCTCTCGGAGGAGCGCGAGACGCAACCCTTCATGGCGGCGTTGATCGGCGAGCCGACAGATGCCGCGAAATCCTGGCCGAGGTGTGACCGACCGGGGCGGGAGGCACCGAACCCGTCAGTGAAGGAGTAGCTTCCATCGGCCATCGGCATGACGATGTGATCGGCGACGGGAATGTCTACGGCGCTGGAGAGCGGCATCCCTGCGGAGACAGCAGCGGAGATGGCCCGTGAGCGCGTCTGCTGAATCTCTTCGGGCGTCGTTGCGGAGAAGCTGCCGCGAGGCGCGATCTCCGCGCGGATCTCGTCGGTCGAGCTGTACGTCTGTGTGTTGCCCTCGTCAGCGCTTGCAGCGACCGTGACAGCGGCGACAGGGTCTGTGCTCGGGTTCAGCGCGGGGAGTGCGACGCCGGCGATCATTCCGCCGACTGCAAGAGTCGCACCCAGCGCCTTGGTCTTCGACCAGCGTCGACGTGTGCGACGAGGGGGCCGGTGCCCGGCCGCGGCTGTGGTAGCAGGGCTGTCGTCTTCGCTCGGAGCCGTGGGCTCCGCGGCAGGCAATGCCGGTGCGGCGAGCTGCTCTGCTTCTGCCGTGCTCCGAGCGGTTGCAGCCTCGGCTTCAGCCGCGAGGCGTCGATCTCGACGCGACTGCGGCCGGAGTGCGGCTGAGGTGTCCTCGGGGGTTGCCGAGGCGGGTTCAGGGGCGCGCTCGGGGGGCAGGGAGTTCGTGGCGGGTTCCTTCCGGTGGAGCAGTAATGCTCTGAACGATCCCTTCGGGTGGGACCGTTACCGTTCTGTAATGTACGTGATCGTTACGGACCACGTCAAATCGATAACCATCGTTGCACACCGAACATGAGAAAAGGCTCGACCCCGCATAGCGGGATCGAGCCTTTCGAAGCTCAGATCAGAGCGGACGGATGTTCGTCGCCTGAGGGCCCTTGGGTCCCTGCTCCGTGTCGAACTCGACCTTCTGTGCTTCCTCGAGGTTGCGGTAACCGCTCGACTGGATCGCGCTGAAGTGCGCGAAGACGTCTGCGGATCCGTCATCGGGAGCAATGAAGCCGAAGCCCTTGTCGGAGTTGAACCATTTGACAGTGCCAGTGGCCATGCTGTTTTCCTTTGGTGTTCGTGGGTCGACTATCGACCCGTCATGCCACGACCATGAATCGGTGCGGCAGGTCTAAGGCTATCCGGAGAGCGGCGATGAAGCGGCGTAACGTGCCCGGAGAGGGTGAGATAGATGAGGGCGGGAGAACGAGTGGTCACCTTGCCCTGTGGAGCAAACGGACCGATGAACACACGGAGATCCCGGGTGCCATTGCGAATACACGCCCAGCCTAACGGATATAGCCGCAATCTTTGCATCTCGCTACCTATTCGTGACATGAAACGATGGAGTCATGAGCTCAGCGAACCTGACCAGAGAAGAGACAGCCGCGCGATCTGCGGTCATCACCGTTCACTCCATCCGGGTCGAACTCGATCTGCGGGACGCTCCCGATGCGGCGCAGAGCGGCTTCGGGACCACGACAACGTTGGACTTCGATGCTTCGACTTCTGAGACCTGGCTCGACTTCGTCGGTGAAGAGGTGCACCGCGTCACGGTCAACGGTTCGGACCATCCCGTGGACTACGACGGCTCTCGCATCCAGATCACTGGTCTCGCGGGATCCAATGTCGTCATCGTCGAGGCGATCGGCGCCTACTCGCGGTCGGGCGAGGGGCTGCACCGCTTCGTCGATCCGGTCGACGGTGAGACGTACTTGTACACGCAGTACGAGCCCGCTGACTCTCGACGCGTGATGGCGTGCTTCGAGCAGCCGGATATGAAGGCCGCATACTCTTTCGTCGTGCATGCACCCGCCAGCTGGCAGGTGCTCTCCAACCAGTCGGTATCTGCGGCTTCCGAACACGACGGCGTGCGGACAGTCGAGTTCGCCCCGACCCTCCCGCTTTCCAGCTACATAACCGCTGTCGCAGCCGGCCCGTATCACCGGGTGGATGCGGAGTGGACCTGCGGCGACCAGACCGTCTCACTCGGTGTGCTCTGCCGGCCTTCGCTTGCGGAGTTCCTCGAGGCTGACGAGATCATCGAGGTCACCAAGCAGGGTCTTGATTTCTTCACGGATGCTTTCGCGTTCGCATATCCATGGGGAAAGTACGATCAGATCTTCGTGCCCGAGTACAACCTCGGTGCGATGGAGAACCCAGGACTGGTGACTTTCACCGAGGCTTATCTCTCTCGGGGCGCAGCTACGGATGCGCAGCGCGGCGCCCGGGCGAACACGATCCTGCACGAGATGGCGCATATGTGGTTCGGCGATCTCGTCACGATGCGCTGGTGGGACGATCTCTGGCTGAAGGAGTCGTTCGCCGACTACATGGGGGCACACGCCTCGGCGGCAGCCACCCGCTACACCGATGCCTGGGAGCGGTTCGCCGCGAACCGCAAGGCATGGGCTTATCAGCAGGATCAGCTCCCCACGACGCATCCGATCGTCGCCGACATCACAGATCTCGAGGCCGCCAAGCTCAACTTCGATGGCATCACGTATGCGAAGGGTGCTGCTGTCCTCAAGCAGCTCGTCGCCTTCGTCGGCGAGGAGCACTTCTTCGAGGGAGCCCGCCGGTACTTCGCCGCACACGCTTATGGGAACACGACACTGGAAGATCTTCTCGTGCAGCTCGAGGATGTCTCAGGCCGCGATGTGCGCGCCTGGTCGCGCGCGTGGCTCGAGACAAGCGGTATGTCGACTCTCTCGATCGAAGGCGATAAGGGGGAGCGGATGCTCGTGCAGAGCGACCCACGCCCGCACCGACTGCGCGTGGGGCTGTACGACCTCGTCGACGGACGCCTCGCCCGCCGCGATCTGGTGGAGCTCGACATCGTCGAGGAGCGCACGCCGGTGACTTTCGGGGACGCCGACCTCGTGCTCATCAACGACGATGACCTCACGTACGCGAAGGCTCGTCTGGACGCACGTTCGCTGACTGCCGTCGAGCAGGCGCTGTCCACGCTTGAGCCGCTGCCGCGCGCGCTCGTGTGGTCGTCGCTGTGGAACGCCACGAGAGACGGCGAACTGCCGGCGGAGCGGTATCTGCGGATCGTCGGTGCGCACGCGGCATCCGAAGCGAACATCGGGCTGCTCAGCGGCGTGGTCGCGAATGCTGCCTATGCGATCGGGCACTATCTGCCGCATGACGTCCGTGCGGCGCACCGTACGGCGTGGCTGGAGACGACGTGGAACGCGCTGTCCGAAGCTGATGCAGGCAGTGACGCTCAACTGTCTTGGGCGCGTGCTTTCGCGGCGGCATCCGCATACGATGACGTCTACGCGACGCAGGCTCGTGCGACGCTCGACGGCGATGCCCCAGAGAAGTTGCGGGTCGATCCTGATCTACGCTGGGCGCTGCTGACCGCACTGCGCACCACGGGCCATGCGAGCGGCGAAGACATATCTGCCGAGCTGGGGCGTGATGACACCGCCAGCGGGCGCACTGCGTCGATCCGCGCGCTATGGTCCGAGCCCCTCGCCGAGTCGCGCATCGTGGCATGGCACGCGGCATGGGAGGACCACACGCTGAGCAATGATCACCTGAGCGCGACGATCGACGGCGTGCGCGCCGGTGGGCGACGCGACCTCATCGCGTCGCTTGACACCGGCTACTTCGAACGAATCCTGGGGGCGTGGCAGACCCGCAGCATCGAGCTGGCCAGGCGCCTCGTCCTCGGGCTGTTCCCCGCGTCCGAGTCGCTCGACGACGTCGACGCCTGGCTTGCCGCGAACGAGGGCGCGCCTGGCGCGCTTCGGCGGCTGGTCATCGAGCAGCGCGACAATCTCGCCCGCGACCTGCGGGTGCGTGCCGCGCAGTCTCAGCTCGCCGGCGGAGTGGGCTGAGCGGACCGCTCGACCATCATGCCCATGACCGTGCGCACGATCCACGGATGGGCGTGGTCGTCGGCGATATGCGTCATTCCGAGGTGCTCCGCGACACGTCGTGAGGCAACGTTGTCAGGGTGGATGATCGCGGTGAGCAGGGTCGGCGCGAATTGACCTCGGACGACCTCGACGCACGCGTGGGCTGCCTCCGTCGCGTAGCCCCGACGCTGGAAACGGGGGAGCACGTGGTACCCCACTTCCCGCACGGGGATGTCGTTGTACGACTGCCAGGTGATGCCGCATTCGCCCACGAATTCACCGGCGTGCGTCTCGATGATCCACAGGCCATGGCCGTCGCACGCGTAACGCCGTTGCATCCGATCGATCCACCCGGCACTCTCAGCACGGGACTTGGGTGCCGGGTAGAACGCCATGACATCAGCGTCTCCGAGCATCGCCGCCATGATCTCGAGATCATCGGCACTCATCTCACGAAATCGAAGGCGCTCTGTGGGCGCAGGCAGGAGGCGAATCACAGGTCCAGAGCGTCGCCGGGATCCAGCTCGAAGAACTCGCCACCGTTCTGCTCCGTCGCCCACTGCAATCGCTGACGGTGCATGTTGCGACCGATCACAGACAGTGTCATGTCGTGCGTGCCGAATGCGCGTCTCGGCTTCACCGCGAGCACGAAGTCCATAGCGTCGCCGAGCTTCAGCCATGGCGCGCCCACGGGCGCTGCGAGAACGTCTACTGAGACGCCCTCTGGCACAGCGTAGGAGTCACCCGGGTAGTAGAGCTCGTCGTTCACGAGAACGCCGACGTTCTGCACGAGCGGGAGAGATGAGTGGATCACGGCGTGCTCGCCGCCGAAGAATCGTAGCGAGAATCGTCCGACGGTCACGCTGTCACCGGGGGAGACGACCGTGATCTCGTAGTCGCTCGCGGCGGCGGCCACACCCGCGGGAGCGAAGATCGGCGTGCCTGGCGCTGCGCGGAGGATCCGGTCGAGATGCTCCGGCGTCCAGTGGTCCCCGTGCTCGTGGGTGAGCACGATGCCTACGACGCTCGAGAGGTCATCGAGAGGGGGCGTGAACGAGCCGGGATCGATGAGGAGTGTGTCGCCGCTCTCGTCGAGCCGGAGGGTGGCGTGTTCGAGCTTCGTCAGGCGCATACCGTGATTCAACTCCTTTCCGGGCCGTCCGGCAAACGCGGGGCGGTAGGAAGACGCGCCCGGGAATCCGAATGGTGCCCAGCCGATTTTGCGGAGTGGAAAACCCCATGGCATACTTGAACGGTTGTCGCGGGACGGAAACGCTCCGCAAGACATGGCCCCATCGTATAGCGGCCTAGTACGCCGCCCTCTCACGGCGGTAACGCGGGTTCGAATCCCGCTGGGGTCACACAACAGAAAGAACCCCCGGCCTCTGCCGGGGGTTCTTTGTTTTCCGGACCACGCGGCTGAGCGCTCTTCCACGGTCCGGCGCCGGAGCTCAGGCGTCTGGATCGGTGGAGTATCGTACTGCTGATCCTGCCTGCCGACGCCGGTGCCCGGTGGCACGATGGTGTCGATTCGGTCAAGCACGTCATCGGAGAGCTCGACTTCGGCGGCGGCGAGGAGAACGTCCAGCTGCTCCAACGTTCTGGGGTCGATGAGCGCAGCAGATACGCGGGGCGTGATGGCAGGCGCGGTCAAGGGGCGAGCGCGTCTCGCGCCCACCTCTTCATTCCCTGAGGGCGAGTGTGCGCAACGCGGGGTTGGTCAGCGGAAAGGCCATCATGCCGATCAGCGCCACACCGAACGTGACGAAGGCGACCCAGATGGTCGTCGCTGCCGCCAGGGCACCGAACGCTGCCATGGCCAGCGGCATCAGCACATCGTCGCCGAGTCGGGTGATCGCGCTCATTCGTCCGAGATAAGCGGTGTCGACGGTTGCGGCGAACGTCGCGCCGAGCAGGACGGACGCGAACCCGGCCGTCAGCCCGATGAGCGCGCTACCGATTCCCGTGAGCCAGAATGGGCCTGCTCCGAGAAGGATGATCCCCACGCCCTGCGCAACGAGAGCCCAGAACCCGCCGAGGGCTTCGCGTCGCGGACGCCATCTCGCCACCGCGATCGCGCCGACCGCCGCTCCCAGGCCGATCAGTGCTTCCAGAATACCTACGGCTTGCGCGCCCCAGCCTTCGTCGTGCGCGCGAAGCGCGATTCCGATGCCGGTGGCCGGGCCCACCGCGAGGTTCAGCCCGGACAGGGCGATGACGAGGGTGCGGGTGGTCGGTTCATCCTTGAGATGCGCGAAACCGCGCTGGATGCCGCGCAATGCGGACTCCTGCGCGGCACGAGCGAGGGCGAATCGAGGGCGCAGCCAGATGGCGATGAATGCGATGACGAAGCTGAAGGTCAACGCGTTGAGCGCGGCGCTTCCGGCGAGACCTGCGTAGGCCACGAGGAAGCCGCCCAGTGCTGCTCCTCCCATCGTGCCCAGGCGCGTCGCGGTCTGCATGACTGCACTGTAAGAGGCCAGATCTTCCGTGCGGACGAGTTGGCGCCCGATTGTCGCCGCAGATGGTTCGTAGAACGCATCGCAAGCGCCGAATGCCACCGCAGCGAGCAGAAGGAGCAACACGGATGGTGGGGAGGCCAGGACCCACAGTGCGACCGTGACGAGAACGCCCACTCTGAGCGCATTGAAGATCATCATGACGGTGCGTGCGTTCGCGCGATCGGCAAGCACACCGCCGAAGAGCAGGATCATCGCGCGCGGTACGGTGCCCGCGGCGACGATCAACCCGGCGATCGCGGGCGAGGTGGTCTGCACCGCCGTCCACGCCAGGGCGATGCTCCAGATCGCGTCGCCTGCATCGGAGAGCGCTTTGACAATGATCCAGGCATGGACGACAACGTCGCGGGAGAACCTCGGGGGCTCTCGCAGAAGCACTGGTGCGCTCGCTGTCACGGGGTGGTGGGGAAGCCGTGCGCGAACACGAAGACCGGCTGTCGTTCGGCCCCGTCGTCCGTCGCGATCGACCGGCGCCAGGTATCGATGGTCTCGGCTAGTGCTTTCGAGAGCGCGGCGAGTTCGTCAGCGGATGCCCAGGACAGCGCGTCTGTGCTGAACGCGGCACGTTTCCACGCTGGATCCGGGTCGACGGCTCGATGCCACGAAGAAAGTCGGCCGATGTGCGCCTTGATGTTCGCGCGCTCCGCGCTTCGCGCGAGCATCGCATCGGCGGGCGAGTCCGCGAAGTCGTCTGCTGACCAGCTGAGACGCGTGCGTGAGCGCTGCCACCAGCTCGTGCGCTTGTCGCCGGTGGGGTCGTCGGCGCGTTCGATGATGTCGGCGCGCTGCAGCATCCGCAGGTGATGACTGATGCTGCCCACCTGCTGATCGAGAGCGCGGGCGAGCGTGGTGACTTGACTTGCTCCGTACAGTCCGAGGTAGTCGACGATGCGTCGGCGTACCGGGTGGTGCACAGCGGTGATCGCTTCGATCTCTTCCATGCCACCCACGCTAAGCGCGCGTGGCAAGACTCACAAGACTTCTTGTATACCGCGGAAAATCAACGGTGATCGACGATATCTCGGTGTGGTCGTCGTCGACGGATCACCCAGATGATGAGGACGACGACGCCGGCGACCGCGAGCCAGGGGAGAAGGAAGCCGAACGCGATCACCAGCGCGTTCAGCGAGACGATCAGACCGTTCCAACCGGCGAGCAGACCATCCCCGAAGCCGGCAGGATCCGCCGCGGTCGCGCCGGTGGAGCGAGTCAGCTCCACCTGCAGAGTCGACATCGCGACCTGGTCGTCGAGCGCCGCGAGCTGTTGCTCATAGGACTCGAGCTGCGCCTGGCGCTCGGCCAGCGCGGACTCGGCCTCGATGAGTTCACCCACGCTCGCGGTGTTCGCCATCAGCTCGGTGAGCCGCTGGACTGATGCCCGGGTGGTCTCGACGCGGGCGCGCAGGTCGATTGCGGCAGAGGTCACGTCCTGCTGCGAGACGGAGGAAGCGAGGACGGTCCCGGTGGAACCGAGCTCGTCGATGATGACGGTCAGGTCTGCGGAAGGAACCCGGATGCTGATCCACCCGTAGCCTTCGGCCTCCGGCGCGTCCGCTACGGCGCCATCGACCATCTGCGCGGCGCGCAGCTCCGTGCTCTCCACATAGCCGCCGTGTTCCTCGGCGATGGCGGCGATGGCGTCAGAGGCATCTTCGATGTTCTTCACTCTGAGGGTCGCCTGCGCGGTTCGGATGATCTCGCGAGCAGGGGAAACGTCCATCGCCGCGGAATCTGCAGTGCTCATATCTGGCGCAGCCTCCGTCACCGCGGTCACGCGTGCACTGTCGCCCGCGCTCATCGACCCGCCAGAGTTGCCGACCACATCCAGAATCGGCGGAGCGATGAGGATGCCTGCGGCGAAAGCGGCGGCAACCCCTAGCCCGGTGAGCCAGCGGCGTCGCCTGGTCCGAGCGGAGGCCGGCCGTGTGCGAGCGGATGCTCCGTGCTCGGATATCTCAGCGAACACGGCATCCTCAATCTTGGCGATCCGCTCCTCCGAGAGCTCCGGAAGATCCGTCATGGGGGTGTGATCGTTCATGCGTCTCTCGATTCGTTGACGGTGTCGCGCAACTGCGTGCGCACGCGCGAGAGACGGTTGCGGACGACCGCGTGGCTGACTCCGAGTTCGGTGGCTGCCGCCTGGTAGGCGTAGCCCTCCGTCGCGCACAGCCGGAAGATCTCCTGATCCAGCACGCTCAACGTCCCGATCTCCGTGGTGATCCGCTCGGCGAGGGCTGCAGTGATCACCTGTTCCTCCAGGTTGACTGAACTGGGGAGCGCATCATCGACAGCATCCGCTGTGTGGGCTCGCTCGCGTCGCTGCTGACGAAGGCGATTTGCCGCCTGGAAGCGACAGATCGTCGCCAGCCACGGCAGGAGCGAATCGCCGACCAGGTCGAGCGAGGGCAGTTTGCGCCACGCGACGATGAATGTCTCCTGCGTCACGTCCTCGGCATCCGTCGCGGTACCGAGGATGCCGTGCGCGATCCAGTACACCGGCCGCACATGGGCGCGGTACAGCACTCGGAACGCGCTCTGATCGCCGCGCGCGGCACGCGCCGCGAGCTCCTGGTCTTCAGAACGCTGTGACATTCGGTTCCCTTCGGAGGTCTCTCGCCTGAGAGTGTCGGGAGTTGCATCATCGTCTCAGAATTTTCTCCGGTAATATCGACCGAGCGAGAGGGAGTATCCCAGTCCGCGCGTATCGTCATCACGAGCACCATCAAAGCTGCTCCGGGCGCGCGACGCACTCAGTGCGGGGGAGAGACTTTCGGATCCAACCAACCCCTCGAAAGGTGCTGAGCACCCTTGAACATCCCCGTGTGGTTCGAGATCACGTCCCTCGTGGTCCTGACCGTCATCTTGATCGCTGATCTGCTTCTCATCCTGAAGCGTCCGCACATTCCCTCGACGAAGGAATCGAGCCTCTGGGTCGCCTTCTACGTGACCCTCGCCCTGATCTTCGCCGCAGTGCTGTTCTTCGTCGGCGATGCCAAGACCTCACTGGACTTCCTCACCGGGTGGGCAATGGAGTACAGCCTCTCCATCGACAACCTCTTCGTGTTCGTACTGATCATGACGCAGTTCTCGGTTCCGCGGCGCTACCAGCAGGAAGCTCTGATGGTGGGCATCATCATCGCCCTGGTCCTTCGCGCGGTGTTCATCATCATCGTCGGCGCGGCCGTCGAGCACCTCAGCCCGATCTTCTACATCTTCGGCGCTTTCCTCGTCTACACCGCCATCAGACAGGCGATGCCGGAGAAGCACGAGGACGACAAGCAGACAGAGGGATTCATCATCCGTTTGCTTCGTCGTGGCATCGACATCAGCGACGAGTACGACGGATCGAAGATCCGCACGGTCGTCGCCGGCAAGAAGATGTGGACGCCGATGCTCATCGTGTTCGTCTCGCTTGGCGTCACTGACCTCATGTTCGCTGTCGACTCGATCCCTGCGATCTTCGGGGTCACCCAGGATCCGTTCATCGTCTTCACGGCGAACCTGTTCGCTCTGATGGGGCTGCGCCAGCTCTACTTCCTCCTCGGCGGTCTGCTGGAGAAGCTGAAGTACCTGCACTACGGTGTCGCATTCATCCTCGGATTCATCGGCGTCAAGCTCGTGCTGCACGCCATGCACGAGAACGAGTTGCCGTTCATCAACGGCGGTCAGCCGATCGCATGGGCGCCGGATATCAACAACTGGGTTTCGCTCGGCGTCATCTTCGCGTCGATGGCTGTCGCCACCATCGCAAGCCTGATCGCGTCTTCGCGGGAGAAGCGGGCTGCGCTGGGCCGGTGACGCGTGGCCTCCCACGTTGTGGCGCCGTGTAAACTGACCGACATGCGGCGTGTGGTTCTCCTCCTTAGCGGCCGCGACGAGACCTCGAATTAGGCCTTCCTCGTCGCGGCGTCCAGCGTGGCCGAACCGCCGACTACTGGAGATATCGACATGACCTCAGCTGAAATCCCTGTTTCTTCGAGCCGTCCGCGAACCCTTGCCGAGAAGGTCTGGGATGACCACCTCGTCGTCAAGGGCGAGAACGGTGAGCCGGATCTCATCTACATCGATCTTCACCTCGTCCACGAGGTGACCAGCCCGCAGGCCTTCGACGGTCTGCGCGCTGAGCAGCGGCCGCTGCGTCGGCTCGATCTGACGATCGCCACCGAGGACCACAACACCCCGACTCTCGAGATCGATAAGCCGATCGCTGACCTGACTAGCCGCACGCAGATCGAGACGCTGCGTCGCAATGCCGAGGAATTCGGCGTGCGCCTGCATTCGCTCGGCGACGCGGAACAGGGAATCGTGCACGTCGTCGGTCCGCAGCTCGGACTCACGATGCCGGGAATCACCGTCGTCTGCGGTGACTCGCACACCTCAACCCACGGTGCCTTCGGCTCGATCGCATTCGGCATCGGCACCAGCGAAGTCGAGCACGTCATGGCGACGCAGACGCTCCCGCTGAAGCCGTTCAAGACCATGGCGATCACGGTGGACGGTGAGCTCAAGTCCGGCGTCACCGCGAAGGACATCATTCTCGCGATCATCGCGAAGATCGGCACTGGCGGCGGACAGGGGTACGTGCTCGAGTTCCGCGGCAGTGCCATCCGCGCCCTCTCCATGGAGGGGCGCATGACGATCTGCAACATGTCGATCGAAGCGGGTGCGCGTGCAGGAATGGTCGCGCCGGACGAGACGACTTTCGCGTACGTGAAGGGCCGACCTCACGCGCCGCAGGGCCAGGACTGGGAGGATGCTGTCGCCTATTGGCGCACGCTCCCCACGGACGAGGGCGCCGCGTTCGACGCTGAGGTGTTCATCGATGCGAACGAGCTCGAGCCGTTCGTCACCTGGGGCACCAACCCTGGCCAGGGCAGCTCGCTGTCGGCGGCCGTCCCGAACCCTGTGGAGATCGCGGATCCGAATGAGCGCGCGGCCGCCGAACGCGCGCTGGAATACATGGACCTGACACCCGGGACCCCGTTGAAAGAGGTCGCGGTGGATGCGGTGTTCATGGGATCCTGCACGAACAGCCGCATCGAGGACCTCAGGGCGTTCGCCTCGATCATCCAGGGGCGCACGAAGGCCGAGGGCGTGCGCGTGATGGTCGTTCCGGGTTCGGCCCGGGTGCGGCTGGAGGCCGAGGCCGAGGGAATCGACAAGATCGTCAAGGACTTCGGCGCAGAGTGGCGCTTCGCCGGCTGCTCGATGTGCCTGGGAATGAATCCTGATCAGCTGGCACCGGGGGAGCGCTGCGCTTCCACCTCGAACCGCAACTTCGAGGGGCGCCAGGGCAAGGGCGGGCGCACGCACCTCGTCTCGCCGCTGGTCGCGGCTGCGACAGCTGTGCGCGGCACGCTGTCGAGCCCGAGCGATCTGTCGAAGACGGAAGAGTTGGTAGGAGCCTGATCATGGAGAAGTTCACGACGCATACCGGTATCGCGGCTCCTCTGAAGCGCTCGAACGTCGACACCGACCAGATCATTCCCGCGGTGTTCCTCAAGCGCGTCACCAAGACAGGTTTCGAAGATGCGCTCTTCCACGCCTGGCGTCAGGACCCGCAGTTCGTCTTGAATCAGGATCCGTTCCAAGGTGCTTCGGTGCTGATTGCAGGCCCCGACTTCGGCACCGGATCAAGCCGTGAGCACGCGGTCTGGGCCCTGCGCGACTTCGGATTCAACGTGGTGCTCAGTTCACGTTTCGCGGATATCTTCCGCGGCAACGCGGGTAAGCAGGGTCTGCTCGCCGCTACGATCTCCGAAGCCGACGTGGAGCGGATCTGGGCCGAGATCGACGCGAACCCCGGTGCCTCGATCACCGTCGATCTCGAGGCGCGCACCGCAACGATCGGCGATTTCCAGGCCACTATCGACGTCGACGATTACACTAGATGGCGGCTCCTCGAAGGGCTCGATGACATCGGGCTCACGCTGCGCAATGAACACAAGATCGCGCAGTTCGAGGCCCGCCGCGAGTCGTGGCGGCCACGTACGCTCCCTGTCCGCTGACGCAAGTCCGCGGGACCGAGCACCGTGGGTCGGGGCGACAACGCCCGTCGGCTGCGGCCGCGATTCGTGAACATGAAGTGAGGCTCATCGAATGACGAGAACTGTGCATGCTGAACTTCAGGATGGAGCACCAGCCTTGACCGGAGATGTACTGGCGATTCGCGGTGGTCGAGCGCTGCGCGGCCGAGTCGACGTCAAGGGCGCGAAGAACCTCGCAACCAAAGCGATGGTCGCGGCTCTCCTCGGCGAAGACGCGAGCATCCTGCGTGATGTTCCGGCTCTCAGTGACGTCGCCGTCGTCCGTTCGCTGCTCGAGGTCCACGGCGTGCGGGTGACTGAGGGCGATGAGCCCGGCGCTCTTCACCTCGACCCGAGCGATGTCGAATCCGCTCACATGGAAGAGATCGACGCGCACGCAGGTGCTTCCCGCATTCCGATCCTGTTCTGCGGACCGCTCCTGCACCGTCTGGGGCAGGCCTTCATCCCCGATCTCGGCGGCTGCCGCATCGGCGACCGGCCGATCGATTTCCACCTCGATGCACTGCGCAAGTTCGGTGCGACGGTCGAGAAGCTCCCCAGCGGCATCCGTCTGTCGACGCCCAACGGGCGCCTGCACGGTGCGAACATCCACCTGCCGTACCCGAGCGTCGGAGCCACCGAGCAGGTGCTGCTCACCGCAGTGCGCGCAGAGGGCACGACGGAGCTGCGCAACGCGGCCATCGAGCCCGAGATCATGGATCTGATCGCCGTTCTGCAGAAGATGGGCGCGATCATCTCCTATGAGCCGAACCGGGTGATCCTGATCGAAGGCGTCGAGACCCTGCGCGGTTACGACCACCGGTCGATCTTCGATCGCAACGAGGCAGCTTCTTGGGCCTCTGCGGCACTCGCGACCGATGGCGAGATCTTCGTCGGCGGTGCGAAGCAGCAGGAGATGCTGACGTTCCTGAACGTGTTCCGCAAAGCAGGCGGCTGGTTCGACATCCAGGAGGACGGCATCCTGTTCCGTCGCGACGGTGATGTGAAGCCCGTCGTCGTCGAGACCGATGTGCACCCCGGATTCATGACCGACTGGCAGCAGCCGCTCGTCGTCGCGCTCACCCAGGCGAGCGGCCGTTCGGTCGTGCACGAGACGGTGTACGAGAACCGGATGGGCTTCACCGACGCACTCGTGAAGATGGGTGCCGACATCGTCGTTCATCCCCACGGCCTGCAGGACGGACCCCGTCGTGTTCCCCGCCGTGAGCTCGAGCAGGCTGCGGTGATCACGGGACCCACGCCGCTGCGAGGCGCAGAGATCGTCGTTCCTGACCTGCGCGGTGGGTACAGCCACATCATCGCGGCTCTCACCGCAACGGGAGAATCGAAGGTATCTGGCGTAGACATCCTCAGCCGCGGTTACGAGAACTTCCTGGCCAAGCTCGAAGCGCTCGGCGCCGACTTCGACGTCATCGGCTGACGCAGATGGCTTCCGGATCATCGGAGAAGTCTCGGCCCAGCATGTTCTGGCCGTTGGCGGCTGTCGCGGTACCGCTGATCTCGCTGCTGGCGAAGCTGCGATTCACCGACCGCGAGAAGCTCCCTGAGAAGGGGCCGTTCGTGCTCGCGCCCAACCACTACTCCGAGTTCGATCCGCTGGTGGTCGCGCTCGCGGTGTGGAAGTTGGGAAGGCTGCCGCGCTTCATGGCCAAAGAGAGTCTCTTCAAGGTTCCGGTGCTGGGCTGGGTGCTGCATAAGACCGGTATGGTTCCGGTGGCACGGTCCTCCTCACGCACGTCGGCGGCAGACACGATCGCGCAGTCGCGCGCGTTGGTCGAGGCCGGTCGCGGTGTGATCGTGTATCCAGAGGGCACTCTGACGCGTGATCCGGATCTTTGGCCGATGCGCGGCAAGTCTGGCGCGGTCCGTCTGGCGATGGCGGGAAACATCCCGTTGATCCCGATGGCGCAGTGGGGTACCCAGGAGATCATGGGTCGTTACCAGAAGGGTTTGAGCGTCTGGCCACTGCGGAAGCGGGTCGACGTGATCATCGGCGACCCTATCGACATCAGCGACCTCGTCGGCAAGGAGAACGATCAGGCCGCTGTCACCATCGCCACCGAGCGTCTGATGAACGCGATCACCGAGCTGCTCGAGCGTCTGCGCTCAGAGAAGGCCCCCTCGAAGCGGTGGAACCCGACCGATCACGGTCAGAAGGAGACCGGGCGCCTTGACTCCTGAGAAAGACGTCGATGCCCATCCGCGCGTAGCGATCATCGGTGCGGGCAGCTGGGGGACCACTTTCGGCAAGATCCTCGCCGACGGCGGCGCACACGTCACCATGTGGGCCAGACGCCCCGAACAGGCGCTCGAGATCGCCGAGGCCAAGCGGAACTCCAAGTACCTCCCCGGCATCAACCTGCCCCGGTCGATGACGGCCACTCACGAGCTGTCGACCGCCGTTGAGGGCGCGGATCAGGTGTACCTCTCCGTGCCGAGCCAATCGCTTCGCGAGAACCTCAAGGCGCTGCGTCCGCTGCTCGAGCACACCGACGTTCCGATCGTCAGCCTGATGAAGGGCGTCGAGCGTGCGAGCGGTCTGCGAATGAGCCAGGTCATCGAGCAGGAGATCGCTTGCGATCCGAACCGCATCGCTGTCGCTTCCGGGCCGAACCTTGCGCTCGAGATCGCGAGAGAGCAACCCACGGCCGCTGTCATCGCCTCCCGCAGCCAGGAGACGGCGGAGACGATCGCCCGAGCCGCACGCAACTCCTACTTCCGCACGTTCGTGAACACGGATGTGATCGGCACCGAGTTCGGCGGCGTTCTGAAGAACCTCATCGCCGTCGCGATCGGCATCGTCGACGGCGTCGGTTACGGCGAGAACACCAAGGCATCGATCATCACGCGCGGTCTGGTCGAGATGACTGACTTCGCGGTCGCCAACGGTGCGCAGCGCGAGACTCTGCAGGGGCTTGCAGGGCTCGGCGATCTCATCGCCACCTGCCAGTCGCCGCTGAGCCGCAACAACACCGCAGGCAGGCTCCTCGGGCAGGGCTACGACTTCCAAGACGTCGTGAAGCAGATGAACCAGACGGCCGAAGGATTGGCATCTGTTGCACCGATCCTGAAGCTCGCGCACGAATCCGACGTGCACATGCCGATCGTCGAGCAGGTGAAGATGGTGCTCGACGGCAAAATGAACCCACGCGATATCGCGCCCCACCTCACGACAGACGACGACACTCCCCAGGAGGAGAGAACCAATCATGGACAAGCAGACGGTGGTGGTGCTCTTCGGCGGGCGTTCCAGCGAGCATTCCATCAGTTCCGCGACGGCCGGCGGAGTTCTGCAGGCGATTGATCGTGATCGTTACGAGGTGATCCCGGTCGGGATCACCCGCGAAGGCGCATTCGTGCTCGAAGAGGATGATTCCGCGAAATTCGCTCTGGACGCAGCGAACCTCCCTGAGGTCGTCGACAACGGCTCGCGCGTGATGTGGCCTGAGCCCAGTGGCACGCGCACGCTCCGCGTCATCGCACCCGATGGCGCCGTGACCGATCTCGGTGAGGTCGATGTCGTCCTGCCTCTCCTGCATGGCCTCCACGGCGAGGATGGCGCGATTCAGGGCTTCTTCGACGTGCTCGACGTGCCGTATGCGGGCGGCGGGATCCTCGATTCCGCAGTCTGCCTCGACAAGCACTTCACCAAGCTCGCGCTGAGTGCTGCGGGCATCGCCGTCGCCCCAGGGGTCACGGTTCGGCAGGCGCAGTGGGCGATCGACCCTGAGGCGATCCGACGCTCGATCGCCGAGCTCGGTGACGTTGTCTTCGTGAAGCCTGCGAGCGCCGGCTCCAGCGTTGGAGTCTCGCGCGTCGAGAATGGTAAGGGTCTCGATGAGGCGCTGCGCATCGCTTTCGATGAGGACGACAAGGTGCTGGTCGAGACCAAGATCACCGGACGCGAGATCGAGGTGGGAGTGCTTGCCGGACGTCAGGGCGGTCGCGCACGAGCCTCGCTGCCCGGCGAAGTGGTCTTGACCACGCGCAGCTTTTACGACTTCGAGGGTAAATACCTCGGTGGTGACGGTGTCGAGATCGTCTGCCCGGCCGAGGTGGATGAGGCGTTGATCTCCTCGTTGCGCGAGACCGCGGTGCGCGCATTCGAGGCGGTAGACGGCAAGGGACTCGCCCGTGTCGACTTCTTCGTGACGCCGGACGGTCAGCTCGTCGTGAATGAGCTGAACACCATGCCGGGGTTCACGCCGATCTCCATGTTCCCGAAGTGCTGGGTGGCATCAGGGCTGAGCTACGGCGACCTCATCAGCGAGCTGATCGAAAGCGGACTGCAGCGCTAGCGGCCACGTCGCGTCAGCTCAGCAGCTCCTGCGCGTCTTCGTCGAGCTCGTCCGGGGTGGTGCACTGACGATCCGCGTGGATCGAAATCAACGGACCGACCAGTGCGCGGCTGCTGATCACGTCGTTGGAGCTGACGACCTCGGTGTCGATGTAGAGCTGCACGGCGGGGTTGCGGCCGTACGTGGTCAGTCGCAGCTTCGGGCTCTCCGAATCATCGACGAGCCAGTCGATGCCCTCCAGGCTCACGCACTGCAGGTCTGCTGTGGGGCCAGGAACCGTGACCCCGCACCGCAGGAGGATCGCAGAGGCGCCGTCCGGTGCGGTCCAGGCCGCTGTCGACTGCGCATCCGTCCAACGGCGATCCATGTCGGCGATGCTGTTGGCGTTCTTGAGCCCGACCATCACCTCGGCGCACAGCGGGTTGTTCGCATCGTCAGCCGGCTCCAGATGCACCGTGCTCGAACAGCCGCCGAGGAGCGCCGTTCCGAGCAGGAGGATGGCGGCGGAGGCAAGACGGGGGGACATGATTCCAGGCTACCTTTGAGAGCATGGCCTCACGTTCAGCAGACGATGATCCGCGCCTGGGTGACGTCTCGGAAGGCACCGTGCTTCGTGCCATCCTCGCTCGTACCGCACCCGCCACGCACACGATTCTTGGGCCGGGGGATGATGCCGCGGTTCTGGCGACGCCCTCCGGCTCGGTCGTAGCCACCACCGACACACTCGTGCACGGCCCGGACTTTCGGCTGGCGTGGTCGGGTGCGTACGACCTCGGTTGGAAATCGGCTGCGGTGAACCTGGCGGATGTCGCGGCGATGGGGGCCAGGCCTACAGGACTCCTCGTGGCACTCGCGGTGCCGAAGGATCTCAGACTGTCGTTCGTCGAGCAGCTCTCGGACGGCTTCCGCGCAGCATGCGAGACACTCGCACCCGGTTGCTCGGTCATCGGCGGAGACCTGACCGTCTCCGAAGTCCTCATGATCGCTGTCACCGCTCTTGGCGATCTCGAAGGCCGCTCGGCAGTGAAACGCTCTGGGGCCCGGGTAGGAGATACGGTGGCGATCGCCGGTGAAGTCGGGCTCTCTGCCCGCGGGCTCAGCGTTCTGTTCGGCCGATTCCGCGACGGTGAGACTCCGGTGCCTGTCGATGACGCGCAGCTCCTGCCAGGCGAACGCGCGGCGGTCACGGCGCAGCTGCGCCCATCACCTCCGATCGGTCTCGGAGCCGCTGCAGCTGCTGGCGGAGCGACGGCGATGATGGATGTCTCGGACGGGCTTGCTCTTGACGCAGGGCGGATGGCGTCAGCATCCGCCGTCACGATCGATTTCGATCGCGATGCGCTCGGTGACGATCCCGCTCGTGCGCTGGCCGGTGGGGAAGACCACGCATTGCTCGCGACGTTCCCGCCGGGCGCGCTGCCCTTGGGATTCCGCGCCGTCGGCGCAGTTCGCGTGAGGGGAGCGGAGGACGTGCTCTGCGATGGCCGGGTCGTGGATGCCGCAGGCTGGGACCCTTACCGCGATTGGGATGCTGCGGCAGGCTGAGCCCACCAGATGGCGGTATCGCCATAGGTCTTTTCGCGGAAGATCTCCAGACCAGCAGCCGCCGTATCGGGCGGCGTCGAGCGTCGAGCGCGCTCGATGACGACGACAGCGTCCTCAGACAGCAGTGGAGCCACGGCCGCAAGGTCCGCGGTCATCGCGGCATCGTCGAGGTCGTACGGCGGATCGGTGAAGACGAGGTCCCACGGCCCTGTTGCACGTTTGAGGAAGGCCTGGACAGCGCTTTCGTGTGCGCGCGCGGGGGGAGCCGCGGATGCCGAGGCGCCAAGAGCCTTGGACACGGTCGCCACGTTTCGCCTGACGATCACCGCCGCCGGTCGAGACTTCTCGACGAGATCGACAGCTGCGGCGCCCCGACTGAGAGCTTCGAGACCCAGTGCGCCAGAACCGGCGTAGAGGTCGAGCACTCGTGAGCCTTCGATGACACCGGCGGATTCGAGGGCTCCGAAGAGCGACTCTCGCACACGGTCGCTGGTGGGGCGCGTACCGCTGCCGGGAACATCCAGCCGGAGTCCGCGCGCGTCGCCTGCGATGATCCTCGTCACTCCATCAGCCTAAGACTGTCCGGGGCATTATCTAGACTTCAGGCATGACCTTCTCGCTCGACTCGCCACTGACCGATGCTGTCGGGGTGACTGCGGCGAAGAAGCTCGATCGGGCTTTCGGCATGCAGACGGTCGGCGAGATGCTCGCACACTATCCGCGCCGCTATGCGGATCCGGCCGAGCTGACGCCGATCAGCAATCTGCCGGTGGGCGAGACGGTGACGATCGTCGCCGAGGTTCTGTCGTCGTCGGCTCGGGGGATGCGTAACCGCTCAGGAGCGATGACGGACGTCATCATCAGCGATGGTCAAGGGCGAGTGTCGCTCACTTTCTTCGCGAAGAACCTACGTCAGGCGGAGTGGCGTGCGGGCGAGCTCTATCGCGGCCGCCGAGGAATGTTCTCCGGCAAGGTGGGCGAGTACCGCGACGTGATCCAGTTCGCTCACCCGCAGTACGAGCTCTTCGACGATGCAGAGAGTGCGCAGGCCAAAGCGGAAGACCAGGCCAGCCGCCCGCTGCCGATCTATCCCGCGACCTCTGCGGTCTCCAGTCAGCAGTTCCGCGAGCTCATCGAAAGCCTGCTGCCGAAGCTGAGCGTCGTGCCAGACCCCGTACCGCAGGAGATCCGGGCGAAGGAGAAGCTGCTGGATGCGCGTACCGCGCTGATCCAGGTGCACCGGCCGCAGACGAAGAACGACATCGACCCCGCCGTGCGCACGCTGCGGATGCATGAGGCCCTGGTGCTGCAGACAGCGCTGCTTCAACAGCGCGAAGCAGTGCGCGCGTTGACGGCGAAGTCGCGCCGAGCTGCGGCGGGAGGACTGCTCGAGCGTTTTGACGCGACACTGCCGTACACACTCACCCCGGATCAGCAGTCGGTGGGAGGGGAGGTCGCTTCGGATCTGACCGGCGAACGGCCGATGAACCGGCTCGTTCAAGGCGAGGTCGGATCAGGAAAGACCCTGGTCGCCCTGCGCGCGATGCTGCAGGTCGCCGAGTCCGGTGGGCAGTCGGCGCTGATCGCACCTACCGAGGTCCTCGCAGGTCAGCACCTGCGCTCGATCACCAAGATGCTGGGGCCGAAGCTCGCGCCAGAGCTGATGCCGACCCTGCTCACCGGTCAGATGCCGGCTGCTGAGCGCCGCAAGGCGGCGTTGCGCGTCGCCTCCGGTCAAGCGCTGATCGTGGTCGGCACACATGCGCTGCTGGGAGAGAAGACGACGTTCGCCGAACTCGGGCTCGTGGTCGTCGATGAACAGCACAGGTTCGGCGTCGAACAGCGCGAAGCACTGCGCGCGAAGGGCACCAGTCCGCACGCGCTCGTGCTGACAGCGACGCCTATCCCGCGCACCGTGGCGATGACAGTCTTCGGCGACCTCGACACTTCGGTGATCCGCACGATGCCGGCGGGGCGAGCAGGCATCCAATCCTTCGTGGCGCCTCTGGCCGAGCATCCGGGATGGTTCCAACGGGTGTGGGATCGTGCGGCGGAGGAAGTCGCGCAGGGGCACCAGGTCTTCGCGGTCTGCGCGGCGATCGATACGACCAAGAAGACGGATGCCGCCGGTGAAGAAGGCGCGGCGCTGCTTCCGACTGAAGAGGGCGCGACAGGTCCGCAGTGGGGGGTGGTCCAGCTCGATGAAGCGCTCCAGACGCACCCGACAGTCGGAAAGCTGCGACGCGCGGTGCTGCACGGCAAGATGCCATCGGATCAGAAGGATGCCGTCATGCAGGCATTCGCGCGCGGCGAGATCGATGTGCTGATCGCGACCACTGTCATCGAGGTCGGGGTTGATGTTCCCAACGCGTCGACGATGATCATCCTGGATGCGGATCGGTTCGGTGTCTCGCAGCTCCATCAGCTGCGTGGACGCGTCGGTCGAGGCTCCATCCCGGGCCTGTGCCTGCTTGTCACCGAAGCCGAAGAGGGCTCACTCGCGCGTGAGCGTGTCGAGGCCGTAGCCGCGACGCTCGACGGATTCGCCCTCGCCGAGGTTGATCTCGAGCTGCGCGGCGAGGGTGATGTGCTCGGTTCGACGCAATCGGGCGTGCGCTCCTCGCTGCGGCTGCTGCGCGTGGTGAAGGACTCCAAACTCATCGCCCGTGCACGTGAGCTTGCGGAGAAGATTCTCGAGACGGATCCGAGTCTCGCCGAGCACGCTGGGCTCCGCGACGTGATCGCACGCCGGGTCACCGAGGAGGATCGTGCGGCTCTTGCCAAGAACTAGTCACTCGACGTGCAATAGGGTGAGATCATGAGCAGTCGGATCGCCGTCGTCCCTGGTTCCTTCGACCCGCCGACCCTCGGTCATCTCGATGTGATCCGGCGAGCGGCGAAGCTCTACGACGAACTGCACGTGCTGGTCGTGCACAACCCGGGCAAAGAAGCGATGCTGCCCATCGCTCAGCGACTCTCGCTGCTTGAGCAGTCCATTGCTGAAGATGGGATGCCGGGGAACATCGTGATCGGCTCCTGGAGCATGGGTCTCCTCGTCGACTACGCTCGCGACGTCAACGCAGGGGTGCTGGTCAAGGGCATCCGCTCTCAGATCGACGTCGCCTATGAATCGCCGATGGCGATCGTCAACCGCCACCTCGCTGATATCGAGACGGTGTTCCTGCTGCCGGATCCCTCGCACGCGATGGTGTCCAGCTCACTCGTCCGCCAGGTCGCCGGTCTCGGCGGCGACATCTCGCCCTTCGTTCCCCGCGCCGTCGCAGCCTTCCTCGACACAGGTGCACGCGGACTCTGAGCGCACGGTCAGCGGATACTGAGCCTGGAGAAAGTCCCGCCGGTAGCATTGAAGCGTGAAGACTCGACTTAACGGCCCCTTCGTGGTGCCCGTGCGCGATATCGTCCGACGACCCGGTGAGATGCGTGAGCATCAGTTCTCCGTTGCCCTCCCAGACCAGTGGGGAGAGGGGATCGTCTCCTTCGAGGCGGGCACCGATCTTGACCTGGAAGTCCGGGTGGAGTCCGTCCACGAGGGCATTCTCGTCTCCGGAACAGCGGAGGCTGAGTACAAGGGCGTCTGCGGAAGATGCCTCAAACACATCGCCGAGCCTGTCGAAGTCGAGTTCCAGGAGCTTTTCGCGTATCCTGGTGAGGAAGAAACTGACTTCGAGGTTCAAGACGACCACGTGGATCTTGAAACTCTTGTCAGGGAAGCGGCAGTTTTGTCGCTTCCATTTCAGCCGGTGTGTCAGCCGGACTGCCCCGGGCTTGACCCGAACACGGGTGAGCGGCTGACCGGAAGCACCAGGGTAGAGGATGACGCTCCCATCGATCCTCGATGGAGTGCGCTCCGACAGATCGCAGACCAGGGGAGTGCGGCAGAGAGCCGCGGTCCCGAGAACACAGAAGAGAGTTAGCCATGGCTGGTAACCCCCCGAAGCGCAAGGTTTCCCGTTCCAACACCCGCTCGCGTCGCGCGCAGTGGAAGGCGGAGCCGATTGCTCTCGTCAAGACCGTTGAGAACGGCAAGACCGTCTACAGCCGTCCGCACCAGGCGAAGGTCGTCACCGACTCGCAGGGCACCGAGCTGTTCCTCGAGTACAAGGGCCGCAAGGTCGCAGACGTCTGATCACGGTCTCACGATCGTGACAGAGGTCCCGCAAGGGACGGCGAGTCTCGCAGCGAAGCTCAGGGTCGATATCGACCCTGAGCTGCTTGCGTTAGCGTTGACCCACCGTTCGTACGCATACGAGCACGGCGGCATCCCGCACAACGAGCGCCTGGAGTTCCTCGGCGACTCTGTGCTCGGCCAAGCCGTCACCGTCATGCTGTTCGTCACTCACCCCGACATCGATGAGGGGCAGCTTGCCAAACGGCGCGCGAGCGTCGTCTCGACCGTTGCCCTCGCCGAGGTTGCGCGAGCCATCGGGCTCGGTGAGCACCTTCTGCTCGGCCGTGGTGAAGAACGCACCGGTGGGCGCGACAAGGACTCGATCCTGGCCGACACCATGGAAGCGGTGTTCGGCGCCACCTACCTCTCCGCAGGTCAGGATGCTGCGACCGAACTCGTGCTGCGATTGACCGAGCCTCTGCTCGACGATCCAGAACGCTATGGTGCCGCGATGGATCCGAAGACGAGCCTGCAGGAGCTCGCTGCCCGCATCGGCGCCGCACCTCCCACGTACTCCGTGTCGGCTACAGGCCCAGACCACGATCGCCGTTTCACGGCGATCGTCACGGTCGGCGACGTCAGCATGAGCGGTGAGGGCACGAGCAAGAAGACCGCCGAGATGGCGGGTGCCCTCAACGTGTGGCGCGCACTCAGCGAGCGTGCCTGAGCTTCCCGAAGTCGAGGTCGTCCGCGCAGGCCTCGCTCCCGCAGTCATCGGCGCGACGATTACGAGCGTCTCGGTATTCGATGAGCGAGCGCTCACGCGGCATCCCGCAGGAGCGGCGGACTTCGCCGCCCGTCTGGAGGGCGCATCGATTGTCGGCGCATCCAGACGCGGCAAATTCTTGTGGCTTCCCATGGCAGGGGAGACTCACGCGCTCACTGCCCATCTGGGGATGAGCGGTCAGATGCTGCTGCGCACTCCCGAGGCTCCCACTGAGCGTCATGAACGCATCCGCATCGGCATTCAGCATCCACAGCATGGCGACTTCGCCGTTGTTTTCGCAGACCAGCGCACGTTCGGTTCGCTGGCAGTCGATGAGCTCGCTGCCGACGGCAGCGATCTGATTCCGACACAAGTACGGCATATCGCGCGCGACCCACTGGATGCCGCGTTCGACGACGATGTCTTCATCGGCGCCGTGCGACGTCGGGCGAGCGCGGTCAAGAGGATTCTGCTGGATCAGACCGTCGTCAGCGGAATCGGAAACATCTACGCTGACGAATCGCTCTGGGCTGCGCGCATCCACCCTGAGTCACACGGGCGCACATTGACGGGTGCTGCAGTTGACCGCCTTCTTACAGAAGTGCGACTGGTGCTTGAGAGGGCTCTCGCCGAGGGCGGGACGAGCTTCGATGCCCAGTACGTGAACGTCAACGGCGAGGCGGGGTACTTCGCCCACTCGCTGAACGCTTATGGACGAGGCGGGCAAGCCTGTCCGCGCTGCGGGGGCGAGATCCGCCGGGATGCCTTCATGAACCGGTCGTCGCACTTCTGCCCGCGGTGCCAGCGCAAGTCCAGATAGCCTGAGATCTGAACAAAAGCGGGGGACGACTGGTGGATCTGTACTGGCTTTCGGCTCCTGATCGCGAAGTCGCGGAGGCGATGCAGCGGCGCAGGATCAGCTCACGCCCTCGGTGGGTGCCGACGAAACGCCGAGTGCTCTCGGACATCAACGATTGTCTGATGCTCTGGTATCTCTGCATCGTGTTGATGGTTCTCGGGGTCCGCATCGACACACTGCAGGACAACCGCATCGAAGCGCGGGACGTCGGGGACATCACGATCTGCAGCGCCATTCTCGTGGCGTGGATCGTCTTCGCCGTCTGGCTGCACAGATGGTCGGCAAGGCCGCCATCGCCGCGGATGCGGATTCGGGCGTGGCGTCAGGAGCTCACCGCGCTCTCAAACGGGTTCGAGCCTCAGTCGGGGGGAGGTGCTGCTTTCGCCTCGCTCATCACCGCGGAAGATCGCATCCACTCATCTGCGCGTTTCGTCGCGGATGGTATCGAGTTCGGCAATATTCGGTATCGGAGCCGATCGCGGTCTGGATCTTGGCAGTACATCGCGCTCCACCTGCACGCACCGCTTCCGCACATGCTGCTCGAATCACAAGCGGGCAAGAGCCTCGCGCGCATGCTGCCCGTGCATATCAGCGGTTACCAGACACTCTCGCTGGAGGGCGATTTCGACCGCTGGTTCCGACTTTTCGTGCCAGCGGGTTACGAGCGGGATGCTCTGTTCCTGCTCCCACCGGATGTGATGGCGGCCTTGATCGATCACGCGCCGGCGTTCAGCATGGAGACGATCGCAGATCGAATGGTCTTCTTCCGGTCGTCAGCCGCCGACTTCGCGAACCCCGAGCCGTGGAAAGTGGTCGCAGAAGTCATTGAGGGAGCGGCGAAACCGTTCGTGCGCAACGCCTCGGGCTACCGCGACGAACGCATTCCTGAACAGGACACGCCATACGCCGTGGAGATGATGCCCACAGGTCGTATTGCAAGCGATGGCACTCGGCTTGATCTGCGAGATCGGCGCACCGGCATCTGGTGGATACTCGGTGCAACCGGATGGGCCGCAACGCTCGTGTTTCTGTACGCGGTACCCGCGATCTTCGCCTTCGCAGGCCTCATGTCGATCGTCGACGGCAGATAAGACGGCGATCATCACGCAGGCGCAAAGGCGCGAGCCAGCAGCGGACGAGTGAGACGGGTGCTCAGCCACACGATGCCCACCCCGGAGACGAGTACCGCGAGGATCGTCACGATCGAGAGGGGCTGCACGATCAGCGCGAGGCCGATCAGCGGCAGCACCAGAACAGCCGCGCACAATGCCGAGCAGATCGCTGTGACCAGCAGAGGCGCCATGACAGCGCGGGTGCGTGCGGAATCGACGACCTCGAGAGGCACTCCGAAGAAGTGCAGGCTGCGGTGCAGTTCCCCCTGATCGATGATCGCGGATGCTTGATTGACTCCGACTGAGACAGCGACCATGACGAACGAGGCGACGAGCGTAATGATGAGCCCGGTGCGGATGTCACCGATCAGTACGAGGGTCGCATCATCGGCAGCCGCAGCAGATGCTGTGTCGACCATGGCAACGCCCGCGCCCGCGAAGACGGCCATGAAGCTGGCCATCGCCACTCCGCTCACCTGGCGCCAGGCGGCCTTGGGAGATTCGAGGATGAAGCGCATGGCGAGCAATCGACTCGGCTGTTCCGCGCGTCGCAGTCCACGTCGGGCATGCGCTTTCAGAGCCCAAGGCCCGACCAGGTTCAGCACCGCAAGCGCTGCGGCGAACATCCCTGCCACGACGATGATCGTGACGACGACGCCTGTCGTACCGGGGAACCACATCATGGTCGCAAAGGCGAGCGCGATGACAGCGATCGCGCCGACGGCACGCATCCAATGCACTCGCGGCACTGCAGCACGCGTTCGCACGCCGAGCGGCGAGATCACGACCAGCCTCAGGCCGATCACCGCGCTCACCCCGGCCAGAGCGATCATGCACGCAGCGATTCCGGCGATGGCGAGCGGCGACAGCAACACGGCGGTGAGCCCCAGGGGTGTCCCGCGGAAAGTGATGAGACCGAGCAGCGGGACGCACGCGATGTAGAGGACGATTCCCGCGAGCGCACCCGCCGCAGCGAGGAGCGTCGATTCCACAACCGTGGCAGTGATGACGCCGCCAGGAGAAACACCCATCAGGCGCAGGGTCGACAGCCGCTCGTCACGGCGTCGTGCAGACAACCGTGCCGCCGCACCGCCGAGGCTGACCAATGGCACGACCAGCAGCACCAGGGCGATGGCCGCGAGTGCGTGGTAGATGCTGGCTTCCGGATCAGTCCAGCTCCAGAACGCCTGGGCGCCGCCCATGACGACCAGCACGATTGCGGTCACCAACGCGAAGGCGATCATCGGAAGCGCGATGATGCCGCCTTGGCCAGGACCGGGACGCAGGAGCAGAGCCAGAACACGGGCGTTCATGCCTGCGCTCCGGCAGCTGCGGTGATGCGTCCATCGCGCACGTGGACGGTGCGCGAGCAGCGAGATGCGACATCGGCATCATGGGTCACCACGATCAGCGTGCGGCCCTGACCCGTCGTCGACCACAGGAGCGCGCTCATCACGTCTGCCGAGGTCTGACTGTCCAGAGCACCAGTGGGTTCGTCTGCGAAGACGAGTTCCGCACCGGTCACCTGTGAGCGTGCGATTGCGACGCGCTGTGCCTGTCCACCGGATAGCTCGCCGATTCGGCGATCCTCGAACCCCGCGAGACCGAGTGATGCCATCCACCCCGCCGCACGCTCGATGGCTGTCCGACGCGGTGTCGCGTTGATCATCAGAGCGAGGGCGATGTTCTCGATCGCCGTGAGCTCAGGAATCAGTAGCCCCTGCTGGAAGACGAACCCGAAGGACTCTCGTCGCAATCGCGAACGGTCACGCTCATTCATCGTGGTGACATCCGCGGCAGGCCCGGTGACCGGGGAGAACAGCACTCGACCAGCATCCGGCGCGGTGATTCCCGCAAGAACGTGCAGCAGCGTCGTCTTGCCGGATCCGGACGCGCCCATGATCGCGACGGACTCGCCGCGCTGCACCGTGAGGTCCACACCGGCTAGTGCAGTCGTGGTGCCGAATGCCTTGGTCAGGGACTTCGCTTCGATGACGGAAGAATTCATGCTTCCAGCCTCGCGAGCAGGATTGGTCGTGTCGTCAGCCTGGAGTCGCCACCGCATACATCGCTCGGATGATCTCAACGAAGCTTCTTCTGCCACCCTCCCGCGTAGGATGCTGGCACGAACCCGATTGCTTCGTTGATACCGAGCATCGGTCTGTTCTCCTCGGCGTTGAACGTCGTCACCTTCGGCGAATCCGGTGCAATCTCCCGCCAGCGCAGAAGGTTCGCGCACTTCACGATCGTGCCGAGCCGCTTGCCCCGATGCTCACCCAGGACGAGCGTGCCCCACTGCTGGGTGACACCTGCGCGGTCTTCACCGACGGCCAATTCATTGAACGCGACCATCTGTCCTGATGGCTCATGCACAACGGCAACGATCGACAGCGTCTGTCCGGCGGCCATGATCCGCTCGTCGTGACGCACGAGCTTGTCTTCATCCCATTGCTCTTCCTGCGTGACCAGATCACCGGTCGGAATGTTGGTGATCATGCTGGCGATCAGGTGCGCATACCCGGTGCGAAACGGCGGTGGTGTCGGCAGACTCCAGGAAACAACGCGGTAGTCGGGCCCAGCATAGGCGCTGGCCTCTTCGAGACGGGCACACACATCCTCGAGCGGCCCCTGCAATGGCAGCACGCTGTTCCGCTCGACCTGCTCGAGGGCGTAGCCGCGCGCGATGAGCAGGTCTGACATCGGCGTCGAAGAGACAGAGCCCCAGCCCGTTGCAGGGGTGAGAGTCCCTCCGGAGTGGCGTGCCGGGTGCAGGGTCCACGTCTGCAGCACTGAGCGTCCCAGGGATGCGGCCTCGTGTTCGAGGCGATCGAGCAGCACCTGAGCGGTACCCCCTGGGAACTCGGCGGCCGGCACCATCAGAGCGAGATCTGCAGCAAGCGTGCCGGCGGCGGTGGACGTGGAGAGCTCAGCCGCACCGACGATCTCATCACCTCGTCGGGCGATGAAACCCGCGCGGAGTTGGTCGGTCTGATCCAGCCAGGATGGCAGGGATTCCGCGACGGTCTCGTCGAGGTCATCGATCCCGGCATCCTTCCTCGCCATTTCATTCCCGAGACGCACCATCGCGCGCAACTCATGTGCCTCTGGTGTATCCAGGTGGGAGGGCACCACCATCGGGGTGATGACGATGTCACTCATGTGAGGTCCTTCTTCCATGCGCCCTCATACGACATGGGCGCGAATCCGATCGTCTCGTTGATGCTTAGCATCGGACGATTCTCTTCCGCGTTGTACGTGATCACGCGCGGTGACTGAGGGTAACGGTCATGCCAGCGGAGGAGTCCCGCGGTCTTCACGAGCGTCCCGAGGCGATGCCCGCGATGACCGGCCAGCACGAGAGTGTCGTACTGGTGTGTCGTCCCGGCCGGTTCGCAGAGGTTGATGGCGAGTTCGTTGAACGCGCACAGCTCGCCGCCCGCGATGTGCTCAGCCGCAGTCACCTGAATGGTGAATCCCTTCGCAGCCTGCCGCTGCTCGAGCTCAGCGACACGTTCGGCGTCCCAGACCTCTTCAGGAATCCCAAGTTCTGCATCAGGCACATCGGTAGACATGCGCGACTTCATCCAGGCATAGCCGTCGACGAACTCGGGAGGTGTGGGCAGAACCCACTGGACGACCCGGTAGTCGCGCGCGTGCTCCTGGGCAACGTTGAGAGATCGAGTCAATCGCGTGTGCGTTTCCGCTGACCAGACGAGTTCGCTCGCGCGCTCGACCTGTTCCAGGGCGAAGCCGCGATTCTCCAGGAACTCTGCGGTTGCGTCCCGCGGAACCGCTCCGAAACCGGTTGGTGAGTGAAGCGAGTTCGTCTGGTCGCCGTGATGCTCGGCCCAGCCGAGAAGCGCCCGCACGCCTGCGGCGCGGAGTTCGGTTTCCAGCACCGCGAGGGCAGCCGTGCCGATGCCCTGGCGCCAGTGCGAGCGCAGCAGAGCGATGACGGCGATGGCGGTGTCCGCGGATGCATCCTGCAGCATGTCCACGGCCATGCATCCGACCATCTCGCCGGCATCCATAACGAACCACTGCCGCTTTCGCGACGCGCGACTGCTGTAGAGCACGGGCAGAAGCGCTGCGGCAGACAGGGCGTCATCGTCACGACCGGTCGTCTCGAGAAGGGACCGGTTGCGTACGTCCGCGTACGCGCGGATCTCATCGGTGGGCGCCGCATCCGCCCCTGCGGGAAGCAGGAGCGGATGCAGTGTGGCCGATTCGGTGAGGTGAATAGTCATGACAGTGCCTCCCATTCAGAGCATGTGGCGCTGCATGTCGTAGGTGAGGATCGCCACCTTTTCGCGCTCGGTGAAGTGGGTGATTCCCCCTGGGCGCTGGGCGTCGAGGAGCCGAGCTGCCTCTTCACGACTCATCATCGTGCGGCGGTTGCGGGCTGAGCGCTGCGTGCGCAGCATCAGCCAGAGTCCGAGCCGCAGCGAAAGCCGGTCGGCGATGTTCAGTTGTTTTCGGTCTGCGGGAACAGTGATCTCAAGAGTCTCCTGTTCCTGGCTACATGGTGGGTGGATGGTGTTGCGAAGCAGTGCTTCAGTACTCACGAGAGTGCTCGTTTCTTATCGAACTTTTCTGGGGGAAGGAAGCGCGAGATCCGGGGACGGCCGGAGCGCGGACGAGAGGTCTCAAAGAGTGGAGACGTCACCTGAGGTGGGATGCAGAGGGTCGAAGTCATCGACCGATGCGGGAGCGGCGGGAACCGGCGGAGATCAGGCTCGAGAGGAGGAGATCTCCGGCAGAGGCTCTACGAGAGCGCGCTACGTCGGACGCCGAAGGCGGAGGACGAATCATGCGCTGAACGCTTCGCATCGAAGCCGATGGCTGATGCCTTGACAGTTGCGGTAATCATGAGGTCCTCCTTTCGTGAGCGATCCGGCTTGCAAAGTTAGTGGATCTTCACAGCAGACGTCAAGGATTTGTTTGTTCATCGGCGTGTCGCATCGTGCGCAGATCCACCCAGTCACCGCGCGGGATGCCGGGATCACGGTGTGATTCCGGTAGCGTGGCGGCGTGATTCTCCCCGGACGGACGGTGCGCGCATGCATCTGAAGAGCTTGACGCTCAAGGGCTTCAAATCGTTCGCACAGCCCACTTCGTTCGTCTTCGAACCGGGCGTGACCTGCATCGTCGGACCCAACGGCTCCGGCAAGTCGAACGTCGTCGATGCGCTCGCCTGGGTGATGGGTGAGCAGGGAGCGAAGACGCTTCGCGGCGGCAAGATGGAAGACGTCATCTTCGCCGGTACGTCCACGCGCGGCCCGCTCGGTCGCGCAGAGGTCCAGCTGACGATCGATAACAGTGATGGCGCGCTGCCGATCGAGTTCGCAGAAGTCACGATCAGCCGCACACTCTTCCGCAACGGCTCGAGTGAGTATGCCATCAATGGCTCCAGTTGCAGACTTCTCGATGTGCAGGAGCTGCTGAGTGACTCCGGTCTTGGTCGCGAGATGCACGTCATCGTCGGGCAGGGACGCCTGGATACCGTGCTTCAGGCTTCACCGGAGGACCGTCGCGGATTCATCGAAGAGGCAGCCGGTATCCTCAAGCACCGACGCCGCAAGGAGAAGACGCTCCGGAAGCTCGATGCGATGGAGGCCAATCTCACGCGCCTCAGCGACCTCGCCGGTGAGATCAGGCGCCAGCTCAAGCCGCTCGGACGCCAGGCGGAGATCGCCCGCGAGGCCCAGACGATCGCTGCCGTCGTGCGAGACGCGAAGGCACGCATCTTCGCCGACGATGTGGTGGCGCTGCGGACGTCGCTTGCCGACCATGCCCGTACGGAGCAGGAGCGTCACACCGAGCGTCTTGTGATCACGGAGCAGGCGGATGCCGTGCGGACCGCGATTGCAAAGCTCGAGGCTGATCAGAATTCGGCGGCAGTCGACGAGGCTCGTGGAGTCGCATTCGGCCTTGAGCAGGTCCAGGAGCGCATGCGGTCGCTCTACACTCTCGCCAATCAGCGTCTCGCACTTCTCGGCTCAGAAGAGGACGACGCGGCCGTCGCTTCCGTCACGGTCACGCAGGCGACGATCGATGAGGCCAAGGACGAGATCACCACGATCTCTGCCGGGCTCGGTGAGGCACAGGATGCCGCGTCCGCCGCCAGCCGTGAAGTGGTCAATGCGCGTGCAGAGCTCGACACGCTCGATGTCGACATCGCCGAGCAGAGCGCTCTCGTCTCCGAACACGACATGCATCTGACAGCGTTGCGGGGTACGGCAGAAGCCGCGGCATCCGCTCTCGCCGCTGTGCGCGGTGCTGTGCAGCGCCAGGCGAGCGCGCTTGAGGCGGCGAACGAACGACGCCGTGAGGCAGCCGAAGCGCTGGAGCAGATCGACGACGCGCAAGCCCCCGAGGGAAGTGCCGCCGAGCATGCGGCAGCGTACGACAATGCTCAGCGCGATGCGACAGCGGCTGAAGCAGCGCTCGAGGAGCTGCGCGAACGATTGCACGCCGCCGAGCGCGAAGCAGGGTCCCTGACGGCGAAGGCGGCGGCGCTCAGCAGCGCTCTGTCGCTCTCTGGAGGAGCCGCCGAAGTCGTCAAGAGCGGCGCCCCCGGTGTTCGAGGGCTCGTCGGAGACGCCGTGCAGGTCACCGCGGGGTACGAGGCAGCGATCGCGGCAGTACTCGGACCGCTGGCTGAAGGCGTACTCGTCGACGATGCAGAGGCGGCGTTCGCGCTTGCTGCGTCGGCAGTGGCAGACCGGCGCGGCGTGGTCGATTTCGTCATGGCGGACGCCATGGCGGGGGCCGTTCAGCTCCCCGCATTGGCAGGCGTCACCCCGGCGGCCTCGGTGGTCACCGCGCCCACGGGCGTGCTCGGCGTGCTCGCACACGTGCTCGTCGCTGACGACCTCGATGCGGCACGGAATGCTCGTGCAGCTCTGGACGCGCTGGGTGACAGCGCGGTGACGATCGTCACGATCGGTGGCGACGTGATCACCGCTCAGACCCTTCGCACGAGGTCTGGTGGAGAACGGTCGCGCCTCGAGCTGACAGCTGAGCGGGATGCTGCGCAGGAACGCCTCACCGAAGTGCGGGTGATCGTCGACTCGATGCGCGAAGCACGGACGGATGCTTCAGAACGAGTGAATGCGACGCGTCAGCGAGCGAAGGATGCGCTGCGCGCACTGCGTGAGCACGACGCCGCTCTCGCGACGCATGCCGAGCAGTTGAATCGGGTCACCGTTCGGCACGAGTCGGCAGTCGCCGAGTGCGAGCGCCTGGAATCCGGGCTTTCGCAGGCGCAGAGCGCCGTGACAGATGCTGAGGCTGCGGCAGCAGCCGCGCAGGGAGAACTCGAAGCCGCAGAGACCAAGCCGCGTCCGGTGCTCGATGCATCCGCTCGAGACGGCCTCCTCGAAGCGCTTGAAGCAGCTCGTGAAGGCGAGGTGCGCGCAAGACTCGAGATCGAGACGTTGCGTGAACGCGTGCGCGCGGCCCAGGCGCGTGTCGCGAGCCTTGAACGCCAGCGCGAGCAGGAGCGGGATGCCGCGGCCGAAGCCGCGCGTCGTGCGGTCATCCGCCGCGCGCAGCGTGAAGCGGCTTCCGGCGTCGCGTCTGAGCTTCCTCGGATCCTCGATTCCCTGGACCGCTCGACCGCCGAAGCGCGACTGGCGCTGACTGAAGCGGAGAGCGCGCGTTCCGCGCAGAACGAGGAGCTCACTGCGCTGCGCGTGCAAGAGGGTTCCCTGCGTGAACGTCTTGCTGGCCTCACGGAGAGTGTGCACGGTCTTGAACTGCAGATCCACGAGAAGAAGCTGCACCTCACGAGTCTGTTGGAACGAGTATCCTCAGAACTCGCACTCGACGAAGATATTCTCGTTGCGGAATATGGACCGGAACAGCCTGTTCCCCGTGATCCGCTTGCTGAGGTCGATCCTGAGTCCATTGACGGCATCGACTCCACGGCGATCCCGTACGACCGGAGAGTGCAGGAGCGGCGCCTCGCTGAATCCCAGCGCAAGCTGACACAGCTCGGACGGGTGAATCCTCTGGCCCTGGAGGAGTTCGCAGCGCTCGAGCAGCGGCACGCATTCCTCACCGAACAACTCGCTGACCTGACCCAGACCCGCCAGGATCTGCTCACGATCATCGCGGATCTCGATGAGCGCATGCAGACGATCTTCGCGAGCGCGTTCGAAGACACTCGGCAGGCGTTCACTGAGGTCTTTCCGCTGCTGTTCCCTGGCGGTACAGGGAGCATCTCTCTGACCGATCCGGAGAACATGCTCACCACGGGAATCGAGGTGGCGGTTCGCCCGGTCGGCAAGAAGATCGAGCGGCTCTCCCTGCTTTCCGGTGGGGAGCGCTCGCTTGCTGCGGTGGCTCTGCTCGTGGCGATCTTCAAGGCTCGCCCGAGCCCCTTCTACATCCTCGATGAGGTGGAGGCCGCTCTCGACGACGCGAACCTCGGGCGCCTGCTGACCGTGTTCGAACAGCTCAGGGAGAGCTCGCAGCTTCTGGTGATCACGCACCAGAAGCGCACGATGGAGATTGCCGACGCCCTGTACGGGGTATCGATGCGGCAGGATGGTGTCTCTGCGGTGGTCGGGCAGCGCGTCGGAGATCGCGCGGCAAGCTGACCTTCTGTGCGACATCCGCACACCAATATGCTGAGGCGCATGACCTTCGTGCTCCAGGGTGTGCGCCGGATGCCCTTCACACTCGCCTTTACGTTCGTGTTCCTGCTGATCGGCGTGATCACGGGCTCGCTGTGGTCGGCGGCGCACGACAAGCCCTGGTTCGAGATGGTCGCCACAGGGTTGCCCTCGTTCGCCGAGGGACGCTGGTGGACCCTGTTCACTTCGCCGCTCTTCGCGGATCCACCGTTCGCCTACCTGACGCTTCTTCCACTGATCCTCGGTGGGATCGGCTGGGCGGAATGGCAGTTCGGCTCGCTGCGCACCATCGGCCTCGTCATCGTCGGACATCTCGTCGGCGTGCTGGGAGCCGCGGGGATTCTCGCTCTGTTCACGCCTGTCGATTGGCGCTGGTCGGATCGGCTGTCGCAGGCACTGGACGTCGGCCCTTCGTGCGGCGCCATGACCGCCCTGGTGTTCGCGATCGCCACTCTGCCGTCGCCCTGGCGTCTGCGCGCACGCATTGCGATCGTGCTGTGGGTGACGATCTCGGTGCTCTACCTCGGGCAGCTCTATGACCTCGAGCACGCCGTCGCCATGACTGCAGCCCTTGTGGTCAGCGGCATGCTTCCCGCGTTCCGCCACCCCGAGGGGCGACCGACTGAGCGCGAATGGCGCCTCCTCGCCTTTGCCGGTCTGATCGCGATCGGCGCGATTCAGATCATCGATCTCGCGGTTCCTTTTGATGGCCCGCTGGGGGAGAACGCGCCGGTCTATTCGTTCTTCGACGTGGCTCTGGACGTCGTGGTGATCGCATTCATCGCGAACGGAGTGCGAATCGGGTACCGGATCGCGTGGCTAGCAACTGTCGTCCTCGCAATCTTCAACCTCGTCACCGCAGTGATCTCGTTCGCCCTGATCCCTGTGCTGCTGAGCGGCGGTCGGATCGGTTCCGCATGGGACGTTGTCGGGCTGCAGATCGCGCCCACGTTGCTGTGGGTCGCGATGCTCATCGTGATGTTCATCGCACGAGGGGCGTTCCGCGTTCCGTTTCGCCGGTCGCGCCGGCGTCTCTCGACCACGCCCGTCACGCCAGAGGCCGTGCGCGAGACGCTTCACGAGACCGGCGGAGGAACGCTGTCGTGGATGGCGACCTGGCGCGGGAACAGTCATATGGAGGCCGCGGACGGAGTGATCGCCTACCAGACTCACTCCGGCGTCGCGATTCTGCTGGGTGATCCGATCGTGCCCGATGGCAACGAACGGGACGCTCTCGAGGCCTATGCGTCAGCGGCGCAGCAGATGGGCTATATCCCGTGTGCGTTCTCGTCGAGTGAGAAGATCCGTCTGGCGATGCCACAAGGATGGCGCTCCATCGTCGTGGCCGAAGACACTCTCGTCGATCTTCCAGGGCTCGAGTTCAAGGGCAAGGCCTGGGGCGCGGTGCGCACCGCTATCAATCGCGCTGCGCGCGAGAACATCGAGTTCAGGATGGTGCGGCTGGCAGACGAGCCGTGGAGCGTCAGGGCGCAGGTCCGCGCAATCTCCGAGCAGTGGACCGGCGACAAAGGGCTGCCCGAGATGCGTTTCACTCTCGGCACGGTAGATGACGCGATGGATCCTGAGGTCGCCGTCGGGATTGCGGTGGATGCTGAGGGGAGCCTGCACGGTGTGACCTCGTGGCTTCCGGTCTACGGCCCTGGCGGTGTTGTCGAGGGTTGGACGCTGGATCTCATGCGCCGCAGAGATGGCGGATTCGGTCCGGTGATGGAGTTCCTGATCGGCGCTGCGGCGCAGCACTTCTCAGAACAGGGGCATTCCTTCATCTCGCTCTCGGGTGCTCCACTGGTGCGAACCGAGGACACTGAGACGAACGCGATCTACGCCGTGCTTGATCGCGTCGCACAGCTGGTCGAACCGCTCTACGGCTTCCGCTCGCTCCACAAGTTCAAGCAGAAGTTCAATCCTCGCGCCGAGCCGATGCACCTGCTCTACCGCGATGAGGGCGACCTCCCGCGCGTGGGGATCGCACTGACTCGGGCGTATCTGCCGGATTCCTCACTGCACGACCTCGTCGGCTCCGCAGCTCCCGCATTGCGTGGCTAAGCTACCCGCACCGTAGGCTGGAGTCATGGCGGAGAAGTCCTGGACCCTCGGTCGCGCGCTGCGCGGCATGTTCGTCAAACCCACAATCGATGAGACAACGTGGGAAGACCTCGAGACGGCGCTGATCACTGCCGACTTCGGCCCCGACATCTCCGAGCGAATCGTCGATGAACTGCGCGAGAAGGTCGAACGCTACCGTACGACTGACCCGAAGGATCTGCAGCGGATGCTGCGCGAAACGCTCGAAGAGCATTTTGCGAAGTTCGACACGACTCTGAAGCTCACCGAGCGGCCAGCCGTTGTGCTCGTCGTCGGCGTGAACGGTGTGGGCAAGACGACGACGATCGGCAAGTTCACGAAGTTCCTGCGCGGATACCAGCGCAGCGTCGTCGTCGGAGCAGCCGACACCTTCCGTGCGGCCGCAGTCGATCAGCTCGCGACCTGGGCTCAGCGTGGAGGAGCAGCGATCGTCCGTCCGCAGCAGGAAGGACAGGATCCGGCCTCCGTCGCATATCAGACGGTCGAGTTCGCGCAGCGCGAGGGCATCGAGATCGCGATCATCGACACCGCCGGCCGCCTGCACACCAAGGGCGGACTCATGGACGAGCTGACCAAGATTCGTCGCGTCATCGAAAAGCAGGCGCCCATCAGTGAAGTGCTGCTCGTGCTCGATGCCACGACCGGACAGAACGGCGTCATGCAGGCTGAGGCCTTCCTCCAGCACGCTGGCGTCACCGGACTCGTGCTCACCAAGCTCGATGGTTCAGCCAAGGGCGGGTTCGTTCTCGCCGTGCAGGAGCGCACCGGCATCCCCGTCAAACTGCTCGGCCAAGGTGAGGGAATCGACGATCTCACCGGCTTCACGCCGCACATCTTCGCGGCATCCCTTGTCGGTCAGTGATCGGACTGGTTTCATAGCGTTATGGCGATCGAACACGACTACTTCGGGCTCCTGTCTTCAGGTCCGGATGGATCGATCTTCTGGTCCGAGACGGTGGATCTCGGCGACCAGACGGTGACTGTCGATCTCACAGCTCCCGACCAGGACGATATCTCTACGGATGCACTCGACATCGCCGCAGCCCTCATCTCGGGCCTTGAGGACGTGGACGCCACGGCGCGGCGCGGCATGCTCGCGGAAGTAGACGACCGCGCGAGCGAAGTGACTGAGTTCATCCTGCAGCAACAGGAAACCTATGGCGAGGAGCTTCCGGAGATGCTGGTCGACGTCAGCGGTGACGACGCCGTCGACATCATCCGGTCCCTGCGTCTCATGAGCATGACGATCCTTGCCGATGAGCACGGCGGCACCGAGCCGTTCGCTGTCCTCGAGTACGCGCTCGATGCCGAGGACACCGACGAAGTGCTCCTCGTCAATCTCTCCTCCGACGGCATGGTTCAGTCGGTGATGAGCGCCGACTAGACCTCTCGCGAAACTGCAAAACCACGCCGAGACGCACGCGAAAACGCGCTGTCTCGGCGTGGTTTTGCGGTCTCGGGGAAGCTCACACCGCCTGGGCGAAGCCGAGATCGGCGCTGGCTGCGATGTGCGAGAGGTGCGGCGGAATCTCGCGCCCCTTCGAGATCATCGACTGCGCCCACAGGCGACCCGCGCGGTACGACGAGCGCACCAAGGGGCCCGCGAGCACACCGAGGAATCCGATGCGCTCCGCCTCCCCCTTGAACTCGACGAACTCCGCAGGTTTGACCCACCGGGCCACTGGCAGATGCCTCGGCGTCGGACGCAGGTACTGCGTGATCGTGATGATGTCGCATCCGGCATCACGGAGATCCTGCAGCGCATCGACGACTTCCTCTGGCGACTCGCCCATGCCGAGGATGAGGTTGGACTTGGTGATGAGTCCGGCGTTGTGCCCCTGCGTGATCACGTCGAGTGAGCGCTCGTAGGTGAAGGCGGGGCGGATGCGGCGGAAGATGCGCGGCACCGTCTCGACGTTGTGCGCGAACACCTCGGGACGGGCGTCGAAGATCTGGCCGAGGTAGTCGGGGTTGCCGCTGTGGTCGTTTGCGAGCAGCTCGACGCCGGTATTGGGGTTCTGCGCGTGGATCTGACGCACGGTCTCTGCATTCAGCCACGCGCCGGTGTCGGGCAGATCATCACGGGCAACACTGGTCACCGTCGCGTAGCGCAGATCCATTCGCGTGACGCTCTCTGCCACGCGCCTGGGCTCATCGGTGTCATAGGCGGCGGGCTTGCCCGTGTCGATCTGGCAGAAGTCGCAGCGCCTGGTGCACTGCGAGCCGCCGATCAGGAAGGTCGCCTCGCGGTCCTCCCAGCATTCGAAGATGTTGGGGCACCCGGCCTCCTGGCAGACCGTGTGCAGACCCTCGTCCTTCACGAGCGAGTGCAGAGCCTGATACTCGGGCCCCATCTTCGCCTTGGTCTTGATCCATTCGGGTTTGCGCTCGATCGGGGTCTCGGCGTTTCGGACCTCGAGACGCAGCAGCTTTCGGCCATCGGGAACAGCAGCACTCATGCCGAGACTCCTTCCATCGCAGTATCCGCATACGCGGTGACGAATGCCGACGACACGGCGTCGACGATGTCAGCGGGGGAGACCTCGCGACCAGCGACCTCGCTCACAGTGGTGACGCCGGCGTCCGAGATTCCGCAGGGGATGATCCCCCCGAAGCCGGACAGCGTGTTGTCGCAGTTGATCGCGAACCCGTGCATCGTCACTCCGCGCTGGACACGCACGCCGATCGCGGCGACCTTGTCCTCACTGAGCGGACGGCGTACCCAGACGCCGCTGCGCCCTTCAACCTGGTAACCGTCGACGCCGAGTGGACGCAGCACATCAATCAGCACGCGCTCGAGATGGCGGACGTGGGCGACGACATCCATCGGTTCAGGAAGACGCACGATCGGGTATCCGACGAGCTGACCGGGCCCGTGCCAAGTGATCTTGCCGCCGCGGTCGACATCGATGACCGGGGTGCCATCCTGCGGCCGTTCGTGTTCTTCCGTGCGCTTTCCTGCCGTGTACACGGCCTCGTGCTCGAGGAGGATCAGCGTGTCGGGACGCGTGCCCTCGACCACATCGTGATGGATGCTCCGCTGCAGGTCCCACCCATCGAGGTAGGGCACGAAGAGTGGGGCGAGTCCCGCGTTCAGAATCTCGAGCATGATCACCTTCCGGGTTGTTGGATGCCGTCTAACAATACTCCCGCGCTGAGGAATCGGCGCGCGCGGTACGGTGAAAGTATGAAAACGGAGCCTCGAGCTGGACGTCCTCGCGCATCGTCGCGCGAAACGCTCGCCGAGGCCGCGTGTGAACTCTTCTTGGAGCAGGGGTACGACGCGACCTCGGTCGCGGACATCACGCAACGCGCTGGAGTGAGCCGCTCGAGCTTCTTCAACTACTTCTCATCGAAGGGCGATGTGCTGTGGTCGGGGTTGGATGCGCGGATCAGTGAGGCTCTTGCTGTGCTCGCGACACTCGGAGCGGATGCTGATGGCGGTGCCGTCCGGAGCATCCTGTTGCGCGTGGTGCATGATTTCGCACCTGACCCGCTCGCTCTCGCGCTGCGCAATGCCACGGCGATGGGTCTCAACGACGAGCTGATGCGCGAAGCCGGCGTGCGCCAGGCGCGACTCGCGGCCGCTATCGCTTCTGCGGCAGTGACCGTGGGGATCTCATCGGTGAAAGCAGACATTCTCGGTGCCGCACATGCGGCTGCCGTGCTTTCATCACTGCGTGTGTGGGCCGAACGAGGTGCCGGTCACGGCACATCCGAGGGGCTCCTGCAGGAGGCGATGCACGGCATCTACGACCTACCGTGGTCGGACTGATCGAAAGGATCGGCGCTACGGCGCCGCTCGCGTAGAATCAGAAGCACCATGGCTACCTTTGGCACGCTCTCCGATCGGCTGACCGAAACCTTCCGCAACCTTCGCACGAAGGGAAAACTGACCGCGGCTGATGTCGACGGCACGGTTCGCGAGATCCGGCGCGCACTGCTCGACGCCGATGTCGCGCTTGCGGTGGTCAAGGACTTCACCGCGAAGGTGCGCGAGCGCGCACTCGGCGATGAGGTCAACAAGGCGCTGAACCCGGCGCAGCAGGTCGTGCAGATCGTCAACGAAGAGCTCGTCGGCATCCTCGGTGGCGAACAGCGCCGCCTGGAGTTCGCCAAGACTCCGCCGACGGTCATCATGCTCGCCGGTCTTCAGGGCTCGGGTAAGACGACTTTCGCCGGAAAGCTCGCGAAGCAGCTCGAGAAGGACGGTCACACGCCTCTTCTCGTCGCAGCCGACCTCCAGCGTCCGAACGCCGTGAACCAGCTCCAGGTCGTTGCAGAGCAGGCCGGTGCCACCATTTACGCGCCAGAGCCCGGCAACGGCGTCGGAGATCCGGTCAAGGTGTCGCGCGACGGTGTCGAGCACGCCCGCCGCCAGCAGCACGACGTCGTCATCATCGACACCGCAGGACGCCTCGGCGTGGATGCCGAGCTCATGAAGCAGGCATCCGACATCCGCAAGGCGGTCCAGCCGGACGAGGTCCTGTTCGTCATCGACGCGATGATCGGTCAGGATGCCGTGAACACGGCCAAGGCGTTCCAGGAGGGGGTCGACTTCACAGGTGTCGTCCTCTCGAAGCTCGACGGTGACGCCCGCGGTGGTGCGGCGCTTTCCGTGGCATCAGTCACCGGACGCCCGATCATCTTCGCCTCGACAGGTGAGGGGCTCGACGACCTCGAGCCGTTCCACCCCGACCGCATGGCGAGCCGTATCCTCGACCTCGGTGACATCCTCACCCTCATCGAGCAGGCGCAGCAGGCCTTCGACGAAGAAGAGGCACAGAAGGTCGCCGAGAAATTCGCGACCGATCAGTTCACGCTTGAGGACTTCCTCGGCCAGCTTCAGCAGATGAAGAAGATGGGCTCGATGAAGAAGATGCTCGGGATGCTCCCGGGAATGGGCCAGATGAAGCAGCAGCTAGACGACTTCGACGAGAAGGAGATCGATCGCACAGAGGCGATCATCCGGTCGATGACGCCAGGCGAGCGGCAGAACCCCAAGGTCCTCAACGGCTCGCGTCGCCTCCGCATCGCCAAGGGATCCGGCATGACCGTCACCGACGTCAACCAGCTCGTGCAGCGCTTTGATCAGGCCGCCAAGATGATGAAGACGGTTGCCCGTGGTGGCACTCCGAACATCCCCGGAATGGGCGCGATGCCAGGCATGGGCCGCCCCGGAGCCTCTTCCAAGCGCGGCAAGAAGGGCAAGGCCAAGGGAGCTTCGCGCTCGGGCAACCCGGCAAAGCGCGCCGCCGAGAACGCGGGTCTTCCCAGCAGCCCTTCGACCGGCTCAGGCTTCGGCCTCGGCGGACAGACGGCCCCGACTGAGGCCGATCTCGCCGAGATTCAGAAGCTCTTCGGCAAGAGCTGACCGGCGCTCACTCCCGGAGCGGCCCTGCGACCACGACGGGAGCGAGCGTCGGTTGGCGACCGCGAGCGGCGAACTGTCCTCCGGCAAGCGAGCCGAACGCAAGAGCCAGGCCGATGAGCTGGATGCCGGTGAAGGCCTCGCCCGCGATGATCGTGCCGAGTACTGTCGCGACGATCGGCGACAACAGTACGAGAAGGCCGGGAACGATCACGGGTAGTCGCTGGATGCCGCGGAACCACAGTGCGTAGGCGATCAGCCCACCGGCGATGCCGAGCCAGGCGTAGCCGAGGACGGCGTCGCTGTCGAGCTGTCCGGGCAGCCCCTCGAACGTCATGACGAACGGCAGCAGAAACAGTCCACCGGCGGTGAGCTGCCAACCCGCGTAGGAGACCGCGTCGACGCCAGGCGGGCGCCCCCAGCGCTTGGTCAGCACGATGCCGCTGGCGGTTGCCATGACGCCGCCGATCGCCGCAAGAATTCCTCCGGCGTCGAGGGCCGCTGCGGGGCCGAGGACGATCAGTGCGACACCGGCGGTGCCCGCAAAAGCGGCGATGGCAGACGCGATGCGGATGCGCTCACCGACCACGAGGGCGCCAAGGCCGAGAATGATGAGCGGTTGGATGGCGCCCACGGCTGCTGCCACACCGCCCGGTAGGCGCTCGGCAGCGACGAACAGCAGGGGAAAGAAGGCGCCGATGTTCAGGAAGCCGAGAACTGAGGCTTTCCACCACCAGTCACCGCGGGGGAGCCTGCGCCCGATAGTGATCGCCAGCAGCCCCGCAGGAAGGGAGCGCAGTAGCCCCGCCAAGAGCGGATGCCCGGGGGGCAGCAGCTCGGTCGTGACGATGTACGTGGTTCCCCACACGGCTGGTGCGAAAGCGGTGAGCAGGATCGTGAGGAGCGGCATGCATCCAGGCTCTCCTCAGAACAACAATGAGTCCAACGCATTCTTGTCACATCAACTATGACGTGCTTTCATGTACATATGGATCTGCAGCAGCTTCGCTACGTTGTCGCGGTTGCCGATACCGAGAGTTTCACCCGAGCTGCGGCGAAGTGTTTCGTCACGCAGTCGGCTTTGAGTCACCAGATCGCCGCGCTCGAGCGTGAGATCGGTCAGCGTCTATTTGCTCGTACCAGCAGGAGTGTTCGCCTGACAGAGGCGGGTACGGCGTTCGTCACGCATGCGCGAGAAGCGCTGATCGCCGTGAACAGTGCCACGGAGGAGGCGGCCGCCGCAGCAGGCGAGGTCCGAGGAACGCTGCGGTTGGGCGTCATCCCCACCGTCACAGCAGTCGATGTGCCGCACCTACTGCGCGCCTTCCATGATGCGCACCCGCATACGAGGGTCGAGCTTCGTGTCGGCAACAGCGACGCGCTCGTGGCCGCTGTGCGAAGCAGCGAGATCGATGTGGCTCTGCTCGGGCTGCGTGAGGGCGTGGTTCCCGCGTCGGTGGCCGTTCGGCAGCTCGCGCGTGGGCGGTTGCTGGCGGTCCTCCCGGGCTCTCACCGGCTGGCGTCGCGGCGGCGAGTCAGCCTGGCCGATCTGGCTGACGAGACCTTCGCGGATTTTCCGGCTGGCACGTCTGGCCGCGCCCAGTCGGATGCCGCATTCGAATCGCTCGGCATCTCACGCGACGTCGCCTATGAAGCAGACTCGGCCGATCTCATTCTTAGCTTGGTCAGCGCCGGCCTCGCCATCGCGCTGCTGCCACCCGGTATCGCTCGGGAGACTGGAGCAGTCGTTGCACTCCGGCTCGTCGACGGCCCGGTGCGCGTGGAGTACGCGGCCTGGGATCAGCTGGCACCCCGGAGCGTCACGAGGGCATTCGTCGCCGTGATCGAGGCTGCGATCACACCGTGACGGTGCCGCGCTCGGCGACATCCACCCCGTGCGCCTCGCGCAGCTGGGTTGCTGTGTCTTCGATCTCCGCATCGACCGTGGCCGCATCCCAGCTGAGCAGGGGTGCGAGAGCCTCGGCGATCGCACGGACGACCTGCGCATCTACGTCACCCGTGAACGCGAGGCTCGTGCGGCGGAAGATGACGTCCGCGACGTGCTGAACCTTCTCGTGAGCAACCATCCATTCGAGCTCGCGGCTCGAAAGAGCGTCCCCGACAACCGGTGAGTCGTCGGCCTCGCTGATGAATGCGGCAACGTCCGCTGCGCGCGTTCCATAGCGGGTGAAAAGCACGCGTCCGCGCTCATCGTCGCCCACGTTGTCGCGGAGCCATTCGAGCTTGCGGCGAGGCGTCTTGGGGTACCCGTTGCCGCCGCCGATGCGCACGCCAGCTGTGTTCACGACGCGCTGGCGTCCGAGCTCGCCGAGCACGTGATCGGTGAGGTTCTCGCCGAGAGCGCGGAAGGTCGTCCACTTTCCGCCGACCAGGCTGAAGACCGCGGGCCGGCCCGCATCCTCGCGCCGTTCGATCCGGTAGTCGCGCGAGACGAAACCGGGAGCGGTGTCATCGTGGTGGGGCAGGGGGCGGATGCCGGAATACCTGTACACGATCTGCGAGCGTTCGACGGCGATCTTCGGGAAAACGTGTGCGATGAGGTCGAAGAAGTACTGCACTTCTTCTTCCGTGCAGCGCGCGGGTTCGCGGGGGTCGGCTTCGAGGTCGGTCGTGCCGACGAGCACGCGGCCCTTGAGCGGGTAGATGAGCACGATGCGCCCATCGGAGTGCTCGAAGAAGATCTCGCGTCCGCCGGTGGCCTCCAGGAGTTCCGGGTGATCGAGAACGATGTGCGAGCCCTTCGTGCCGCCCATGAACGCGGTTTCGGTGCCCATGGCGTCGTTCGTGAGGTCTGTCCAGGGTCCGGATGCGTTGACGACGACGTCACTTTGCACGTGGAACTCGCTGCCCGTCTCGCGATCGCGCAGGCGCAGTCCCTCGGCATCGAGTCCGACAGCCTCGATGTAGTTGAGCGCATGAGCGCCCTCATGAGCTGCTTCGCCATCGCGGAGTACGTCGAGCGCGAGGCGCTCAGGATCGTGCACCGATGCATCGTAGTAGGTCGCCGTGTACTTGATGTCGTGGTCGAGGTGCGGAAGCTGCTCAAGCGACTTCTTACGACCGTGGAACCGGTGGCGGGGCACGTTCCCACCGTCTCGGGAGAATGTGTCGTAGAGCGTGAGGCCGACTTTGATCAAGAAGGCGCCGCGCTCCTGCGGTTTGCCCTGCTTGTGCGTCAGGAACCGCAGCGGCGCGGCAAAGATGCCCGAGAACGTCGAGTAGATCGGGATCGTCGTCTGCAGGGGCTTGACGTAGTGCGGGGCGATCTTCAGCAGACCGTTGCGCTCCTGCACGGACTCCTTGACGAGACGGAACTCGCCGTTCTCCAGATAGCGAATGCCGCCGTGGATCATGTGGCTGGATGCGGCTGTTGCACCGGATGCGAAGTCACCTCGCTCGACGAGCAGAACGTCTACACCCTGCATTGCGAGGTCACGGAACGTGGAGATTCCGTTGATGCCCCCACCGATCACGATCACACTCGTGCGTCCGCTCTCGCGCACGTCACGAACGCTCTGTCGTTCTGCCGGGGTGGTTGCAGCGCTCATCGTCTCTCCTTGGTGGGCCGTCACATATATCCTGATCTGAGCAGCACACCCGCGCAACAACGCTGCACGAACGTGCAAGGAGAGATGATGATCGACAGAGCTGAGGATGATTCGAAGACGGCACAGGCTCTTCGTGCAGCCCAGCTCTACTACCTGCAGGACATGACGATGGACGCCATCGCTCGAGAGCTCGGGACCTCGCGATCATCCGTGTCACGCCTGCTCAGCCACGCGCGCGAGACAGGGCTTGTCGAGGTGAGGATCCATCCGCCGCAGGGGCAGGCGCTCCGCCTGGAAGAAGCGATTCGAGCGCGTTTCGGGATCGCCGCGCACGTGGTGCCGATCCCGCAGGGGCTCTCAGATGTGGAGCGATTCGAGCGGGTGGTGATGAGTGCGGCTCGTCAACTGCCGCTGTACTTCGACTCCAATATGACCCTCGGCATCGCGTGGGGCTCGACGCTCGATGCGATCAGCAGACACCTGCCGAACAAGGAGACCCACAACTCCTCGGTGGTCCAGCTCAACGGGGCCGGAAACACGTTCACTAGTGGCACCGACTACGCCAGCGAGATCCTCCACCGGTTCGGACAGGCATTCAGCGCTTCGGTCCAGCAGTTCCCCGTGCCTGCGTTCTTCGATGATCCGCTCACCAAAGAGGCGATGTGGCGTGAGCGCAGCACGAGGCGAGTGCTCGATCTGCAGGCACGGGCGGATATCGCCCTCTTCGGACTCGGCTCGCCGTTCGCCGAAGTGCCCAGTCGCGTCTACGTCGGCGGATACCTCGACCGCGCGGACTACCGAAACCTGCGTGATGAGAAGGTCATCGGGGACGTGGCCACAGTCTTCTACCGGCAGGACGGGAGCTGGAAGGACATCGAGCTGAACAAGCGGGCTACCGGTCCTTCGTTCTCGGTGCTCCAGCGAGTGTCGCGCCGGATCTGCGTCGTCGCCGGAGTGCAGAAGCTGCCGAGCTTGAGAGGCGCGATCGCGGCCCGTCTCATCACAGATCTCGTTCTGGACGAGCACCTGGCAGAACAGCTCATCGAGGTGTGAGCACCGCTCTGCACGTTCGTGCAGAGCAGCGAACGCTCGTTCCGCGGTCTTCTAGGCTGGGATGCACGCGGACAGCGCCGTCACCGGCTGGAGAGAACAACCCTATGCACATCGTCGCCATCGATCAGGGCACCACGAGCACCCGAGCCATCGTCTTCGACGCGAGCGGCAAGATCGTCACCACCGGTCAGCGGGAGCACGAGCAGATATTCCCGCGCGCTGGGTGGGTCGAGCACGATGCCACCGAGATCTGGTCGAACACGACAGCCGTGATCGATGAGGCGCTGGATGCGGCGGACATCACGGCGGCCGATGTCGCAGCCATCGGCATCACCAACCAGCGGGAGACCGCGATCGTCTGGGACCGCATCACGGGCGAACCAGTGCACAATGCGATCGTCTGGCAGGACACGCGGACGCAGCCTTTCATCGACGAGCTCGCAGCTGACGGCGGCATCCGTCGCTTTGCCGAGATCACCGGGCTTCCACTGGCCACCTATTTCTCCGCATCCAAGATCGCGTGGATCCTCGACAACGTCGATGGCGCACGCGATCGGGCGGAGAAGGGGGAGCTGCTGTTCGGAACGCCCGATACCTGGGTGCTGTGGAACCTCACTGGCGGCCCTGACGGTGGAGTCCACGCCACGGATGTCACGAACGCCAGCAGGACCCTCCTCATGGACCTGCGCACGCTGGACTGGCACGACGAACTTCTGCGCGCGTTCAACATCCCGCGCGCGATGCTTCCCGGCATTCGCTCCTCATCGGAGGTGTACGGCGCAGCCAGAGGCACGGCGCTCGATGGCACCCCGATCGCGTCGATCCTCGGCGATCAGCAGGCTGCCACGTTCGGCCAGGCGGCGTTCGAGCGCGGTGACTCGAAGAACACCTACGGCACCGGAAACTTCCTCATCGTCAACACGGGTGAAGAGATCGTGGTCAGCGAGAACGGGCTGATCACCACCGTCGCCTACCAGCTCGGCGACGAGGCCCCCCGCTACGCGCTGGAGGGCTCCATCGCCGTGACGGGGTCACTCGTGCAGTGGCTGCGCGACAATCTCGGACTGTTCGATGAGGCGGCAGACGTAGAGAAGCTCGCGCTGAGCGTGGAAGACAACGGCGACGTGTATATCGTTCCGGCTTTCTCGGGACTTTTCGCTCCGTACTGGCGGCCGGACGCCCGCGGCGCGATTCTGGGGCTCACGCGCTACGCGAACAAGGGTCACATTGCTCGTGCGGCGCTGGAAGCGGTTGCGTTCCAGACCAGGGAAGTGCTGGATGCCGTCGCCGCAGACACTGGCGAAACCCTCGAAGAGCTGCGGGTCGATGGGGGAATGGTCGCCAACGACACGCTGATGCAGTTCCAAGCGGATGTGCTCGGCGTTCCGGTTGTGCGTCCCGAGATCGTCGAGACGACCGCTCTGGGGGCGGCGTACGCGGCGGGCCTCGCGGTCGGTGCCTGGTCAGATATCGATGAGCTGCGCGGAATGTGGCGCGAAGACGTTCGGTGGCAGCCGATGATCGACGAAGAGGAGCGCGAACGGCGCCTCGCTCGCTGGCACAAGGCCGTCACGCGCACCTTCGACTGGGTCGACGAGGACTGAATCAGATCACGGGAGATCCGGGTCCCGACCGGAACTCCCGGATCAGGTGCTGCACGACTTCCCGGAGGTCACCGCCGGATGCTTCGGCGACTCTGATCTGTCTTTCGTAGCTCGCGCCTGAGTCGATGATCTTCTTGGTCGCCGCGAACTCGGTCGAACAGCCGAGATCGACGGCCACTGGTGCGAGATCGGTGAGCATCTCTGCGACGTGGTCGCGCACGAGACGCTGAGTGCCGACGGCATCCACTATCAGACGTGCATCCATCCCGTAGCGTGCGGCGCGCCACTTGTTCTCGCGATGGAACCACGGAGGCATGATCGCAAGTGTCTCCCCAGCATCCAGCTGATGAGAGAAGTGCTCGACGAGAACCTGGGTGACCGCCGCGATCGAAGAGAGCTCTGTGAGCGTGGAGAGACCGTCGCAGGCGCGGACCTCGATGGTTCCCCAGCGCGGTGCCGGCCGAATGTCCCAGCGCACTTCGGTTGCATCGGCCATCACACCCGTGCGGACCATGTCGTCGAGGTACCGCTCGTACTCCGACCACGATTGCAGAGTCCAGGGGAGTCCGGCGGTCGGAAGCTGCTGGAACACCAGAGCGCGGTTCGATGCATAGCCCGTTCGCTCGCCCGCCCAGTACGGACTCGAGGATGCGAGCGCCTGCAGGTGGGGAAGATATGCGGTCAGGGCGCCGATGATCGGCATGACCTTGTCGCGGTCCTCGACGCCGATATGCACATGGATGCCCCAGATCATCATGTTGCGCCCCCACCACTGGGTGCGCTCGATCAAGCGGTGATACCGGCCCTTGTCGGTGACCTGCTGATCGAACCACTGGGCGAACGGGTGGCTGCCGGCCGAAAGCAGTTCGATCCCGGCAGGATCCGTCGTCGCCCGCACCGCCGCGATGGCGGCGGCGATGTCACCGATCGCATGCGCGACGCTGTCGCCGATCCCACTGGTCACTTCGATCGTGTTCGTGAGCAACTCGCCGGTGACGGTGTGCCGTTCGGGTGCGCTCTCGTCCTCGAGCGCGTCGAGCAGCTCAGGGGCTCGACCGACCAGGTCGCCCGAGTCAGGATCAGCGAGCATGATCTCCCACTCGAGCCCGACAGTCGAACGAGCGGATTCAGTGAATTCCTGCGTCACGAGCAAAGTCTGACACGCAGCGCCTCGGAGAACCGACATACCGACGGTCCCGTTTCGCGCACGGCGCCATGATCTGGCAGAATAGAGGGTCGGACGACGATCTCGACCCTCTATCCAGATCGCGTCCACTCATTTGAGCTTCCGCCGGGTGTGCACCCCACTCTCCAGGCGATCAGTTCGTTCCTTCCACACCATTCAGGAGAATCGTGGCTGTAAAGATTCGTCTCAAGCGTTTCGGTAAGATCCGTGCGCCCTACTACCGCATCGTCGTCGCCGACTCGAAGACCAAGCGCGACGGTCGCGTGATCGAGGAGATCGGCAAGTACCACCCGACCGAGCAGCCCTCGTTCATCGAGGTCGACTCCGAGCGTGCGCAGTACTGGCTCTCCGTCGGCGCACAGCCGACCGAGCAGGTCGCCGCAATTCTCAAGCTCACGGGCGACTGGGGCAAGTTCAAGGGCGACAAGGACGCGAAGTCCACCGTTCAGGTCGCAGAGCCCAAGGCTCCGTTCGAGATCGACTCGGCGAAGAAGTCGGTCGTCAAGCCCAAGGTCGAGAAGAAGGAGGCTCCCGTCGAGGAGGCTCCCGCCGCCGCCGACGCGGAGGCCGCTGAGGCTCCCGCCGCCGACGCAGAGTAATCGCTGTGCTCGCCGCCGCGCTCGAACACATCGTCAAGGGGATCGTTGATCACCCCGAAGATGTTCGCATCACCGCATCCACGTCGCCGCGAGGCGATCTGCTCGAGGTGCGCGTGCACCCCGACGACCGTGGGCGCGTGATCGGGCGCGGCGGCCGCACCGCAAAAGCACTGCGCACGCTCATCTCCGCACTGGCGGATGGGCAGCGTGTCCGCGTTGATGTCGCGGACGACTGACGTGGTTGCCAGCGATCGCAATCAGGGCAAGAACCAGCTGCGCGTAGGGCGCCTCGTCAAGCCTCACGGCCTCAAGGGCGCTCTCAAGCTCGAGCTGTATACAGACAACCCCGAACGTCGCTTCGTTCCGGGAGCCGAATTCACGTTGCAGGTGCCTGAGGCGTCTCCGTGGCACGGCAAGTCCATCACCGTTCGCGAGTACCGGGTGATGAACGGCAATTCCGTCGTCTTCTTCCAGGGTGTCGATGACCGCGAGGGAGCCGAAGCGCTCGCTCGCGCCATCCTCTGGATCGATCAGGATGCTGACGAGCCCGAAGACAACGCCTGGTACGACCACCAGCTCGTGGGCCTCGACGTCGTTCGCGACGAGCAGGTGATCGGTGAGGTCGTCCGCGTGGAGCACCTCCCGGCCCAGGACCTCCTGATCGTCAAGGCGAAGGCCACTGGCGACGAGGTCATGGTGCCTTTCGTCGAAGCCATCGTCCCTGCGGTCGAGATCAACGAGGGCCGCATTCTCGTCACTCCTCCTGCTGGCCTCTTCGAAGAGGTCGCAGATTCCGCGGCCGACTCCGCTGAGTGATCGATCGTTACGATCAGCCCATGCGCATCGACGTCGTTTCGATCTTCCCGTCGTACTTCGATGGGCTGACCCTCTCCCTGCTGGGCAAGGCCCGCGAGAACGGCATCTTGGATCTGCACGTCCACGACTTGCGCGACTGGACGAGCGACCGGCATCGCACTGTCGACGACACCCCGTATGGCGGGGGAGCGGGCATGGTCATGAAGCCGGAGCCCTGGGGTCTTGTCCTCGACGAGCTTGCGGGTTCATCCCAGCCGACGATCATCTTCCCCTCGCCGGCGGGAGAGGTCTTCCGTCAGAGCACCGCTCGCGAGTTCGCAGAGCACGATCACCTCATCATCGGCTGCGGTCGCTATGAGGGCATCGACGAGCGCGTCTTCGAGTATGCCGCGACGCTCGGTGAAGTTCGTCTGGTGAGCCTCGGAGACTACGTCCTCAACGGCGGCGAAGTCGCAGCGATGGCGATGATCGAAGCGATCGGACGCCTCGTTCCCGGCGTGGTCGGCAACCCCGAGAGCCTCATCGAAGAGTCACACGAAGACGGGCTTCTGGAGTACGCCTCGTACACGAAACCCTCGACCTGGCGTGACCGTGAGGTTCCCGGCGTGCTGCTCAGCGGCAATCACGCCGCCATCGCCGCATGGCGCCGTGAGCAGCAGATCGAAAGAACCAGGGCGCGCCGCCCCGACCTGCTCAGCGACTGACGTCCCATCTGCTGATCAGACAGGCACGATCAGACGGGCAGATTCGCCTCGTCGAGAAGATCGTCCTCGGCGTCAGCATCCTGATCACGCCGTCGTCGCCTCTTCTCGGGCGTCGGGCGACCTTCGAGCTCTTCGCGATGCTTCTGCACCTCGGTGCGGATGATGTAGAAGATGAAGATGAATCCCATCACACCGAACAGGATCCACTGAATCGCGTAGGAAAGGTGCGGGCCGGGATCTTCGGTAGGAGACTCGAACGCGCCGAGCGCGGCATCCGGTGCGGGGCTCTCTTCCACCAACCGGCCGTAGCCGCTCACAATGACATCGCCAGTGACTTCTGAGGCGATCGTAGGCAGATGAATCGTGGGAACCTGACCCTCGGGTGCGCTTCGTCCCGAAGACGGCAGCTGCTCGCCTGGTCGCAACCGGACGATCACCGTCACTTCGCCGGTAGGCGGCGCCGCGACAGCATCCGGCAGGGCGCCCTCGCCCGGCGCCACCCACCCTCGGTCCACGATGAAGACGCGACCGTCGTCGTCTTGGAACGGCACGAGCACCTCGAAAGCACTTGTGCCGCCGTGCGGACGATTGCGCACGAGCAGCTGTTCGTCCGCGAGGTATTCACCCTGCAAGACGACGGGGTGCCATTCGTCACCGGGTCGCATCTCGCCGTCGGCGCCGATCAGATCGCGAAGCGGCACAGGATCGGCATCATAGTTCTGCTCGACGAGCGCGAGATCCTCAGCACGACTCTCGTTCCTCTCGAACTGCCAGTTCGAGAGGAACACGCAGGCGGCCGCGAATCCGATCGCGATCAGAAGATAGACGCCCCAGCGCAGGAAACGATTGTTCACTCCGGCAACCCCTCACGCACGGCGACAGGGAAGTCGCGTGCCGCAAGGTAATCATGCAGGAAGCCCGCATGCTCATCGCATGCCAGCCAGATCTTCTCGCGGTCCGCGCTGTGGATTCGCGGGTTTCGCCAGACGATCTGCTGAGTCGCGTCGATTCGGCATCCCGCTCGAGAGCACTTGTGCATCACTTCTCGTCCTCTTCGGGGTGTTCGGCGACGGCGGGCGTTTCGCGGATGGTGATCACGGTTGGATCTGCAGGGGTCTCTTCCGTGCGCGGTGCGGCTGTGATCTCCTGCACCGGCGACTCCGCCGGCGGCGTCGCGGTCGGACTCACCGCGTTCGCGAAGACCACTGCGATATACGGCAGAATCGCCGCCGCGAAGGCGAATACCCAGGTGTACCAGCCGTAGGGGGTTACAAGGACGGTCAGCGCGAAACACGCCATGCGGATCCCCATCGTGATCCAGTACCGGCGCACACGGGCGGTCGCCTCCTCCTGCGGGGATTGCGGGAGGGACGTCACAGGGGCGGCATGTGAGTGTTTCACGGTGCTTCAAGCCTACGCCGCGGAGCGGGGCACGGATGGCCTTTGGTGTCCGGATAAGATGGCCCGGGCCGGTCACTCGGCAGATCGTAGAACCCGGTGGGAGAACAATCATGAGTTCAGAGCGTGTCGTCCTGGTAACTGGCGGAAATCGCGGCATCGGTCGTGCGATCGCCGAGCGCTTCGTGCGCGACGGCTACCGCGTTGCGGTCACCGCGCGCAGCGGTGAAGGTCCGGAGGGCACCCTCACCGTGCGCGCCGATGTCACGGACGCCGTGTCGATCGATGCCGCTTTCACCGAGGTCGAAGCCGCACTCGGACCGGTCGAGGTCATCGTCGCCAACGCTGGCATCACCAAGGACACCCTGCTCATGCGCATGAGCGAGGATGACTTCGACAGCGTCGTCTCGACGAACCTCGGCGGAACCTTCCGTGTCGTCAAGCGCGCATCGAAGGGCATGTTGCGTGCGCGCTTCGGCCGCATCATCCTCATCTCCAGCGTCGTCGGACTCTACGGCTCGGCGGGGCAGGTGAACTACGCCGCATCGAAGAGCGCCCTGGTGGGCTTCGCTCGTTCTGTCACGCGCGAACTGGGGGCGCGCGGGATCACCGCCAACGTGGTCGCCCCCGGATTCATCGAGACGGACATGACTGCGGCGCTTCCCGAAGAGACGCAGAAGCAGTACAAGGCCAACATTCCGGCCGCGCGCTTCGCAACGCCGGACGAGGTCGCGGGCGTGGTCACGTGGCTTGCAGGCGCGGATGCCGCCTACATCTCAGGCGCCGTCATTCCCGTCGACGGTGGACTGGGCATGGGCCACTGATTCATTGATCAGCTCAGCCAGTCTTGCTGGCTGGGAGAACTGGGGCCAGTGGCCGGAGCCGATCTTCCTCACCGTGACGTCGGCGATCGCACGGTACTCATCGGCGTATGAGGACCACTGATCGATCACGGCTTCGAGCTGCTGCCTGTCCATACTGCCCATGAGGATGGTGACCGGCACACGATGCTGCGCTCCGGTGAGTCGTACGGGGTCGGTAGGGACACGGGCCGGTACCGACTGGGTCAGCGGCAGGGTTCGTGCGCGCGTCTCAGCGTCGAGGTCGTAGACATCCTCGGCGGGGAAGTAGTCCCACCCAGGAAAGGGAGTCACGCCATCGATGACGTCGAACTCAGAGATGCTCGCATCATCTGGCGGCGGCGTGGTGTCGACGAAGATGACTTGGGCGACGCGGTCGGCCCGTGCAGCAGCCGCGCCCCACACGACGTTGCCTCCGCCGCTGTGACCCACGAGAACGACCGGCTCTGATGCGACGTCGATCTGTGTGACGACGGCGTCGACCCAATCGGCTATTCCGATGTCTGCAGAGCGCTCAGCGGGATCGCCGACGCCGGGAAGGGTCAGCGGAAGAGGCGTGTGACCTGCTGCCGTAAGCGCGGGGACGATGTCGTCCCACGAGGATGAATCCAGCCAGAGGCCCGGTACGAGAAGGATGTCCATGCCGCGATGCTAATGGTGGGTTCTGACGTTATCCAGACCTCGTTCAGGGGCAGGCGCCGTTCAGGGCAGCAGGGCGATGACTTCGCGCAGATCCTGCGGTGCGATGACGAGGCTTGCGACCGCGCGCACCGCGGGCTTCGCATTGAATGCGATGCCGAGCCCTGCGACCGCCATCATCTGCAGATCATTGGCGCCGTCGCCGATCGCGATCGTTGCGTGCGACGGCACGCCGAGCTCGTTCGCCCACTCCTGGAGAGATGCGGACTTGGCTGCAGCATCCACGATTTCGCCATCGACTGTGCCGGTGAGCACGCCATCGGCAACAGCGAGGCGATTGGCGCGCCACCGGTCCACGCCCAGGTCCGGAGCAATGTGATCGAGGATCTCGTGGAACCCACCGGAGACGACACCGACCACTCCGCCCCGGTCGTGAACAGCGGAAGTGAGCTCGCGGACACCCGTGGTCGGCTCAATGCGCGCGCGAACTCGTTCGAAAGCATCCGTCGAGATGCCGGTCAGCGCCTGCACTCGCGAGCGAAGACTGGTCGCGAAGTCCACCTCTCCGCGCATCGCGGCCTCGGTCGCGGCTTGCACCTCTTCGCGCCTCCCCGCCTCGTCAGCGAGGAGCTCGATCACCTCGTTGCGGATGAGGGTGGAATCGGCATCGAGGACGACGAGGAAGCGCGCTGCAGTCACACGATCGACAATAGCGCCAGGTGGGGTACGGCCCTGATCAGAGTTCGACCAGCTCGCCCTTTCCGACGATCGTGATGCCAGATTCCGTCACGGTATACCCGCGGTCCAGATCTCGCTGCCTGTCGACGCCGACTGTGGCGCCATCGAGCATCACCACGTTCTTGTCGAGGACGGCTCTGTGCACTCTCGCCCCTTGACCCACGACGACGCCATCGAACAGCACAGAGTCGGTGATCGTCGATCCGCCGGCAGCCAGTGTGCCAGGGCCGATCACGCTGCGCTCCAGATGCGTCCCGGAGAGGACCGAACCGGGCGAGACGATCGAGTCGATCGCGTTGCCGATGCGACCGACGGCGTCGCGGACGAACTTGGCCGGCGGCGCGTTGACGCTCTGCGTGCGGATCGGCCACAGCGTGTTGTACAGGTTGAAGACGGGCAGCGTGGCGATGAGGTCCATGTGGGCGTCGAAGAAGGAATCGATGGTTCCGACATCGCGCCAGTACGCACGGTCGCGCGGGGAAGACCCTGGCACGTCGTTGTTCTTCATGTCGTAGTACCCGGCCGTACCGCGGTCCACGAAGTACGGGACGATGTCGCCGCCCATGTCGTGGTGGGATGAGGCGATTTCGCCGTCGGCTTCGACGGCCGCGATCAGAGCATCCGCATTGAAGATGTAGTTGCCCATGGAGGCCAGGACCTCGTGAGGCGAGTCCGCCAGGCCCTCAGCATCCGTCGGCTTCTCGAGGAACGCGCGAATGCGTCCCGATCCGTCCGGATCGGCGTCGATCACACCGAACTGGTCCGCAAGGGCGAGTGGCTGGCGGATGCCGGCGACGGTCGCCTCTGCGCCGGAGGCGATGTGCGCATCGAGCATCTGCTGGAAGTCCATCCGGTACACGTGATCGGCGCCGATCACGATCACGATGTCCGGCGTCTCGTCATTGATGAGGTTGAGGCTCTGCAGGATGGCGTCGGCCGAGCCCGAGAACCAGCGCTTGCCGAGACGCTGCTGGGCGGGCACCGAGGTGATGTAGGAGTCGAGCAGCGAAGACATCCGCCAGGTCTGGGTGATGTGGCGATCAAGGCTGTGCGACTTGTACTGAGTGAGTACCACGATCTGCCGGAGCCCGGAATTGATGAGGTTTGAGATCGCGAAATCGATGAGCCGATACTGGCCACCGAAGGGCACAGCAGGCTTCGCGCGGTCTGCTGTCAGCGGCATGAGACGCTTGCCCTCTCCGCCGGCGAGGATGATGCCGAAAACCTTCTTTGGGGCTGCCATGGCTCCACAATAGAACCCGAAGGTGTCGCTGTACTAGCGTTCAAGCATGCGCGTCGACATGATCACCAAGGAGTACCCGCCGGAGATCTACGGCGGCGCGGGAGTGCACGTTTCGGAACTGGTCGCAGCGATGCGATCCTCCCTCGACGTGCAGGTGCGTGCGTTCGGCGCTGAGAGGTCAGAACCGGGCACGACGTCCTATCGGACGCCTGCCGAGCTTCTGGGGCAGAACCAGGTGCTGCAGACTCTCGGAACCGATCTGTTGATGGTCGGCGACGTTGCCGGTGCCGATCTCGTGCACAGTCACACCTGGTACGCGAATTTCGCCGGTCACCTCGCCGCACAGTTGCACGGCATCCCGCACGTGATCACTGCACACAGCCTTGAGCCGCTGCGGCCCTGGAAGGCGGAACAGCTCCGCGGCGGGTACGCCGTCTCCGGTGGAGTGGAGAAGCTCGCGTACGAGAATGCGAATGCCATCATCGCCGTTTCCGCGGGCATGCGTGCTGATATCTTGCGCGCGTACCCGCAGGTGAGCCCCGAGCGGATCCATGTGATCTACAACGGCATCGATGTAGAGCGGTGGCGTCCTGTGAACGATCCGGCCTTTCTCGACGAGATCGGGATGGACCCGAGTCGGCCGTCCGTCGTGTTCGTCGGGCGGATCACGCGGCAGAAGGGCCTGCCATACCTGCTTCGCGCCGCAGAGCTGCTGCCGGCTGATGTGCAACTGGTGCTGTGCGCGGGCGCGCCCGACACGCCCGAGATAATGACCGAGATCCAAGAAGGCGTCGGGCGGCTGCAGCAGACGCGCGGGGGAGTGATCTGGATCGAGCGCATGCTGCCGCGAGATGAGCTCAGCGCGATTCTCGCCGCAGCGACCACGTTCGTGTGCCCTTCGGTCTACGAACCGCTCGGCATCGTGAATCTCGAAGCCATGGCGTGCGGCGCGGCAGTCGTCGGCACGGCGACCGGCGGCATTCCCGAGGTCGTCGCTGATGGCGTCACCGGACGACTCGTGCCCATCGAGCAGGTGCAGGACGGCACAGGCACCCCGATTGACCCGGACCGGTTCGTCGCCGATCTTGCCCGGGTTCTCACCGAAGTCGTTTCAGACCCTGCACGGGCGCGTGAGTACGGCCGGGCAGGGCGCGAGCGTGCGACGGATGAGTTCAGCTGGGCGGCGATCGCCGACACGACGCGGTCGCTCTACGCCGAGCTGACGGACGAGAGCGTCTAGGCTGGGCAGTATGCCGAGCGCTCTTGATTTCACCGATGTCGTCGTGCGCCGTGACGGGCGCAACATCGTCGATCATGTGACCTGGCAGGTCGCAGACGACCAGCGATGGGTGGTGCTCGGCCCGAACGGAGCGGGCAAGACCACCCTGCTTCAGCTTGCCGACACGCTCATGCACCCGACGGGTGGAACCGTGACGATCCTCGGCGAGACTCTCGGGCGCACTGATGTCTTCGAGATCCGCCCGCGGATCGGTTTCGCGTCCTCGGCGATGGCAAGGCGCATCCCCCGCGAGGAGACAGTCCTCAACGTCGTGCTCACCGCTGCCTACTCAGTGACCGGCCGGTGGAACGAGAAGTACGAGAACATCGACGAGCGCCGCGCGCTGCGTGTACTGGGGGAGTGGAAGCTCGACCACCTCGCCGATCGGACCTTCGGAACGCTCAGCGATGGCGAGCAGAAGCGCGTGCAGATTGCGCGTGCAGTGATGACCGATCCCGAACTTCTGCTTCTCGATGAGCCGACTGCTTCGCTGGATCTCGGGGCGCGTGAGGAGCTTCTGAGCCTCCTCAGCGGTTACGCGTCATCTCCGACGACGCCGGCGATGGTCATGGTGACCCATCACGTAGAAGAGATACCGGTTGGATTCACTCACGTGCTGCTGATTCGCGAAGGCGCCATCGTCGCCGCGGGCCCGATCCAAGAGACGCTGACGCCGGATGCTCTGGCCGAAGCCTTCGGAATGCCGATCGCGCTCTCGGCCGAAGACGGACGCTACGCGGCGCGTGCCACGTCCTGAGCTCGGCATATGCTAATATTGACCCTTGGTGCTTCTGCACCCTTTGACTTTCATTCTGTACGCACCCCGCAATCCAAGGATTCCGCATGAAGACTGACATTCACCCCGACTACAAGAACGTCGTGTTCCGCGACCTCGGCTCGGGCGAGACGTTCCTGACCCGCTCGACGGTCACCAGCGACAAGACGATTGAGCTGGATGGCGCGGAGTACCCGGTCATCGACGTCGAGATCTCCTCTGCTTCGCACCCGTTCTACACGGGTAAGCAGCGCATCATGGACTCGGCCGGTCGCGTCGAGAAGTTCAACCAGCGCTTCAAGGGCTTCGGCGGCAGCAAGTAAGCTCCCGCAACGAAAGGAAGGCCCCGCTTCGGCGGGGCCTTCCTTGTGTTCTCAGCGCGTTTCGTGCGCCGTTTCTCGCACAGGCCACTGCCCGTCGAGAGCATCTTCTGGATCGATGCGACCGATGCGGATGAAGTACTCGGTAAGGCTCTCAGCTTGCGTCCGCGCCCAGCCGATCTGCTGTGCGTGCAGTTCTTGCGCGGACGTCGCGAGCGGGAACGCCCGTGCGAGCGCCTGTGCGACTCTGCCGGCAGCGATGGCGTCTGCGGATGCCTCGTGCGCACCGTCGAGCGTCACTCCATAGTGCTGCGCGACGAACTCGAGAGTGCGCTTGCCTTTGCGGTACCGGTCGACTGCCTTGTCGATCACCAGTGGATCGATGACCGGACCGGGTGCCTCGAGAACCGCGACACCGTGCCGGTGGCACTCATGCGCGAGCAGTGAGAAATCATACGAGGCGTTGTAGGCGACCACAGGGAGCCCCTGCGCGAACAGCGAGCTGAGCGAGGACCTGATCTCGGCGACTACTTCGCAGGCATCTCGGCCTTCGCGCTGAGCGCGTTCGGTGGTGATCCCATGCACGGCGGCTGCCCCGTCTGGAATCGGCACCCCAGGGTCGGCGATCCATGATCGTGCGGCGACCTCGTCGCCGCGGGAATCGAGCACACCGACGTATGCGGTGACGATGCGATCGGTCCCGACATCGACTCCCGTCGTCTCGAGGTCGAAGACGCCGATGCGACCGAGCCAGGCCGGCAATTCCAGATCGAGTGCCATGAACTTCTCCTCTGTCACCTCTCACGCTAGGGATGGCCTCGGACATTGCGGCGCAGGCGCGCCCGTAGACTGAAGGCATGCCCGTGCCATCGCCATATGCCGACAGGCTGAGTCGTCTTCCCGTCGAGCGGCACGAGGTCGAGGTCTCTGGCGGTAGGACCGCGTACTGGGTGTACGGCCCCGCTACCGACTCGATGGAACCGGTGACGGTGATCGCGGTGCACGGATTCCGCGGCGAGCATCACGGTCTGGAGCCGGTGCTCGCCTTCCTTCCCGAGCTCCGCGTGATCGCACCCGACCTGCCCGGTTTCGGCGAGACCGAACCTCTTCCCGGCGGTGTCCACGATCTCCAGGCATACGCGCAGTGGCTGCGCGAGTTCGCAGCAGCTGTCGCACCTGGCGCTGTCATCCTCGGCCACTCCTTCGGGTCGATCGTGACTTCTGCAGCCGTCGCGGGCGGTCTCCAGACGCCGCAGCTGATTCTCATCAACCCGATCGGCGCTCCTGCTCTGCAGGGACCGAAGGGCATTCTCACCAAGCTCGCCGTGTTCTATTACGCGCTCGGTGCGAAGCTCCCGGCGCGCATCGGAACAGCGCTGCTACGGAACCGACTGATCGTGCGCGCAACGAGCATCGCGATGGCGAAGACAGCAGACGCGGATCTGCGCCGCTTCATCCACGATCAGCACGACACGTACTTCTCGAGGTTCGCCGATCGCGATGTTCTGCGTGACGCGTTCGTCGCCAGCGTCTCGAACGATGTGCGAGCGTTCGCTCCCGAGATCGACGTGCCGACGCTGCTGGTGGCTGCGCAGCACGACGACATCACCCCTATCGAGGACGAGCGGCGTCTGGCGGCGCTGTTCCCCGATGCCGAGCTGGTGGAGATCGCAGACGTCGGTCACCTCATCCACTACGAGACGCCCGCCGAGGCCGCTGGTGCGATCCGTCGATTCCTCAGGGTTCCCGTTTCGCGAGACCGATGAGACCCGCGACGCGATAGGGGATCACCTCGCCCATCGCGAGCGAGGTCTCCGTGCGTTCCACGCCTTCGATCGACAGAATGCGGGCGTCTGTATCGAACAGATGCCGGGCGTCGCGGCAGGCGACGCGCGCGAGCAGGTCGATAGATCCGCTCAGTCCGTGCACCTGAAGAACCTCGGGAATGCGCGCAAGCTCTGCGGTGATCCGTGGCAGCTCGGTCTGTCGGAGTCCGATGCTGATGAACGCCTGCAGAGGAAAGCCCAGCACTTCTGCTGAGAAGGATCGCTCGTAGGAGAGGAACACGCCAGTCTGCTCGAGCCTGGCCATTCGCGCCTGAATGGTGTTGCGCGATAGGCCCAGACGTTCGGCAAGCGCGACGACGGTGGTTCTGGGGTCTTCCGACAGCGCAATGAGCAGTTCGAGATCTACTCGATCAAGCGTGGACATAGTGCCAAACCCTAGCAGGTGACAAACGGCATTATTGGGCAACATGCTCAAGCAAACTGTGAATGCTTGAGCGTGCTGATGAACGGACGTACGCTCGAAGTGACCGACGGAGCCGTCGGCGTCAGGCGTGCTGGTCCTCACGAGGGACTCACCCGTCAGGAGGACGAAGATGTCATCGCAAACCACCCCGAACACAGACACCGGCCAAGATCTTGAGCTTGTTGAGAGACTCATCGCGCCGGATGGAACCCGACTGAGCAACCCTGAGCTCGATGCGCTCGTGGCTGACGTTGATGCAGCGCAGCTTCGCGGGCTGCACCGCGACATGGTGATCCTGCGTCGGATCGATTCCGAAGGCATCGCCCTGCAGCGTCAGGGGCAACTGGGTCTCTGGGCTCCTTGCAACGGCCAGGAAGCAGCGCAGATCGGCACGGCCCGCGCGATCGATCCGATCGACTTCGTCTTCCCCAGCTACCGCGAGACCGGGGTCCTCTACGCGCGCGGCGCGCAGCCAGGTGACTTCGTGCGGGTCTGGCGCGGCGAAGAAGGGGCGCCGTTCGATCCCCTGGAGATGCGGGTAGCCCCACTGCAGATCATTATCGGCGCGCAGACTCTGCACGCGGTGGGCTACGCCATGGGCATCAAGCACGAGCAGGCTCCTGAAGTTGCCGTCACCTACTTCGGTGACGGTGCGACCAGCCAGGGAGACGTCAACGAGGCGATGGTCTTCGCCGCCTCCTACCAGGCCCCGGTCGTCTTCGTATGCCAGAACAACCATTGGGCGATCTCTGAGCCGGTGACAGTGCAATCGCAGTACCCGATCGCCGGGCGAGCACCCGGATTCGGCATCCCGAGCCTGCGTGTCGATGGCAATGACGTGCTCGCCTGCATGGCGGCCATGCGCTGGGCACTCGCGCATGCGCGATCGGGCAAGGGGCCGGTGTTCCTCGAGGCTGTCACCTACCGCATGGGGCCGCACACGACGTCGGATGACCCGACCCGATACCGCGATCCCGCAGAGCTCGAATCATGGAAGCAACGCGACCCGATCGCTCGCGTCGAGGCGTATCTTCGCGGCCTCGGCGAGATCGACGACGAGCAGATCGCTGCTGCGCACGCCGATGCCGACAAAATCGCCCGAGAGATGCGAGCCGCGTGCCTCGGCATGGTCACCCGCGAGCCGCTCGCCGTGTTCGACGGGGTGTACGCAGAACCGCACTGCGGCATCGACCGCGAACGCGAAGAGTATGCCGCGTATCTCGCGTCGTTCGAAGAGGTGTGACATGACTCAGATGACATTGGGCAAGGCATTGAACGCCGGCCTCCGAAAAGCGATGAAAGACGAACCGAAGGTCGTCCTGATGGGGGAGGACATCGGCAAGCTCGGCGGTGTCTTCCGCATCACCGACGGTCTCCTCGATGAGTTCGGGGCGGCGCGCGTCATCGACACGCCTCTGGCGGAATCGGGCATCGTCGGCACTGCAGTCGGGCTCGCGTATCGCGGCTATCGTCCCGTCGTCGAGATCCAGTTCGACGGGTTCGTTTATCCGGCCTTCGATCAGATCGTCTCGCAGGTCGCCAAGCTGCACTACCGCACACAGGGGCGCGTGAAGATGCCGATCACGATTCGGATCCCCTGGGCGGGAGGAATCGGGGCGGCTGAGCATCACTCGGAGTCGCCCGAGGCCTACTTCGTGCACACTGCCGGCCTGCGCGTGATCGCGGTCTCCAATCCGCAGGATGCGTACCGATGCCTGCAGCAGGCGATCGCCTCGGATGACCCGGTCATCTTCTTCGAACCGAAGCGGCTCTATCACCACAAGGGTGAGGTCGATCTCGACGCCTCACTCGCGGATGCGTCGCCGATGGGGCTTGCGCGTGTCGTCCGCCCAGGGGCTGATGTCACAGTCATCACCTACGGGGCGATGGTGTCGACGGCGTTGGATGCCGCAGCTGCCGCAGAGGACGAGGGGCTGTCGCTGGAGGTCATCGATCTGCGCTCACTCTCACCGGTGGATTACGGAACGATCGCCGCATCCGTTCGGCGCACAGGACGCGTCGTCGTCGCCCATGAAGCCTCCCGTGAGGCGGGCGTCGCAGCAGAAGTGATCGCCAGCATCACCGAGCGGTGCTTCGAGTACCTCGAGTCGGCGCCTGTGCGCGTCACCGGCCACGATGTGCCCTATCCGCCCGCGAAGCTGGAGAAGTTCCATCTTCCGGACCTCGATCGGATTCTGGATGCCGTCGACCGCGTACTCGATCGACCGAACAGCCTTGCGGGAGCCGAGTCATGATTCAGGAATTCCATCTTCCCGACCTCGGCGAGGGGCTTACCGACGCCGAAGTCGTCCAGTGGCTCGTGGCCCCCGGCGATACCGTGACGTTGAACCAGACGCTCGCCGAGGTCGAGACGGCAAAGGCCGTCGTCGAGCTTCCGTCTCCCTTCGAGGGCACGGTCTCAACGCTGCACGCCGAAGCGGGAGAGACCGTCGCGGTGGGCGCTCCGCTCATCGCCTTCGACGTCCCCGGCGACGACGCTTCCGAGCCCGAGCCTGGCAGCGAGGAGAGCACCGCGCAGACTGAGAACGCAGATGCTGACGACACGGAGGCGACGCCACCGAACCTCGTCGGATATGGTGCTGCCCCATCGAGCAAGAAGCGTCCGATGCGCCGTGTGCGTCGTGTCATGGGGAGCACGGTTCCCGCGGACACCGCCGTGCTGGAGGCGGCACCGCACGATGTGCTTCCTGATGAAGCGCCGGCGACCGTGAGGGTCGGCGAACGGCCGCGCTCGACGCCCCCGGTGCGCGCACATGCCAAGCGACTTGGCGTCGACATCGTCCTGGTCGCCGCTGAAGTCGGCGATCGCGTGATCACTCGTGAAGACATCGATGCCTACGCCGAGCGTGTCGGTGCGAGAACGGATGCGCCAGCACCTCAGCATCCGGCCATCAGCGTTCTAGGTACGACCGACGCGCGCGAAACTCGCATCCCGATCAGGGGTGTGCGCAAGCACACCGCTGCGGCGATGGTGCAGAGTGCATTCACCGCACCGCACGTGACGACTTTCCACACGGTGGATGTGACCGCCACCATGGAGCTCATCGCGACACTGCGTGAAGATCGCGAACTGACCGCGCACAAGATCGGTCCACTCGTCGTCGTGGCAAAGGCCGCGTGCCTGGCTCTGAGCCGCACACCCGGACTGAACTCGCGGTGGGACGAAGAGGCCGGCGAGATTGTGCAGCACCACTACGTCGATCTCGGAATCGCCGCGGCGACGGAGCGTGGGCTCATCGTGCCGAACATCCGTGCCGCAGACAGCATGACGCTGCCGCAACTCGCGGACGCGCTGACCGCGCTGGCTCAGACAGCGCGATCGGGAAAGACGACGCCGGCAGAACTCGCCGGCGGCACATTCTCGATCACGAATATCGGTGTGTTCGGCATCGATGCCGGCACTCCGATCCTGCCTCCTGGCCAGTCGGGGATTCTCGCGGTCGGAGCTGTTCGCCGCATGCCGTGGGAGCACCAGGGCGAGATCGCGCTTCGGCAGGTGATGACACTGAGTCTGTCCTTCGATCATCGCATCGTCGACGGCGCAGAGGGGGCCCGATTCGTGAAGGATGTCGCGGACATTCTCGAGCAGCCGGGTCGCGCGATGCTCCTGCGCTGACCGGGCTGTCACCCCGGCCTCAGCCGACGGGTGCGAGCAATGCTGCGTACGCCATCTCTCTGAGCACGGCGGCGGTGGCTCTCGTGGATCGTGAGGCGCTGCGGGTGCTGTGCGGTGTCGAGTTGATCAGACCGAAGCACGCCTGCACCCGCAGTCTCAGCTCGTCTGTGGATGCGTCGAGAAGGGGCACAAGCGTCGACATCCACAGTCCGATGTAGGCGCGCTGCAGCGTGCGCACGGCGGCGCGATCCTCGTCGCAGAGGTGTGCGAGATCGCGATCCTGAACCAGGATGATGTCGGCGTTGCCGAGCGCGAAGTCGACGTGGAACGCGATCAATGCGCGCATTCTCTCGGAGGTGCCCGCGGCTTCCTCAGCCACTGCCGTGCCGCCGACGACGAGGTCTTCGCTGACTTTCACCAGGACAGCGCCCAGGAGCGCCTGCTTGCCATTGAAATGACGGTAGACGGCAGGGCCCGATACGCCGACAGCAGCGCCGATGTCTTCCAAGCTCACGCCCGAATAGCCTCGTGCGGCGAAAAGGCGGGCGGCTTCGTGCAGAAGTGCGTCGGCACGTTCGGCTTTCGCGCGGTCACGAGAGGTGAGAGGGCTTGTCATTTCAGTTAACGCTCGCTAACCTAAAATTGTCGGGTTAGTGAACACTAACCGTAAATGCACGGTGGATGCCACTACGTGAGTCGAGGAGGACGTCACGATGACAGTGACACAGCAGTCGCTCGCAGCACAATTGCGCGAACGACTCGATCGTGCGGCCGCAGGCGGCCCTGAGCGTGCGCGGGAGCGTCACGTCGCCAGAGGCAAGCTGCTGCCTCGTGAGCGCATCACGAGACTCCTCGACGAGGGAAGCCCCTTTCTCGAGATCGCCCCCCTCGCGGCAGAAGGCCTGTACGGAAGCGAGGTGCCGGCCGCAGGCGTGATCGCAGGAATCGGACTGGTGCACGGCCGCCACGTCATGGTCATCTGCAACGACGCGACAGTCAAGGGCGGCAGCTACTTGCCGATGACGGTCAAGAAGCATCTGCGTGCGCAGGAGATCGCATTGGAGAACCGTCTTCCCTGTCTGTACCTGGTCGATTCCGGGGGAGCCTTCCTTCCGAAGCAGGATGAAGTCTTTCCTGACCGCGACCACTTCGGGCGCATCTTCTTCAATCAGGCGCGGATGAGCGCTGAGCGCATTCCGCAGCTCGCGGCGGTGCTGGGTTCGTGCACGGCGGGCGGCGCCTATGTCCCGGCGATGAGCGATGAGACCGTCATCGTCCGCAATCAGGGCACGATCTTCCTGGGCGGACCGCCACTTGTGAAAGCGGCGATCGGCGAAGTCGTCACCGCAGAGGAACTGGGGGGCGGCGAACTCCATGCCCGCCGCTCCGGCGTCGTAGACCACCTGGCAGAGAACGACGAGCACGCCCTCGAGATCCTTCGAGACATCGTGCAGACCCTGCCTGCGCCCGCGGCTCCGGCGTGGGAGATCGCGGCATCCGTCGCCCCCGAAGACGAGTCAAGTCTGTACGGTGCGGTCCCCGTCGACGTCAACGCCGCGTACGACGTGCACGAGGTGATCAGTCGGCTTGTCGACGGCGACTCCTTCCGCGAGTTCAAAGCCGAATACGGCACGACCCTCGTCACCGGCTTCGCGCGTCTGCACGGTCACCCGATCGGCATCGTCGCCAACAACGGGGTGCTGTTCAGCGAGTCCGCGCTCAAGGGTGCCCACTTCATCGAACTGTGTGACCAGCGCGGCATCCCGCTGCTCTTTCTGCAGAACATCACGGGTTTCATGGTCGGCTCGGTCGCCGAGGCAGGCGGCATCGCGAAGGACGGCGCGAAGATGGTGACCGCTGTGGCCACCACCCGCGTGCCGAAGCTGACCGTCATCATCGGTGGATCCTTCGGCGCCGGAAACTACTCGATGTGCGGGCGGGCGTACTCGCCGCGCTTCCTGTGGACGTGGCCGGCCAGTCGCATCTCGGTGATGGGCGGCAACCAGGCAGCATCTGTGCTCGCCACCGTCAAAGAGGACCAGCTCACGGCCCGCGGCGAGTCCTGGGATCCCGAAGAGCGCAGCGCCTTCGAAGACCCGATCAGGGCACAGTACGAAGACCAGGGAGAGCCCTACTACGCCACCGCACGACTATGGGACGACGGGATCATCGACCCCGACGAGACACGCGACCGGCTCGGTCTCGCACTGGATGTCATCGCCCGCAGCCCCCTCCCAGAACCGCGCTTCGGCGTCTTCAGGATGTGACCATGAGCTTTCAGACCGTGCTCGTCGCCAATCGTGGCGAGATCGCCCGCCGCATCATGCGCACTCTTCGTGAGCAGGCAATCCGGAGCGTCGCCGTGTATAGCGATGCCGACGCGGATGCTCCGCATGCCCGTGAAGCCGACACTGCTGTACGGATCGGTCCGGCGCCAGCATCCGAGTCCTATCTCGATGTGGATGCCGTCATGAGCGCTGCGCGCGAGTCCGGCGCCCAGGCGATCCACCCCGGGTACGGCTTCCTGTCTGAGAGCGTCGCCCTCGCCCAGGCCTGCGCCGAGGCCGGGATCGTCTTCATCGGGCCTTCCGCCGGGGCGCTGAAGATCATGGGGGACAAGGTCGCGGCCCGGGAGCAGGTCGCTTCTCGCGGTGTTCCGGTCGTGCCGGGATTCGATGCGGCAGGGCTCAGCGACGGCCAGATCGCCGTGCGGGCGAGTGAAGTCGGATACCCGATGCTCGTGAAACCGAGCGCGGGTGGTGGCGGCAAGGGTATGGAGATCGTCTCCTCTGAAGCGCACCTCGACGATGCACTCGCTTCTGCCAGGCGCGTGGCAAAGTCAGCGTTCTCCGACGACGCGCTGCTGCTCGAGCGCCTCATCACGAGGCCGCGCCACATCGAGGTGCAGATCTTCGGAGACGCACACGGTACCGTCATCGCACTCGGCGAGCGCGAATGCACCCTGCAGCGCCGCCACCAGAAAGTGATCGAGGAGGCGCCTTCCGCGGGTCTTCCTGACGGGGTACGAGAGAAGCTGTTCGACGCGGCAGTGCGTGCGGCCGAGAGCGTCGACTACGTCGGTGCGGGGACTGTCGAATTCCTCATCGATGCGGACTCACCGCAGGACTTCTTCTTCATCGAGATGAACACGCGACTGCAGGTGGAACATCCGGTGACTGAAGCGGTGACCGGACTCGACCTCGTCGCATTGCAACTGTCGGTCGCCGCCGGCGAGAGGCTTCCGGCTGCGCCGGTGGTGACAGGGCATGCGGTCGAAGCCCGAATCTACGCGGAGTCACCAGAGCGCGGATTCCTTCCGTCCACTGGGCGCGTGCTGAGATTCGATGCGCCAGGAGATGTGCGGGTGGATGCCGCGGTGGAGACCGGAAGCGAAGTCACCGGGTTCTATGACCCGATGATCGCGAAGGTGATCGCTTACGCTCCCGATCGCGATTCTGCGCTCGAGAGGCTCGATGCGGCTCTTGCACGGACGACGATCCTCGGTGTGGAGACGAACATCGCCTTCCTGCGGATGCTGTTGCAGAACGAACGCGTGCGGGCCGGCGACTTGGACACAGGACTCGTCGACACGCTGCTTCCTGTTCCGGCTGCAGTCGCGTCGCCGCAGATGGTCGACGCCGCGAGAATCGCGTTGCGCGACGAGACGGCTGCTGCCAGCGCAATTCTCGCCGCGCAGACGAGTTCTCGCGCGGGCGGGGTGTGGGCGGCGCTGGCGGATGCGAGTGCGCGGGAGGTCGCATTCCTGACGGATGCCGGGGCGCTGGTGGATGCTGGAGCGCTGATGGATGCAGCCAGCAGCGAGCCCACGGCGAGCGGCGCCGCGGCTATGCTTCCCACCGCGATCGATGCCGACGGCGCGATCTGGGTGAGCGAGGAGGGGAGCTCCGTGCGGCTGAGGCCGCTCGATCGGCGCGCCCGCATGCGGCATGAGCTCGCTGGCCGCCAGCCAGAAGCTGCTGCGACTTCTCCCGAGGCGCGTGCGCCGATGCCGGGAAGCGTCGTCGCGGTGCACGTCTCCGACGGCGTACGCGTGTCCCAGGGCGACCCGCTCGTCTCGATCGAGGCGATGAAGATGGAGCATCCGGTGCTCGCGCCGCACGACGGCACTGTGCACCTGCTGGTCGCCGTCGGTGACCAGGTGCGACGAGATCAAGCAGTCGCGACCGTGACCGCAGACCAGACCGACGAAGGAGCAGCATGACCATCGATCTCACTGAAGAGGAAACCGAACTCAGCGCCATGGTGCGCGAGTTCGCCGATGTCGTCGTCGCGCCGCAGGCCTACGAGGCCGACCGCACGCACACGCTGTCGATGGACGTCGTCGCCCAGATGGGTGAGCTCGGACTCTTCGGGCTGCCCTTCCCTGAGGATCACGGTGGCCAGGGCGGTGACTACATGGCGCTGTGCCTCGCGATCGAAGCGCTCGGCCGCGTCGACCAGTCCATCGCCATTACCCTGGAGGCGGGCGTCAGCCTCGGTGCGATGCCGGTCTTCCGGTTCGGCGATGACGCCCAGCGCGAAGAGCTCCTTCCCGATCTTCTTGCCGGTCGTGCACTGGCCGGCTTCGGACTGACCGAGCCCGAAGCAGGCAGCGACGCAGGGGCGACTCGCACGACGGCGCGTCTGGACGCAGGCGAGTGGGTCATCAACGGATCGAAGCAGTTCATCACCAACTCGGGCACGCCGATCACGCGCTTCGTCACGGTCACCGCGGTCACCGGTGAGAGCGACGGTCGCAAAGAGATCTCCACGATCATCGTGCCCAACGGCACCCCCGGATTCACCGTCGAGCCGGCGTACGACAAGGTCGGCTGGCACGCCTCTGACACACACCCTCTGACGTTCGACGAGGTCCGCGTTCCGGAGGGCAACCTGGTCGGGCAGCGGGGGAGCGGGTTCAAGAACTTCCTCAGCATCCTCGATGAGGGCCGCATCGCCATCGCCGCGCTCTCGACGGGGGCTGCGGAAGGATGCCTGGAGGCAGCTGTCGAGTATGCCAAAAGCCGCACGGTATTCGGGGCAGCCCTCAGCACACGTCAGAACGCACAGTTCACGCTCGCGCGCATGCGTGCTCGAGTGCACACCGCGCGCCTCGCCTGGCATCACGCGGCACGTCTGCGCGACGCGGGCAGGCCCTTCGCCGAAGCAGCCGCGATCGCCAAGCTCGCAGCGGGAGATGCCGCCATGGACAACGCTCGCGACGCGACCCAGATCTTCGGCGGAAACGGCTTCATGAACGAGTTCTCGGTCGGCCGCCACTATCGTGACTCGAAGATCCTCGAGATCGGCGAGGGAACGACCGAAGTGCAGCTGCTGGTGATCGCACGCGGATTGGGGCTCGTATGACAGACATCATCCAGCGCGGCCTGTACTTCGAAGAGTTCGAGGTGGGTGCGCGCTACCTGCACCGTCCTGGGCGCACGGCCACAGAGGCCGACAACGTCCTGTTCACCACGCTCACGATGAATACGCAGGCACTGCATCTGGAAGCGGCATTCGCAGAAGCGGGCGAGTTCGGTCAGCGCCTGATCAATTCGATGTGGACTCTTTCGACGATGGTGGGTGCCTCGGTGGCTCAGCTCACGCAGGGGACGCTGGTCGCGCAGCTCGGCCTGCACGACATCTCTTTTCCCCATCCGCTGTTCGCCGGTGACACGCTCTACACCGAGAGCGTCATCACCGAGAAGAGACTCTCGAACTCTCGCCCGGGTCAGGGGATCGTCACGATCACACACACCGGACGCAACCAGGACGGCGTCGTCGTCGCTACGGCCACGCGCACCGCGCTCATGTACTGCAGACCGGAGGAGGGCTGATGGGGTTCACGCTGGGACCGGCGCTGCTGTTCTGCCCCGGTGATCGCCCCGAGCGCTTCGCGAAAGCGGCCGAGCGGGCGGATGCCGTGATCCTCGATCTTGAGGACGCCGTCGCCCCGGACAGCAAGACAGCTGCTCGGGCGCACGTTGCGGCATCCGATCTTGACCCCACGCGCGTGATCGTGCGGGTGAACGCGCCCGACACGTCGGACTTCTCTGCGGATCTCGAAATGCTCCAGCACTCGCCGTTCCGCACGGTGATGGTCGCGAAAGCCGAGGACGCGGCACTGCTGGATGTCTTCGACCCGTCGTTCTCAGTGATCGCCCTCTGCGAGACCGCTCGAGGCGTGAGCGCCGCGGGCGCACTCGCGGCTCACGATCGGGTCTGCGCGCTCATGTGGGGCGCTGAGGATCTCATCGCCTCGCTGGGCGGCACCTCCAGCAGACACGCGAACGGCCGCTACCGCGATGCGGCACGCTACACGCGGGCGCGTGTGCTGATGGAGGCCGGGGCGCACGGCAAGGCGGCGATCGATGCCGTCTACATCTCGATCGAAGACGTCGAAGGGCTCGCGGCCGAGGCAGAGGATGCTGCGGCATCCGGGTTCCACGCGTCAGCGTGCATCCACCCTGGGCAGGTGTCCACGATCCGCGCAGCGTACGCGCCTGATGCGGACACGCTCGCCTGGGCGCAAGAGGTGCTGAAGGCAGCCGAGGGTGAGCGCGGCGTGTTCCGATTCCAAGGGCGAATGATCGACGAGCCGCTGCTGCGGCACGCCAGATCCCTAGCCGCGCGAGCCTAGATCGAAACAGGCTCGAGCAGTCGCAGCAGGCCAGGTGCCAGCTCGAAGCGGTAGGCAGAGCCGTTCCGCAGCACATCACCTTCACAGGGCAAGGTGCCGCCGGAAGCGTGATGGAGCAGTGCCCGGATGACGCCGCCGTGCGTGACGACGATCACCGACTCTGCTGCGGGGGCGGAACGGCGCCGTGACTCACGAGCAATCGTCTCAAGGGCTGTGAGCGCACGATCGCGCACCGTGTCGAGCGTCTCCGCACCTGAAGGAGCGCCATGCCAGTCGGTGAAGCGCTCGAGGTACTCCTGCACCAGGAGCCCTTCACCCTCTCCGAAATCGCGTTCGCGCATGCCATGCGTGATCGTGGGGTCGGTAAGACCCAGCTCGGATGCGATGATGCGGGCAGTCTCGTGCGCCCGGATGAGGGGACTCGCATACATGACGTGGTGCGTCTCGCTGCGTAGAAGCGCAGCGGCGGCGAGCGCGTCGCTGCGCCCGGTCTCGTTGAGCGGAATATCGGTCGAACCCTGGATGCGACGCGCGAGGTTCCAGTCCGTCTGGCCGTGGCGAACGAGAGTGATGAGGGTCACGTGAGCTGCTCCTTGAGAGTGGGAAGCACGTTACCCGTGCCTCCGGCGAGTACGACGTCCGCCCACGGATCGGCGCGGGTCGGCTCGTGATTGATGATGACGAGCGGGATGCCGCGGCGCCTGGCCCGCTCGACGATGCGGACTCCGGAGTTCACGACGAGCGAAGAGCCGGCAACGATCAGAGCATTGCTGCTGCGCAGCAGGGATTCCGCGGCGCGAAAGCGATCAACGGGGACGAACTCGCCGAAGAACACGACATCGGGTTTCAGCATTCCGCCGCATACTGTGCACGACGGCACGATGAAGTCATCTGTGCTCTCCGGCGCGACATCGCCGTCCGGGTTCAGCACGATGTTCTCGGGAACCGTGATCCAGGGATTGCGCTCTTCGATCTGAGAAGCGATGTCGCGGCGGTCGAAGACCTGCCCGCACTGCAGGCAGAGTACACGGCGCATGGTGCCATGAACCTCGACCACTCGTGAACTGCCCGCCCGCAGGTGCAGTCCATCGACATTCTGCGTGATCACTCCGGTGACCAGACCATCGCGTTCCATATCTGCGAGTGCGATGTGCGCTCTGTTCGGCTGGGCGGAAGCGAATGCCTTCCAGCCGAGGTGTCCGCCGATCCAGTAGCGGCGCCGCGCTGCCTCGTCTGCGAGATAACGGGCCCCTGTCATGGGATCGGCCCTGGTGCGTGCTCCCTCGCCGCGATAGGCGGGAATACCGGAATCGGTGGAGATTCCCGCGCCCGTGAGAAGAGCGATGCGGCGCCCGCGCAGAAGTTCGGCCGACTTCGCGATGTCGGCAGCCAGTGCAGTACTGATCGTCGCAGTCACGGAACCTCCTCGACGAGTCTACGGTGCGGCGCGATCGTGGGACGTTGCGATGGCAGAGTTGTCGGTATGCACATCGAGCGCGTCGACGACGCATCCGACCCGCGTCTGGCCGACTACCGCAACCTCACCGACACCGCCCTTCGTCGTGTGCAGGAGCCGGCGGGCGGGCTATACATCGCCGAATCGGCGAAGGTCATCGAACGCGCGCTCGGCGCAGGGCATACGCCTCGCTCAGTGCTCGCGCAAGAGCGATGGCTGCCGGGATTGGAACGGCTTCTGGTCGATTCAGCGACACCTGTCTACGTCGTCCGAGACACCGTCGCCGAGCACGTCACCGGTTTCGCCGTGCACCGTGGAGCACTGGCATCCATGCATCGCCCCGCGCTTCCGAGCATCTCTGAGGTGCTGGAAGGCTCACGCGTCGTGCTCGTGCTGGAGGACCTGATCGAGCATCAGAACGTCGGCGCTGCCTTCCGTGCCGCTGCCGGGCTGGGGGCGGATGCTGTGGTGCTCACCCCCCGCTGCGCTGACCCGCTCTACCGTCGCAGCGTGAAGGTGAGCATGGGCACGGTCTTCCAGGTGCCGTGGACGCGGATGACCGATCGCGAGGCGGGGCTTGCCGAACTGAGCGCGGCCGGCTTCGAGCTCGCTGCGCTCGCACTGAGCGAAGGCGCACTGCCGCTCGGTGCCTACGCTGCGAACCGGCCGGAGAAGGTAGCCCTTGTGCTCGGCACCGAGGGCGACGGTCTCTCGTCCGTGGCCTTGGAGGCCGCTGATGTCGTCGTCACGATTCCGATGCGCGGGGGAGTGGACTCGCTGAACGTGGCATCCGCCGCCGCGGTCGCGCTGTGGGCCCTGACGAGTTGACCGCGCTACTCGGTGCTTCGCTTGTCGTCAGGGACGAGGAACACAGGTGACGGTTCGGGCCGCTTGGCGGTGATGAGGTCTCCCGAGGACTGGTGACGCACGCGTCGCAGCACCCACGGCACCAGGTGCTCCCTGGCCCAGCCGAAGTCTTCGGTGCGCGCTTCGCGCCACGTACGAACCGGGAGCGGATCGGGCTGCATCGCCTGCAGATCATTGGGGACGTTCAGTGCACGCAAAACCATGCGGGCGACTTCGTGGTGTCCGAGTGCGTTGTAGTGCAGCCGGTCGTCATCGAAGAAGCGCGAGTCCTGCACGGTCTTCAGCGCCCACTGGTCAGCGACAATGCAGTCGTGCCGCTCGGCGACCGCGCGGACGTTCTCGTTGTAGATGGCCACTTTGCCGCGGAATGCGCGGAGCACGGGTGTGAAGCCCGTGTCGATGCCGGTGAACAGGATGATCGCTGCACCCGTGGACGCGAGACGAGACACGGCATCATCGAGTTGTGCCGCGATGTCGTCTGGATCCGTGCCGGGGCGGATGACATCGTTGCCACCAGCGCAGATAGAAACCAGATCGGGATGAAGCGCGACGGCGGGCTCGATCTGGTCGGCGACGATCTGTGCGATGAGCTTGCCGCGTACGGCGAGGTTGGCGTAGGCGAAGTCGTCGACCTGGGTCGCGAGCACTTCGGCGACCCGATCCGCCCAGCCGCGGTTGCCTCCGGGCGCGTTCGGATCGGGGTCACCGATCCCCTCGGTGAATGAATCACCCACTGCAACGAAGCGGTGCCACGGATGGGGACCTTCGTTGGAGACGAATGGGGCCCTGGACGGTTCCTGATCGGTCATCACGCTCTCCTTCGACATCGACCGATCCTAGCGCGGGAGCTATTACCCTTGGACTGATGCTCTCTCCGTCCTTCCCCCAGCGCGCCCCATGGGGGACGGCAGACAAGCTTCGCGCATGGCAGCGGGAAGCGCTTGATCTCTATTTCGTGCGTGATCAGAGAGATTTCCTGGTTGCGGCGACACCGGGTGCAGGCAAGACGACGTTCGCGCTCACTCTCGCGGTCGAGCTACTGCGGATGGGTGAGGTCAACCGCATCATCGTGGTGGCGCCGACCGAGCACCTGAAGACGCAGTGGGCGGATGCTGCGGCACGTGTGCACATCCGTCTGGATCCGCGTTTCCGCAACAGTCACTGGGCGCCATCGCGTCAGTATCACGGGGTCGTGGTCACTTACGCGCAGGTGGCCGCGAAGTCCTCGGTGCACCGTCACCTCACTGAGGATGCGAAGACGCTGGTGATCCTCGATGAGGTGCATCACGGTGGTGATGCGCTCAGCTGGGGCGACGCGATCCGTGACGCCTACGGTCCGGCGAAGCGGCGTCTGTCTCTGTCCGGCACGCCCTTTCGCAGCGACACCGCCCCGATCCCGTTCGTCACTTACGCGCCCGACGAATCGGGCGGCCGCGTATCATCGACCGACTACGCCTACGGCTATGGTCGCGCCCTGGCCGACGGTGTCGTCCGTCCCGTGCTGTTCCACATGTATTCCGGCAAGATGCGCTGGCGCACCAGCGCCGGAGACGAGCTGGAAGCGCATCTCGGACAGGACAACACGAAGGACGTCACCTCTCAGGCCTGGCGCACCGCCCTCGATCCTGAGGGCGAGTGGATGCCGGCGGTGCTGTCAGCCGCAGACAGGCGACTGACGGAGATTCGACATCACGTGCCGGATGCCGGGGGGCTGGTGCTCGCCACCGATCAGACGGTCGCCCGTGCATATGCCAAGATCCTGCACAGCCTCACGGGGCAGCGGCCCACCGTGGTGCTCTCCGATGATGCTGCAGCATCCGAGCGCATCGAGAAGTTCAGTCAGAACGACTCTCGCTGGATGGTCGCGGTGCGCATGGTGTCCGAAGGCGTCGACGTGCCGCGGCTCGCTGTCGGCGTCTATGCCACGTCGTCCTCGACACCGCTGTTCTTCGCGCAGGCCATTGGCAGGTTCGTGCGCGCCAGACGCCGTGGCGAGGCCGCGAGCGTGTTCCTGCCGAACGTCCCCGTGCTGATGGGACTCGCCAACGAGCTCGAGAAGCAGCGTGACCATGCGCTGGATCGTCAGACCAAAGACGATGACGGGCTCGAGGATTCTCTGCTCGAGAGCGCCAACCGCGAGGAAGAAGCATCCGACGCGCTCACTCAGGAGTTCAGCTATCAGGCGATCTCCTCACTCGCGCACTTCGACCGTGTCGTGTTCGAAGGGCAGGAATTCGGGCAGCTCGCAGAACCCGGAACTCCTGAAGAGGAGGAGTTCATCGGCATTCCAGGACTCCTCGAGCCGGAGCACGTGCACGAGCTGCTCATGCAGCGTCAGTCTCGTCAGTCTCGCCTGCGGGAGGCTCGAGAGGCTCAGGCTGGCCCTGAGGCTGTCACGACGCTGCCGCAGCCTCTGCACCGCACGCTTCGGGAGCAGCGTCAGCTGCTGAACAGTCTGGTCGGCCTGTACGCACGCCAGGCAGGTGAACCGCACGGCGCGGTCCACGCCGAGCTCCGCCGCATCTGCGGTGGTCCTGCTGTTGCTCAGGCCACGGTGACCCAGCTGCAGTCGCGGATCGAAGTTCTGCGCAAGCGCGTCCGCTCCTGAATGCAGGGGCTCCTTAGGAACCCCGAAATGCTGACAATCCGAGGCTTTCGCGCGTTCGACGACGAATGCGCAAGTACGGTTGAACTCGCCCGAAACACCCCGAACCGGAGGACTCATGAGCGCGCCGGCCACCCCAGAGCCGACCGAAGCAGATCGACGTCGCTGGGCGCGCTACCTCGTTGAGGAGCGCGCAGAGGGTCTCGTCTACCAGAAGCTCGCCTCCCGCAAGAGCGGTGAGGAGAAGGAGATTCTGCAGAACCTCGCGGACGCCGAACGGCGCCACGAGCAGCACTGGCTCGATCTGCTCGGTGAAGAGCCTTCACGGCTTCCTCGCGCAGGGTTTCGCTCGCGTCTGCTCGGATGGATGGCGGGCCACTTCGGATCGATCTTCGTTCTCGTGCTTGCGCAGAGCGCCGAAGCCAGGTCGCCGTACGAAACCGAGAAGTACGCGACTCCCGCGATGCGCGCCGACGAGAAGATCCACTACGAGGTCGTCCGCGGCCTTGCAGCACGTGGCAGGCGACGGCTTTCCGGCTCATTCCGTGCCGCGGTGTTCGGCGCGAACGACGGCCTGGTGAGCAACCTCGCCCTCGTGCTCGGTATCGGCGCAACTGGCGTCGCACCCGCGTTCGTTCTGTTCAGCGGGATCGCCGGGCTCCTGGCTGGAGCCCTCTCGATGGGAGCGGGGGAGTTCGTCTCGGTGCGATCGCAGCGCGAGCTGCTCGCGTCCACTGAGGCGAATGAGGATGCGGCGATCTCCGCTGGCGACCTGGATATCGACGAGAACGAGCTCGCGCTCGTCTATCGGGCTCGCGGCATGGACCAATCCGAGGCGCTGGCACGCTCTCGCCGCGTTATCGCTGCCGCTCAGGAAGGGGCGCGGCGCAGCGTCACTGGCCCGCTCCGCACGCACGCAAACTCTGCGGATCACGACATCGTCGGCAGCGACTGGACCGCTGCACTTTCAAGCTTCTTCCTGTTTGCTTCCGGAGCGATCATTCCCGTGCTGCCGTGGATCTTCGGACTCGAAGGGCTCACCGCTATTCTCGTGGCCCTTCTGCTGGTCGGCGTCGCGCTGTTGGCGACCGGAGCGATGGTGGGCATTCTCTCTGGCGGTCCGCCGCTGCGGCGCGGTCTCCGGCAGCTGGCGATCGGCTTCGGTGCGGCTGCGATTACCTATGTGCTCGGACTCGCGTTCGGTGTCGGCGCGGTGTGAGCGATGAACTCTGCTGATGGGAGAAGGAATTCGCCGGTGATCTTCGCTATTGAGCCCGGAAATCCTTCTTGCGTAGCGTGGATCCGAGGCCGCGTCGATCCGAAAGGGCTATGGTCCGTGATGCTTAGTCGTGACCCTTCCCCCGAATGCGACGACGTGCGTGCTATGTGGTTCACGGCTGGTTAAGAATGGTCGCCACGGAGCATCCGCGGTGCGGCGACGTCCGGATGTGATGCGCCGAGAGCAGCTGAGCAGGTTCGTGTCTTGGCTGACCGGCAAGCAGACTCAGCCCTGCCGGCGCCCCGCCACCCAGATCTCCCACGCGGTGTTCGCCGACGGAATAACCCGCCTATAACCCACCCGAGAAGGTTGTGGAGCACGAAAAAGGCCCCCATCTCTGGGGGCCTTTTCTCTGTGTGCGCGGAGGGGGACTTGAACCCCCACGCCCTTGCGGGCACTACGACCTCAACGTAGCGCGTCTACCATTCCGCCACCCGCGCAGGTGGTGAAGGTCGTTGCCGACCGAAGAGAAACATTACCAGGTTTCCCAAGTGCCTTCGAACCAGAGTGCGTCCCGGGCGTGCCGCCCGCGCTTCGATAGCCTGGAGCCATGTCTGAGCCGCAGCATCCGGAAGTCGTGCGCATCGCACAAGACCTCATCCGCTTCGATACTTCCAACTTCGGTGGGGGCAAGGCGAACGGCGAACGCGAGGCCGCTGAGTATGTCGGCGCCTATCTCGAGAGTCTCGGCCTCAGTGCCTCGTACTACGAACCGATCCCGCGGCGCACCAACGTCATGGCGCGCGTGCAGGGCCGCAACCAGAGCAAGCCCGCCCTCGTCGTGCACGGCCATCTGGATGTGGTTCCTGCGATGGCCGAGGACTGGACCGTCGACCCGTTCGCAGGCGAGGTGCGCGATGGGATGCTCTGGGGACGCGGCGCTGTCGATATGAAGAACATGAATGCGATGATTCTCACGTCGGTCGCCGACATCCTCCGGGCGGGGGAGCAGCCGGAGCGCGACCTGATCCTCGCCTTCTTCGCAGACGAGGAGAACGGCGGAGTCGAAGGCTCAGCACTGGTCGTCGAGAATCGCCCTGACTGGTTCGCCGGCGCCACCGAAGCGATCAGCGAAGTCGGCGGGTACTCGATCACGGTCGATGATCGTCGTGCGTACCTTCTGCAAGTGGGCGAGAAAGCCCTCATCTGGATCCGCCTCGTCGCGAAGGGGCGCGCCGGCCACGGCAGCCGCTTGCACGACGACAATGCCGTTGTGAAGCTCGCAGAGGCCGTCGCAGCGATCGGACGCACGCGCTGGCCGCTTCGCCTCACCCCGACGACGACAGCGCTCCTGCAGGGCTTGAGCGACCTCACAGGACGTTCCGTGGACGACCCGGATGCTCTTGCCGCGGCATCCGGACCCGCAGAAGCGTTCTTGCGCTCCACGTTCCGCACGACGACGAACCCGACCATGCTCACTGCCGGGTACAAGCACAACGTCATTCCGGAGCGAGCCGAAGCGCTGATCGACGTACGCGTCATTCCCGGAACTGAAGACGATGTGCTCGCAGAACTGCAGCAGATCGTCGGCGACGAGATCACGATCGAGACCGTCGTGCGCGACATCGGCATGGAAACGCCCTTCGAAGGGGATCTCGTCGACGCGATGGTCGCCTCGCTGGGCCGGCACGACCCCGGCGTACCCGTGATTCCGTACCTGCTCGGCGCCGGCACTGATAACAAGGCGCTTTCGAAGCTGGGCATCACCGGTTACGGTTTCGCACCGCTCCGGTTGCCGGCTGATCTCGACTTCACAGGAATGTTCCACGGAGTGGACGAGCGCGTGCCCGTAGAATCGCTTGTCTTCGGTCAGCAGGTTCTGACCGATTTGCTGCGCTCGTACTGACACATCTTCTCCGCACAATTAGAAGGCCCCTTCATGCATCTGCTCGAAGCGCTGTTCCTCGGCATCATCCAGGGACTGACCGAGTTCCTCCCGATCTCCTCGAGTGCGCACCTGCGCATCGTCGGCACCTTCACCGGTTCCGGTGAAGACCCGGGAGCGGCCTTCACCGCGATCACGCAGATCGGCACCGAGGCCGCAGTGGTGGTGTTCTTCTGGCGAGACATCACCCGAATAATCGGGCACTGGTTTCGCTCGCTGACCGGCAAGCTGCCGCGCAATGACCCTGATGCCCGAATGGGGTGGCTGATCATCATCGGCAGCATCCCGATCGTGGTGCTCGGGCTCCTGTTCCAGGATCAGATCGAGACCGTGCTCCGCTCGATGTGGATCGTCGCGATCATGCTGATCGTGTTCGGCATTCTGCTCGGAGTCGCCGACTATGTGGGGGCGAAGCGTCGCAAGCTCGACCAGCTCACCTACCCGCACGGAATCCTCTTCGGCTTCGCGCAGGCTCTTGCGCTGATCCCCGGGGTATCGCGCTCCGGCGGCACGATCACGATGGGACTGTTCCTCGGCTACGAACGTGCCGCTGCGGCGCGTTACGCGTTCCTGCTGGCGATCCCTGCGGTGTTCGGAAGCGGCTTCTACCAGGTGTTCAAGAGCTGGGACGCACCTGACCAGTACTTCACGATGGGTGAGACGGTCGCGGCGACAGGGATCGCGTTCGTCGTGGCGCTCGGTGTGATCGCGTTCTTCATGAGCTGGATCTCCAAGCGGAGCTTCCTGCCGTTCGTGATCTACCGGATCCTGCTCGGCGTCACGCTGCTGATCCTGCTCGGAACCGGAGCGATCGCGGCTTAGCGCTTGTGGTCGCCGGGGCCATCGCCCCGGCGGCGCAGGTAGCGCTCGAACGCCTGAGCGATCGCATCCCCGGATGCTTCGGGCGAATCCCACGTGTCGCGGGTGCGCTCGAGCTGGTGGATGTAGTCCGTCATCTCTTCGTCATCCGCCGCGGCCGCATCGATCGACGCCTCCCAGGCTGCGGCATCTGTGCGCAGTCGGTCACGAGGGATATCGACGCCGGTGAGCTCTTCAAGACGATCCAGCAGCGCCAGGGTGGCCTTCGGGGATGGGGCAGCGGATGCGACGTAGTGCGGCACACTCGCCCAGAGCGTGGCAGTGGGGATCCCCGCCGTTTCAGCGAAGTGCTCGATCACACTGAGAATGCCGACAGGGCCTTCGTACAGCGACCGCTCGAGCTCGAGAGCCTCGCGCACGTCCTCGTTCGCACTCGCGGAGAAGATCGAGATCGGCCTGGTGTGCGGCACGTCTGAGAGCATCGCGCCGAGCAGGATGATCCCGGTGACGTCATCGCGCAGCGCGACATCGATGAATTCGTTCGCGAACGCCTGCCATGTGCGGGCCGGCTCAACTCCGGTGAGCATCCAGAACTCGGGCGTTCCCTCGACAGGCGGGGTGCGCGGACGCCACAGGGCGGCTTCTGGCCATCGCAGCTCGCGGCGGCCGGTGGCGTCCATCTTCGACGCGGGTCGCGTGTACTGATAGTCGAAGTAGAGCTCCGGGTCCACCGAGTGCGCAAGTTCGTAATCACCCATCTCGCGCAGCATCTCGATCGCCCCGCTGGCCGCTTCACCGGCATCGTTCCAGCCGTCGAAGGCGACCACGATGATGCGGTTTCCCAGTGCATCCATCCAGATCTCCTTTCGGTGATGGAACGCAAGTGTCCTACAAGGTTAGTCTCGCACCGGGTCAGTGCGGCACAACGCCCGGATAGCATGGACGGGTGAGTCAAAAGCCCCGCGCGGTCCTCTGGGACATGGATGGAACACTTGTCGACACCGAGCCGTATTGGATGGCTGCGGAGACGGCGCTGGTGGCATCCTTCGGCGGCGAATGGACCCACGAGCAGGCGATGCAGCTTGTCGGCAACGGCCTTCATGAAAGCGCTCGCATCCTGCAGGCAGCCGGAGTCGAGATGCCGGCTGACGACATCGTCAACCGCCTCACTGACGATGTGCGCACCGCTCTGGCGACGCAGGGCGTGCCGTTCCGTCCGGGGGCGCAGGAGCTCCTGCGGTCCTTGAAGGCCGCCGGCATACCCTCCGCACTCGTGACGATGTCCCTGCGGCGCATGGCCCGCAGTGTCGTCGACCTGATCGATTTCGATGCGTTCGAGCACATCGTCGCCGGAGATGATGTCGAGCACCCGAAGCCGCACCCGGACCCCTATCTGAAGGCCGCGGAGCTTTTGGACGTCGATATCGTAGAGGCGTTCGTCATCGAGGACTCCGTCACAGGACTGCGTGCCGGTCTGGCATCCGGAGCCGTCACCGTCGGAGTGCCGCACATGCTCCCGCTCGATGGTGCTGGAGCCCACGAACTGTGGCCCACCCTTGACGGTCGGACAGCAGACGATGTCGTCAGTGCTTTCCGCTCCGTGCGCGCAGGACAGCAAGAAGGAGCATCCCGATGAACGCTTACGCACCCCGGGCGACCGGCCCTTTCCGTGAGGGGGATCGCGTTCAGCTGACGGGCCCGAAGAACCGTCTTCACACGGTCACCCTCGAAGCCGGCGGCGAGATGCATACGCACCACGGCGTACTGTTCCACCGTGATCTGATCGGGCTCCCGGACGGCTCGGTGGTCATCAACAGTTCTGGGCACGAGTACCTCGCGCTGCGCCCGCTGCTGCGGGACTTCGCGATGTCGATGCCGCGTGGTGCGGCGATCGTCTACCCGAAGGATGCCGCGCAGATCGTGATGCAGGCCGACATCTTCCCCGGCGCGACAGTCGTCGAGGCAGGCGTCGGTTCGGGTGCGCTGTCGCTCTCGCTTCTGAGAGCGGTGGGTCCCGAGGGGCGCCTGGTCTCGTTCGAGCGACGAGAGGACTTCTCCGACGTCGCCAGAGCGAATGTCGAGACCTTCTTCGGAAGCGCACCACAGACGTGGGAGATCGTCGTCGGCGATCTGCAGGAGGCGCTGCCCGAGACGATGCCGCCGGGGACGGTGGATCGCGTGGTCCTGGACATGCTCGCGCCCTGGGACGTCATGGATGCTGTGGCCGACGCTCTGACGCCAGGGGGAGTGGTGCTGTGCTACGTGGCAACGGCCACCCAGCTTTCGCGTGTGGCCGAGTACATCCGCGGCATGGAGTGCTTCACCGATCCTGATGCCTCCGAGACGATGGTGCGCGGATGGCACGTCGAAGGTCTCTCCGTGCGCCCCGATCACCGCATGGTCGCGCACACGGGATTCCTGCTGACAGCGCGGCGTCTTGCACCCGGAACCATCGCCCCGGAGGTGAAGCGTCGCGCGTCGAAGTCGAGTTACGGTGACGGAGACGTCGAGGTATGGACGCCGGGGGCCGTCGGCGATCGTGAGATCACTGACAAGAACCTGCGCAAGCGGGTGCGTGAGGCCACCAAGGCCGCAGAGGGTGCGCGTCAGGCCGCCGCGTCGCGCGACGCGGACGCATCAGCGCAATAGACTGGAGCGCGTGCGTAAAACCTCAGCCGCTCTGGCCACTCTCGCTCTTGCCGCCGTCGCTCTGACCGGATGCTCCACCGCGCCTGCGTTCGACGGCGCAGCCTGCGAACGAGCATCGTCCGCGAGCGGAATCGAAGACCTCGCGCACATCACCGGTGACGTCGGCAGCAAACCCGATGTCGAGCTGTTCACCCCGATCGGCGATACCGTGAGCGCCTTCGGCGACGTGACCGTCGGAGATGGTCCGACGCTCACCTCCTCCACGCAGAGCGCAGTCTTCGAGTTCTCGCTGTTCTCAGGCAAGACCGGCAAGCCGATCGCCGGCACCGCCTACGACGAAGCCGCCGCACAGCTGGCCAGCGTCGGGTACTGGGCAGGCACCGTTCCCGCGTTCGGCGCCGCACTGGAATGCGCTACCGAGGGCTCTCGCGTGCTCAGCGTCGTCGCACCTGAAGACTTCGGCGCACAGAACCTCAGTGGCTTCGGCCTGGATCCCGATGAGCCTGTCGTCGCAGTGTTCGACGTCGTCAAGGTCTTCCCGAACCGGGCCGAGGGCTCACTGCAGTACAACGATGCTGCCGGCATGCCCACGGTCGTGCGCGCAGCGGACGGCCGACCGGGCATCATCGTTCCCGACAGTGCTGCACCCACCGACCTGAAGGTCCAGACGCTCATCAAGGGCGATGGAAAGAAGGTCGCCGCGGACGACACGATCCTCGTCAACTACACCGGCGTGCTCTGGGACGACCGCACGGTCTTCGACTCCTCGTGGGACCGGGGCGCTGCGACATTCAACATGGCGGGAGTCATCCCGGGCTTCACCCAGGGACTGACCGGACAGACCATCGGCTCGCAGGTGCTCATCGTCGCGCCGCCGGAGCTCGCTTACGGTGAGCAGGGTAGCGGTTCGGTGCCCGCGAACGCGACGCTCGTGTTCGTCGTCGACATCCTCGCAATCGATCCTCCGGCGTCAGCGCAGCAGTGATGGCAGCCCGGATCCCGCCTGAAGAGCGTCAGACGAATCTCGTCGTGGCGTTGATGGCCACGGAGATCGGGCTCACCAAACAGCAGATCCTCGACAACGTCTCGGGCTATCGCCAGCGAGCCGAGACCGGTGCTCGCGTCGATGCGCTCGAGAAGATGTTCGAGCGTGACAAGGATGAGCTTCGCGCTCTCGGCGTTCCGATCGAGACGATCGGCGACCCCAGCGATCCACACGATCTCCGCGCGGCGCGATATCGGATCCCGAAGGCTGAATACGATCTGCCTGCGGATATCTCGTTCAGCCCCGCGGAACTGGCGGTGCTTCAGCTCGCGGGAAGCGTCTGGAGTGCGGAGTCTGCGTCGGCGGATGCTCAGGCAGGCGTGCGAAAGATCCGCGCTCTCGGCATCGACGGTGATGAGCCGATCATCGGCTTCGCACCTCGCATCACAACCAGAACGAGCAGCTTCGCACCTTTGCAGAAGGCGATCGAAGACTGCCGGGTGGTGAAGTTCGATTACCTCAAGCCTGGCGAGCAGGCTCCGCGCAGGCGCACCATGACGCCACTCGCGCTGCTGGATTTCGAGGCTCGGTGGCACGTGTACGGCATCGATCTGGATGCTGATGGCGAACGCACCTTCCTGCTCAGTCGTATCGTCGGCAACGTTGTCATCACCAAACAGGCCTTCGCGCCGGAACTGCGCGACGGTGCCGGTGAGCGTGCACTGCGCGGGCTCACCGAGGTCGCCGAGCGCAACACGGCTCTGTTGGAGATCACTCCCGGCACCGAGGCGGCCCTGCGGCTCGGCCGTCGAGCGCAACAGGAGAGCCAAGGGTTCAGTGTGCCGTTCGTCGACGTTCACATCTTCGCGGACGAGCTCGCGTCCTACGGCCCTGAGGTGCGTGTCGTTGAGCCTGCGGCCCTACGGGATGCTGTGATCGAACGCCTTTCAGCGATCGCCGAGCGCCATGCAGCGGGAGCGGGGGAGTGATGGCCGAGAAGAATAAGCCGTTGCTGGCGACCGACCGGGTTCGGGCATATCTCACGCTCGTTCCGTATCTTCTTGAGCGCGGACAGGTTTCGCTGGCTGAGGCGGCCGAGGAGTTCGACGTTGCCCCCACTCTGATGCGCGAGATGGTCGAGAAACTCACCGTGATCGGCCTCCCCGGGGACAGCGGATACTGGCAGCAGCCCCATGAGCTGTTCGATATCAACTGGGACCTCCTCGACGACGAGGGCATCATCGAGATCACTAATGATGTCGGACTGAGGCGCGTACCCCGCTTCACCGCTCGTGAAGCCGCTGCGCTACTCGCGGGGCTGCAGATGGTGGCCGCTGTGCCCGTTGTCTCCGACTCCGGACTTGTAGCGGGCCTGCTGGCGAAGCTGTCCCGCGCCTCGGCAGATGTCCCGGCCGACGTGGTGATCGCCCCCGGCGCTGTCGATGAGGTGCGTGACGTGGTCGCAGCCGCGTTGCACGCCAGCGTCGCGGTCTCGTTCCGTTACCAGGCGCCGGATGCCGCGCCGACGACGCGCACCGTCGATCCTGTGCAGGTGCTGATCACCAACGGACAGTGGTACCTGCAGGGCTGGTGCCATCTGCGTGAGGCGATGCGCACCTTCCATCTCGATCGTGTCAGTGACCCTGAGCTCACCAAGATCCCCATCACCCATGCGGATGCGGTTGTCACGGACACCTTCGACTCGGTGGATGAGGACATCGAAGTGATGGTGACGCTCCCTCGCCGTCTCGTGCCCCTGCTGGGCGACTACGCGCACGAAGAGAACACCGAGATCGACGGCGATGTCGCGCGTGTTCGCATCAGGCTTTCGGACCCGCGCGGGATCAAGCGCGTCGCTGGTCGCTTCGGCGGATGCCTTGAGGTGCAGGAGCCTCGGACCGCGCGCGTCGCAACGCGTGAGTGGGCGGAGGCTGGACTCGCTCTGTATCGACAGCCCGAATCGAGCCTCGGCAGGTAGACTGCACAGAGACTTCTATCCCTGGAGGGAACTATGGCTGGATTGACCGGTTGGCACCTGCTCGTACTTGTTCTCGTCATTCTTCTGCTCTTCGGCGCGGCAAAGCTGCCTGCGCTGGCCAAGAGCATGGGCCAGTCCGCGCGCGTCTTCAAGGGCGAGATGAAGGCCATGAAAGATGACGACAGCACCCCCGCGCAGACCTCGCCTGAGGCGGCTCAAGCAACGACCGCACCCGAGGCTGTCACCAAGCCCGTGATCGATGGCGGTAACAGCAACAGCAACAACACCACCGCCTGACCACGGTGACCGCGATCGACAAGCAGTCGGCCGCGGGTGATACACCACGCAGTGAACGCCGGATGTCGCTCGGCGCGCATCTCGTGGAGTTGCGCCGGCGGTTGATGATCTCTGCGGCGGCACTCGTCGTCGCGATGATACTGGGCTTCTTCCTTTCAGACCCTGTGATCTGGTTCATAACCGAGCCGGTTCGGCGTATCGCCGAAGCGCGCGGCGACGACCTGGTCGGACTGACGTTCTCGTCGGTGACCTCCCCCTTCGACCTGCGCATGCGCATCGCGTTCTCGCTCGGGATCTTCATCGCAGCCCCGATCTGGCTGTGGCAGATCTGGGCGTTCATCATGCCCGGGCTCACACGAAAAGAGATGAAGTACACGATCGGTTTCGTCTCCGCTGCCGTGCCGCTCTTCTTCGCAGGTTGTTACGTCGGCGCGCTCGTGGTGCCGCACGTGATCGAGCTGATGGCCACGTTCACACCGGAGGGCGCGAACAACCTCTTCGAGGCCAAGCAGTTCTACGACTTCAGCCTCAAACTCATGCTCGTCGTCGGCGTCTCGTTCGTGCTGCCCGTTTTCCTCGTCGCGTTGAACGTCGCCGGCATCATGAGCGGCCGCGCGATCCTCAAGGGCTGGCGAGTGGCCATCCTCATCGCCACGGTGTTCGCGGCCCTCGCGACTCCGGCAGCCGATGTCGTGAGCATGTTGTTGCTCGCCGGCATCCTCGTCGTGCTGTTCTTCGCAGCGGCTGGCCTGTCCATGCTGTTTGACCGGCGCAAGAACAAGCGCCTTAAGGCCGATGGGCTGTTACCGGACGCGGACATATGAGTTCCCCTGCGGAGCGTTACGCGGCAGCGAATGTTGCCGCGTCCCACCCTGAGACCGCGCGGTTCGCTGCCACGCAGGCATTCGAACTCGATCCATTTCAGGTCGAGGGATGCCACGCGCTCGAACGAGGACACAGTGCCTTGGTCGCGGCGCCCACGGGCGCAGGCAAGACGATCGTCGGCGAGTTCGCGATTCACCTCGCGATGCAGACGCCCTCAGATAAGGCGTTCTACACGACGCCGATGAAGGCCCTGTCGAACCAGAAGTTCCGCGAACTCGTCGAAGTGTACGGTGCCGAGAACGTCGGTCTGCTCACTGGTGACACGAACATCAATGGCAACGCCCGGATCGTCGTCATGACGACCGAAGTCCTGCGGAACATGATCTACGCAGGATCCGCAGCGCTCAATGATCTGCGCTACGTCGTGATGGACGAGGTCCACTACCTTGCAGACCGCTTCCGCGGCGCGGTGTGGGAAGAAGTGATCATCCATCTGCCGCCGAGTGTCCGGCTGGTGTCGCTGAGTGCCACCGTCTCGAACGCGGAGGAGTTCGGCGACTGGCTCGACACAGTCCGAGGCGATACCGAAGTCATCGTCTCGGAGATCCGTCCTGTGCCGCTCGAGCAGCACGTCCTCGTGCGCGATGATCTGCTGCCGCTCTTCGATGACCGTGCCGGCGTCGCCACAGCGACAGTTAATCAGGAGCTGATGCGGATTCGCTCGTTCACCGGCTCCCGCTACGACAGCAACCGGCGCGCGCAGTCCTACAACAGTGCTCGGCAGTCCGGCCGGCAGAGTCCTCGTCCCGAGCGGGGCGGAAGACGCCCCGTGCGCGCCTCGAACGCTCAGCGCATCGAACGGATGGATCGCCCCGACGTCATTCAGCTCCTCGAGCGCACGAATCTTCTGCCGGCGATCTTCTTCATCTTCAGCCGCATCGGCTGCGACGCTGCGGTGCAACAGGTGCGCCGCTCAGGTATCCGACTCACGAGCGCAGAAGAGCGCCGTGAGATTCGCGAGTACGTCGAGGAGCACACCCGCACGCTTCAGGACGAGGACCTGGGTGTCCTCGGATATTTCGAGTGGGTCGAGAATCTCGAGCGCGGTGTGGCATCGCATCATGCTGGCCTTCTGCCCGCGTTCAAAGAAGTCGTTGAAGAGCTGTTCCGTCGCAAGCTCGTCAGGGTGGTCTTCGCCACGGAGACGCTTGCACTCGGCATCAACATGCCCGCGCGCACGGTGGTGCTCGAGAAGATGGAGAAGTTCAACGGCGAAGCGCGTGTCGCGATCACATCGGGGGAGTACACCCAACTCACCGGTCGTGCCGGTCGTCGCGGTATCGACGTCGAAGGCCATGCTGTCGTGCAGTGGACAGAGGGGATGGATCCTCAGGCTGTTGCGGCTCTCGCGTCCAGGCGCACGTATCCGCTGAACTCCAGCTTCCGTCCGACGTACAACATGGCCGTCAACCTCATCGACATGTTCGGCAGGCCGAGGGCCAGGCAGATTCTCGAGTCGTCCTTCGCGCAGTTCCAGGCCGATCGTGCCGTCGTCGGGCTTGCCCGTCAGGTGCGCGAGGCCGAAGAATCGTTGGACGGCTACGTCAAGGCGATGACGTGTGAGCGCGGCGACTTCTTCGACTATGCAGGCATCCGTCGTGAACTGAGCGATCTCGAGAAGAAGAATCGTCAGGATTCCCACGCGCCGCGGGTCGCACGCGATAAGCGGATGAAGAAGATCCAGTCCTTGCGCATGCGGATGCAGCGGCATGGCTGCCATGGGTGTCCGGATCGTGAAGCACATGCGCGCTGGGCCGAGCGCTATTGGAAGCTCAAGCGTCAGACTGACCGCACGCGCAAGCAGATCGAGAGCCGCACCGGCACGGTCGCGCGCGTGTTCGATCACGTCGTCGAGGTCTTGGCAGCGTTGGACTACGTCACCGGCACCGGCGATGATGTGGCTCTGACGGATGCTGGACGCACGATGCGCCGGATCTACGGCGAACGCGACCTGCTGGTCGCCGAGTCGCTGCGACAGGGACTGTGGAACGGTCTCGATGCTCCCTCGCTGGCGGCGATGGCGTGCTGCCTGGTCTACGAACCGCGCAGGGACGAAGCGAACTCGGGAGAGCGCGGATTGCCGCGTGGTGCCTTTAGGGTCGCGTACGAGAAGACGACCACGCTGTGGTCCGAACTCGATGACCTCGAGCAGGACCACAACCTGCCCGGCTCTGAGCCGCTCGCTGCGGGCCTTGCCGGCGCGATGCATGCCTGGGCACGGGGTGCGCTGCTCGATCGCGTTCTCATCGATGCCGACATGGCCGCCGGCGACTTCGTCCGTTGGGCGAAGCAGACGATCGACCTTCTTGACCAGCTCTCGATCGTGGCTGAGGATCTGACTCTGGCGCGCACGGCACGGCAGGCGCTCGACGGCGTGCGCCGCGGCATCGTCGCCTATTCGGCGATGTGAGAATGGGACGGATGTCCACACCCTCCGCCGAGCCATCGCCGGCTCGTTCCCCTCACCGACCACGTGCGATCCTCCCGCTCTGGCTCGCCGTCGTCTGCGCGGCGCTGGCGGGCTGGCTGATGGATCTCGCCTATCCGTCCGTAAGCGCGTGGGGGCTCGCGTTTCCCTCGGTTGCACTGCTGCTGCTCACTCTCATCGGGCGACGAGCTGGGGGAGCGCTGCTCGTTGGTTTCGTCTACGGCGCGGTGTTCTTCTTCCTTCTCGTCTCGTGGACTTCACGTTATCTCGGCGTCATCCCGTGGGCAGCGCTTGCGCTGTTGGAAGCGGCGCTGACGGCGACCGCCGTGATCCTGATCTCTCTTGCGTACCGCTGGCTGCCTCGTGCGTTTCCCGGGCGCGTGGGGCGCCTGGTGGCGCTTCCTGCGACCGTGGCGGCGCTCTGGGTGGCGCTGGAGCTATTCCTCGGTTCGTGGCCGTATACGGGCTTCCCCTGGGCCCGTCTGGGCATGACACAGTCGCAGAGCCCACTGGCGACTCTGACGTCATGGGTGGGAGTGAGCGGACTGAGCTTCCTCATGGTGTTCATCGTCGCGATGCTCATCGAGAGCGCGCGTCTTCGCCTGTGGCAGCATCCGCTTCGGCTGGCGGTCCCTGGCGCGATCATTCTCGTCCTCCTGGTCACCCCGGCGTTCCCGACCTCTTCGGCAGGAACAATGCTCATCGGAGCAGTTCAGGGAAATGGGCCGACCGGCTACTTCGATCATCGCGAGCCGTTCTCGGTGATCCAGGCTCAGACTGACGCGACAGAGCCCCTTTTCGGCCAGGACATGGATCTTCTGGTCTGGCCCGAAGGCGGCATCGACGGTGATCCGTTCCAGACCGACGCGATTGCGCGACGCCTGACTCGTGTCACGAACCGCGTCGATGCACCATTGCTTGCGAATGCGGCCACTGCGCGCGGCGACGAGTACTTCAACACCTCGATGCTCTGGACACAGGACGGGACCGCCGAGCAGTCTCATGACAAGCGGTATCCGGTGCCGTTCGGCGAGTACGTCCCTGATCGAGCGTTCTACTACGCGATCGTTCCCGACCTCATCGGACTGATAGGGCGAGAGTACTCGCACGGCATTAACCCGCCCCTGGTGGACGTCGACGGCGTGAAGGTCGGTCTCGCGATCTGCTTCGACGTCATCTACGACGCCGTCATCCGTGAAGGGATCATGGGCGGTGCCGAGGTGCTGGTGTTCCAGACGAACAATGCCGACTTCCGCGGCACAGACGAGAACCTGCAGCAGCTGGCGTTTGCTCGTATGCGGGCGATCGAAACCGGTCGGAGCGTCGTGAACATCTCTACCGTCGGGGCGAGCCAGATGATCGGCCCCGACGGCCGAACCACGGCAGCCCTTGACGCAGATGAGGCCGGGGCGATGCTCGAACAAGTCGAACTTCGCTCCGGCCTCACAGCTGGTGTTCTCATCGGCCCCTGGTTGCAGCAGCTGCTGTTCTGGGGCGGGCTGGGAGCGCTCCTCCTCGGGTGGTGGCGCTCCCGTCAGCGGCGTTAAGCCCCGATCTTCGCCTGATCTGGTGACGGAGCCGCTCCGCGTCGTTCACGGATGAACGCGAGGCGCTCCTCGAGGAGCTCTTCGAGCTCTGCGCGGCTGCGTCGCTCGAGCAGCATGTCCCAGTGGGTACGCGCGACCTTCTCGTCCGTCGGGTCGGGCGTGATGGTCTGGCCGTCCACAAACAGCACAGCTTCAGCACTGCAGGCGCGGCACTCCCACTTCTGCGGTGGCTCGGCATCGGCTGCGAACATCAGCGATGTGATGCTGTCGCACGTTTCACACTTATAAGTCGTCTCGCGGCGTTCCATGAAAACGACGCCCTCTTCGCTCTGTAGGCTCTGGGCGCCGAGTCGGATGCCGCGCAGGCTGCGATCTGCCATTTTGTGGTCCTCTCGTCGTCCTCAGGTATATCGCTTGCGCCTGTGTGCAGGCTCAATGCGGCCGAGTTCACGGAGGTATTCACAGTCGAATCTCAGTCCTGTGTGATTCGCGCTCAGGAGAGGGTCTCTAGAGCCAGATCGGCCCGGTCGGTGATGATGCCGTCGATGCCGGCTGCGATCAGGCGCTCCATGTCGGCCCGCTCGTTCACGGTCCACACATGAACCTCGACGTCGTGTCGATGCGCGGCGCGAAGCAGCGCCGGGGTGAGTACCCGCACCCGCCCGAAGCGCTCGGGAATCTGGAGGGCGTCGAGACCGCGAAGCATCCGGGCAGGCGAGGTTCGAAGTGCAGAAAGCAGTCGCATCGCGATCATGCTCGTCTGGCCGGCCGATGCCGCGGGCCGTGTCATCGCTCCCGCGTCGAGCGTGGCCTGGATGGCTCTGCGGCGCCGGGCATCCGAAAAGCTCGTCAGCAGAACCCTGTGTGCGTGCGGAGCGATCATCGCGCCCAGGGGAGCGGCCGCGGCATCCGTCTTCACATCGATGTTGAAACGCGTCTCGGGAAACGATTCGAGCATCTCGCTGACGGTCAGCAATCCGCCGTGCAGTGCATAGAGCTCTCGGAGCTCCGCGGTGCGCACTTCGTCGACCCGGCGATCGTCATTCAAGAGTCGGCTGAGGGTCTCATCGTGGATGAGGATCACGTCGCCGTCTGCGGTGACCCGGCAGTCCGTCTCGATGTAGTCGACGCCTGCCGCGTGCGCCGCCGCAAAAGCTGCAGCGGTGTTCTCCCATACGCTGTGCGCCGCGCCGGATGCTGAAGCGAGACCGCGGTGAGCGAAGACTCGAGGCCGTGCAGCCTTCGTGAAAAAGGGGTGTGTCACGCGCCGGGCGTGCCCGTCGGTGGTTGCCCGGAGCCCGTGCGCGGCGTGAAGGCGGTGCCGATGCCCTTCAAGGCTTCGGTCAGCTCACTGGGCACGATCCAGAGCTTGCTGGATGCGCTGTCGGCGATCTTCGGCAGCATCTGCAGGTACTGGTAGGCGAGCAGCTTGTCGTCGGGTGCGCCCTGGTGGATCGACGCGAAGACGTTCTGAATGGCTTCTGCTTCACCCTGTGCGCGCAGCACTGCGGCCTGTTTGTCTCCCTCAGCGCGAAGGATCTCGGCCTGACGAGCACCCTCCGCCTCGAGGATCGCGGACTGCTTCGTTCCCTCTGCAGTCAAGATCGCGGCGCGGCGATCGCGCTCCGCGCGCATCTGCTTCTCCATGGAGTCCTGGATGGACAGGGGCGGGTCGATCGCCTTGAGCTCGACGCGTCCGACGCGGATGCCCCACTTGCCGGTCGCTTCGTCGAGGACGACGCGCAGCTGGCCGTTGATATTGTCGCGGCTGGTGAGCGCCTCTTCGAGGTTCAGCCCACCGACGACGTTACGGAGTGTCGTGGTCGTCAACTGCTCGACGGCTCCGAGGTAGTTCGCGATCTCGTAGGTCGCGGCGCGGGCGTCAGTCACCTGGAAGTAGACGACGGTGTCGATCGATACGACGAGGTTGTCTTCGGTGATCACCGGCTGCGGAGGGAAGGAGACGACCTGCTCGCGCATGTCGATCAACGGGCGGAGCCGGTCGATGAAGGGCACGAGGATGTTCAGACCGGGGGTGAGGGTCTTGTGATAGCGGCCCAGACGCTCGACCACACCAGCGGTGGCCTGCGGGATGATGCGGATGGATCGAGCAACGGTCACCACCACGAAGATGATGACGGCGATCGCGAGGATCCAGCCGATCGCGGTGGGGATGAACGAGGAGTCGTTCACGAGTTCTCCTAGTCGGTTGGGGGCTTCGTCTGTCGAGCTAATCGTGTGCGGGGCGCACGATGGCGGTCGCGCCGTCGATCGTCGCGATCGTCACCGGCGCTCCCTGCGGAATCAGGGCCGCGGTCTCAGCACGCGCCGTCCAGGTGTCGCCGTTGCTGACCTTGACTTGTCCGGAGACCTGAGTGATGTCATCGAGTGCGGTGCCACGCAGCCCGATGAGCGCGTCCACGTTCGATTTCGTCGGATCCTCACCGCGATGCAATCGGCGCAGCAGGGGAGGTCTGATGAACAGGATGAAGAGAGCCGCGGCGACTGCTGCGATGATCAGCTGTGCCCACAGCGGCAGGCCGATGAGTCCAACGACGAGTCCGACGATGCTTCCGAGTGCGAGCATCAAGAAGGTGAAATCGAGCGTGAGCATCTCGATCACGAGGAAGACCGCGATGAGGACGAGCCAGCCGATCCAGGCCCATTCCGTAACGAGCGAGATGAAGACGGATGCGTCATCCATGGCGTCCTCCTTTTGTCGTCAACCTATCACGCGACACCTTCATTCAAAGGTGCGCTCGGCCTCGTTGGTAAAGTGATCAGGCCGCGCATCCCGCGGCGTTTCCCCCGCACGACAAGGAGTCACCGTGACCGACGTTCTGCCCGCAGGTTCCCTCGCTGGAAAGGTCGCGCTGGTCACCGGCTCGTCTCGCGGTATCGGTGCCGACACCGTCCGCTACTTCGCCGAGGCCGGCGCGGATGTCGTCATCAACTTCCGCAATAAGGCGCCACGCGCCGAGAAGCTCGCCGCACAGCTGCGTGAGCTCGGCGGCCGTGCGCTCGTCGTCGGCGCGGATCTCACCGACCCGGCATCCGTCTCGGAGATGTTCGAAAGGGTGCGCGCGGAGTACGGAAAGCTCGACGTCCTGGTCCTGAACGCATCCGGTGGCATGGAGGCCGGCATGGCCGAGGACTACGCGCTCGCTCTCAACCGTGACGCGCAGCTCAGCGTTCTCAACAGCGCCCTTCCGCTGCTTGGTGAGGGATCCCGCGTGGTCTTCGTCACGAGCCACCAGGCGCACTTCATCCGCACGACGCCGACGATGCCCGAGTACGAGCCCGTTGCGCTGTCTAAGCGAGCCGGTGAAGACGCGCTGCGTGAGCTCATTCCTTCGCTCGAGGCGAAGGGCATCGGCTTCACCGTGGTGTCGGGTGACATGATCGAGGGCACGATCACCGCTACGCTCCTCGAGCGCGCGAACCCTGGCGCGATCTCTGCGCGTCGTGAGGACGCGGGGCGTCTCTACAACGTTTCGGAGTTCGCCGCGGAGGTGGCTCAGGCTGCTGTCGATCCGGTTCCCGAAGACAACACGCGCCTGATCGGCGACACGAGCGGATTCGTCGCCGAGTAACCAGCGGATATGACAGATGCCCCGCCGGTCGGCGGGGCATCTGTCACTTGTGTGGGGTGGTCAGACCTTTTCAGCGAGGAGGCCCGCGGCCTGCTTCTCATCGCGCCCGAGCGTGATTGCACGGATGATCTGAATGATTCCGAGCACCACGAGAGTGATGCCGAGGACCCACCACAGAGCGACGGCGGCGAGCAGCGGCGAGAACAGCACGATGACGCCGGCGGCGATGCTGAGGATCGCGTAGATGATCGTCCACGCCTTCGAACCGTCTTTGTTCAGGAGGGTGAGCGAGACGATGCCATCGACGATCCAGCTCACACCGAGGAAGATCGCCGTGACGACCGCAAGGGTGATGGTGGCGGCAGCAAGATTCAGGAATGCCACGACACCGGCAACGATGTAGAGCACGCCGAGCGCAATGAAGCCGACGCGCGCCCAGCCGCTCTTCCTGCCAGAGAAGATTCCGAGCCCGACATAGACAAGGCCGGCAATGATCAAGTACGCGGCGATGATGCCCGTGACGATGATTGCGGTTTTCAGGGGCCAGACCAGCAACACGATTCCGGTGATCAGCGCGATCGCTCCGGAGACTCCCAAAGTGACGCGGATCGACTTGAAGAAGGATCTCACCTCGGTGATCGATTCAGGCATGGGAAGCAACTCTCTGTGAGGGGCCTGTGAAAGGTGAGTCCAGAGTAGCGCGCGGAGGGTGTTCGTTGTCGGAAGCCCGTGACAAGATTCTTCACATGACTGAATCGCGTCGTCCTGCTGATGCACACGATCTCATCCAGGTGAGGGGAGCCAGAGAGAACAATCTCAAGAACGTCGATGTCGATATTCCCAAGCGGCGGTTGACCGTGTTCACGGGGGTCTCCGGCTCAGGCAAGAGCTCACTCGTGTTCGATACGATCGCCGCTGAGTCGCGACGCATGATCGACGAGACCTACAGCGCCTTCGTTCAAGGGTTCATGCCTTCGGTCCCGCGACCTGATGTCGACGTCCTCGAGGGGTTGACGACGGCGATCATCGTCGACCAGGAACGCCTCGGCGCGAATCCGCGATCGACCGTGGGGACAGTCACGGATGCCAATGCGATGCTGCGCATTCTGTTCTCGAAGCTCGGCACTCCCTACATCGGTGGACCCACCGCGTTCTCGTTCAACATCCCGACGCAGAAGGCCAGCGGGGTGATGACCGGGCCTGGCGGGGAAAAGAAGATCGTCAAAGATGCGATCTATCTCGGTGGCATGTGTCCGCGTTGCGAGGGTCGGGGGACGGTGTCGGATCTTGACCTCGCGCAGGTCGTCGACGAAACGAAGTCGCTCAACGAGGGCGCGATCATGGTGCCCGGATACACGGCTGACGGGTGGATGGTGAAGGGATTCTCGGAGTCTGGTTTCTATCCTGCAGATAAGCCGATCGAGAACTTCACTGAGAAGCAGCGGCATCTCTTCCTCTATGGCGAGGTCACCAAGGTCAAGATTAGCGGAATCAATATGACCTATGAGGGCTTGATCCCTAAGATCACCAAGTCGATGCTGTCCAAAGACCTCGATGCGCTGCAGCCGCACATCCGTGCGTTCGTGGAGCGCGTAGCATCCTTCACCACCTGCCCGGAGTGCGACGGAACGCGGCTGACAGAGGGCGCACGCTCGTCGAAGATCGACGGAATCAGCATTGCCGATGCGTGCCGGATGCAGGTGACGGACCTCGCGACGTGGGCGGGCACCCTCAGCCTCCCGCAGGCCGGGCCGCTCCTCGACGCGCTCAAGGCCAATCTCGACGCGTTCGTGACGTTGGGACTCGGGTACCTGAGTCTGGATCGTCCGTCAGGAACCCTGAGCGGGGGAGAGGCGCAACGGATCAAGATGCTGCGGCATCTCGGTTCATCGCTGACTGATGTCACCTACGTGTTCGACGAGCCGACGATCGGCCTGCACCCGCACGATATCCAGCGGATGAACTCGCTGCTTCTGAAACTGCGCGACAAGGGCAACACGGTGCTCGTGGTCGAGCACAAGCCCGAGACGATCGAGATCGGCGATCATGTGGTCGACCTCGGTCCCGCAGCCGGAAGCGGGGGAGGGGAGATCTGCTTTGAAGGCACGGTCGACGGGCTCCGTGCCAGTGGCTCGATAACGGGGCGGCATCTCGACGATCGGGCGTCGCTGAAAGCATCCTTCAGAACGCACAACGGAGCGATCGAGATCCACGGGGCGTCTACGAACAATCTCAAGAATGTCGACGTCGACATTCCCAAGGGAGTCCTGACAGTTGTGACCGGCGTTGCGGGGTCAGGAAAGAGTTCGCTGATCCACGGGTCGGTGTCGATGCGCGAGGGCGTGGTGTCGATCGACCAGAGCGCGATCAAGGGGTCGCGTCGCAGCAATCCGGCGACATACACCGGAATGCTCGAACCGATCCGCAAGGCGTTTGCCAAGGCAAATGGCGTGAAGCCGGCGCTGTTCAGCGCGAATTCCGAGGGAGCCTGCCCATCGTGCAAGGGAGCGGGCGTCATCATCACCGAACTCGGGTTCATGGACACGATTGAGACGCCCTGCGAGGACTGCGGTGGCAAGCGGTTCCAGGCGGCGGTGCTCCAGTACAAGATCGGCGGTAAGGACATCACGGAGGTCCTCGACCTTCCAGTCTCCGAGGCCCGCGAGTTCTTCGCACAGCCCGACTCGAAGATTCCTGCGGCGGTCGCGATCCTGGAACGTCTCGACGACGTCGGGCTCGGCTATCTTTCGCTCGGCCAGCCGTTGTCGACCCTGTCGGGTGGCGAGCGTCAGCGCGTCAAGCTCGCGATTCAGATGGGGGGTCAGGGCGATATCTACGTGCTGGATGAGCCGACCTCGGGGCTGCACCTGGCGGACGTCGACAAGATCCTCGGCCTGCTCGACCGGCTCGTGGACGCAGGGAAGACGGTCATCGTCATCGAGCACCATCAGGCGGTTATGGCCCATGGCGACTGGATCATCGACGTAGGTCCCGGCGCCGGGCACGACGGCGGTCGCGTGGTGTTCGAAGGCACTCCGGGCGATCTTGTTGCGGCGAAGTCGACGCTGACGGGTGAGTACCTCGCGGAGTATGTGGGCCGCTGAGAGGGACTGCTCTATGGGACGAACACGATCCGCTCTGCGGACGTCGCGTCCCATTCCGGAGCCACCCGCGCGAGCGGTACCGGCTGAGCGCTTCCACGAGTGCGGGGAGCTCGCCGAGCATCTCCTGCACGGTCACAATGACCAGCAGAAACAGCTACTCGAGCTGGTACGACCGCTACAAACGAGTTAGCCGATAATGCACATTATGTCAGGTTAAAGCTGGAAGCCACTCTCCCTGAGGGATAGATGCCGGTCTCATTAGTCATGTCAGCTACCTCATCGGTCTTGTCAGCCTCCGGAAATGTGGTCCACATCTCGTCGACTTGTCAGTAGCGGTCGCGTCGATGGGTAAAGACCAATCTGCCCTGGCGCGTTGTTCTCCAGGGGCACATGAATCTCCGATCGCCCCCTGCCAGCCCCCGAGCATCGCTCCATGGCGTTGATAGGCTCTCCCCCGATGACGACGCCTGCTGTAGACACAACCGAAGCCGCTGCAAGATGGACCTCTTCACAGATCAAGGACTGGTCGCCGAGGTGGCGGGAGAACTTGGCAGAGTGGTTGGAGCCAGGCCTCGCACTCGTGGGAGATGCCGAATGGGGCGGGCAATTCCGCGACATGGTTCAACTTCCGATCCAGGATCCGCTGGCGTGGGCGAACAGGCGAGTTGAGCTGGCGGATGGCCATTGGGCGATCGTAGGTATTCGGTTCCGTGGGCAAGACATCGAAAAGCCCTTCGTTGATGTCCTTGCGACATCTCTGGTGCCGAATCCAGAAGGGATCGCGGCGCTCAGTGCAGTTATGCCGCACTTCGATGATTTTTCGCCCCTGTGCTTCCGTGTGAATCTGCCTTCCCTTGACGAACGATTTCTGGCGCTTGAAGATTCTGTCGTGGATGCGGGGCGCGTGACACCGGATCTACTGATCGTCGCGCGACCAGTGGTGGAGATGCTTGCTCAGTCGCTCGCCCACCGGCATGACGATGTCACCCTCGAAAGGTGTGACCCTGAACGAGCAGCGCAACGTGTCGCCGCAATCTACGCAGAGCTCACCCCGTCGCGACCTCAGCTCGATCAATGGGCCACGCCAGCCGATGCCGACGCGCTGGAGGATGCAGCTGAAGAAGGTCTCCTCTTCGACATCTTGGTGGACGGCACCTCAGCGGGCATCGTCGCCGCCGCACGCGAAGATGCCTACGGATTCACTGGTTTTTGCATGCAGGAGATCGCGATCGACTCAGCACATCGTGGACAGCGGATAGGGATCGCTGCGCTACAACGGCTGTGCCGGGCGGTTCCTGCGAACCCTAATGATCTGCTGTGGGGCCACATCCACCCCGACAACGTCCCATCCCTGCGCAATGCGCAGGAAAGCGGACGAAAGGTCGTGACGGCTCACGTATGGGTCACCCCGAGTGGGTACCCAGGAATGCCTGGATAGCCAGGGCGCTCACCGGCTAACGCCGCGTAGCGGTGCCCGGGGATCCGCAGATCATGATTCGCATCCTCGCCAAAGGTGGTCTACTGTTCTTAATCACCAGAACAGTGGGGAGTGCGATGCGAGTTGTGGTGTCGATGGCCTCGGCTACGCCGATCTACGAGCAGATCAGAAGGCAGGTGCGCTCATCGATCCTTTCGGGCGAGGTGCACCCAGGGCAGACCCTGCCGTCGCTGCGGCAACTCGCCGCAGACCTCCGCGTGAGCGTCATCACCGTTACCCGCGCATACAACGACCTCGTGGCGGAGGGCCTCGTGCACAGTCAGCACGGTCGCGGCTTCGTGGTCTTGGACGTCGCGCCCGATATCGCATCTGCCGCGCTGCGCGCACGGGTGGATGACACGCTGCGCGAGATCGTCATCGCCGCTCGACAAGCCCGATTGAGTCTGACCGACATCCACAACCATCTCGATGAGATCTGGAGGAAAGATGACTGATTACGTGGCGAAGATCACGGACCTGCACGTACGACGGCCGACCTTCGAAGTCGACGGCGTCTCACTCACGCTTTCTCGCGGCACCGTCGTCGGCCTCGTTGGCCCCAACGGGGCTGGGAAGACCACGGTCATTCGCGCCCTGCTCGGCCTGTTGATTCCCGAATCGGGTGGGGTCGAGGTCTTCGGGCATCCTGCGGGCGCACCGCATGCGCTCGAGCGCACCGGCATCGTCCTCGATCATCCGACCGCTGCCCCGGAGTGGCGCGTGAACTCACTCGGGCGGCGTCTCGCACCGTTCTACCCACGGTGGAACAGCGAACGGTTCAGTCAGTTGCTCGACCGGCTCTCGGTGCCTCCGGGTCAACGCGTAGGCGACCTGTCGCGAGGGCAAGGTGTGAAGTTCTCGTTAGCCGTGGCGCTCGCACAGTCGCCTGAGCTGCTGATCCTCGACGAGCCGTCCAGCGGCCTCGATCCAGCCAGTCGCCGAATCATCGGGGACCTCATCCGTGAGTTCATGCTCGACCCGTCCCACACCGTGTTGTTCTCGACCCACATCACGACAGAGCTCGACAGCCTCGCCGATGAGCTCGTCGTCCTCGTCGATGGTCGCATCGCCTATCAGGGCGCGCTCCTCGACGCCGTTGAGGAGTTCGCGATGGCCCGGGGTTCCGGCCCCGCGCCCACGGCTCCCTTCATCAGTCTGGAACGCTCAGGCGACCAATGGTCCGCGCTGATCCGACTGTCTGACTCTGCAGCATTCGGCCAGGAGGTGATCATCGATTCGGCAAGCATCGACGACATCGTTATCCACCTCGCGTCCCAGCGACGGGAGGTCGCCGCATGATCGCCGCATTCACTCGACTGGACCTGTCCTCCTGGTTCCCCCGCACGCAGACGACCCTCACCTTGCTCTTCGTCGTCGCGGTGGGCGTGCTGCTTCCCGTACCAGGGATGGCGATCATCGCATCGGCTCTCGTCACATCATTGATGGTGTCGGCGCCGTTCCTCGGCGATGAGCGGGGGCGCTTGGACACTCTCTACGGAGTGCTGCCGGTTTCTCGCAGCACCGTTGTGATCGGACGCACAGTGTCGATCATCGCCTATTACCTCGTGGCAGCAGCGCTGGCAACAGCGGTCACCGTCATAAGCGCGATGGTACGGGGTGGGCAGACCGACACTGAAGTGCTGCTCATCGCCCACACCGTCGCGCTGGCGTTCGTTGGGCTGTCGATGGCACTGCAGCTCCCCGTCCTCTTTCGTATCGGCTACACGCGGGGTCGCCTGATGGCTTACACCCCGGCGTTCGCCGTGGCGGGCATCGCTTGGCTTCTGCAGACGACAGGCACACTCGCTCCCGTTCAGGAGGCTTTCGAACGAGTCCCCGTCGCGGCGATTGGCGGAGGCGGTGCACTGATCGGCATCCTCGGGATCATCTGCGCGATCATCGTCTCCGCGCGGCTCTATCGCACCCGGGAGCTGTGACGGCGCCCTCGCCCAGGTTTCTTCAGCGACGTTCATCAATCACTGACATCAGCCCAGACAGAAGCCCAGCAGGACGTCGCGAGTGGCAGCGGGGCGCCGCGTGGGCCTTCACGGGCGATGCGCCTCGTCTTGGTACTACCGCGATTCGAGTCCAGACGTCACGAGCCGATCACTCCGACGGATCCGACGACGCGTGGCACCGCGGCATATCCTGGTCGAATGAACCAGGACGGGAGCGCATCGCTCAGGTCGCTCGGTCCGAGTATCCGCGCGTCGTCCGAGCCCAATAGAGCCGTCCATTCGACGTCGCCGCGCCAATATCGCGTCAACGAACGCAGCGAACAGCGCACATCGATCGCGATCTCGTATCCGGGGTCTGCATCGCACACGTCCGCCACTCCGTTATGAATCACCAGCCACCATTGACGCTGGCCAGGGCGAGCGTCAGGAAACTGGAGTGCGATGACGGTGCGCGTCAAAGGGGCGGTCGCGCAATCCAGGTTGCGGTGCATGTCCCAGAGGAGAAGCTTCGGGTCGAGGTCGGCGTCGCCCAGCTCCCCGATCCACCGGATGCCCCACATGGAGAGCTGCTCGACGACGGGATGCAACTCTTCGCCGGCCCGGGTCAGCGCGTACCGCACGTCGGCGCCATCGCGCACGCGCTCGATCAGACCTGCGTGCTGCAACTGATCCAGTCGGTGCGACAGCAGCGTCGGCGACATCCGTGGAAGACCACGACGCAGTTCATTGAAATGCGTCGCGCCGAGCAGGAACTCGCGGAGCATCAGCATCGTCCAGCGCTCGTCCAGCAGCTCCATCGCCTTGGCGACAGGGCAGAACTGGTAGTACGGCGCGCCCACGCAACAAACGATAGACCTGGTACAGATCTGATACTAGAGCGGTCACGACCGCCTTCGTAGCGTGAGGAGCATCACAACAAGGAGGACATCATGGAGATCACAACCGCAGAGACTCAAGCCGACGCCAACCTCGCCTTGAAAGCGAAGCACAGGGCGGTATGGGCGCTCGGCGACTACGCCGCCGTCGCCAGAGAAGTGATTCCCGAGCTCGGGCACGTGCTCGTCGCATCCGCCGGGGTCGCTCGTGGGGATCAGGTGCTCGATATCGCGGCGGGAACAGGCAACGCAGCACTCAAAGCAGCTCGCGTCGGCGCATCCGTCGTCGCAAGTGACTTGACGCCGGAACTGCTCGAAGTCGGACGAAGCGAGGCCGAGACGGAAGGCATCGAGCTGGTGTTCGAGCGAGCGGATGCCGAGGCGCTCCCCTACCCGGACGCATCCTTCGACGTCGTGCTCTCCTGCGTGGGCGTCATGTTCGCTCCGCACCATGCGCAGGCAGCGCGCGAACTCACGCGAGTTCTGCGCCCGGGCGGGCGTCTCGCATTGATCAACTGGACGCCGGAAGGATTCATCGGTCAGCTGTTCCGCACACTCAAGGCCTTCGTGCCCGCCCCACCTGCCGGCGTGCAACCGCCACCGCTGTGGGGCGACGAAGGCTATGTTCGCGAACTGCTCGGGAACCGGGTGACGGATCTCACGCTCGAGAGACGTGAGCTGCGCGTTGATCGATTCGCGACAGTCGATGAGTTCCGTGACTTCTTCCGTGATCTGTATGGGCCGACTGCTGCTGCGTATCGCGCGGCAGCGCTGAACGGGCGCACTGCCGAGCTCGACACTGCGATGCGCGCTCTCGCCGAGCAGCACCTCGACGACGGTGCAATGGCGTGGGAGTATCTGCTCGTCACAGCCCGCGGCGTGTGAGTGCCGTGGCCCAAGGCGGTGCGGCGACACCCCGCGCGTAAACTGAGGCGCGTGCGCACCACTCCCTCCTCCCCTGGTTCCACAGTCGGGTCGAGGGCATGGCTGATTTGGATCGTCGGCGTCGCCGCCTACATGCTCGCGGTCGCCAACCGCACCTCTCTCGGCGCCGTAGGCGTGGATGCGGCAGAGAGATTCCATGCGGATGCCGCGACGCTCTCCCTCTTCGCCGTCGTGCAGCTCGCGGTGTACGGCGGAATGCAGATCCCGATCGGGGTATTCCTCGACAAGTACGGTGCGCGACCGATCATCACCCTCGGGATGGTGCTCATGGCCGCAGGACAGCTGATCATGGCCATCTCCCCGAGCATCGGGATCGCGATCCTCGCGCGCGTCCTGCTCGGTGCGGGCGACGCCATGGTCTTTCCCGCGGTGCTGCGTTTGATCGCGACCTGGTTCCCTGCGCAGCGCGGCCCGCTGATGGTGCAACTGACCGGGGTGATCGGTCAGGCCGGTCAGCTGATCGCGCTGATCCCGGTCGCGGCGCTCTTGCACGCCACGACGTGGACCATCACGTTCGGCAGCATCGCCGGCCTCGGCATCCTGTTCGCGATCCTCGTCTTCGCCCTTATTCGCAACCGACCGCCTGAGATCGACGAGGACGTGACGGTCAACACTGACACCGGCGTCGTGCACGTGGTCACGTCGACGATCGATACCGGCGTGGGCATCCGTGCGGCGTGGGCGCACCCTGGCACGCGCCTCGCGTTCTGGTCGCATTTCGCAACACCGTTCGCGGGTACGGCCTTCGTCCTCCTTTGGGGAATGCCGTTCTTGACGGCGGGTGAGGGCCTCTCCCCCACTGCGGCGGCAACACTGATCTCGGTATATGTCGCTGTCGGAATGTGTCTCGGCCCCATCCTCGGCGAGCTCTCGCGCCGCAATCCGAACCAACGATCCGTCGCACTCGTGCTGCCGACGATCGGCGTTCAGATGCTCGCGTGGATTGCCGTCATCGTCTACCCTGGCCCAGCACCGCTGTGGCTTCTGTATGTCCTCGCGATAGCTCTCGCCACAGGTGGTCCGGCATCTATGATCGCCTTCGATCACGCACGCACGCATAATCCGGCCCACCGGTTGAGCACGGCAACAGGGCTGACGAATGCCGGCGGCTTCATCGCCGCCCTCACCGCAGTATTCCTGATCGGGCTTGTGCTCGATCTGCAGGGTGCAGGAACCCCCGACACCTACTCGCGTGAGGCGTTCCGTCTTGCGTTCCTCACGCAGGTGCCGCTCTGGCTGCTCGGCGTCGTCTTCATCCTCATTGAGCGCAAGCGCACCAGAATCCGGATGGGGCTCGACCCGGAACCGGTGCGCCGCTCACGGTCACGTAGATGAGCGCCTAGAGCGATGTGTCGTCCGGTGCGCTCGTCGACCGGCGAGTCGTCTGCGTGCCAGCCCCGGGGCCGACGGCGGTACGCGTGACGGAGTTCGTCTGCCGACGTCGAGCGACGAGGATCAGACCGATGATGAAGACGACGGCGCCTGCACCCATCAGGATGTATCCGATCAGGTCCAGGTTTGCCCAGGACACCTCGATGTTGATTGCGAATGCAAGGATCGCGCCGATCACGAACAGGGCGATTCCGGTACCTATGCTCATCGTCATCCCTTCCAGTGCCGCAGGTGGGCACTCATCCAGGGTCGCAACCCTGCGAGAACTCGATGATCGCAGTAATTCGAATGCTCAGCAACGGGTTGACATGACAGGGCACTCGGCACTGCTGTGCGGTCAGCGGCGCGGTGTCCACCCTGACGGCAGCCGACCGCTGCCCGACGCTCGCTCTTGATCGGCTGCCGCCGACCATCCCTGCGCAGCGTCCACGCTGTCGAAGCCACCTCGCGCCAGCCGCATCCCGACATCCTCATGGTGCATCCGGGGCGCTCCCCCGCGTCGGACAGACGCACGGACGCTCCAGGCGTCGTCGGCGTATCCCCCACCCCGGAAGACCCGGTACTCGTCGTAGCGGGCAGGATCCAGAAGATCCCAGCACCACTCCCACACGTTGCCGAGCGTGTCGAACAGCCCGTGGAGATTCGGGAGCTTCCCTCCGATGTTCTGTGGGGAGGTCACCCCGTCAGCCGCAGTCCACGCGACTTCGGTGAGCGGGCCATAGTGGGGTCCCACAGAACCTGCACGACACGCGTACTCCCACTCTGCTTCCGTCGGCAGGCGATAGCCGTCGCTGTCGACACGCCAGGCGATCTGCTCTCCATCGAACGAGTAGGCCGAATCCAGACCCTCCCACTCGGATGCTGCGTTGCAGAAACGGATGGCACGCAGCCAACTGAGACCCGTCGCGGGCCTGCGAGGATGCTGGCCGGCGACCCCGAGGATCTCCGAGAACTGCTCCTCGGCGACCGGATACACACCGATCTCGAATGGTTCGAGATCGACAGTCCGACGCGTCTTTCGACGTGCGTCGCTGAGAGTGACGCTTCCGCCCGGGAGACGGGCCATCTCGATATCGGTCATTCCTCCTGCGCTTTCGCACCCTCTGGCAGTTTCACGTCGAAGATGCGCATGAAGAACTGACAGAGCGGACCGACGAGCAACGCGAATGCGAGGGTTCCGATCCCGACGTTGCCGCCCAGAGCCCAGCCGATTGCCACCACGATGATCTCAAGGCCGGTGCGTACGAGCCAGATCGGCCGCCCAGTGCGGGCATGGAGACCTGTCATCAGTCCATCACGCGGGCCGGGACCGAAGCGCGCGCCGATGTACAGCCCCGTCGCGGCAGCCAAGACGAAGAGTCCGATGACGAAGAACCCGATCCGCAGCCACAGCGGCTGATTGACAGGGATGAGCAGGAGCCCGACGTCGGCAGAAGGGCCAACCAGCAGAGCATTCAGAATCGTACCCACGCCGTATCTCTGACGCAGTGGCAACCACAGGATGAGCACCACCACGCTCGTCAGAATGGTGATGACGCCGAATGACAGCGGCACGTGCAACGCGATCCCCTGGGAAAGCACATCCCATGGCGCAGCACCGATCTCACCGCGCACCATGAAGGCGATGCCGATCCCGTACAGGAACAGGCCGATCAGCAGCTGCACGATCCGGCGTGGAAGCCGCCGACCGCGCACGGAGCTCACTGAGGCGCCCGTTCCACCCACGTCGGATACTTCGCGGCACGCCCATCTCCCGACGATGTGCGAGTGATGCGCCGCCTCATCCACGGACCAACATGTTGACGGTAGTACGCGAGACCCGCTGGGCCATTCGAAGCAGAACTCGGCGCCCACCACTCGGCTGGTGGCTCGTAGCCCAGCGCATGCAGCACCCGCGCTGCCACGCGGTGGTGTCCGTTCGTGTTCATGTGCAGCCGGTCTTCAGACCAATAGGCGCCGGCAGACAGCTCGCGGTCGGGCCAGTTCAATGCGCGGACCACGTCATCACGGTCCGCGATTCGGCGCAGCACTGCGGCCGAGAGCTCGTCACCGCGACGCTGAATCAGCGACCCCATCGGAAGCTGGCCCGCGGGGTTCGCACCGGAGAGCAGAATCACGCGGACGCCCTGCTCATCACAGCGCCGCATCACTCGTGAAAAGGTATCGGCGATGTGCTCCACGTTCGTACGTGGGCGGAGCATGTCATTGCCGCCGCCGTTGAACGACAAGTGTGTCGGTCTCAGTGCGAGTGCCGGCTCCAGCTGCTCTTCGATGATGGGCCAGGCGAGCTTGCCGCGGATTGCGAAGTTCGCATACTGGATGGGATGGCCTGCGGCGTCCGCCCAGCCCTGCGCTGCGATATCTGCCCAGCCGCGCACTCGTCCATCGGGCAGCTCATCGCCCACCCCTTCGGTGAACGAGTCCCCGATCGCTACGAACCTCACATCAGCCACTCACTCAGCCTATTGCCGTCGTGCGGCCTGTCACGTCATCGGTCATCGAGAGACTGGCCGCGTCGATCGACCAGGCCCCACGCGGCCACGGCCGCGACGATGAAGAAGAGTGCGAAGACCACGAAGAGCATCGGGGCTCCGCCGAGCCCGAGAACGACGGGAACGAGCAACGGCGCGATGATCGATGCGATCCGTCCGACACCGGCCGCCCACCCCGATCCCGTGCCGCGCATCGAGGTCGGATAGATCTCCGGTGTGACCGCGTAGAGCGCACCCCATGCGCCGAGGTTGAAGAAGGACAGCGCCATGCCGGATCCGATGATCGCCGCATCCCCGCTCGCTGTGCCGAAGAACACCGCCGAGACAGCGGAGCCGACGAGGAAGACCGAGAGCGTGGCCCGGCGCCCCCACACTTCGATGAGCCAGGCGGCCACCGCGTAGCCTGGCAGCTGAGCGAGCGTGATCACCAACGTGAAGCCGAAGGATCGGACAAGATCGTACCCCGCATCCACGAGAATGCTGGGGATCCAGATGAACGCCCCGTAATAGGCGAAGTTGACGCAGAACCACACCAGCCACAGGCACAGGGTTCGCGTGCGGAACTCAGCCGACCAGAGCTTTTGCAACCGAGCACTCGCCGTGATGGCGAGCATCCGCCCCGGCGAGTCGGGGATCTTGGTGGGTGGCGTCACAACCCCGGCATCCGCTTCGAACTTCTCGATGATGCGCTCGGCTTCACCCATCCGTCCCCGTGATGCGAGCCAACGCGGCGACTCCGGCAGACCCCAGCGAACCACGAGAGCGTACACCGCGGGTATCGCGCCGAGCGCGAACGCCCAGCGCCACCCGTCGTCAGAGAGAGGGATGACGAAGTAGCCGATCAGCGCTGCTGCCGTCCAGCCGACTGCCCAGAAGGCCTCAAGGATCACGATCAGCCGTCCGCGGATCCGCGCCGGTGCGAACTCGCTCACGTACGTCGATGCCACCGGGAGCTCGGCGCCGAGCCCGAGACCGACGAAGAACCTCAGCACCAGCAGAATCGCCACCCCGCCGACCAGGGCACTTGCGCCGGTGGCCGCGCCGTAGATCAGAAGGGTGATGGCGAAGACCTGACGCCGCCCGAACCGGTCCGCGAGCAGGCCGCCGAGACTGGCGCCGAGCGCCATCCCGATGAATCCCACGGACGCGATCCACCCGCTCTCTGCCTTGCTGATATCCCACTGCTGGGTGAGCGCGGCGAGGATGAACGAGATGAGACCGACATCCATCGCATCCAGTGCCCACCCGAGCCCTGACCCCGTCAGCAGGCGCGCGTGCCGCCGAGTGAACGGCAGATCATCGAGGCGAGCAGCGAGATTCGCTCTGCTGGGCAACGGGCCGGTCATGACAGCAGCGCACGAACACGCGGGATGACCTCGGTGCCGTAGAGCTCGATGCTCTGCATCATCTGATCATGACCGAGTGTGCCCGTGGCGTACTTCAGATCAAATCGGCTGATGCCGAGTGTGCGGATGGTGTCGGCGATCTTGTTCGCCACCCGTTCGGGAGCGCCGGAGTAGATCGCGCCGGCGGGGCCGACGTCGTTCTGGAATCGTGCGCGGCTGTAGGTCGGCCAGCCGCGCTCTCTTCCGATGGTGTTGTTCATCGCTTCGAACCCGCTGTACGCGGCATCCCACGCCTCTTCGTCGGTGCGTGCGATGTGGCCGGGCGAGTGAACGGCGATCTGATGCTGCGGTGTCCCGAACGTCGAAGTCGCACGGTGATACAGCTCGACGAGCGGCACAAAACGCTCGGCAGGTCCGCCGATGATCGCCAGCATCAGACCCAGACCGTGGCGCGCCACGCGCACGACGGACTCCGGGCTGCCGCCGACGCCCACCCAGGTGCGCAGCCCCGCCTCGGTCTTGGGGAAGACGTCTGCATTCTCCAGGTCTGCCCGCATCGTTCCAGACCAGGTCACCGGCTGCTCCTTCAAGAGCTCGACGAAGAGTTCGAGCTTCTCCTCGAAGAGCGCTTCATAGTCACGCAGCTCGAATCCGAACAGCGGGAAGGACTCCGTGAACGAACCCCGGCCGAGCACAACTTCTGCGCGCCCCGATGAGAGCGCATCGAGGGTCGAGAAGCGCTCGAACACTCGAACCGGATCATCCGACGAGAGCACCGTCACGGCGGTGCCGAGGCGGATGCGCTCGGTACGCGCGGCGATCGCGGCCAACACCATCTCAGGAGCTGACACCGCGAACTCGACGCGATGATGCTCCCCCACGCCGAAGAAATCGACGCCGACGCTGTCCGCGAGTTCTGCTTGCGCGACGATGTTGCGGATCGTCTGGGCAGCTGTCAGAAGCTCCCCATCGGCGCCGCGGGTGATGTCGCCGAAGGTGTCGAGACCGAATTCAAGATTCATGGCGCCCTACTTCACCAGGGCAGAGCGGAGGGTGTCGAGGCCGACCCCGCCAAGGTCCAGCGCGCGCTTATGGAACTCCTTGATGTCGAAGGCCTCGCCCTGCTCTGCACGGCAGGCATCGCGGACCTGCTCCCAGATCCGCTGACGGAACTTACGATAGATAAATGACAACACGGGCCGCTATCTACCTTCGCATCTCAGAGGACAAGACCGGCGAGGAGAAGGGCGTGGACCGCCAGCTCCAGGACGCCCTCGCCGTCATCCGAGAGCGGGGCTGGGTCCAAGCGGGTGACCCGTACCAGGACAACTCCATCAGTGCCTCCAAGCGCAACGTTCGGCGTCCAGCTTACGACCGCATGGTGGCCGACTACCAGGCGCGCCACTTCGACGCCATCGTGTGTTACGACCTGGACCGCCTCACGCGCCAGCCCCGGCAGCTAGAGGACTGGATCGACGCCGCCCAGGAGACCGGCCTGGCCATCGTCACCACCAACGGCGAGGCCGACCTGACGACCGACGGCGGGCGGATGTTCGCGCGCGTTAAGGCCGCGGTCGCCCGCTCCGAAATCGAGCGCAAGGGGGCACGTCACCGCCGAGCCAATGCGCAGCGCGCTGAGGAGGGTGTACCTCACGGCGGACGCCGCCGCTACGGCTACGAGCCGGGAGGCCTGGTCCCCCGCCCCGACGAGGCCGCCACCGTCCGCCGATGCTTCGAGGCCGTCGCCTCCGGCGCATCCATCCGCTCCATCGTCGCCGACCTCCAGCGCGAGAAGGTCCCGGGGGGCACTGGCGCGGGCTGGGGTAACTCCCGCCTCCGCTACATGCTCCTGAACCCCTCCTACGCCGGATACGTCCACGTCGGCGAGGAGGCGCTGCCCTCCGACAAGGTCACCCCCATAGTCTCCCGCGAGCTATACGACGAGGTCCGCGCCATCCTCATGGACGAGAAGCGCCGCACCTCCCCCGGCCCCGGGCGCAAGCACCTGGCCAGCGGCTTCGTGGCCTGTGGCGTGGAGGACTGCCCCAACACCCTCCGCAACCACGCCGGATACTTCACCTGCCAGGTCAAGACCCTGAACAACCACAGCCGCTTCATCGACACCTCCGGCACGCCTCACGCCAGCATCAAGGCCTCCATCCTGAACGACCGCCTACGCAAGGAGATGGCCCTGGCGCTCCTCACGACGACCCCCGCAGCGCTCCGCGGCGACGACGCCCCGAGCGTGGCCCCGCTGATCGCCCAGCTAGACAAGCTGGAGACCGCCGTGGCTGCCACCATGGCCGACCGCGACGACGGCCTGGTAAGCCCCCAGGCAGCCCGCGCGCGGCTCCTGACGCTCCGTGACGAGCGTATGGAGGTTGAGGCCGCCCTGGACGCTGCCAGGGCGGCCAGGACCTCCTCCGTCGCCCTGGCCGAGATGGCCCGCGAGCTGATCCTGTCCTCCGGCGTCCCGATGGGTCCCAAGCACGTCATCCACGAGGTCCTCCCCCGCGTCGTGGAGGCCATCGAGGCCATGGACATCGACCGGCAGCGGGATGCCCTCCAGCAACTCCTCGCGGTCCAAGTCCAGCCCGGACGCGGCGCTGATCGCATCAAGGTCTGGCACCTGGTAGCCACGCACCTGAACCCCGACCTCATCCCCGACGCAGAGGAGGCAGCAGCATGACTACCGAGCGCATGACCACCGCCGCCCTCATCACCCGCGCCGAGGACGCCGCAGTACGCCACTCCACGCCCTCCCACCTTGCCGACGCTCTCCGCGCTGCCGTCGTCCTCCTCCGGCGCGACGAGGCCGCGGAGGTCGCGGCCCTGGAGACAGCCCTCACCGACCTCGCAGCGTTCCGACACATCGTCACCGAACGCGGCGAGGTGGTCTCCCTCTCCATGTACGTCCGTGGCCTCCTGGACTCCGCCCACTACGCCGAGGAGAACCCGGCCACCACCCCGGCGCAACTCGCCGACATCACCGCCGCTGTAGCCCTGATCGACGCCGGGGACGAGGCTGGCGTGGTCGCCCTGGAGGCCGCTCTCGCCAGGAGCGAGATCCGATAGCGCCATCCCCTGCCTGGCCCTCAGCACACCACTGGGGGCCTTTTTCGTGCCCGACGTACTCCGCCTCGGTGGAGGTGACGCCGGGGACGGCCCCATGACGATATGACGCTCAAATCGTCATTTCCCTATCCACCTTCGAGCGCTCTCTCTCCTCTAAAGCGGATATAGAAATGACGAAACTTCCGTCACTTCGTCATGATCCCGGCATCCGGCCCCGACTGGCCTCTCCGATCAGGCTGGCCAGCACCTGCCGCTCGCCCGATGTCTCCGCAGCGACCCTCGGTGTCTCCGACGCGTCCGTGTCCAGCGCACCCCGGCGTCCCTGATCAGGTCTGGCGCTCCAGGCGCACTCCTAGTCGCCTCGCCTGAGCAACTCAACGTCTCAGACGGTCTCCCATCCCGACACTCGAAAGGTTCGCTATGCCCTCCACCACTGTCTTCCCCGCTAGATGTCGCTCATGCGGGAGTCCCGTCCCACGCACCGGTCCAGGACGGCACCCGGCGACATGCTCGCCGACGTGCCGACGCGCCGACCGAGCAGCAGCCGCCCGCGCTCGCCGACATGCAGCAGAGACCCCGGCGACACCCCAACCGACCGGGGGCGAGCGCCACACCGCAGCCGATGAGCTGGCCGCCGACGCGGCTCGCACTCGCCAGCGACTCCGCGGGCGGGACGCCGAGCGCGCCGCACGAAGAACCGACCTGGAGAGCAGCCTCGCCACGGTCGCCGACTTCTACCCCTCGGAGACCGACGACGCAGCCCCGCCCACCCTTGGCGACCTCGGCCTGACTCGGGTCGGACCGTCCCATGGCTCCCACGGTCGCGCGACCGTCTGGGAGTCCGACGGCAGCCGCGCAAGCCGCAGCCGCCAGGCCGAGCGCGAGGCCGCCGACATCCGGCGCGGTTGCCTTGAGGAGGCCGTGCGCGCAGCCCGCATCTCGGCTCGCGCTCGCGGCGTCTTCGTCCTGGAGGACGCCGACTTCCTCGCCGCGGAGCGGGCCGCCGAGGCACGCGCCGAGGCCATCCTCGCCGCCTTGTAGCCGTTTCGGGCAGCTACTCCATATGTAGGGGCCTCGGCAGCCATGCCGGGGTCCCTAACGCTCCCGAGCGTCAACGACCGTCTAACGGTCACCCTCTCCAGCAACACCTCCGCGGACCGCTCCGGCATCCGCGCCGCCGTCTGAGTCGTGTGCAAGGCACGCACCCCACGCGGCGTCCTCCGGGCCTCCGATGTCCCACTCCTCGCGGCCCCGTCGTCGCCCTCCAGAGGGCGTCCATGACGCGCCGACAGCTTCCGCCGACCACCTGGGCAAGGCCCCGACCGTGGTCACCCCCGACGACATGGGCAAAGCCCTACGCCGGTCATCCCTCCATCGTTCGCGCCGACTTCGGGCGCACCCCGAACTCCATAGGAGCTAACTCATGGCTAACGCCTTCCTCCACGACATGACCGATGTCGCCAAGCTCGCCGCCAAGCTCGCGGGCCGTGACTTCAACCTCGCCAGCCTCATCAGCTCGGACGTGGCTGCCGACTTCGCGCCGGGTACGGGCGACACCATCCGCGTCCGTGTCCCCGCGGCAATCGCGACCCGCACCAAGGGCATCCACGACACGACCACGGCGCTCGTGTCCGACACCCTCACCGAGCAGAGCATCAACGTTCAGCTCAAGGACCACCTGTACAACCTCGCCATCCTGAGCGAGGGCGACCTGAGCCTGAACCTGAGCGAGTACACCCAGAACGTGCTCGCACCTCAGGCCCGCGCCATCGCCGCCAAGGTGGAGGCGCTGACTGCCGCTGCCCTGACCGCGACACCCGCCGCCGCGTCAATCACCTACGACCCGGCAGCCCCGGCCAAGGCCTTCACCGCAGCACGCCGCCAGCTCCGCCTCAACGGCGTTCCCGACTCGGTCCCGCTTCGGGCTGCCGTCGGCGCAGACATCTACGCCGACCTCCTGGACGCCGAGGCCAAGGGCTTCGACACCGACGGCAAGGTAAAGGGCTTCGAGGTGATCGAGTCCACGCGCCTGGCCGCGACGGACGCCGTCTGCTTCATCCCGACCGCCTTCACGCTCGTGGCCCGCGCCCCGATGGTCCCCCAGGGCGCTGCCTACGGCGCTTCCATCGTGACCCCCGTGGACGACAAGAACGAGCGCGGCCTTGGCTTCGCTGCCCGTGTCATCAACGACTACGACAGCAGCGTGGCTGCTGACCGCTCGCTCGTGTCCACCTTCGCCGCCGTGGCCGCCATGCCGCTGCCCGTGGACAACGAGGACGGCACCGTGACTCTCCTGGAGCACGGCGGCGCGGTCCGCATCGTTGCCGACGCAGCGTAGCCCCCACCCCAACGGGCGGCCCTGGCGTTTACACGCCGGGGCCGCCCTCACCATCGTTACCGCTCTGCCCGTTTACACAGCCGAGCGGCCCCTTCATTTCTTGCCCGAAAGGCCCCACCATGAGCAACTCTGACCCGCGCGCTGAGCGCGTCCTTACACTGATCCACGACACCGACGCGCTGGGCTTCTTCGCCGCAGCCGACCCGACGATCCTCGCCCCTCTCGCGCACGCCATGGCCGCCGAGGCCGTTCTGGGGAACCTCGCTGGGGTCACCGAGGTCGCCGCGTCGCACGACATCCCCGCCGCTGGCGTCGCGCTTCTCGCCGAGGCGGGCATGGCCGTCTACTTCCCGCTGACCGCCCTCGCGCGACACGTTCAGTTCGCGGACAACGCCACCGAGTGACGCAGAGCAGCTCGCGGTAGGGCTTTCTGTGTCCTTTCACCTCCGCGAGTGCACTGGCCGGGTTTGGGTCCCGACGCGAGTGAGTGCGCAGCCGACCGGCTTATCGGCATGGTGCACACCGAGGGCGACGACGCTCTCGCTGCCGCCGCCCGCCTCTGTCTCCTTGGACGGGCGGCGGCCTTAGCCCCTGTCCGTCATCGCTGACGCGAACCAACCGCCTTACTCCGGCGCAACCGCGGCGCGCCCATACGCCGCATACCAGCGTCACGAGCAAGAACGGCCTCGTCGTCAGCCTCGCTTTCGTCGAGCGGCATTAAAACAGGGGTTTCCTCAGTGACGTTCGACCCCAGAGGCTGCGAACCACTCAACGCGGTCTGCAAGATACTGGCGATTTCGCTGACCCCGCCAGCCAGCGTCGCTGACGAACCTTTCATCGACTCAAGCCTGCGCTCATTGCGAGTCGCCGCGTTCCACATCTTGTTGTCGTAGTCCTGCTCCGCCGCCGCTTCGCCATATTGCGATAGGTCGAGGACGAACACCTCCGTATACGTCTTCGGTACAGGCTTGAGCCGCAGCAGTCCAAACCAACCGGACTCACGAGCAGAAGGGTCGTCATAAGTCAGGGTGATTTCATACCGCTTCGGCAACGACGATGAGTTGAGTCGATCCGGCGCACGATCGAAGAACCACGCCATCTTGCGACCAGGCGCGAGCTGCGCAATCTTCTCCTGACCGCCGAACACCGCTCCGAGCTTGCCAGTGAAGTTCTCGCTGTGAGACGACACGATGGGCGGCGACGCCGTCATCCTCACGTTGGTCGCGAGTTTCCCGGAGAGATTGCGGAGAGCGATCAAGACCAGCACGCTTCGAAACTCAAAGTCGATCGCCAGATGCGGGCGGTCACGCTCTTCACGTTCCGCGACGACGACACCGAGCTGGCTCACGGCAACCCAGCCCGCAAGTCCAGCAAGAACTACAGCAGCCAAACCCCACAGCGCTGACCACTCGCTCGCCGTCGGCCACCCTTCCACGTTCCACCACCCGTTACCCATGTCCCAAAGTTAGCGGGATGCGCGGACACTCGACCGCTCGCCGCCCTGGGGGGTGACTCCCCCGCCCCCGTCGTCTCCCCGCCCGGAGGGGCATAGCGTCTGACAGTGCGCGCGAGTCCCAGGGTTTAAACACCGAGAGCTCGCTGAGAGTTACTACCCACTCGCCGACCCCGCCTGACGGGTTACTCGTGCGCTTGTTCGACCCATCCGGTGCCCGGAGTGTAGCTGTAGTCGGCTGAACGGAACAGTCTCCCGAGGTCGCCGTCATCTAGGCCAAATACTGCCCGCGCCTCGGTGAGGTCCCACTCCCGATTAGTCTTCACGGCCTGCATGAGTTCCATCGGCGGCCTTGCCGCACTTCCCGTGAGGAGCCACTCCTGAGCCGCTGCTCGCTGTCGCCTATAGACGCGAGCTTTGATCGCGTCTAACGACCATACGAGGACCTCCTTCGCAGTCAAACCGGCACCAACCCACTCCAGCAGGGTCATGATGAAGCTGCCGCCGATGGCCCGAACGGAGATGTTCACGGTCTCACCCGCGGCGAACTTGCGCACGTCGCCGAGCGTCACCTCCTCGCCGATAAGCGCGAAGGAGCGCCACTCATACTCCGGCTCCGGTTCTGACTCGTTCAGAACCACGAGCAACGCGCCGTCCGACGGCACGTCGACCGATCGTCGAAGCGCACCCAGAAAGCCCTCGCCATCCGTCCCTGTGACCTCGACGGGGACAACGTCGGGGCGGTCGCCCGAGCCTTGCCAGGGATCAAACAGCACCTGCACCTTTGACATGAGCCGATGCTATCGAGTGATGGCGACTGTCCGACGCGCCGCCTCCCGATACGCTCAGGTCATGCCCGACTTGTCCGCGCTCATCCCGCCTCACGAACCAGCCGAGGACACCCTCGCCACCGTCGGGGGCATGGCACTGGACGCCATCCCCCTCATCGGACCGGTTGCCGGACGCGTACTTGACCTCGCCCTCGCCACGCGCGAGCGCGAGCGCCGCAACGAGTTCGACACGGCCATCGTTGGCGCGCTCCAGCGCCTCGCCCAACGCGCCGACGAAACCCTCACCGTCGCCGACGTGGTCAACTCTGACGAGTTCCTGGCCACGCTCGCCCGCACACGTCGCGCGGCCGCCGAAACCGCCAGTACGTCCAAACGGCAGCGCCTCGCCCGCGCCGCCGTATCCGCACTCGATCCCAATGCCCCCTCTCGCGCCGAGCGCGAAAGCAACCTCCGCCTAATCACTGAACTAGACGACCTCCACATCTGGCTCCTGGCATACTTCGCCGATCCGCGCGCATGGCTCGATCATCACGGCCTTCTCAGCACGTATAAGAACGTCGCCTCAGGCAATGCCGACGGCCCACTCAAGCACGCACTCAGCAGTTTGGGTATCCCGCTCTCGGGGTCCGTCGAGGCCGCGCTTTCGGACTTAGAACGTCTCGACCTCGCAAATGTCTCACCTCGCGTGCTCCGCCCGACAGTCACCGCGGACGCGATGTTTCAGAGCCGCGTCTCGACCCGAGGCCGCGCGTTCCTCGCGTACCTCGATGAGGGTAATCCCGCCGAGGCGGACCCGCCCGCGGCGTCACCGATCTAGGGCCTAGCCCTTGATCAAGTCTCGCGCGCGTGAGGCTATTTCGGATCGGTCGCGAGCCACTCGTCAATCCCGATGCAAGCGGGCTGAGTCTCGCTCCCCGTGCACCAGTTCTTTAGACTCTCCGGCGTGAGAGCGTCCGCGTCAGTCACCCCAGCAATGCCGGGGTACTCCTTCGCGGCAGCCCACCAATCCGCAGGGCTCTCGCAGGTCGAGTAAATCGGCGCGTAAATCGCCGTCCACTGCGCCTCCTCGTCAGCTTGCAGGGCATCGTAGTTCGCCCGCTCATCGGCGCTGGCATCAAGCCCCGGTATCTCCGTGTTGTGCAACGGATGGTTCGCATACAGCGCCCGCTCCTCTTGGAGCGCAGTCACTACCGCAGTCCTACACGCGGCGCTAGTCTTCTCCGCCTCAGAACGGCTCGCGTTCGCCCCCGCGACGATGGCCCACACGATGACGACGACGACGACGATGCCGACGACGACGCACCACCCGCGCTTCTTCTGTGGTGCGGGAGCGGCTCCGGTGAACGGCTCGCCCAGGTACACCGGGGCGCTCGCGACTGCTGGCGCGACGTTCGGCGTCACGTCACGTTGCGGACCCCAGGCCACCCCAGTCCACCACCGTTCGCGGCCAGGGGTCTCGGGGTCTTGATACCAACCGGGAGGAGGAGGTGTCGTCACAATCGCGATGCTAGCGGACAAGCTCACGGCTCATTTACGCGAGCTTGACCGCGCCGCCTCCGACTGCGGTAGCCTGCAAGGTTCCCCGACCGGCCAAGGAGACCATCATGACCACGAAGCCCGACGCTTTCACCTTCGCATCCGAGACCGTCGATTACCCCGAGCTGGCGGCGCTCCGACGATATCCCGCCGCCCTCACCGCCGACGGCACTGACACCAACGCCGCAGCCCGCGCTGCATACGCCGCGGGCCTCGCCGACGGGCTGGCCGCTGCCACCCCCTGACCTCAAACAGCAAACCAAGGCCCCGCCCCCTCATCGTGACGACGAGAAGCAGGGGCCTTCTTGCGATTACACGACCGCACACGGGATGCGCTTGGCCACCGGCGAGCGAGTCTCCGCTTTCGTCCTAGGCGGTCCCAAGCATGGCGGTCTGGAGCGTGTCCAGCCCGACGCCTCCGAGGTCCAAAGCCTTCTTGTGGAAGGCCTTCTCAGAGAACGCAGCACCCTGCCGAGCGGCGTAATCATCCCTTATGTTTTGCCAAATCCGTTGACCCACCTTGTACGAAGGCGCCTGCCCCGGCCACCCGAGGTAGCGATTGACCTCGAACTGCACGAACTCGTCCGACATATTGACGTTCTGGCGCATGAAGTCCAGCGCATAGTCGGCGTCCCATACTCCGGTGCCGTCCAGACGGCCCTTGCCGAGATGCACGCCGATGTCGAGCACGACACGGGCGGCGCGCATGCGCTGACCGTCGAGCATGCCCAAGCGATCGGCGGGGTCATCGAGGTAGCCGAGTTGCTGCATGAGCCGTTCGGCGTAGAGCGCCCAGCCTTCGGCATGTCCTGACGTGCCTGCGAGCAGACGCCGCCAGGAGTTCAGCTCCGAGCGGTTGTAGACCGCTTGCGCGATCTGCAGATGATGTCCAGGGACACCTTCGTGATAGACCGTCGTCAGCTCGCGCCACGTGTCGAACTCGGTGACGCCTTCTGGTACCGACCACCACATCCGACCTGGACGGGAGAAATCATCGGTTGGCCCGGTGTAATAGATCCCGCCCTCCTGGGTGGGAGCGATCATGCACTCGATCGTGCGGATCTTCTCCGGGATGTCGAAGTGCGTGGCGGCCAGTTCTGCCACAGCGCGGTCGCTGGTCTCCTGCATCCATTTCTGGAGCGCTTCGGTGCCGTAGAGCTTGTGTGCGGGGTCTGCTTCGAGATGGGCGACGGCCTCTTCAACGGTCGAGCCGGGAAGAATCTCGTTCGCGATGGCGGTCTGCTCGGTCACCATGCGGGCGAGCTCCTCGCGTCCCCACTCATAGGTCTCGTCGAGATCGATCTTTGCGCCGAGGAATCGCCGGGAGTGCAGCGCGTACACATCGCGGCCCACCGCGTCGATATCGGATGCTGCTGGTGCCAGCGTTCCGGTCAGGAACGCGCGCAGCTCGTCGTATGCCTCTCTCGCCGCAGTCGTGCCTCGGGCGAGGTCGCGCGTCAGCGATTCCGGGATCGCTCCATCGTCGAGCGAAGCACCGTTCGCGAAGGACGCGAAGAAGCCGTCGTCGGCGGCATAGCGCAGGATCTGACCGGCAACCTCGGTGACCTGGCGACGTGCGGGCACGACGCCGCGCGCGAGGCCTTCACGGAGTGTCGCGGTATACCCGCTCAGGGCGTCAGGGATCGCCGAAAGTCGCTTCGCGATGGTCTCCCAATCCGCGACGGTGGAAGTGGGCATGAGGTCGTATACCTGACGCACATCCTGGGCAGCGGACTCGATGACATTGAGGTCACGAAGGTGCCACTGCGCATCGTCGAACTCGACCTCCAGATCGAGTTCACTCAACAGATCTGTCTTGGTGACGTCGTCGACGGCATCAGTCGGGTCGAGTGCGGCCAGGTCGCGTCGGGCCTTGCGCACCGCGGCGATATACCGCTCGTGTCCTTCTGGGCTCAGATCCGAGTAGCGGTCATTACCGGCATCCCGGCCGATGTACGTGCCGAGAGTCGGATTGAGACCTGTCAGCGTGTCGACCCAGTCTTCGGCAACCTTGTCGATCGCGGTGGGTGTGCGCGGGGTATCCGTCATGATGATCAGCGTAGCCGCGCACACGCCGTCGTGGTCAGTGAGCGGCTTCGTTCCAATCGTGTCCGCGGCCGACCTGCACATCGAGTGGAACCGAGAGATCGGCGGCGCCGTTCATGCGGGTGCGCACGATCTGCTCTGTGGCATCCCACTCCCCTGGTGCGACCTCGAGAACGAGTTCGTCGTGGATCTGCAGCAGCACGCGTGAGCGCAGCGCGGCGGCGTTGAGGTCAGCGTGGATGCGGAACAGTGCGATCTTCATGACATCGGCGGCGCTGCCCTGGATGGGAGCGTTGAGCGCTGCGCGTTCGGCATTCTCTCGGAGAACGCGGTTGGGGCTCGAGAGATCGGGGAATGGCCTGCGTCGCCCGAAGATCGTCTCGGTGTAACCCACCTCTTTCGCCTTGATGACGGACGCCCGGAGGTAGTCGCGCACCGCGCCGAAGCGAGCGAAGTACTCGAGCATGAGCTGCTTCGCTTCAGACTGTTCGATGCGCAGCTGCTTTGACAAGCCGAAGGCGCTGAGGCCGTAGACCAGGCCGTACGACATCGCCTTGACCTTCGTGCGCATGGCGGAAGTGACATCGGCGGGTTCGACTCCGAAGACGCGCGAACCGACGAAGCGGTGCAGGTCTTCGCCGCTGTTGAACGCCTCGATGAGCCCCTCGTCGCCTGACAGATGCGCCATGATGCGCATCTCGATCTGCGAGTAGTCCGCAGTCAACAGGGTCTCGTACCCTTCGCCGACCTCGAACGCACTGCGGATGCGGCGCGACTCCTCGGTGCGTACGGGGATGTTCTGCAGGTTCGGGTCGGTGCTGGAGAGCCGTCCGGTCTGGCTGCCTGTCTGCACGTACGTCGTGTGGATGCGGTGGTCATCTTTGATCGCCGTGTCGAGTGACTCAATGATCTGACGCAGCTTCGTCGCCTCACGGTGCTGCAGGAGCAAGTCGAGGAACGGATGCGGGTTGCTCTCCTGAAGATCGGCGAGAACGGCGGCATCTGTTGAGTACCCGGTCTTCGTCTTGCGTGTCTTCGGCAGCTGCAGGTCTTCGAAAAGCACTTCCTGCAGCTGTTTCGGTGAGCCGAGGTTGAACTCTCGTCCTACGAGCGCGAACGCTTCGGTGGCGATGCCATCGGTGCGCGTGGAGAGCTCAGCGGAGAAGGTCGACAGCACCTCGTGGGATACGGCCACACCAGCGAGCTCCATGTCGGCGAGCGTCGTGAGGGTCGGCAGTTCGATATCGACGAGGACGGATGCCACAGACTCGGGCAGATCGTCACGCAACGCCGCAGCAGTGCGCAGCGTGAACCACGCCTCTTGAGAGGGCGTAGCGCCATCAGTCTCTGGGACGAGCTGCGACGGGTCGGAAACAGGGAGCTTCTCGCCGAGGTAGCGATCCACGAGGTGCGAGAGCGTCTTATCGGGAAGACTCGGACGCAGCAGCCAACCCGCGAGCAGCGTGTCGTACGCAAGCCCCCCGAGCCGGACATCTGCCCTGAGCAGGGCTTTGACCTGCGCCTTTGCATCATTGAGCACCTTGGGGCTGTCGGACTCCAACCAGGGGCGCAGCGCTGCAGCAGCGTCTGCTGACCAGTCGGTCTCGCGCAGGTCAGTGAGGTTGGCGAACCCGATGCGGGTGACCTCACCCCCGTGGCTGACAACAGTCAGCGCGAGCTCCCCGTCTTGCGTGTCGAGCCACTCGGCGAGTTCTGCGACGCTGCCCTCCATCGGCACGGGCAGGTCGATGGTCGGCTCGGCGGATGCCGCTTCTTCTTCGCCGCCGATCGCGTCGAAGACCCGCGGAAGCAGAGTGCGGAACTCGAGGCGCGCGAAGATATCGCGGATCGCCTGCACATCAGGAGGTGAGACGGCGAGACCGGCCGGAGCCAGAGGAAGTTCGACATCGGTGAGCAGCCGGTTGAGTCGACGGTTGCGGCGCACATCTTCGAGGTGATCGCGCAGATTTCCGCCGACGACGCCCTTGATCTCTTCGGCGCGGGCCAGAAGGTCATCGAGAGTGCCGAACTGCGTCAACCACTTGACCGCGGTCTTCTCCCCCACCTTCGGAACGCCGGGGAGGTTGTCGCTCGTCTCACCGACGAGGGCCGCGATATCGGGGTACTGCTCCGGCCGAACGCCGTAGCGCTCCTGCACAGTATTCGGATCGTAGCGCTTGAGCTGCGAGACCCCCTGAACGGAGGGATACAGCAGCGTCACCTTGTCGTTCACAAGCTGGATCGTGTCGCGGTCACCCGAGACGACGAGCACTTCATAGCCTTCTTCGGAGCCCTGGTGCGCGAGAGTTGCGAGGATATCGTCGGCCTCCACGCCTTCTTTGGTGAGCACTGGGATCGACATGGCGGACAGGCACTCCTGCAGAAGCGGAATCTGCCCGCGAAACTCCTGCGGAGTCTCGGAACGTGTCGCCTTGTACTCCGGGTACTCGTCCGTGCGGAACGAGTGACGCGACGTGTCGAAGGCAATCGCGAGGTGCGAGGGCTTCTCAGCCTTGATCAGATTCACGAGCATCGACAAGAAGCCGTAGATCGCGTTGGTGTGCTGGTGGTCCTTCGTCGTGAAGTTCTCGACAGGAAGTGCGAAGAACGCACGGTATGCGAGCGAATGGCCGTCGACGACCATGAGGGTAGGCTTTGCGGTGTCCGTCACTCTCACAGCCTAACGAGGACGGCAGACACTCGCTGAGGAGGATCCGTGACCGAAACCCAGATGACCGGACTGGAGTGGGTGGGCCAGCGCGGGATGGGCGCACTGGCCGAGAAGATGGGGATCGAATTCCTGGAGTTCTCGGTTGAGCGCACCGTCGCAAGGATGCCGGTCGAGGGCAACACACAGCCTGTCGGGCTTCTGCACGGGGGCGCATACGTCGTGCTCGGTGAATCGCTCGGATCGATGTCCGCGAATCTGGCCGCGGGTCCCACCAAACTCGCTGTCGGTTTGGACATCAATGCAACGCACACCCGCTCTGCGACGTCGGGTTTCGTCACCGGCGTGTGCACCCCGATTCACCTGGGTCGAAGCGTGATGGTGCACGAGATCGTCGTCACCGACGATCAGGATCGGCGCTGCTCCACCATCCGCATCACGAACCTGGTGAAGGACGCGCCCGCCTGACAGATCAGGCGCCTCTGAGGATGCGCTGGAACAGATAGTGGTCCTGCCACTCCCCCGAGATTCTCAGATACTTCGGTGCCATCCCGATGCGCTCAAAGCCATTGGCGGCCAGTACGCGTTGTGACGCAGCGTTGTGCAGTAGCGTCGCCGCCTGCAGGCGGTGAAGTTCTAGAACGGCTGCCGCGTGCTCGATCGCTGACGAGATTGCACGCGTCATCAGCCCTCAGCATCCCGATCAGTGAGGAGCGAAGCGACAAGTCTCTCCTGCTCGCTCCCAGTGAAGAATGCCTGATCTCGGAGGGGATCCCACGGCGCAAGATGCACGCGATTCCGGATGAAGGACGCGGCGAGAGCCACGCCGTCACCTGGTTCGAGCGGTCGGAGGCGGATGCCGCCTCCGAGATCGGTCACGCCTTCTTGGGCGCGAGCTGCTCGATGATCGCCTTGGCGACGTCCTGCATCGTGAGGCGACGGTCCATTGATGCCTTCTGGATCCAGCGGAAGGCCTCGGGCTCGCTGAGGCCCATCTTCTCGTTGAGGAGGCCCTTGGCGCGGTCGACCAGCTTGCGGGTCTCGAAGCGCTCGACCATGTCGGCGACCTCAGCTTCGAGCGTGATGATCTGCTCATGGCGGGCCAGTGCGATCTCGATCGCAGGCAGCAGGTCGTTCGGCGTGAACGGCTTGACGACATAAGCCAGTGCGCCGGCCTCGCTTGCGCGCTCGACGAGCTCCTTCTGGCTGAAGGCGGTCAGCAGCACCACCGGAGCGATGTTCGCCTTGTGCAGGCGCTCCGCGGCGCTGATTCCGTCGAGCTGCGGCATCTTGACGTCCATGATGACGAGGTCAGGACGAAGCTCGGTGGCAAGAGCAACAGCCGTTTCGCCGTCACCTGCCTCACCGACGACATCGAAGCCGTTGTCGCGGAGGATCTCAACGATGTCGAGTCGGATCAGCGATTCGTCCTCAGCGACGACAACGCGTCGGGGGGCGGATGCCGTGGGCTGCTCAGACAGTTCTTGCTCGGTCACAGTACCCATTCTAGGGGACGCCCGGTGAGTGCCCGCCGCACACGCCCGTGGTCGCACGGAACAAGCTCCACACTGCGCTAAAGTCGTAGACGCGACATCCGCGCCGGCGTGGCGGAATGGTAGACGCGGAGCACTCAAAATGCTTTGTCCGAAAGGACGTGTGGGTTCGAGTCCCACCGCCGGCACCAACGCGAAGAGGACCACCCCGATGGGGTGGTCCTCTTCGTATTTCGACTTCTACGCGCCGGCCTTGTAGATCGGAGCTGCGCCGTTGACGGCATCCCCGACCTTGTGCACGCGGATATCGTTCGTCGAGCCGACGATGCCGGGAGGGGAACCGGAGATCACGACGACCTTGTCCCCTTCCTTCGCGAGGTCGTTCTTGAGTAGATACTCATCGACCTGCAGGAACATCATGTCGGTGTGCTGGACGGACTCGACCAGTGTCGAGCGGATGCCCCACGTGAGTGCCATGCGGCGGCGAATGCCGGGCTCAGGCGTGAACGCGAGCATCGGAATGCGCGAGCGCAGTCGCGACAGACGACGTGCGCTGTCACCGGACTGCGTGAACACGCAGAGGAACTTCGCGTCGACGAACTCGGCGACCTCGAGGGCTGCGAGAGTGATCGCGCCACCCTGCGTGCGCGGTTTGGTCGTCAGTGGCGCAATTCGTTCGAGTCCGTGCTCTTCTGTGGACTCCACTATGCGCGCCATGGTCTCGACGACCACGATCGGGTACTCCCCCACGCTGGTCTCACCAGAGAGCATCACAGCGTCTGCGCCATCAAGCACAGCGTTCGCGACGTCGGAGGTCTCAGCGCGCGTCGGGACAGGGCTCGAGATCATCGACTCGAGCATCTGCGTTGCGACGATGACCGGCTTCGCGTTGCGGCGGGCGAGCTCGACGGCGCGCTTCTGCACGATCGGCACGGCTTCCAGCGGCAGCTCGACACCCAGGTCGCCACGGGCGACCATGATGCCGTCGAAGGCATCGACGATCTCTTCCAGCGCGTCGACGGCCTGCGGCTTCTCGATCTTGGCGATGACAGGGACCTTCACCCCCTCTTCGGCCATGATCTCGTGCACCCGCGTGACGTCTTCCGCGTTGCGCACGAACGACAGCGCGATGAGGTCGGCGCCGGTGCGCAGACCCCAGCGAAGGTCGTCCTCGTCCTTCTGACTCAGGGCCGGAACGTTCACGGCGACGCCGGGCAGGTTGATGCCCTTGTTGTTCGACACCGCGCCGGCGACGATCACCCGCGTGGTGACGACGGTTCCGTCGGTCTCGACGACCTCGACGCGCACCTTGCCGTCGTCGATCAACAGGAAATCACCGGGCTTGACGTCCTGAGGCAGACCCTTGAACGTTGTGCCACAGATCTCACGGTTACCGACGATGTCCTCGATGGTGATCTTGAAGATGTCACCTTCGGCGAGCTCGTAAGGGCCCGCCTCGAACTTGCCGAGGCGGATCTTCGGGCCCTGCAAGTCCACGAGGATGGCGACTGCCTTGCCCGCGTCATCCGCAGCACGGCGTACGTTCGCGTAGTTCGCGTCGTGGACGGTGTAGTCGCCGTGGCTGAGGTTCAGTCTGGCAACGTCAACCCCAGCCTCGATGATGGCTCGGACATTCTCATAGCTGGATGTTGCCGGGCCCAGCGTGGCGACGATCTTCGCGCGTCTCAATAGAATTCTCCAGGGTAAGAGGATGGGGGAATTATGGCGACGTTGCCGCCGCCAGCCTACGCGGCCTACAGACCGATTGCGAGATCAGACGGTCGCACCGGCGCTGGCAGGACTGATTCTCCCATAAGGTAACGGTCCACGCTTGCCGCCGCCGCGCGTCCTTCCGCGATGGCCCACACGATGAGCGACTGCCCACGGCCGGCGTCACCGGCGATGAAGACACCAGGGATGGTTGATTCGTAGGAATCTTCTCGAACGAATGCACCGTGCTCGGTGATCTGCGGATGCAGCTCGTCAGTGAAGGTGTCTGTTTCGGGGCCCGTGAACCCCATGGCAATCAGCACGAGGTCCGCGGGGATCTCGCGCTCTGTGCCACTCTTGGGCACGCGACGTCCGTCGAGGTACTCAGTCTCAGCGACACGCAGTGTGCGCACCTCTCCGGCTTCATTCGCGAGGAACTCGACGGTGGAGGCCAAATACTTCCGTTCGCCGCCCTCTTCGTGAGCAGACTGGACCTCGAAGAGGGTCGGCATCATCGGCCAGGGCTGGTGATCGGGGCGCTCATCGCTCGGCTGCTTGCCGATTGCGAGATTGGTGACGCTGAGAGCGCCCTGGCGGTGCGCCGTTCCGATGCAGTCCGCTCCGGTGTCACCACCACCGATCACGATGACATGCTTGCCTTCAGCGGTGATCTGGTTCGCGACCGCGTCGCCCGCGCCTGCGCGGTTCGATTCGACCAGGTACTCCATTGCGAAGTGCACACCGTCGAGATCACGCCCGGGAATGGCGAGATCGCGCGGCACGGTGGCACCGGTGGCGATGACGACGCCATCGTAACGCGCGCGCAGCTCTGCCCAAGTGATGTCTTTGCCGATCTCGATGCCAGCGCGGAACCGGGTTCCCTCCTCCTGCATCTGACGAAGACGAGACTCGACGTGACTCTTCTCCATCTTGAAGTCCGGGATGCCGTAGCGAAGCAGGCCACCGATGCGGTCGTCACGCTCGAACACGGCAACTGTATGGCCGGCACGCGTGAGCTGCTGCGCTGCGGCGAGCCCTGCGGGGCCCGATCCGACGACCGCGACGGTCTTGCCCGTCAGACGCTCAGGAGGCTGCGGCTCGACCCAGCCCTTCGCGAAGGCCTCGTCGATGATCGAGACCTCGATCTGCTTGATGGTGACAGCGGGCTGGTTGATGCCCAGCACGCACGCACTCTCGCACGGGGCGGGGCACAGCCGGCCGGTGAACTCCGGGAAGTTGTTGGTCGCGTGGAGCCGCTCGATCGCCGAACGGTCCTCGCCGCGCCAGGTCAGATCGTTCCACTCCGGAATCAGGTTGCCCAGCGGGCACCCGGCGTGGCAGAACGGAACACCGCAGTCCATGCATCGACCGGCCTGACGACGGAGCACGTTCTTATCGCCGGGTTCGTAGACCTCTTTCCAGTCCATGATGCGAACCGGAACAGGACGGCGTGCGGGCAGCTCACGCTCCGTCACCTTCAAAAAGCCCTTGGGATCAGCCACCGGTCACCTCCAGGATGCGGTTCCAGACGGACTCGCCGTCCGGATCGATGCCAGAGGCCTCTGCCTCCTGGCGCATGGTCTGTACAGCTGCGAAGTCCCGCGGCAGCACCTTTGTGAACTGGGATGCCGCAGAGTCGAAGTCAGACAGCATTCGCTCGGCGAGCGGCGAGTCGGTGCGTTCGGCATGTTCGATGAGAAGACCGCGGAGCACTTCGAGATCCGCACGGTCCAGCGGCTCGAGACGCAGCTCGCCGCTGGCGCGCCCCTCCCGGTTCACCTTGTCAGGTGAGAGCCCGTGCACATATGCGACTCCGCCGGACATACCTGCACCGAGGTTTCGCCCGGTGGTGCCGAGAATCACGGCGAGCCCGCCTGTCATGTACTCGAGGGCGTGGTCTCCGACCCCCTCGACGATCGCAGTCGCACCCGAATTCCGTACCAGGAAGCGTTCGCCCACGACGCCCGAGATGAACATCGTTCCGGACGTGGCCCCGTAGCCGATCACGTTCCCGGCGATCACGTTCTGGTGCGGTGCGATGTGCGCCTCGCGCGAGGGTCGAACGACGATATCGCCGCCGGAGAGCCCCTTGCCGACGTAGTCGTTGGCGTCGCCCTCCAGCCGCAGAGTGATGCCGCGCGGCATGAATGCTCCGAGCGACTGCCCGGCAGTGCCGTGCAGCGTGATGTCGATCGTTCCAGGCGCCAGTCCTTCCGCCCCGAAACGAGCAGTGACTTCGTGCCCCAGCATCGTGCCGACGGCGCGTTCGGTGTTGCGGATCGGCAGCTCGATGAACACCGGATCCTGCGCGTGCAGAGCATCCTGCGACATCTCGATGAGCTGAACATCGAAGTGCCGATCGAGCTCGTGTTCCTGTGCGCGCCCATGCCTGCGCGGTTCGGATGCCGGGAACTGGGGGCCCTCGAGGATCGGCGAGAGGTCGAGCCCCTCGGTCTTCCAATGCGCGATCGCGTTGTTCGCCTCGATGAGGTCGGCGCGGCCGATGATCTCGTCGAGAGAGCGGAACCCGAGTTCGGCGAGAATCTCGCGCACCTCTTCGGCGATGAACTCCATGAAGTTGACGACGAACTCCGGCTTGCCGGCGAATCGCTCGCGCAGGACGGGGTTCTGAGTCGCAACGCCGACTGGGCAGGTGTCGAGGTGGCACACGCGCATCATTATGCAGCCGCTGACGACGAGCGGTGCGGTCGCGAAGCCGAATTCCTCGGCCCCCAGCAACGCGCCGATGATGACGTCGCGGCCGGTCTTGAGCTGACCATCTACCTGCACGACGACCCGATCGCGCATGCCGTTGAGCATGAGCGTCTGCTGCGTTTCCGCGAGCCCCAATTCCCACGGCGTGCCGGCGTGCTTGAGGGAGTTCAGCGGGCTGGCTCCCGTTCCACCGTCATGACCGGAAACCAGAATGACGTCGCTGAGCGCCTTCGCGACTCCAGCCGACACCGCGCCGATGCCCGACTGGCTGACGAGCTTGGTGTGGATGCGGGCATTCGGATTTGCACGCTTGAGGTCGAAGATCAGCTGCTTGAGGTCTTCGATGGAATAGATGTCGTGATGCGGTGGAGGCGAGATGAGTCCGACGCCCGCCGTCGCATGCCGGGTCCTGGCCACCCAAGGGTAGACCTTCGCCGGCGGCAGCTGACCGCCCTCACCGGGCTTGGCCCCCTGCGCGAGCTTGATCTGAATGTCGTCAGACTCGGTCAGATACAGGCTGGTGACACCGAAGCGGCCGGAAGCGACCTGCTTGATCGCGCTGCGTCGCTCCGGGTCGAGCAGGCGATCGACGTCTTCGCCGCCCTCCCCCGTGTTCGATTTGCCGCCGATGCGGTTCATCGCGATCGCCAGGGTCTCGTGGGCTTCGCGTGAGATCGAACCGTAGCTCATCGCGCCGGTGGAGAAGCGCTTCACGATTGCGCTGACGGGTTCGACCTCATCGATCGGCACTGCGGGGCGCGTGCCCTTGCGCAGCGAGAACAGTCCGCGCAGGGTCTTGAGCTCTGCTGCCTGATCGTCGACGAGCTTCGTGTACTCGCGGAAGATGTCGTAGCGGCGGTTGCGCGTCGAGTGCTGCAGCTTGAAGACCGTCTCCGGGCTGAACAGGTGCGGTGAACCGTCACGGCGCCACTGGTACTCGCCACCAGTCCACAGCCGTTCGTGGGCTCGCGCCGCTGCATCCTCCGGGTAGGCGTAATCGTGACGTGCCTGGTTCTCGGCGAAGACGTCCTCGATGCCGATGCCACCGAGCTTCGTCTCGGTACCGGTGAAGTACGCGTCGACGAAGTCCTGGCTGAGTCCGACGGCCTCGAAGACCTGAGCGCCCGCATAGGACGGCACCGTTGAGATGCCCATCTTGGACATGATTTTCAGTACACCCTTGCCGAGCGCATAGATGAGGTTGCGCACGGCCTTCTCAGTCGTCACATCGACGATGAAGCCGGTGCGCACCAGGTGCTCCACGGTTTCCATGGCGAGATACGGGTTGACTGCCGAAGCGCCATAGCCGATCAGCGTGGCGACATGGTGAACTTCTCGCACGTCTCCGGCTTCGACCAGCAGGCCGACCTTCATTCGATTCTCGCGACGGATGAGGTGGTGATGGATCGCCGACACCATGAGCAGCGAAGGGATCGGCACGAGATCCTTGTTCGAGTCCCGGTCAGAGAGGATGATGAACTCCGCACCGTTCTCGATCGCCTGATCCGCCTCGGCGCACATCTCGTCGAGACGCGCTTGCATCGTGTGCGCGCCGGCATCGAAGTGGTAGAGCCCACTGATCGTGACGGCCGAGCGCCCAGGCAGCGCCTTGTCGATGTGGCGGATCTTTGCGAGCTCGTCGTTGTCGATCACCGGGAAGTCGATGGCCACGGTTCGGGTGTGCTCCGGGCCCCAGCTGAGCAGATTCCGCTCAGGACCGAGCGATGAGCGAAGACTCGTGACAACCTCTTCGCGGATCGAGTCCAGCGGTGGGTTCGTCACCTGGGCGAACTGCTGGGTGAAGTAGTCGAACAGCAGCCGCGGACGGTCGCTCAGGACGGCGATGGGTGTGTCAGAGCCCATGGCGCCGAGCGGCTCGGCACCGGTCTGTCCCATCGGCCGCAGGAGAATGCGAATCTCCTCTTCGGTGTACCCGAAAGTGCGCTGTCGGCGGGTGATCGATGCTGGCGGATGAACGATGTGCTCGCGCTCAGGAAGATCAGCCAGGCGCACAGCACCCTGATCGAGCCATTCTTGCCACGGGTGCAGCGTGGCCAGCTCGTGTTTGATCTCTTCGTCTTCGACGATGCGGTGAGCGGCGGTGTCGACGAGGAACATCTTGCCGGGCTGGAGACGACCGCGGCGTTTGATGCGCTCCGGCTCAAACTCAAGCACACCTGTTTCCGAACCGATGACGACGAGTCCGTCGGTCGTCTCCGTCCAACGCCCGGGGCGGAGGCCATTGCGGTCGAGGGTCGCACCGACGAGCGTTCCATCGGTGAAGATCAGCGCGGCGGGGCCGTCCCAGGGCTCCATCTGGTTGGAGTGGTACTCGTAGAACGACCGCAGCTCTGGCGAGATATCGGTCTGCTTCTCATATGCCTCGGGAACCATCATCATGATGGCGTGCGGCAGACTGCGCCCGGTGAGGGTAAGGAGCTCCAGTACCTCGTCGAAGGACGCTGAGTCGCTGGCGCCGGGAGTGCAGATCGGCAGAAGCGGGTGGATGTCTCCGAGCAGCTCTGACTCGAGCTGGGACTGCCGTGCCTGCATCCAGTTGCGGTTGCCGCCGACCGTGTTGATCTCTCCGTTGTGCGCCAGCATCCGCAGGGGTTGCGCGAGAGGCCAGGACGGGAACGTGTTGGTGGAGTAACGGGAGTGGACGACTGCGAGCTCAGAGGCGAAGCGCTCGTCCTGCAGGTCAGGGTAGAACGGCTCGAGTTGGAGAGTCGTGACCATGCCCTTGTAGCCGAGCGTCCTGCTCGACAGCGACACGAAGTAGGCGCCCAGCTCGTGCCCGGCACGCTTGCGGAGGCGATACGCGACGCGATCCAGCGCAATGCCCGACAGCGCGGCCGAAGAGCCTGCCGATGTGACGAAGAACTGTTCGAAGGCGGGGCGGGCTTCATCGGCAAGCTTGCCGAGGTTCTCGTTGGCGGTGGGGACCACGCGCCAACCGAGCACGTCGAGGCCCTCTTCGCGAGCGATTTTCTCGATGCCGGCCTTCTGCGCGCGGCGATCAGATGCCTGCAGCGGGAGGAAGGCGAGCCCGGCGGCGTATTCGCCGGCATCGGGCAGTTCGAAATCTGTGACTTCGCGGAGGAAGCCATCTGGCATCTGGGTGAGGATGCCCGCACCATCTCCGGTGCCGGCGTCAGAGCCGATCGCACCGCGGTGCTCGAGGTTGCGCAGCGCGTGAAGCGCCAGCGCGATTATGTCGTGTCCTGCAGTACCCCGGAGGGTGGCGACCATGGCCAGGCCGCAGGCATCCTTTTCGAATGCCGGGTTGTACAGGCCCTGCTTCGGGGGGTAGGCGCCGGATGCGCCGTAAGGAGGCTGGAAGTACATCTGTTACCGTCCTCAGGTAATCAGGTGACACCGGGGACGCCGTCGGCCCACTCGTTCAGTGCAATGGATGCCTCGCTCGACGAGGAGGCCTATCGGGGGTCCCTCGCCCTAGGAGGCAGTGCTTGTGGCCGTTGCTCCAGCAGTGACTTCGGCGGGAGGCTCACTCACGTCAACGAAGTCATCGAGGTCGTGTTGCGATTCTACATCAGCGCTGATCTTGCGCTCGCGCCCTGGCACATACGGGCTCGGCTCCTGGCCGGTGTGGCGACGCGTCTGAACCACGAGGATGACAAGACCTACGACAATGCCGACAATCGATGCCCACACGTTGCTGCGCAGACCCAGGATGATCTCACTCGGGTCGATGCGGATCGACTCCCAGACCACGCGTCCAGCGCTGTACCAGATCAGGTAGATCGCGAAGAGCTTGCCCCACTGCAGACTCAGCCGTCGGCCGATCCACAGCAGGAATACGACCCCGAGCAGGTTCCAAATCACTTCGTAGAGGAAGGTCGGGTGGAACAGCGTGCCCTCGGCGAGTCCCGGAGGGAAGGCCGAGTTGTCAGACTCGATCTCGAGGCCCCACGGAAGATCAGTCGGCAGACCGAAGAGCTCATGGTTGAACCAGTTGCCGAAGCGTCCCATCGCCTGAGCGAGCAGAATTCCTGGCGCCAGCGCGTCGGCGAAGGTCCAGAACCTGATGCCGGTCCACTTGCACCCCAGGTAGGCGCCCACGGCGCCACCGAGTAGCGCGCCGAAGATCGCGATTCCGCCCTCCCAGATCGCCCACACCGAGCCGGGCTCGAAGGGGTTCCACGTGTTCTTGCCCTCGCCGAAGTAGAAGTTCGGGTGCGTCAGCACATGGAAGATGCGCGCGCCGATGATCGCGAGCGGTACAGCGAGGATCGCGATGTCGATGACGACCCATGGCTCCGCACCGCGCTTGGTGAGACGGCGGTTCGTGATCAGTGTCGCGACGATGATGCCGGCAATGATGCACAGCGCATAGAAGTGAATGCGCACGGGTCCGAGGTCGAAATAGCTGACGTCAGGGCTCGGGATGCTGGTGAGCACGCCGCTGAGGGCAGAGTGAAGCGCGAGGGGCATGAGTGCGATTCTAGTTCTCGTGTGAGCGGACTGCAGACGGCGTGCCTGCAGCGAGGGTACGTGTGATCTCGGCGAGAGCCTCAAGGCCCCCATCGCGAAGCGCACGAACCAGAGCGGTGCCGACGATAGCACCGTCGGCGTAGCCGACGACATCGCTGATCTGATCAGCACTGGAAATACCGATGCCGACGCACGCGTGCTTGGCGCCGTGGTCGCGCAGACGCGCCACCAGGGTTCGTGCCGCCTTGTCGAGTTCGGCGCGCTCCCCCGTGATACCCATGGTCGAGACCGTGTAGATGAATCCGGTCGACGACTTCACCACCAGATCAAGGCGCTCATCAGTCGACGTGGGAGCCGCCAGGAAGATGCGGTCAAGCCCGGTGCGCTCGCTCGCGGCGATCCATTCCTCGGCAGCATCAGGCGTGATGTCGGGTGTGATGAGCCCGGCCCCGCCTGCGGCGAGCAGATCATCCGCGTAGCGATCGACCCCATACTGCATGACCGGATTCCAGTACGTCATGACTACAACGGGGACATCAGTTGCTGCGGTGATCTCGCGGATCGCGGTGAACAGATCGCGCATCTTGAAGCCATTCGCAAGCGCTGCCTGGGTTGCTTCCTGGATGACGAGACCATCCATGACGGGGTCGCTGTACGGAGGGCCGAGTTCAATGATGTCGGCGCCGTTCTCAGCGAGTGTGATGGCTGCCTGGATGCTGGTCTGAAGGTCAGGAAAACCCACTGGCAGATAGCCGATGAGAGCCCCTCGGCCCGCATCCTTCGCCTTCTGGATTGCATCGTCGATGCGGCTCATCGGGGCTCCTCCGTGGACTTTTCGTCGTAAAGACGGAAGTAGGTGGCGGCGGTCTCCATGTCTTTATCGCCCCGGCCGGAGAGGCAGATGGCGATCACAGCATCCGGCCCCAATTCCTTGCCGATCCCAATGGCGCCCGCCAGAGCGTGAGCGGATTCGATGGCGGGGATGATGCCCTCGGTGCGGCTGAGCAGACGGAGCGCCTGCATCGCCTCGTCATCAGTGGCCGGAATGTACTTCGCGCGCCCGATGTCAGAGAGCCAGGAGTGCTCGGGGCCCACACCCGGGTAATCGAGGCCCGCGGAGATCGAGTGCGACTCGATCGTCTGCCCGTCATCGTCCTGCAGAACGTAGGTCTTCGCGCCGTGCAGCACGCCGGGGCGCCCGCGTTCGATGGATGCCGCGTGCCGCTCGGTGTCGACGCCGTCACCTGCTGCTTCGACGCCGTAGAGCTTCACGCTCTCGTCGTCCAGGAAGGCATCGAACATGCCGATCGCGTTCGAGCCGCCGCCGACGCAGGCGACGACAGCATCAGGGAGGCGACCTGTCTCGTCGAGCAGTTGCTGACGTGCCTCTTCGCCGATGATCTTCTGGAAGTCGCGCACCATAGCCGGGAACGGATGCGGACCAGCCGCCGTGCCGAAGATGTAGTTGGTGGTCTCAACAGAGGCGACCCAGTCGCGGTACGCGTCATTGATCGCGTCTTTGAGCGTGCGGGAGCCCGTCGTCACGGGGACGACCTCGGCACCGAGCAGACGCATGCGCGCGACGTTGAGAGCCTGGCGCTCGGTGTCGACCTCGCCCATGTAGATCGTGCAGTCCAAGCCGAACAGTGCGGCTGCTGTTGCGGTGGCGACGCCGTGCTGCCCCGCGCCGGTCTCGGCGATGACGCGGGTCTTGCCCAGGCGCTTGGTGAGCAGGGCCTGACCGAGCACGTTGTTGATCTTGTGACTGCCGGTGTGGTTGAGGTCTTCACGCTTGAGGAACACACGCGCTCCCCCGGCATGCTCTGCGAAGCGAGGCACTTCAGTGAGCGCGGAAGGTCGACCGGCGTACGAACTCAGCAGATGCGCGAGCTCGGAACGGAACGCGGGGTCGGCGATGGCCTGCTCGTAAGCCGCAGTGAGCTCGTCGATCGCGGCGATGAGCGACTCGGGCATGTACCGCCCGCCGAACTCGCCGAAGAACGGCCCTGACTGCTCACGAAGGCTCATCGGGCTGCGTTCCCCTCGAAATCTCCTGCTGAGAGGAATGACTGCAGGGTGGAGACAGGGTCGCCCGTGACGAGTGCCTCGCCGATGAGAACGACATCGGCACCCGCTTCGCGGTAGTGGGTGACATCAGCGGGTTCGAGGACCGCGGATTCTGCGATCTTGATCACGTCTGCGGGAATGCGATCGACGAGAGTCCCGAAGAGGTCGCGATCGAGCTCGAAGGTCGAGAGATTGCGGGCGTTCACACCGATGAGCGATGCTCCGAGGTCGATTGCGACGTCGAGCTCTTCTGCAGAGTGCGTCTCAACCAGAGGTGTCATGCCGAAATCGAGGATCAGCGAGTACAGTTCGCACAGCGCCTTGCGCTCGAGGCCCGCGACGATCAGCAGAGCGAGGTCTGCGCCAGCAGCGCGCGCCTCGGCGACCTGGTACGGCGTCGCGATGAAGTCCTTGCGCAACACGGGAAGAGAGACGCGCTCAGTGACGGCCTCGAGGTCGGCCAGCGAGCCGCCGAAACGACGCTCCTCCGTGAGGACACTGATGGCAGATGCACCACCGGTCTCGTACAGAGATGCCTGGTGCGCTGGGTCCGGGATCGCAGCGAGCGCACCCCGAGAAGGGCTGGCCCGCTTGACCTCGGCGATGATCTTCACACGTGATGCCGGTGCGAGTGCCGAGAGTGCATCGAGCGCTGCCGGGCACTCACTTGCCGCGCGCTCGACCTCTGCGAGCGAACGTGTGAGAGCGCGACGCTCGGCGTCTTCGACTGCGCCGGCCGTGAGGTCGGCGAGCACCATCAGTGGCCCTTCGGCGTGTACTTGGGTCCGTTGACGCCGTAACCGGCCTTGGCAAGGATCACGCCGAGCAGCAGCCCGACCACGATGATGCCGACTGATGCCCACACGAACACAGGCTGATCGAAGCAGAAAGCGATGGTGCCGGCGGCGACGCCGATCAGCATGACCACTACAGCGGTCCAGGCCGCAGGCGAGTGTCCGTGGCCGGGGTCGGCGATCGGGTTGGTCATGTTCTCCTCCGAGGCGGTCGTGGGTGGTTCAGTTCAGTCTATCGGTGTCATCGCGTGGGGTCGGAGCCACGCGACAGGTCGTCCCAGGAATCGATGGCATCGACTGGGCCGTCTTGCTCGTCGGGGAATGACTGATCCCTCTGGAACCGACGACCGCCGCGCTTCCACCGGTGTGCGGTGAGCAGAACGAAAATCGCGGTGACGATCAGGATCACCCAGCCGATCAGCGCAATCGTGGGCCAAGCGGATGGCTCGATAGCGGCGATCATGTCGGTCACTGTCGCCGTGCCCGCAAGGCCCGTGGTCTCAGTGACGGTCGGAGCGACAGCCGATACGGGCAAGGTGAAGAGGATCTCCCCGGTCCACCAGGTGAGAAGGACGCCTCCGAGCAGCGCGAGGCTTGCGAACACGTAGCGGAGCACCACTCCCACGAGGGTCAGCGCGGCGCCGATGGCCAGGATTGCGAGGCTCAACGGCGCGAGGAGTGCCATCGCATCAGCACCGGGCACGAGGATCGGCTCTGCGGCATCCGCTCGCGTCACGGTCAACCACGTCTGGGTGGACGAGATGATGCCGATGCCGCCGGCGAGCAGCAGACCGATGGCGGACACGCTGCGTCCGCGTTGTGCGATGCTCATTCGGTCACGCCATCGACCGCTTCGAGATCCGTCGCGTCGAAGCAGGTGCGTGTCCCGGTGTGGCAGGCGGGCCCCGTCTGGTCGACGAGCAGCAGAATGGCATCGCCGTCGCAGTCCAGACGCGCCTCATGAATTCGCTGGATGTTGCCAGAGGTATCGCCCTTGCGCCAGTACTCCCCACGAGAGCGGGACCAGTACGTCACCCGACCCGTGGTCAGGGTGCGGCGCAGCGCTTCCTCATCGAGCCAGGCGAGCATCAGCACTTCGTGGGTGTCCCACTGCTGCACGATCGCCGGTGCAAGGCCGTCGGAGTTCCAGACGACCTGGGCAATCCGCGTATCGATGTCGCTCACCTGACCAGAATCCCTTCTGCACGCATGGCGTCCTTCACATCCGCGACGGTCAGAGCGCCGGAGTGGAACACACTCGCAGCGAGCACGGCGTCAGCGCCCGCCTTGATGGCCGGGGCGAAGTCGGCAGCCGTGCCCGCACCGCCGGAAGCGATCACCGGGACCGACGAGACTTCACGCATCACGCGCACCAGTTCGAGGTCGAAACCGTCGCGTGTGCCGTCGGCGTCGATGGAGTTCACGAGCAGCTCCCCCGCACCGCGCTCGATGGCCTCACGCGCCCACTCCAGGGCATCGAGAGTAGTCTGCGTTCGCCCGCCGTGCGTCGTGACGACGAAACCGGATGCCGTCGCAGGTGCGCGCTTGACATCCAAGGAGAGCACGAGCACCTGCGCACCGAAGCGGTCGGCGATCTCACCTATGAGATCCGGGCGCGCGATTGCGGCGGAGTTCACGCCCACTTTGTCGGCGCCGACACCCTGCAGGCGCGCGACGTCTTCCACGCTGCGCACTCCGCCACCGACGGTGAGAGGGACGAACACGTTCTCGGCGGTGCGCTGCACCACGTCGTACGTCGTAGAACGATCATCGACAGTGGCGGTGACATCGAGGAAGGTGATCTCGTCAGCGCCTTGAGCGGCGTAGTGAGAAGCAAGTTCGACAGGGTCGCCCATATCGCGGAGGTTCTCGAAGTTGACGCCCTTCACGACGCGGCCGGCTGCGACGTCGAGACACGGAATGACGCGACTTGTGAGTGTCATCAGAGCCGCGCAGCTTCGATCGCCGTGACGAGCAGGGCCCGCGCACCCAGCGCGTACAGATCGTCCATCACCTTGTTGATGCCCTTGCGCGGCAACATGACGCGAACGGCCACCCACGTTGGGTCCTGCAGCGGCGAGATCGTCGGCGACTCCTCGCCCGGCGTGATCTCTGTCGCCTCGTCGACCTTGTCTGCGGGGAGGTCGTAGTCCAGAAGAACGTAACGTTGGGCGACGATGACACCGCGCAAGCGCCGAAGCAGCTTCTCGGTGCCGTCCACATCGCCAGGACGGCTGATCAGCACAGCCTCTGATTCGATGATCACCGGGCCGAAGATCTCCAGCCCCGCCTGGCGCAGCGTAGTGCCCGTCTCGACGACGTCGGCGATGGCGTCTGCCACGCCCAGCTGTACAGCGGATTCAACCGCGCCATCCAGCGGCACCAGCGTTGCCTCGACACCCTGTTCCCGAAGGAACGCGTCGACGAGACCGGGATATGCCGAGGCGATGCGGACGCCAGCAAGGTCGTCGATCGTGGAGAACTTGCCGGCGGGAGCAGCGAAGCGGAAGGTCGAGCGGGCGAAGCCGAGGGCTTCGATCTCGCGAGCCTGCTGCGGAACATCACGCAGCAGATCACGGCCGGTGACGCCGACGTCGAGCGCACCCGATGCCACGTAGGTGGCGATGTCGCGGGGACGCAGGAAGAAGAACTCGACGTCATTCGCTTCATCGATGACGTGCAGAGTCTTGGAATCTCGGCGGCCGGCGTAGCCGGCCTCGGCGAGCATCTCGGCGGCGGTCTCGGCGAGCGAGCCTTTATTGGGAACAGCAATGCGCAACATTAGAGAACTTTCAGATCAGAGGAACGAGTCGGAGCGCTTCAGAGATGTCGATAGACGTCTTCGAGACTCAGACCCTTCGCCAGCATCATGACCTGAAGGTGGTACAGAAGCTGCGAGATCTCCTCCGCGGCCTCAGCATCCGACTCGTATTCCGCAGCCATCCACACCTCGGCGGCCTCTTCAACGATCTTCTTGCCGATCGTGTGCACGCCGGCATCGAGTTCTGCAATGGTGCGAGACCCCTCTGGGCGGGTCTCGGCCTTGGCGCTGAGCTCAGCGAACAGCTCGTCGAAAGTCTTCACGATTCAAGGCTAGCGGCTCGAGCGCGCTCTCGAAGCCCTGCGATGGCTGCCTCGACATCCTGTGCGCCGTATACGGCCGATCCTGCGACGAACGTGTCGGCACCGGCCTCTGCGGCCTCGGCGATCGTTGCGTCCGAGATGCCGCCGTCGACCTGGAACCAGGTTGCGGAGCCGCGGCGCCGGGCCTCGGCGACGAGGGCGCTCAGCTTCGGCATCGTCTCTGACATGAAGCCCTGTCCGCCGAAGCCCGGCTCGACCGTCATGACGAGCACCTGGTCGAACTCGTCGAGGATCTCGTAGAGGCGCTCACCCGCGGTTCCCGGCTTGATCGCGATCCCCGCCCGCGCACCGATATCGCGGAGCTTTCGAGCAAGTGCAACGGGGTCAGAGGCCGCCTCAAGGTGGAACGTCACGCTGGCCGCGCCGATCTCGGCATATTCGGGAGCCCACCGATCGGGGTCGGTGATCATGAGGTGCACATCGAGTGGGATGGGGCTGGTCGCCTGGACGCGTTCGACCATCTGCGGACCGAAGGTGAGGTTGGGGACGAAGTGGTTGTCCATGACATCGACGTGCACGAAGTCGGCGGTCGCGATGCGCGCGAGGTCGGCCTGCATGTTCACGAAGTCAGCCGAAAGGATGCTGGGGTTGATGCGTGGTGCGTCAGGAAGACTCATGAGGTCACTCTCCAGTCGGTTTGCGCTGCAGGAGCGCGAGGAACATGGCGTCGGTGCCGTGGCGGTGCGGCCACAGCTGCACGTGTCCGGCGTCATTGGACGCGAGGTCGATCGGACTCTTCACGACGCCTGACAACACGGCCGCGGCATCCAGCTCGATGACATCGTCGCGCGTGCGGATGACCTCGGAGACGATGCCTGAAGTCTCTGCAAGGTGCGGCGAGCATGTGACATACGCGACGATGCCGCCGGGGGTGAGCGCATCCAGCGCGCCAGAAAGCAGCTGCGCTTGAAGCGGGGCGAGCTCGGCGACATCAGCCGGGGATTTTCGCCACCGGGCTTCAGGACGACGACGGAGTGCACCGAGACCCGTGCACGGCGCGTCGACGAGGATGCGATCGAAACGGCCAGGATTCGCGGCGGTGAGTTCGCGCCCGTCCTGCTCATGCACGACGACCTCGCCGGGAACGGCCTTGAGGGCGCCACGCACGAGGCCCGCCCTTGCCGGGATGACCTCATTGGCTTCGAGCGAGACGTCATGCTGGTGGGCGATCGCGGCGAGGAGAGCGGTTTTGCCCCCGGGCCCGGCACACAGGTCGAGCCAGTGCTCGCCTGTTCGGATCGGTGCCGCCGCGGCCAGAGCCAGGGCGACCAGCTGCGAGCCCTCGTCCTGCACACGGATGGTTCCGCCTGAACCGCTGATGACACGGTGCGGGTCGCCACCGGGCGACCCGAATGCCGTCGGTGCGTAGGGGCGCAGCGGTTCTGCGGGCTCCGCGAGCCCCGGCAGGGCGACCAAGGTCACCTCTGGCGACACGTTGTCGGCTTCGAGGAGCGACTCGAGCTCATCGGCGCGTCCTTCTGCCGTGAGAGACCTGCGCAGCGCACGGATGATCCACACCGGATGCGCGGTTCGCAGCCCGAGGCGCTCGTCGTCCGAGCGGGCGCCGTTCTCGATCCGCTCCTGCCACTCGCCGGGAGTGTCGCGAGAGATGCTCCTGAGCACCGCGTTCGTGAAGCCCGCAGGCCCCCGCCCGACCTCAGCGGCGACGAGATTCACGGACTCGTTGACCGCGGCGTGGGAGGCGACACGCGTAGCGAGCAGCTGGTGCGTGGCCAGCCGAAGCGCATCGAGCACCGCGGGGTCGATCTCTTCGATCGTGCGACCGGCGGCAGAGGCGATGATGGCGTCGTATGTGCCGCGGCGGCGCAGCGTGCCATAGGTGAGTTCAGTGGCAAGCCCTGCATCCTGCGGGCTGAGAGAGGCCGCGGTGATCGCGGAAGGCAGAACGAGGTTGGCGTAAGCGTCCGATTCGCTCACCGCACGCAATACGTCGTATGCAACGCGACGCGCTGGTTGCACGTGCCGCGTCGGTGCCGAACCGCCCCGCTCGCGGCGGGCGGGGCGACCAGTCTGACCGTTCACTCGCCGGCCCGCATCGTGTCATCGGCACGGAGACCGCGCCACCAATCAGTGGCGTTCATCGCCTGCTTTCCTGCGGGTTGAACTCGAGTGACAGCGAGCGGCTGCGTCCCGGTGCCAATCAGCAACGCCGTCTTCGTCGGGGCTATCCCGCCCGGTGCCACAGCGCTCTCGTCAGAGCGCGACGCCTCAAGGATCTTCACCTGCAGTCCGCCGATGCTCGTGTGGGCTCCCGGCTCCGGGGTGACACCGCGGAACCTTGCGAAGACCTGCTCGAGCGGCTGATTCCAGTCGAGAGCACCGTCGGCGAACTCCAGCTTCGCAGCCGAGGTGGGCTCCCCCTGCTGCGCAATCGCGACGGCGGTGCCGTCAGCGATACCTCGGACGACGTCTGCCATCAGCCCCGCACCATCGTGAGCGAGCACGTCCAGCGCAACATCGGCCGTGGCATCGGGGGCGACATCGACCGTCCGTGCAGCGAAGACATCACCTGCATCGAGCGCGGGCACGAGCTGGAACACACTCGCACCGAGCGCGGCGTCACCGGCGATCAGTGCGCGCTGTACTGGAGCAGCCCCGCGCCACTGCGGAAGGATCGAGAAATGCAGATTGATCCAGCCGTGGGCCGGGATGGACAGCAGCGGCTCACGCACAAGTCCGCCGTACGCGACGATGACGCCGAGCTCTGGCTTCAGCGCGGCGATACGCGCCGTGACATCCTCATCGAGGCGCACTGCTTTGATGATCGGCAGACCGAGCTCCTCGGCGGCCTGGGCAACCGGCGAGGGAGTAAGAACGCGCTTGCGGCCCAGTGGAGCATCCGGCCGGGTGATCACCGCGGCCATGTCGTGCACTTCTGCGAGGGCGCGCAGTGTCGGTATGGCAGCCGTTGGTGTGCCGGCGAAGACGAGACGCATGAATGTACTCCGGAAGAAGCTCGAGGGAAGGGGCTCAAAGCTCAGGATCGAGCATATCGAGACGGACGGAAAGCGGGATGCGGTTGCTCTGTCCTCGGCCGCGGCGACGTTTGACCGCCTCAGCGACGACAGCACCACGAAGGCGGCTGGCGACGGCGGCTCCAGCGGCGTACTCGAATCGAACGAGTGCGCGCACACGGCCGTCGTCGTGCGTGACCGAAGCGGGGTCGACTTCGATCGGAACCGGGCCGAGCACGGCTCCCGGTGGCAGGGGGATCTCGTCGAGAATCTCCAGCGCGCGGGAGACGGAGGCCGGTTGACCTTCGACCAGCGCTACCCGTGTCGCGGGCGGAAGATGCAGCGGCGCACGGCTCTCCAGCTCGGAGCGGGCGTACCCGGCCTGAGTCCAGGTGGCCAGGGCTCGGCCTGTCGGGCCATCCACCCCCACCAGATGAATCGGTGCGCCCGGCGCTGCGAGAGCAGCTGCGTTCGACCACCAGCGAAGGCAGGACTCTCCGATGCGCAGATCAGGGGCCTGCAGCATCCGCACACCGTCTAGAAGAAGGACGGCGCGATAACCGCCCTCAGCGATCGGCTCTGCGCCTCGCGTCGCGACCACGAGCGCAGGTTTGTCCGACACCGCTTCGACGGGGTGCGCGCCGTCCGCCACGATCACGCGGACGCCGGGGAAAGCACGACCCAGCTCATCTGCCGTGCGTTCACTGCCGGATGCAGCCAGACGCAGCTGCGCTGACGAGCACGACGGGCACTTCCAGGCGCCTGCGGACCGGCCGCACCATCCGCACACCGGGACCGCGCCACGGTGGGCCGCCCCCAGTGGGCCGCCGCAGTGCGCACATCGGGCCGGCGCGCGGCACTCGGCGCAGACGAGCGTCGGAGCAAAGCCGGGCCGGGCGACCTGCACGAGCACTGGCCCTTCCTCGGTCGCCTTTCGCGCCGCCACGAAGGCTCCGGAGTGCACTCGCTGTGCGGGCTGCTCCATGTCTTGGGGGCTGCTGAGAATGACTCGCGGGAGCACACGCCGTGCGGCGCGAACGTCGGTCAGCCAACCGAGCTGCACGAGCCTTTCGACGTCGCTGGTGCGGGTATGGCCTGCGAACAGCAGCGCAGATCTCTCCTGCTCCTGACGTAGCAGCATCGCGTCCCGGCTGTGCACGTAGGGGGCGAGCGGCTCGCTGTACAGCGGATCGCCGTCGTCCCAGATGGCAACCAGCCCTGCGCGAACGGGGGCGTACACGGCAGAGCGATTGCCGACCACGATGCAGGGGGCGTCTTCGAGGGTCCGCAGGAAGCCGCGATACCGATCGGGATTGGTCTGCCTCGAGTCATACCGGACGATAGTTCCCGCAGGGACCAGCTCCTCCAGGGCAGCGAGCAGACGATCGAGGTCACGATGGTCGGGGACGGCGATGATCGTGGATGCTCCGGATGCGAGCATCCGCGTCGCGGCAGCCGCGAGCAGCTGTGTCCAGCGCGGCGTCGTCGCCTCCATACCCGGAATCGCTTCTACCGCTGCGCGTCCGCCCTCGTCGATGACAGCGACGAGTCCGTCGTACTCGCCGAGAACGGCATCGGCGCGAGCAGTCGACTCTTCGTCAGGCTCCGCCGCGACGGCGTCTGCCTTCCAGGCCTTCTCGACGCGCACCTGGCGCTTGGGAATCACGAGGCGCAGAATGTCGGACGCTGAGCCGACAGCACGATCCGCCACACGACGCGCAAGCCGGTAAAGGCGTTCCGGCAGCACCGGAACCTGCGAGACAACGCTGTCGAGGGTGGACAGCGCTCGCGATGCGTCGTCTTCTTCGGCGATCTCGACGACGTAGGCATCGACCATGCGCCCTGCGGTGCGCAACGGCACGCGAACCCGGACGCCGATCGGGACGTCGCCGAATTCGTCGAGCAGAACGTAGTCGAAGAGGCGATCGAGCTGCGGGAGCGGAGAGTCCAGGAGCACTCGCGCGATCCGTCGGGTCACCGGGGCGCTCCTCGAGTGCACGGGCTCGCCCCGCGCCTGGACATCAGAGTCCCGCGGCGCGACGCAGTTCGTCAGCGCGGTCGGTGCGCTCCCAGGTGAAGTCGGGAAGCTCACGGCCAAAGTGGCCGTACGCCGCCGTCTGCCTGTAGATCGGGCGAAGGAGGTCAAGCTGCTCGATGATCGCCTGCGGTCGGAGGTCGAAGACCTCGCGGATCGCATTGGTGATCACCTCTTCCGACACCTTGCCGGTTCCGAACGTCTCGACATAGAGCCCGACGGGGCGTGCGACGCCGATCGCGTATGCGACCTGTACCTCGAGGCGGTCGGCAAGACCTGCCGCAACGGCATTCTTCGCGACCCAGCGCATAGCGTAGGCGCCGGACCGGTCGACCTTCGACGGGTCCTTGCCGCTGAATGCGCCGCCGCCGTGGCGAGCTGCTCCGCCGTACGTGTCGATGATGATCTTGCGTCCGGTGAGGCCGGCATCACCCTTGGGTCCGCCGGTGACGAACGGGCCTGCGGGGTTGATGAAGTAACGATCGTCCGAAGGCATCTCGAGACCGGTGTTCTCAAGAACCGGGTCGATGACCAGGCGGCGCACCTGCTCGGTGAGCTCGCTCTGCGAGATGTCGGGGTGGTGCTGGGTGGAGAGCACCACCCCGTCGATCGTCTTGGGGACGAAGCCCTCGTAGCCGAGCGTGACCTGGGTCTTGCCGTCAGGGCGCAGGAAGCCCAGTTCGCCAGAGCGGCGCACCGCGGTCAGCCGCTCGGCGATGCGATGCGCGGTGTGTCCGGCCATCGGCATCAGTTCGGGCGTCTCGATGGTCGCGAAGCCGAACATGATGCCCTGGTCGCCAGCACCCAACCCGTCGAGCGCATCGCTGGAGCTGCCGTCTCGGTGCTCCTGAGCGAGGTCGACACCGTGCGCGATATCGGTGGACTGCTCCCCCACTGAAATGCTCACGCCGCACGAGTCGCCATCGAAGCCTGTCTCGCTCGAGGTGTAACCGATCCCGTTGACGACCTCGCGGACGATCGTGGGGATGTCGACGTACGCCTCGGTGCGGATCTCGCCGGCCACGTGAACCAGTCCTGTGGTGACAAGGGTCTCCACAGCAACACGCGAAGCAGGATCTTTGGCGATCAGGCCGTCGAGGATGCTGTCCGAGATCTGGTCGCAGATCTTGTCGGGGTGGCCTTCGGTGACGGACTCAGAGGTGAAAAGGCGCAGCGCGCTCATCGAGGAAGCAGCCTTCACTCAGCGTGGCGAAGGCGCAGCTTGTCCTCGTTGATCTCGTGGAGCGCGATGGTGAGCGGCTTGTCCTCGACGGACGAGTCGACCAGCGGTCCGACGTTGTCGAACAGGTTGCCCTCGTGGAGATCCGCGTAGTAGTCGTTGATCTGACGCGCGCGCTTGGACGCGTAGATGACCAGTTCGTACTTGGACTCAACGCGGTCGAGCAGGTTGTCGATAGGCGGATCGATGATGCCCTTGGTGTGGTGTCCGGCCATGGTGGGACCTCCAGATCAGGCGACGGGTTCGTCGCGAAGTCGAATCGGCGGGCACGCTAAAGCGTTCAGCGCGCGGTCGCCTCAGACAATTCTACGACCTCGCGAGCTGCTGCGGCGACGTCCTCGTTCACAATGCGGTAATCGAACTCGCTCTGAGCAGCCAATTCGACCTTCGCAGTGCGCAGCCTGCGGGTGCGTTCCTCTTCATCCTCGGTGCCGCGCCCGATCAGACGCTGCACCAGTTCATCCCATGATGGCGGGAGCAGGAAGATGAGAGTTGCCGACGGCTCAGCCGCGCGAACCTGCCTGGCACCCTGCAGGTCGATCTCCAGCAGCACGGTCTTCCCTTCGGCCAGCGCGGTGTCGATCGGTGCGCGAGGAGTGCCGTAGCGGGACTTGTTGTGGACGACCGCGTACTCGAGCAGCTGCCCGTCTGCGATCAGCCGATCGAACTCGCTGTCGTCGACGAAGTAGTAGTGCACTCCATCGATCTCGCCCGGGCGCGACGGCCGTGTCGTCGCGGATACCGAGAGATGGATCTCCGGATGATTCGCTCGGATGTGTGCGGCGACGGTGCCCTTGCCGACGGCGGTGGGGCCGGCGAGGACGAGCAACCGGCTGCGACCTGCGCGCGGCACGGGCTCGGGAAAGCGCTCGTCGAGCCAGCAGGTGAGGCTCGCGCGCTGACGCACTCCGAGACCGCCGAGTCGCTTGACTGGAGCGATCTCGAGGTCAGCGAGGATGCGGTCGCGCTTTCCCACGCCGATCGCGGGAAGAGCGACCAGGAAGTCCGTGATCCGCATGGAGCCGGCGACAGAATCAGCGTCCTCGAAGGCGCGAGCCGCGGCAGTCTGCGGGGTGATGACGCGCATCGTGAGGTCGCGCTTGAGCGACGCGCGTGCGCGCCGACGCTCGACCGCGCGACGTGCGGCAGCAGCACGGTCCACTTCTGGCACGGTTCGTTCAGACATCGAGAGCCTTCCGGTAGTCAGCGACGCGTGCGTCGATTGCCGATGCCAGGCCATCGGGGCCAGCCGAGAGGATACTCCGGCTCTCAGACGCGATCACAGTCGGCGATGCTGCGCCGAAACGGCGCTGCAGTTCGGCGGGCTCAGCGCCCTGTGCGCCGAAACCGGGACCGAGGATGGGGGCGGCTGGAGTGAACGGGGTGAGCCCCGCATCCGTCCAGTCCACCGTGGCTCCGATGACGAAGCCGAGACTCCCCCACTGTCCTGCAGGCGTGCTGGTGGCATTGCGGGCGCTGACCTCTTCGACGATCTGCGCAGAGACTGTCTGCGACTGCGACGTCTGAGAGCGCTGCACGCCCAGTGCTTCGGGGTTGCTGGTCGCGGCGAGGACAAACACGCCCTTGCCGTGTGTCTCTGCCAGCGAGAAGGTGCCGTCGAGAGCGCCGACACCGAGGTAGGGGCTGACGGTCAATGCGTCGGCCTCCAGCGGCGAACCCGGAGTGAGCCAGGCCGCCGCGTACGCGTCCATGGTCGTTCCGATATCGCCGCGCTTCGCGTCGGCGATCACGATGAGGTCGCTCCTCCGCGCAGCATCCAGGACATCCTCGAGAGCCGCGAAGCCCGCCGAGCCGAAACGTTCAAAGAACGACACCTGCGGCTTCACAAATCCGACGCGACCAGCCGCGGCATTCACGGTGCGCATGCCGAACTGACGCACGCCAGACGCCGACTCGTCCAGTCCCCACGCGCGCAGAAGAGCGGCATGCGGATCGACACCGACGCAGAGCGGGCCGTATTCGGAGAGCGCGTGCCGGACGCGCTCACCGAATCGCGAACCGGTGTCCTCTTCGGTCACAGAGCCGCCTGCCGGTCGAGTGCGTACTCCTGCAGACTGCGCACATCGAAGCCGGTGTCGGCGGCGTCCATACCGCTCACCGCGGCGCCGAGCACGGCCATGGTCGTGAACAGTGCTTTATCTGCCGCGACTGCCGCTGCCCGGATCTCGTATCCGTCGGCACGTGCTGCGCCGCCGGACGGCGTGTTCACCACGATGTCGACCTGGCCGTTGTTGATGAGATCGACGATGTTCTCGCCGCCGTCCTGCTGAGTCTCGCTGTACTTGGCGACCACGGTGACCGCGATGCCATTGCGAGAGAGGATCTCAGCGGTACCCTCGGTGGCAACGAGCGTGAACCCGAGCTGCTGCAGACGGTGGGCTGGCAGGATGACGGCGCGCTTGTCTGCGTCTGCGACCGAGATGAACACGGTGCCCGAGGTCGGCATGCCGCCGTATGCGGCAGCCTGGCTCTTCGCGAACGCGGTCGGGAAGTCCTTGTCGATTCCCATGACCTCGCCGGTGGAGCGCATCTCGGGGCCCAGAACCGAGTCGACGATCTTGCCGTCCTTGGTCCGGAAGCGCTTGAAGGGCAGCACTGCTTCCTTGACAGACACCGGTGCACCCAGCGGAACACGCGAGCCGTCGGATGCCGGGAGCATCCCCTCTTCCTTCAGCTCAGCGATCGTGGCGCCGACCATGATGCGGCTGGCGGCCTTGGCCATCGGTATCCCCAGGGCCTTCGACACGAACGGAACGGTGCGGCTGGCACGAGGGTTCGCCTCGATGACGTAGAGCACGCCGGCGCTGATGGCGAACTGCACGTTCAGCAGCCCGCGCACTCCCACGCCCTCGGCGATCGCGAGCGTCGCCACACGAATACGGTCGACGTCACTGCGGCCCAGTGAGATCGGCGGCAGGGTGCAGCTCGAGTCACCGGAGTGGATGCCGGCCTCTTCGAGGTGTTCCATGACTCCGCCGATGTACAGCTCCTCGCCGTCGTAGAGCGCGTCGACATCCAGCTCGATCGCGTCGTCGAGGAAGCGGTCGACCAGTAGCGGGGTGCCGGGGCCGACAATGACCTCGCCGGCGGTGCGCACGAAGTAGTCGCGCAGGCTCGGGGTGTCGTAGACGATCTCCATGCCGCGTCCGCCGAGCACGAAGCTCGGGCGCACGAGCACCGGGTAGCCGATGTCTTCTGCGATGGCCACCGCTTCGTCGACGTCGATCGCCGTGCCGTGACGCGGTGCGACGAGGTCAGCGCGACCCAGCAGCTGCGAGAAGAGCTCGCGCTCCTCTGCGATGTCGATGGCCTCGGGGCTCGTGCCGAGCACGGGGTATCCCGCAGCCTCGATGCCCTTCGCAAGGCCCAGGGGCGTCTGTCCGCCGAGCTGGCAGACGACGCCGAGGATCGTGCCGCTGGCGGCCTCTGCATCGAGCACCTCGAGGACGTCCTCGAGAGTCAGCGGCTCGAAATACAGCCGATCCGAGGTGTCGTAGTCGGTCGAGACGGTCTCGGGGTTGCAATTGACCATGACGGTCTCGTACCCGGCATCCGACAGCGCGAAGGATGCGTGCACGCACGAGTAGTCGAACTCGACGCCCTGACCGATGCGGTTCGGACCCGATCCGATGATGACGACCTTGGTGCGATCCGAGGGCGCGACCTCCGTCTCGAAGTCGTAGCTCGAGTAGTGATACGGCGTCAATGCCGGGAACTCGCCCGCGCACGTGTCGACCGTCTTGTACACCGGGCGGATGCCGAGTCCGTGGCGGACGCCGCGGACCTCAGCCTCGGTGATGCCGCGCAGCTGCGCGAGCTGGGCGTCGGAGAAGCCGTGCTCCTTCGCGTGGCGGATGATCTCGGCATCGAACTCGCCCGCGGTGCGGACAGTCTCTGCCACCTCGTTGATGAGGACCATCTGGTCGATGAACCACGGGTCGATCGCGGTCGCCTCGAACGCCTGCTCGATCGTCGCGCCCTTGCGCAGCGCCTGCTGCAGAACGACGATGCGGCCGTCCGTCGGGGTCTTCGAGATCTCGAGCAGTTCTTCGAGAGAACGGCTCTCTTCAGCCCAGTGGAAGCTCGAACCGCGCTTCTCGAGTGAACGCAGCGCCTTCTGCAGAGCAGTTGAGTAGTTGCGGCCGATCGCCATGGCCTCGCCGACGGACTTCATGGTCGTCGTCAGAGTCGCGTCTGCTGCCGGGAACTTCTCGAACGCGAAGCGCGGAACCTTCACCACGACGTAGTCGAGCGTCGGCTCGAAGCTCGCTGGCGTCACCCCGGTGATGTCGTTCGGAATCTCGTCGAGCGTGTAGCCCAGCGCGAGCTTGGCTGCGAGCTTGGCAATGGGGAATCCGGTCGCCTTCGATGCCAGTGCACTCGAACGCGAGACGCGCGGGTTCATCTCGATGACGATGATTCGGCCGTTGCTCGGGTCGACCGCGAACTGGATGTTGCAGCCACCGGTGTCGACGCCGACGGCGCGGATGATGTCGATGCCGATGTCACGCATCTTCTGGTATTCGCGGTCGGTGAGTGTGAGAGCCGGAGCGACCGTGATCGAGTCGCCGGTGTGCACGCCGACAGGGTCGACGTTCTCGATCGAGCAGACGACGACCGTGTTGTCGGCAGTGTCGCGCATGAGCTCGAGCTCGTACTCCTTCCAACCGAGGATCGATTCCTCGAGGAGCACTTCGGTGGTGGGTGAGTCGTGCAGACCTGCCCCGCCGATGCGGCGGAGGTCTTCCTCGTCGTAGGCGAAGCCCGAGCCGAGCCCGCCCATGGTGAAGCTCGGGCGCACGACCAGTGGGTAGCCGAGAGTCTCGGCGCCGGTAATGAGTTCATCCATGGTGTGGCAGATGACGGATGCTGCGACGTCTGCGCCCGCCTCGAGGACGAGCTCCTTGAAGATCTGGCGGTCTTCACCCTTGTTGATCGCCTCGAAGTTCGCACCGATGAGCTCGATGTCGTACTTCTCGAGGATCCCGTGGTTGTGGAGCTCGATGGCCGCATTCAGCGCCGTCTGTCCGCCGAGGGTCGGGAGGATCGCGTCGGGCTTCTCCTTCGCGATGATCGTCTCGATGACCTGCCATGTGATGGGCTCGATGTAGGTCGCGTCTGCGAAGTCGGGGTCGGTCATGATCGTGGCGGGGTTGGAGTTCACGAGGATGACGCGTACGCCCTCTTCACGCAGCACGCGGCACGCCTGGGTGCCGGAGTAGTCGAATTCACAGGCCTGGCCGATGACGATCGGGCCGGAGCCGATGACGAGCACGGAGTTGATGTCGCTGCGCTTTGGCATTACTTGGCGCCCTTCTGCGTGGAGATGACCAGCTCTGCGAAGCGGTCGAAAAGATAGTTGGCGTCGTGCGGACCGGCTGCGGCCTCAGGGTGGTACTGCACCGAGAAGGCCGGGATCTCGAGGGCACGCAGCCCCTCGACGACGTTGTCGTTCAAGCCGATGTGGCTGACCTCCACCTTGCCGTAGCCGTTCGGGCTGTCGAAGGTGCCCTCCAGCGGCGCGTCCACAGCGAAGCCGTGGTTGTGTGCGGTGATCTCGATCTTGCCGGTGGTCTTGTCGAGCACGGGCTGATTGATGCCGCGGTGACCGAACGGCAGCTTGTAGGTGCCGAGGCCGAGCGCACGCCCGAGCAGCTGGTTGCCGAAGCAGATGCCGAAGAACGGCAGGCCCGCATCGAGCACGGCGCGAAGAATCGCGACGTGATCATCGGATGCCGACGGGTCGCCTGGACCGTTCGAGTAGAAGACCGCAACGGGGTCGATTGCGCGAATGTCTTCGATTGTGGAGCTCTGCGGCAGCACATGGACCTCGAAACCGCGAGCGGCGAGATTGTCGATCGTGGCCTGCTTGACGCCGAGATCGAGCACTGCGAGGTTGCCGATGCGCTCCCCGATCGCGGTGGTGATGGTGGCGACGTCGACCGAGACCTGTGCGGAGAGGTTCTGGCCACTCATCTCCGGTGCTTCCTGCACGAGTCGAAGCTGTTCAGCGGCGTCGAGCGCGGCTGCTTGGCCCGAGAAGATGCCGCCGCGCATGGAACCGGCCGAACGGATGCGGCGAGTGACCGCACGGGTGTCGATCCCGCTGATGCCGACGATGCCGTCCTGAACGAGCACGTCGTCCAGTGAAGTGTTCGCACGCCAGTTGGAGACCACTCGTGAGGGGTCGCGCACGATGTAGCCGGCAACCCAGATACGGTGCGACTCGGCGTCTTCATCGTTCATCCCGGTGTTGCCGATGTGCGGCGCCGTCTGCAGAACGATCTGTCCTGCGTAGGACGGGTCGGTGATGGTCTCCTGGTAGCCCGACATCCCCGTGGCGAAGACGACTTCGCCGAGGGTCGTGCCGACCGCGCCGTATGCGCGGCCTGCGTAGCGGGTGCCGTCTTCGAGAACGAGAACGGCGGGTATCAATGCGTGTGAGCTGGTCAAGACGTGGCTCCTGAGTCGTGTGCGGGGGTGAGCCGCTGCAGTTCTGAGATAAGAGTGTCTGGGGTGCTGGTGGCACTGCGCAGATAGGAATCGACCACGGTGTCGGCGTCCGCGCGCCACGCGATTCGGACGAGGCCACCAGGCTCGACCACACGATCGATGGTGACGGTGGCTCGGTCGACCCCGTAGAGCCTGTCCTTCGGGAGGAAGACTGTCGGCGATCCGTCCAGGCACAGGGCGATCCCGCGGTCTGTCACCGCGAGTTCGCCGCGGGCGCGGTAGGCCAGCGGCGTTATCGCGAGTCGCTCGAGCGGCTGGTCGTGACGCGTTGTCGACACATACAGCACTTCGTAGCGGCTGGTGATCTCGGCGTGCTCTGGCACCCCGAGCGGGGCCGTGTAGATCGAGTCTCGCCGCAACCGTCGCCGCCAGGCGAACAGCATTGCAATCAGCGCGATGACGGCGAGGGCGATCGTGATGGCGACGGCGATATCGCGCATGCTCATCGGTTCAGCTCCGGCACGACTTCGCCATCTGCCACAGTGACGACGCCGTGGTGGATCGTCCACTGCACGCGACCTGGGAGTTCACGGCCCAGGTACGGCGAGTTCTGGCTGCGTCCATGCAGATCCGCAGCGGTGAACTCCCCCGCGACGCTCTGGTCATACAGCGTGATCTGGGCCGGCTGTCCCACCGCGAGCGGCGTGCCGTGTCCGGAGATCATTCCGATGCGTGCGGGCGCGGCGCTCATCACGCGTGCGACATCAGCCCAGTCGAGCTGACCTGTCTGCACCATCGCCTGGTGCACGACCCGAAGGGCGCTCTCCAGACCGACCATGCCGTTGGCCGCCGCCTGCCATTCGCAGGCCTTGTTCTCGGAAGGGTGCGGTGCGTGGTCGGTCGCGACGATGTCGATGGTTCCGTCGGCGAGTCCTTCGCGCACGGCGAGCACATCTTCTTCGCGGCGCAGCGGCGGGTTCACCTTGTAGCGTGCGTCGTATCCGCGAACGAGCTCATCCGTCAGCAACAGGTGGTGCGGGGTCACTTCAGCCGTGACGTTGACGCCCCGCTTCTTCGCCCAGCGAATGATGTCGACCGATCCGGCGGTCGAGAGGTGACAGACGTGCAACCGGGAGCCGACGTGCTCGGCGAGGAGCACGTCGCGAGCGATGATCGACTCCTCGGCGACGGCTGGCCAACCGGTGAGACCGAGCTCAGCTGACACGGTGCCCTCGTTCATCTGGGCGCCCTCGGTGAGTCGAGGGTCTTGCGCGTGCTGAGCGATCACGCCGCCGAAGGACTTCACGTACTCCAGCGCACGGCGCATGATCAGTGGATCGAAGACGCAGAACCCGTCATCGCTGAACACCCGCACCTTGGCGCGCGAATTCGCCATGGCTCCGAGCTCGGCGAGGCGTTCGCCCCTCTGCCCGATGGTCACGGCGCCGATCGGCTGCACTGTGGCGTAACCAGCTGCTTCGCCGAGCGCGAGCTCCTGCTCGACGACGCCGGCTGAATCGGCGACCGGCTCAGTGTTGGGCATGGCGAAGACAGCGGTGAATCCACCGGCTGCAGCGGCCCTGGTGCCGGTCAGGATGGTTTCGGATGCTTCGTAGCCCGGCTCGCGCAGGTGCGTGTGCAGATCGACAAGACCCGGCAGTGCGACGAGTCCGTCGGCGTCGATGACACGAGCGCCGTCGCGGCTGACGCCGGTGCCGAGCTCGGTGATGATTCCGTCTTCGACGCGGATATCTGCGGCGTTCTCGCCGAGCATCCGAGCTCCGGTGATCACGAGGGTCTCGCTCACAGGTCTCTCCCTCGTTCCTCGATACGTTCTCCTGCCAGCAGCAGGTACAGCACAGCCATCCGCACGGACACACCATTGGTGACCTGCTCGAGTACGGTCGAGCGCGGTGAATCCGCAGCTTCGGACGAGATCTCGAGCCCACGGTTCATCGGTCCGGGGTGCATCACAATGCTATCGTCCGGAAGGGCCGCCGCGCGCACGGCGTCCAATCCCCACGTGCGGGAATACTCCCGCTCACTGGGGAAATATGCTGCGTTCATCCTTTCGAGCTGGATGCGCAGCATCATGACGGCATCCGGGCCATCGGCAAGGGCATCGTCGAGCGAGTATTTCACCTGAACCGGCCACTCCGAGATGTTCTGCGGGATCAGCGTCGGCGGGGAGACCAGAGTCACTTCAGCACCGAGAGTGGCGAGCAGCCAGACGTTCGACCGGGCGACACGGGAGTGCAGCACATCGCCGACGATCACGACCCGCACACCAGACAGGTCGCGCCCGCGGCTCTCTGCGCCGAATCGACGCTTGCGGATTGTGAAGGCATCCAGCAGAGCCTGCGTCGGATGCTCGTGGGTACCGTCGCCGGCGTTCACGACGCCAGCGGAGATCCACCCGCTCGTCGCGAGCGTGCGCGGAGCTCCGGAGGCCGAGTGGCGGATGACCACGGCATCCGCTCCCATCGCCTGCAGCGTCTGTGCGGTGTCCTTCAGGCTCTCGCCCTTGGAGACGCTTGACCCCTTCGCCGCGAAGTTGATGACATCGGCCGAGAGGCGCTTGGCTGCTGCTTCGAAGGAGATGCGCGTGCGCGTGGAGTCCTCGAAGAAGAGGTTCACGACCGTCTTGCCGCGAAGCGTGGGGAGCTTCTTGACTTCGCGGGACTGCGTGTCCGACATGTCTTCGGCGACGTCGAGGATGCGCAGCGCGGTGGTGCGATCGAGTGTCTTGGTGTCGAGAAGGTGTCTCATTCGCCGATCGTCACCTCATCGATGCCGTCGTTCTCGCTGAGACGGACGTTGACGCGCTCGGTGCGTGCCGACGGAATGTTCTTGCCGACGAAGTCAGGGCGGATCGGCAGCTCGCGGTGGCCGCGATCGACGAGGATGGCCAGACGCACCACCGCGGGTCGTCCGATCGACTGAATGGCATCAAGGGCGGCACGGATGCTGCGCCCGGAGAAGAGCACATCGTCGACAAGGACGACAGTTCTCCCGTCGATGCCGCCGGAGGGGATCTCGGTGGGCTGCGGAGACCGCGTCGGATGCTGCGCGAGGTCATCCCGGAACAGCGTGACGTCGAGAGATCCGACGGGAATCTCGGTCTGCGTAATCGAAGTGATCAGCGCTCCCAGACGCGCAGCCAGAGCGACGCCGCGCGTGGGGATGCCCAACAGCACCAGATCGGCCGGGCCCTTGTTCGACTCGAGGATCTCATGGGCGATGCGGGTCAGAGCCCGCGAGATATCGGCTTGCTGCAGCACAGTGCGTGCGTTCATCAGCCGCTCCCTTCTCCGCCTCTCTGGACGGTGTTAAAGGTTGCTTGCGCTGCCCATTCTACCGGTTTCGGTTGCCCCGCCGCACACGCTGGTGCCACGCTGTGGGCATGAGCGATGACGCTGACCCCGCACCTGTGGCCCGGCGTGCGCGGGTGGATACGGTCGACGCGACGGATTCGATGCCGTTCAGCCGTGGTGTCTCACTCTTCGACGCGGTCTATGGCTTCGCCATGACGCTCCTGATCGCAAACGTCGATCCCCCGCCGGAAGAGGCGTGGGAGAGTCTCGATGCGCTGATGGCATCCGGGGCATCGACCCAGTTCCTGGGCTTCGCGTTGAGTTTCGTCGTCATCGCCGTCGTCTGGCGCGCCAACGTCCGGCTCATGCGCCGACTCTCAGGCATGGACGGTCCGGTCACAGCGCTGAATCTGCTGACGACAGCCCTCGTGATCATCATCGCCTTCACGACACAGGGCATCAGCGACCCGGTGACGACCGAGCTCGCCCTGCCCACAGCGCTGTATGCGCTGAACATCGCCGCGGTCTCATCGTCGCAGGTCCTCATGTATCAGGTAGCCCGTGCGCGCGGGCTCGAGGATCCGCGCCGCACGAACCGCCAGAACCGTTTCGAGCTTCTCGCGGCTCTCACCACCCCTGTGGTGTTCCTCGCATCGGTTCCGGTTGCGCTATTCGTCGATGCGAACACCGCCAAACTGACCTGGTTGATCCTCGTCGTACTGAACCCGCTCGCGGGAATCTTCGTTCAGCGCAGGACGGCGGATGACCGCTGAGTCTCAGGCGTCCAGCCGCAGTGCGTCCTCGGTGACCGGACAGTGCTCGGCGCGGATCTCGTGACCGGTGGTCGTCAGGCACTTGCCCGTCTTCAGATCCCACTTCCAGTCGTGCATGCTGCACGTGAGAACGCCGTCTTCGTCGACCTTTCCGGTCTTCGTCAGGTCAGCGCGCAGGTGCGGGCAACGACGCTGCACGACCCAATCGCCGACTTGGGCATCCTCAGTCTGGTCGGTCTGCTCGGAGTACCAGTTCTCGACGTACTCGATGCGATCCACCGACAGGCACTTGAGGAACGTGGTGAGGAACTCGTTGAACTTGCCGCTTCGTCCCACCGAGAACTGCATCGACAGGAAGATCGAGTTGGACCAGTCGATCTCGTGGTCCCGGATGTTCGTGGAGACGAGGTCAGCGGGGAGCGTGTACCAGTAGATGCACTCCTCCCCCGCGTATTCACGCACCTTGGCCTTGGGGAAGTCGACGACCATATCGAGGTCGCCGATGCGGAATCGCACGCAGCCGCCCACACCGAGACGGATGGTGCGGGACTTCTTCAGCAGCGGCTCCCACCATGCCTTGAGCGCGGCAAGGATCTCTCCTGCCGGCAGCGGTTCGGCGCGCTCTGCGACTTCATCGCGGATCTCCTGCTGGCGACTGGCGCGCTGAGCCTCCAGGTAGGTCCACTTGTCGTCGAAGATGCTGTCGATCTCGTCCTGCGTGTACAGCGTCTGCTCGATCGAGACCAGTTCACGGTTCTCGAGCGTCACGACGGTTCCCGGAACGAACAGGCGTCCGTCGTACTGCGGGGCAAGCTCGTTCATGTGCGTGATGAACTGCTTCTGATCGGTGAAGATCGAATCGTCGTTCTGGCCGTAGCCGTTGTACTGGAACAACTCATCGCGCAGGAACATCGGCGGGCCTGCCATCGGGAACACCACCGGCGCATCGACCTTCTCGACGTAGTACATCGCGCGCTTGTTCTGCGCATCGCGCTTGAGGCGTGCGAAGTTCTGCTTGGCGTCCTGCGGGAGGTCGTAGGCCATCGGCCACCAGATGGCTCCGGAGGTCTGAGTGAAGTACGCGTCGGGCTTGCCGAAGCTCAGAAGCCGCTCGAGATCGAGAGGGTGCGAGTCGTTCTGGTTGAGAATCGAAGCGGTGCCGTCATCAACGCTGAGCGATGAGTCGCCGATCGGACCGTCGCTGGGCGCGCGCAGTGGCGTGATCATGATCTTCAGCTCGCCGCGTTCGATCACTTCTCCGGCTGGTGCGTAGGTGATGTTGGTGTAGCCCAGAGCCCGAATGTCCTGCTCGAGGTCATCGATGGGGTACTCCGGCAGCAGGACTTCGATGTCGCGGCGGATGAAACGCTGCAGAAGCTTCGGGTCGAAGTGATCGCGGTGCCGGTGGGAGATGTACAGGAAGTCGGCTTCACGGCCGAGTCTCTCCCAGTCGAGCCCACGGTTGTCAGGGAAGGGGAACCAGGAGCCGAAGAACGACGGGCCCACGACGGGGTCGCAGATGATGTTTCCGCCGAGTGTCTCGATGAACATCCCGGCGTGGCCGAGTCCTGTGATCCGCATTGCGCTCCTCCTGCTGTGGACACCACGATTCTACCTGTGGGGCCCTTGGCGCCGACCCAGCGGGGCCGGGTAAATGCCCTACCCCTCGAACAGCCCGCGGATGTCGTCGGCTGTCAGCGATTGCGCGAAAAGCGCCTCATCGTCCATCACCGCGGTGAACAGGCGGGCTTTGCGTTGTTGAAGGGCCAGCACCTTCTCTTCGATCGTGCCCGTGGAGATCATCCGATAGACCATGACGGGCCTGTGCTGGCCGATGCGATGCGTGCGATCTATGGCCTGCGCTTCTGCCGCAGGGTTCCACCAGGGATCGAGCATGAAGACGTAGTCGGCCTCTGTGAGCGTGAGACCGAACCCGCCTGATTTGAGGCTGATGAGGAAGACCGGCTGTTCGCCCTTGCGGAACCCGTCGATCACCTGACGACGATTGCGGGTAGAGCCATCGAGATATGCGAACGGGATGCCAGCCTGCTGCAGCCGGTCCGCGGCAATCTTGAGGAATGAGGTGAACTGGCTGAAGACCAGCGCGCGATGCCCCTCGGCGTGCAACTCGATCACCCGCTCGATGAGGGTGTCGATCTTTCGGGAGCCGACATGCGCATCTGCTTCGTCGACCAGTCCGGGAGCCAGGCTGAGCATGCGCAGCATCGTGAGAGAGCGGAATACGATGAACCTGTTCCGATCAAGGTCCTGCAGGAGCCCGAGCACCTTCTGCCGCTCGCGCTGCAGCACGGTGTCGTACAGCACGCGATGCGGAGCGCTGAGCTCAACGTGCAGCAGCTGCTCCTGCTTCTCCGGGAGGTCGGTGGCCACAAGCTCCTTGGTGCGGCGCAGCATCAGAGGCCGAATGCGGCGGCGCAACCGCTCGAGCCGTCGCTGGCGGTACTCGCTGCCCTCTTCGTTCTCGGGCACTTTGCCCTTCTCGATCGGTTGGATGTAGTCCTGACGAAACTTTCGGGCGGAGGCGAACAGCCCGGGGGCGGTGAGCTTCAGCAGCGCCCACAGGTCGCTGAGACTGTTCTCCATCGGCGTTCCGGTCACGGCGAACGTCACGCGCGCGGGGATGGATGCCACCGCTCTGTGCTGTTTCGTCGACGCGTTCTTCACGAACTGTGCTTCATCGAGCACGAGCACAGCCCACTCGGTCGACGCGTACTCTTCGGCGTCGAGTCGCACGAGCGTGTAGGACGTGACCACGATGTCGCCCTCGCGGGCGAGCTCTTCGACTGACGAACGGCGTCGCGCCAGTGTGCCGTCGACCACGTGCACGCTCAGCGATGGGGCGAACCTCGCCGCCTCGTCTTGCCAGGTTGCCTGCACCGAGGTCGGCGCGACGACGAGAAACGGTCGCTTCTCCCCCGTTGCGCGTGCGTGCAGCATCAGGGTGAGCAGCTGGATCGTCTTCCCAAGGCCCATGTCATCGGCGAGGATGCCGCCGAGGTGGTGCTCCCAGAGAAAAGCAAGCCAGTCGAAACCGGCCTTCTGATATGTGCGGAGCTCGGCCTTCAGCGAATCGGGAAGCGCGGTGGGGGGCACCCCGGTCGCGTCGCGCAGCCCCTCGGCAGTCGCGCGCCACGTCGTGGACGGAATCGCTTCGTCAGCGAGGTCCTCGAACTCTTCCCAGAGATCGGTCTGGTACCGGCTGATGCGCGGCGCCGTCTCCCACTCGGTGAGATCAGTCGCCTCATCGATGAGCTCCCGCAGCGCATCAAGCGCCGGATGCGCGAGTGAGAAATAGCTGCCGTCGATCAGCAGCAGCTTCGTGCGCCGCATGCTCAGGGCAGTGAACAGCGGCGCGAACGGGATGCTGCGGCCATCGATCCTGACGAGGATGCCGAGGTCGAACCAGTCCGGATCAGCGCTCTCCACCGTGGAGACCGTGATCTCGGGCGCCCCGCTGAGCTCGTGATAGTTCTTCGCTCTGCCTGTCCGCACCACCGATACGCCCTGCTCCTGCAGCCCCGGCACGATGTGCGTGGCGAACTCAGCGGCATCGACATCGTGCAACGTGCCGGTGGCCTGGAACTGCACGCCAGTGACGCGCTCCCAGATCTTCTCGAGCGCGTCGCGGCCGGATTGTTCGCGCACGTCGTCGCGCACGGCGTCGGAGGTCGCAGTGAGCGGATACCTGCCGTATCCCTGGTAGGTCCACTCGAATGCGTAGTCGATTCGGTCCCGCGGGTGGTGCGCCACCACGAGGGTCGGAGCCGGCACCGGCATGACCGGAAGCTCTACTGCCCCGACCGTGTGCACCGGTACACGTCGCGCGAGCGCGGGGTACGCATCGTGAAGGAAAGCGCCCTCCTCTGCGGCAGGAACGACGAGTGTCGACCGCGCGGTGAGCAGCGCGTGAACGACGGGGCTCAGCGGTACCTCCGCAAGGGTCACGGTCGCTCTGCTGCCGGTTGGTTCGACGACGTAGATGCCGGTGTGTCCGATCGTGCGCACATGCGCAGCATCCGCGGGTCGATCGTCAAGAACGACATCGGCGGTGATCGAAAGATCTTCGCCGATGCGCTCGACTTGCGCTGCGACGGAGCCCGTGGAGGCGACCCCCACCTGGAAGCTCTTCTGAGCGGACACGAGTGGAATGCCCAGCCCGGCCGCCGCACGCAGGTGCGGCCAGAGCAGAGTCGACTGCACATGATCGAGCATGAGCCAGTCTCCCGCCGTTCCAGACAGCAGCGACTCGCGGGCGATGCTCAGGAGGTCGGCGAACCAGCGCAGTTGTTCGGGCCGGAACTGCGAACCTGGACGTCGGATCGCATCCCAGGAGGCCTGTCCCTGGATCCAGGCGCCCGTGGACTGGCTGCGCATGAGCGGACGCATTCCGAGCAGAAGCTCACCCCCGCCTTTGACGACGTCACGCACGGTCGCGGTGCGCATCGGACGCGGTGCCCACTGATGCACGCCCTTGTCTTCGCGATGGCGCACCTCGATACCGAGCGCCAACGAGGCAGCGTTGGAGGCTGGAGGTGAGGATTCGAGCAGGGTCCGCCAGCTCGGCTGACCGGGAACCTCTGAACCCGTGGCAGTCACAGTGGCAGGTGGCGAAGCCTCGACCTGGGCGTTGCTCACCAGGACGGTCGCGACGATGTGCTTGCAACCCGAGCGCACAGGGCAGTTGCAGGACGTCGATGCGACCGCCGCGGTCTCACGACCCGGTGTGACACGGATGACACAGTGATAGTCGGATTGCGCGGAGCCGCGCACGTCCGCTGAGAGCACCGAGAAGTCGTCGTTCCATCGGGAACGGTGCACCATGCCGTCGCGGGCATAAGCGCGCCCACGATCGAAGCTGCCGGCGTCCGTGAACCGCCGCAGCGCAGACAGATCTATCAGCGGTGCGGGCATACCGGGATCCTCCCGCGAACCACCGACAACCTGTCAGTCAGCTTGCGCGTGCGACTCTGGCGAGCACTCCGTGCACGAATGCACCGGAGTCATCAGTGGAGAACTCCTTGGCGAGCTCGACGGCCTCATCGATCGCGACGGCGGTCGGCACCTCGTCGTTGTAGAGGATCTCCCACGCGCCCATCCGCAGCAGCGCACGGTCAACAGCCGGCATGCGCTCGAGCTTCCAGTCGCGACTGTGGGTCACGATGCTCTCATCGATGTCATCACGGTGATCGATGATTCCGTCGATGATCTCGCGAGCGTACAGCCAAGAGGCCTCACGAGCGGGCTCGCTCGCTGCTCGCTTGGCCTCCGCCGCGAGCGTGACAGCGATCTCGTCTCCGCGGACATCCGAGGAGAAGAGAATGTCGAGTGCGCGCTTGCGCGCCTTCGTCCGAGCGCTCACGCCTTACTTCTCGCGGCCGAGGTAGTCGCCCGTGCGAGTGTCGACCTTGATCTTGGTGCCCGTCTCGACGAACAGCGGCACCTGCATCTCGTAGCCGGTCTCGACGGTTGCGGGCTTGGTGCCCGCGGACGAGCGGTCGCCCTGGAGGCCGGGCTCGGAGTAGGTCACCTCGAGGATGACGGACGTCGGCAACTCGATGTACAGCGGGTTGCCGTTGTTGAGCGCGATCGTGACCTGAGTGTTCTCGAGGAGGAAGTTCTTCGCGTCGCCGACGACGACATCGCTCAGCGTGAGCTGATCGAAGTCGGTCGTGTCCATGAACACATAGCCGTCGCCATCGGCATAGAGGTACGTGAAGTCACGACGGTCGACGTTCTCGATGTCGACCTTTGCGCCGGCGTTGAAGGTCTTGTCGTTGGTGCGTCCGGTGACGACGTTCTTCAGCTTGGTGCGCACGAACGCGCCGCCCTTGCCGGGCTTGACGTGCTGGAACTCCACAACGGTCCAGAGCTGTCCGTCGAGATTGAGGACGACGCCGTTCTTGATGTCTGCGGTGGATGCCATTCGAGAGAGTTCCGTTTCGTATGCGGGGTGACCAAAGTGTGGTCGACTGTCGATTCTACGGGATGAGTGGAGCAAGCCGTGCGACGGCGGTCGCGTATCCCGCCACGCCCTCGCCGATCACTCGGACGGCGGCGACATCGTGCAGGTACGAGAAACGTCGGAATTCCTCTCGTGCATTGACGTCCGAGATGTGCACTTCAGCGAACGGCAACGACACTCCCGTGAGCGCATCGCGCAGTGCCACGGAGGTGTGCGTCAGCCCCCCGGGGTTGATAACGATGCCTACGCAGTCTTCGCGCGCCGCGTGGATGGCGTCGATGAGCACGCCCTCGTGATTGCTCTGGATCGTGCGCAGGTCGAAACCGGCCTGCGCCGCGGCATCCGACGTGATCTTCTCGACGTCGGCGAGTGTCGAGGTGCCGTAGGTGGCGGGATCCCGGATGCCGAGGAGGTTCAGGTTCGGCCCGTTGACGAGCAGCAGGCGCCGGGTCATGCGCCGATCTCCTGATACGCGGCGAACAGCAGCGACTCGTCTGGCGCCTGCAGCACTGTCGGCTTGGCGATGTCGGAGAGGACGATGAAGCGCAGCATCCCGCCACGGCTCTTCTTGTCGCGCTGCATGGACGCCAGCAGTTGAGACCAGGCGCCGGCGCGGTACGTGGTCGGCAGCCCCAGGGACTCGAAGATCGAGCGGTGCCGATCGACCGCGGCATCCGAGAGCCGCCCTGCAAGACGGGAGAGCTCTGCCGCGTACATCATGCCGATCGAGATCGCCGCGCCATGTCGCCACTGATAGCGCTCCGCGTGCTCGATGGCGTGTCCGAGCGTGTGTCCGTAGTTGAGGATCTCCCGCTGACCTGCTTCGCGGAAGTCCTCCGAGACCACCGTCGCCTTCATCTGGATCGCGAGCTCGACCGTGCGACGGAACTCATCGGTTGTCGTGTCGACTGCGCGGGAAGGATCCGCTTCGATGATGTCGAGGATCTCCGGCGCCCAGATGAAACCGGCCTTGACCACTTCGGCATAGCCTGCGGTCGCCTCGTTGGCACTGAGGCTGCCGAGCTCATCGAGGTCGCCGATGACCGCACGCGGCGCCCAGAATGCGCCGACGAGGTTCTTGCCCTCCGCGGTGTTCACGCCGGTCTTGCCGCCGACCGACGCATCGACCAGTCCCAGCACCGTGGTGGGGATCTGTACGACCTGCACGCCGCGCAGCCAGGTTGCCGCGACGAAGCCTGCCAGGTCTGTGACCGATCCGCCGCCGTAGCCGATCACCGCATCGGTGCGGGTGAAGTCGGACTGGCCCATGACCTGCCAGCAGAATGCGGCGACCTCGATGCGCTTGCCCTGCTCTGCGTCTGGCACCTCGGCGAGCATCACTTCGCGTCCCGCATTCGCGGTATCAGCCAGTAGCCGGTCCCGAAGCTCCGCAGCGCGCGCGGCAAGCGTCGGAGGATGAACGATGAGGATCTTGCGGACCGCCGGGTCCAGAGCGCTCGAGACCTGATCGAGGATGTTCCGACCGACAGTGATGTCGTAGGACGCCTGGCCGGTCACATTGATCGTGGTGCTGCTCATGATTGCTCTCTCCTCCATGCCGCGATCTCACTGGCGATGCGCTGCATCGGCCTATGAGAAGTGTCGAAGGTCGCATTCGCGACCTCGTCGTACCAGCCACGGCGCTGTTCGTAGATCTTCTTCCAACGGACGAGCGGGTCGTTATCACCTGCGAGAAGCGGTCGTCCGCTGCCGCGGACCCGCTGCGCGACAGCATCAGCGGTGACATCGAGAAAGACGACCGGGTGCTGCTGCAGGAGTTCACGCGTCTGCGGGCTCACCACCGCGCCTCCCCCCAGCGAGATGACACCGCCCTCTTGGAGGGCCGCTGCCACCGCTCGGCGTTCGAGCTCACGGAACTGCTCCTCACCGCGTGCGGTGAAGATCTCTGCGATCGCGCCATGCTCAGACGCGATCCGCTTGTCCGTGTCGATGAAAGCCACCCCGAGATGCTTGGCCACCCGGCGACCGACGCTGGTCTTGCCCGCGCCCATGGGGCCTACGAGCACAAGCGTCAGCGGGTCAGAGCTGCTCATCGTGAGCGATCAGAGCTACCTCCGACGCGGGCGCCGTACGCAGCTCAGCGGGGATCGCGTCGAGGTAGCTCTCGAGGTTGCGGCGCGTCTCACGGATACTGTCGCCTCCGAACTTCTCGAGCACGGCGCGCGCGAGTTCGACGGCGACCATCGCTTCAGCGACGACGCCAGCGGCCGGAACTGCGCAGACATCTGAACGCTGGTGATGTGCGTTCGCCGCCTCGCCGGTTGCGGTGTCGATCGTGCGCAGTGCGTGCGGGACGGTCGCGATCGGCTTCATGCCGGCTCGGACGCGCAGCACCGTGCCGGTGGACATACCGCCCTCTGTACCGCCGGCGCGATCGGATGCGCGAGTGATGCCGTCGTCGGTGACGAAGAGCTCATCATGCGCAGCAGAGCCGCGACGACGCGTCGTCTCGAAGCCGTCGCCGACCTCGACGCCCTTGATCGCCTGAATGCTCATGAGCGCCTGTGCGAGACGTGCGTCCAGGCGACGGTCCCAGTGCACGTGCGAGCCGAGCCCAGGAGGCAGTCCGTAGGCGAGCACCTCGACGATGCCGCCGAGCGTGTCGCCGGCCTTGCGAGCGTCATCGACTTCGTCGACCATCCGCGCGGAGGTCGCGCTGTCGAAGCACCGCAGCGGATCAGCATCGAGAGCATCGACATCGTCAGGGGTCGGCAGAGCTGCGTCTTCCGGCGAACGCACCGGACCGATCGACAGGGTGTGGCTGACCAGTCGGATCCCCAGCTCGCTCAGGAAAGACCGCGCGACAGCGCCCAGCGCGACACGCGCAGCGGTCTCACGAGCACTCGCCCGCTCGAGGATCGGGCGCGCCTCGTCGAAGTCATACTTCTGCATACCGACGAGGTCCGCGTGCCCGGGCCTGGGCCTTGTGAGCGGGGCTGAGCGACCACGTGACTTTTCGGTGATCTCGATGGGCTCGGGGTTCATGACCTCGATCCACTTCGGCCACTCCGTGTTGCCGATGCGCAGCGCGATCGGGCTCCCGAGTGTCTTGCCGTGGCGGACACCGCCGGAGATGGTCAGTTCGTCCTGCTCGAACTTCATCCGCGAGCCGCGGCCGTAGCCCAGCTTTCGACGGGCGAGGTCGGCCTGGATCGCCTCAGAGGAGATCGGGACGCCGGAGGGCAGACCCTCCATGACGGCGATGAGTTCGGGGCCGTGCGATTCGCCGGCTGTGAGCACGCGGAGCATTGCTCTAGTCTCCCACGTACGCCGATCGCATTTCGTCACGCACTCGTGCTTCGTCATCAAGCGGGTGCAGCGGGTCGCTGTGCAGGAACACCCGCACCTGGCGAACCGCTTGATGCAGCAGCATCTCGGAGCCGGAGACGACCCGTCCGCCGTGCCATGCGTCGGCCAATGCAGAGGGCCATGGCTCGTACGCCACCTCGAAGAGATCGCCGCCGGATTCTGCGAGTGCGGCGCTCACGGATGCATCAAGAACAGTGCCAGAGGGCAGGGTCGCGATCGTCAGATCCACCAGTGCTCCGCTGGCGTCGAGCTCGGTGACGTCGACCCGCATGCCGAGCCGCTCCCCCAAGGCCCAGAGTCCTTCTGCGCGCTCGGGCCGTCGTGCGTGCACCTCTACTCGGGATGCGCCGCATTCGGATGCCGCGACGAGGGCGGATGCGGCAGTGGCCCCGGCGCCCAGAATACGCACGGCAGCGAAATCTTCGATTCCGTTCTCTGCCAACGCATCGATGATGCCGCCGACATCGGTGTTGAATCCTTGCGGCTCTGAGCCCAGCAGCATCGTGTTCACTGCACCGGTCAGTTCGGCGTGGCGGTCGCGCGAAGAGGTTGCGGCAAATGCTGCATCTTTCAGCGGCATCGTAAGAGACAGGCCTCGCCAGGTCTCATCGAGTGCGCCCAATTCGCCGCTGAAGCTCTCGGCGCTCACGCGCCTTCGCCCGTACTGCCAGTCCAGCCCGAGCGCGCGGTAGGCCGCGGTGTGAAGTGCCGGCGATCTGCTGTGCTCGATTGGATCGCCCCAGACCTCGAGACGGTGACGCGTCATGGCGTCAGCATCCCTGGTCGGGGTTCGCCTGACACCACTGCTGCCAGACCTTGATGGCGGCCTGGTGCTCTTCGTAGGTCGTGGAGAAGACGGTCTCGCCAGTCTGCGGGTTGATCGTCACGAAATACAGCCATGGGCCGTCTGACGGATGCATCGCAGCCTCGATGGCCGCGTCGCTCGGGCTGGCGATGGGGCCGATCGGCAGTCCTTCATGGACGTAGGTGTTCCACGGGTTGTCATCGAACTGCGCCTCCTCAGAGGTGCTCAGAACGCCCGCGTGCAATTCGCCGTAGCCGTACTGCGAGGTGGAGTCCATCTGCAACTTCATTCCGTCGTCGAGACGGTTCTGAATGACGCGTGAGACCTTGGCGAAGTCATCCGTTCGACCTTCTCGCTGGATGATTGATGCGATGGTGAGGATCCGCTGCTCGTCGCCTGGGGCCACACCAGCCGCACTGAGCGACTCGCGGGTGCGATCGACCATGCGGGCGATCACCTGAGTGGCCGTCGCTTCCGGATCGAAGGTGTACACGGCGGGGAAGAGCCAGCCTTCGAGATCCGCTGCTGCCACGTCATAGACGCTGGGGTCGGCGACCGCGGCCTGCAGCTCTTCGAGAGGAATGCCTACGCCCTCGGAGATGAGCGGAAGGGAGGACTCCACGGTGCCGCCCTCTGCGATAGCCACGGTGTTCTCGGACTTGTTGGCAGGATCCTGGAGAGCTTCGAGAGCGGCCGCTGACGTCATCTTCTGCTGCAGGGTGTACACGCCGGGGTAGAAGGTGAATGCGATGTTCTCATCGACCAGGTAGTCATAGAAGACACCATCGGTCCGCGTCACGCCTGCCTCGTACAGCGCGGTCGAAACGTTGGATCCGGTGTCGCCCTCGCGAATCGTGACGGCCGCTTCGCCGGTGGCGAGCCCGGCCTCCCAGTCTGCGGGAGGCCCCCATCCCATGACGTCGCTGATCTGATCACCGTAGGTGTTCATCACCCAGAAACCCGCGCCGACTGCGCCGCCGATCAGTGCCAAAACGATGACCAGCGCAACGAGACAGCCCGTGCGCCGCTTCTTGCGCCGCCTGCCGCCGGAGCCGGTGCCGTCATCATCGTCGGCAGCGAAGAGGTCATCGAGCGTGGCTGCGGGCTTGTCCCCTGCCGTTGGAGTGGGAACGGGGGCATTCTCCGCGGGAAGCGCGTCATCGGAATCCGCCTGTGGAGCGACAGAGCCATTCTCAACATGTGAGGCCCTGCGAGCCTGCTGCGTCTGCTCGCGCATCGCTCGGCGCGAGCCGGGCGTGGGGGGTGCGGAGTTCACTGCCGGCGCCTGATGAAGCGGCTCAGGAAGATTCGCGAACAGATCATCAGACAGACTCTGCGATTCCTGCTCGCGCTGCTCTCGTTCAGGCATGCTCAGATGGGCTCCTCAGATCGCGGAACCAGAACACCCGCCGGGCTGCCGGTGCTCTTCTCCGTGTCGATCGCGTGCTGCAGCAGAACCACCGCGGCGACCTGATCGACAATGCTACGAGAATTTCGCTGTGTTCTGCCAGATGAGCGCAGTGCGGCGTGTGCGGACACCGTGCTCAGACGCTCATCCATCAGCCGTACCGGGATCGATGTCAGCTCCTGCAGCGCCGCGGCGAACTCGCGGGCGTCCGCAGTGGACGGCGTTTCCGCACCCTGCATGTTTACCGGCAGACCGACAACGAACTCCAACGGCTCGTACTCTCTCGCGATCTCTGCGATGCGGGCGAGCGAAGAGTCCGAACGAGGCACCGTCTCGACGGGGACGGCGAGCATCCCGTCGGGGTCGCACCGCGAGATTCCGACGCGGGCTTTACCGACATCGACACCGAGACGCACGCCCCGACGAAAACCGGTCACGCGCTGCGCAGGTCGGTCGTGATGGCCTCGAGTGCGGCGCTAAGGGATGCCGCATCTGTACCGCCGCCCTGGGCGACGTCGTCACGCCCGCCGCCACCGCCACCGAGCACGGATGCTGCGCGTTTGGCGAGCACACCCGCCTTGGCACCGGCTGCACGGGCAGCCTCGTTGGTGGCTACGACGACGATCGGCCGTCCTCCGGCGATACCGCCGAGTGCGACGACCGCGGCGTCTGCGCCGAGACGCTCGCGCACGCTCAGCGCGAGACCGCGAACGTCGTCGCCGGAAGCGACTTCACCCACCGACACCGCAGCGACACGGTACGCGCCCACGCGCTGGGCGGACTCGGCGATCGCCGGGACCCGACCCTCGCGCTCCTTCGCCTCGAACTGCGCAATGCGCTTCTCTGCGGCCTTCAGATTCGCGGCGATCTCGGCGATGCGTTCCGGCAGCTGCTCGCGAGGGGTCTTCAGCGACGAAGTCAGCTGTGAGACGATTGCGCGCTCTGCAGCCAGCTCGCGGAATGCGTCCTGACCGACCAGAGCCTCGATGCGACGGTTGGATGCGCCGACGGACGACTCCCCAACCAGGCTGACGATGCCGATCTCAGAGCTGGACGACACATGCGTGCCCGCACACAGCTCACGAGACCACGGTCCGCCGATGTCGACCATACGCACGACATCGCCGTACTTCTCGCCGAACAGCGCCATCGCACCCGCTTCTTTGGCCTCGTCGAGCGAGACGATGCGCGTGGTCACCTCAAGAGCGTCTTGGACTGCCCGGTTGGTGATGTCCTCGATCTCGGTGCGCGTATCTGCAGAGAGAGGCTGCGACCAGGAGAAGTCGAACCGCATGTAGCCCGCGCGGTTCAGCGAGCCCGCCTGAGTGGCGCTCGTCCCGAGGGTGTCGCGGAGAGCTGCGTGCACCAGGTGCGTTGCCGAGTGCGCCTGACGCGCAGCGCGGCGGTTAGCGGCGTCGACCACCGTCGTCGCGCGATCGTCGACGGCGACGCTTCCGGTGCTGACCTGGACTGTGTGACTGATGAGGCCCGGAACCGGCTTCTGCACGTCGAGCACCTCGAGCTCGAAACCGGGGCCGACGATCATGCCCTTGTCAGCGACCTGGCCGCCGGACTCCGCGTAGAGGGCAGTCTCGGCGAGGATGATCTCGGCCATGTCGCCCTCGGAGGCGGCGGTGACGGGGTGCCCGTCGACGAGGATTCCCAGAACGCGGGACTCCGCCTCGAGATCCGTGTACCCGGCGAATGCGGTCTCTCCGAGTGCGCGGAAGTCGCGGTACACCGAGACATCGGCGAGCTGGCGGCGACGGCTCTTCGCATCCGCCTTCGCGCGGGTGCGCTGCTCGGTCATCAGCTCGTCGAACGCGCCGCGATCAACGCTCAGACCCTGCTCCTGGGCGATCTCGAGTGTGAGGTCGATCGGGAACCCGTAAGTGTCGTGCAGTAGGAACGCCTCAGGGCCAGAAAGAATCTGCGTTCCGGACTTCTTCGTGTCGCCGAGCGCGAGATCCAGAATGGTCGAGCCCTGCGCGAGCGTGCGAAGGAAGGTCTCCTCCTCAGCGACAGCCAGAGACGAGAGACGATCCCACTCGGTCTCGAGGACGGGATAAGACGCCTTCATCGCATCACGCGAGGCGGCGAACAGCTCAGGGAAGGTTGGAGCGTCCACACCGAGCAGGCGCATCGAGCGCACCGTGCGACGCATGAGGCGGCGCAGGATATACCCGCGGCCATCGTTCGCCGGCTTGACTCCGTCAGAGAGCAGCATGAGAGAGGACCGCACGTGATCTGCGATCACGCGGAAGCGGACATCGTCCTCGTGCGAGACGCCATACTTGCGGCCGGAGATCTCCATGGCGCGATCGAGAACCGGCCGAACCTGATCGGTCTCGTACATGTTCTCGGCGCCCTGCTTGAACATGGCGACGCGCTCGAGACCCATTCCGGTATCGATGTTCTTCTTCGGGAGGGGACCTGCGATGTCGAAGTCGACCTTCGAGCGCACCTCGGAGAGCAGTTCCTGCATGAAGACCAGGTTCCAGATCTCCGTGAAGCGGTTGTCGTCGACGATCGGGCCACCATCGCGGCCGTAAGCCGGTCCGCGGTCGATGTAGATCTCAGAGCACGGGCCCGCGGGGCCGGGCTGGCCGGTGTGCCAGTAGTTGTCCTCCTTGCCCATGCGCTGAATGCGCTCGGCGGGGAGCCCAGCGATCTTCTGCCAGAGAGCGGCAGCTTCATCATCGGTCTCGTAGACGGTGACCCAGATGTCCTTCTCGGCGAAGCCGAGTCCGCCATCGGCCTCCGCTGAGGTCAGCAGCTCCCAGGCGTAGCTGATCGCGCCCTCTTTGAAGTAGTCGCCGAAGGACCAGTTGCCCAGCATCTGGAAGAACGTGCCGTGACGAGCGGTCTTTCCGACCTCTTCGATGTCGTTGGTGCGGATGCACTTCTGCAGGTCGGTCGCACGTGGGAACGGCGCAGGAAGCAGCCCCTGCAGGTACGGCACGAACGGCACCATGCCGGCGATCGTGAACATGACGGTGGGGTCATCGCTCACGAGAGATGCCGAAGGCACAACGGTGTGACCGTTCTTCTCGAAGTAGGAAAGGTAGCGCTGCGCGATTTCCGCGGTTTTCATTTGGGTACGGCTGTCCTTGTGTCAGACGGACGGATGCTGCACGGGATGCGGCATCCGGGAGGGTGATCAGTTCTCGCGGAGCTCGATGAGACGGGCTTCCTGCTCACGGTACGCGTCCGAGAGGATCGCGGTGAAACCCGTGATCCGCGCGTCGACCTCTGAGAGAAGGTCGTGTCCTCGCGGGTCCTTGTTCATGAAGTGCGCGGCGACGAATCCGCCGATCACGCCGATCAGGAACCACAGAAAGCTCTTCATGTCGCCATCCTCATGATTGGGCCGCGGCACGCGGCCTTTCCATCGTAGGCGGAAACGGCAGAAGGCGCCGGGATCTCTCCCGGCGCCTTCTGAGTGAAACGTTGTATCAGCGAGCTGCGTAGTACTCGACGACGAGCTGCACTTCACAGGTCACGGGGACCTCGGCGCGCTTCGGACGACGAAGCAGACGGGCCTGCAGCTTGTCGAGCTCGACCTCTAGGTAGCCGGGAACCGGCGGAAGCACCTCGGCATGACCGCCGGCTGCTGCCACCTGGAAAGGCTCGGTGCCCTCGCTGCGCGGCTTGACGTGGATGATCTGACCCGGCTTCACGCGGAAGGACGGGCGGTCGACGAGCTGACCGTCGACCATGATGTGACGGTGCACGACCATCTGGCGAGCCTGTGCCGTGGTGCGGGCGAAGCCCGAACGGAGCACGAGGGCGTCCAGACGCATTTCGAGCAGCTCGACCAGGTTCTCACCGGTCAGGCCGTCGACGCGACGTGCCTCGTTGAACGCGATGCGCAGCTGCTTCTCGCGGATGCCGTACTGCTCGCGCAGACGCTGCTTCTCACGGAGACGGACAGCGTAGTCGCTGTCAGCCTTGCGCTTGGTGCGGCCGTGCTCACCCGGAGCGTAGGGACGCTTCTCGAGGTAGCGGGCAGCCTTCGGGGTGAGGGCGATGCCGAGGGCGCGGGAGAGACGCACCTTGCGGCGGTCCTGGGACTTCGTAACCACGAAGTATTCCTTCCGATGACGTGGACGTGTCTTTCACGTCTCACGGACGTATCTCGACGCTCTGCCTGATGTGCGCACGCCGGGGCGCCCAAAAGGTGGGGTGTGAACGCAGAGATGCCCGAAAACTGTGTTTCGAGCCGCTCAAGTCTAACAGAACGGGTCGCGGGCGGTTTCGGCGCCCTGTGAGTGGTCAGCGACCGTCAAGGATCCGACGGATGCGCTCGAGCCGAGCGGAGACTTCACGCTCTGCGCCCAGTGCCTTGGGCTGGTAGTAACGGCGGCCCTGCAGCTCATCAGGAAGGTACTGCTGAGTGACGATGCCGTGATCGTCGTCATGCGGATACTTGTAGCCCTTGCCGTGTCCGAGCCGCTTGGCTCCCGCATAGTGGGCATCGCGAAGGTGCAGCGGCACCCGACCGAAGTTGCCCGCCCGAACGTCGGCAATTGCGGCGTTGATCCCGGAATAAGCCGCGTTGGATTTCGCTGTGGTCGCGAGGTAGACCGTCGCTTCAGCGAGCGGAATCCGCCCTTCGGGCATGCCGATGAAAGCGACCGCGTCGGCTGCCGCAGTCGCGATGACCAGTCCTTGCGGGTCAGCGAGACCGATGTCTTCTGCCGCAGAGATCACCAGACGCCGAGCGATGAAGCGCGGGTCCTCCCCCGCTTCGATCATTCGGGCGAGGTAGTGTAGCGCGGCATCCGGATCGGAACCGCGGATGGACTTGATGAACGCACTGATCACGTCGTAGTGCTCATCTCCCTGACGGTCGTAGCGCAGCAGCGCGCGATCAACCGCCTGGGCGACGTCGTCTGCTGTGACGACGCTGCTATCAGCGCCTGCTTCGGCCGTCGACACTGCGACGGCTGCGGCCGCTTCGAGGCCGGTGAGCGCGCGGCGCGCGTCACCGGAAGCGAGCCGCACGAGCGCCGCGCGCGCCGAGTCTTCAACGGAGACGCTGCCGTTGAGCCCACGCGCGTCGGTCGTCGCGCGTTCGATCAGAAGTGCGACATCGGCATCGGTCAGGGGCTGAAGAGTGAGAAGCAGAGACCGCGAGAGCAGCGGCGAGATCACCGAGAACGAGGGGTTCTCGGTTGTGGCTGCGATGAGGATGACCCAGCCGTTCTCCACCCCTGGTAGAAGAGCATCCTGCTGAGCTTTGGTGAACCGGTGGATCTCATCGAGGAAGAGGATCGTGGTCTGGCCGTACAGGTCGCGCTGGGTGATCGCTTCCTGCATCACTTCACGAACATCCTTGACGCCCGCGGTGATCGCAGAGAGCTCGACGAAGCGGCGGCCGGACGACCGAGCGATCGCCTGCGCCAGGGTGGTCTTACCTGTGCCCGGCGGACCCCACAGAATGATCGAGACGGCACCGGGCGATGCGGCATCCGGATCGGCCAGCGCGACAATGGGCGATCCTGCGCGCAGCAGGTGCTGCTGGCCTGCCACCTCGTCGAGCGAGGTGGGGCGCATCCGCACGGCAAGGGGCGTCTGTCCCGAGAGCAGCGGAGCGGAGGTCATACACCCAGGCTAATGCTCACCGGCGACAACGCTCACCGGTAGGCTCACCTGTGGCGCGGACCCCGCGCGCCGTGGGAAGGAAGATGATGGCGAGTCGTGGATCGAAGGACGCCCAGCGTTCGAAGGCCTCTGCCGAGCGCGCACGGATGTACGCAGCACGGACTTCGTGGCATGAGGGCCAGATCAGCCGTCGAGTACGGGACAACACGATCGCTGCCGTCATCGGAGGGCTCGTCATCGTGGGTGCCATCGTCAGCCAGTCCGTCCACGCGGCTGTGACCGCCCCCGAGCCCGAGCCGAGCGAGGCGTCGACTCCTGCGGTCCTCGAGAACCCGTTCGCAGACCTGTTCCCTGCTGCTACGCCGATCGAATAGACGAGATCTCACACTCCTGATGCGCGTCTGTGAGACGGTCGTGTCGACGTCGAGGCTCTGCAGGGCTCCGGCCGTCTCCAGCCCGAGCTGGCTGCGTCGCCGCTGCACGAAGTCACGCACCGCTTGCACGTCGTCGAGAGTCCGATAGACGAAGCATCCGGGCAGGTCGGCGCCGTCCACCGCCCAGTTCGCTCGGCGTCACACCGGAGAAGTCGCCGGTGAGGCCGACACGGTCATACGGCAGACGGCCCTCCCCACCGATCACGGTGATCTGCAAGTCTTCGTCCGCGCAGCTGACCAGGCTCTCCACGAGGCGGTGCGCGACCATGCCCGCTCCCACTACGACAATCACTGCATCCGCGGGCTGGCCCCAGGCGTACTAGGCTGAGCGAAGTCCTTTCCACCCTCACGCGGGCTGACCGCGCAAGGAGCACATCGTGTCTGCAGCCGAGACCCCCAAGCCCACACCGCCCGTTCCCGCGCCTCCGCGCATCCCGATGCCACCTCGCGCATCGGCGCCGGTCGCTTCCCCCGCGGCCGCGGCTTCCCCAGTGGCTGCGGCCGACTCCGCCGATTGGGGCCGTGTCACTGACGACGGCGTCGTCGAGGTGCGCGAAGGCGAGCAGTGGCGCGTCGTCGGCCAGTATCCCGACGGCACGCCCGAAGAGGCGCTCGCGTACTTCGTCCGCAAGTTCGACGACCTCGCATTCAAGGTGCACACGCTCGAGCAGCGTCACCAGTCAGGTGGCGCCTCGGCAAGCGATCTGACCAGCCAGGCGGGCAAGCTCGTCACCGAGGTGACGGATGCTGCCGCTGTCGGCGATCTCGCATCACTGAACGCGCGACTGAGCGCTCTCACTGCGGCTCTCGCTGAGGCACGCGAGGCCGAAGCCAAAGAGGCCAAGGAGCAGGTTGACAAGGCGATCGCCGATCGCACGGTCGTCGTTGAGGGCATCGAGGCAATCGCCGCTCGTGATCTCAGCAAGGTCCAGTGGAAGCAGGTCACTGAAGAGGTCAACACGCTCTTCGAGACGTGGCAGTCCCAGCAGCAGAACGGTCCGCGCCTTCCCAAGGGCATCTCGCAGCAGCTGTGGAAGCGATTCCGTGACGCTCGCTCCGTCATCGACAAGAACCGTCGCACGTTCTATGCCGAGCTCGACGAGACGCACAAGTCTGCGCGTGAGCGCAAGAACACGCTGATCGAACGCGCAGAAGCCCTCGCGCCGAAGGGCGTGGACGGAATCCCCGCGTACCGCAACCTGCTCGAGGACTGGAAGGCTTCCGGTCGTGCCGGACGCAAGGCCGATGATGCCCTGTGGGCTCGCTTCAAGGCGGCCGGCGACGCCCTGTACGCTGCTCGCGCTGAGCAGTCCGCCGCAGAAGAGGCTGAGTCTGCACCGAAGATCGAGGCACGCAAGGCGCTCCTCGAAGACGCCAAGGCTGTCGCTGACGAATCGAACATCAAGCAGGCTCGTGCGCTGCTCACCAAGATTCAGCGTCAGTGGGACGAGGTGGGCCGCATCTTCCCGCGCGAGCAGGAGCGTGCCCTCGATGACAAGCTCCGCGTGATCGAGCAGGCGCTCAAGTCACGCGAAGAGGTCGACTGGAAGCGGAACAACCCCGAGACCAAGGCGCGTGCGAACGACATGAGCCAGCAGCTGCAGGACGCGATCGACAAGCTCGAGAGCGAACTGGCAGCAGCTGAGAAGTCCGGCAATAAGAAGGCCGTGAAGGAAGCAGCTGACGCGCTGGAAGCCCGTCGCGCCTGGCTGGGAGCCCTCGGTAACTGACGTTATCCACAGCAGCCCCGGGAAGGGACAGAGCGCGGCACACTGAAGGTGTGCATCCATCGCTGCTCTTCTTTCCTGGGGCTCTGCTGTCCCAACCCGAACTGAACTCGGCGCGCCTGGATGGTCTGCTGTTCGAGGTCGGCGACGGCTACATGCCACCCGATCTTCCGGAGGATGCGGCCGCACGCGTGGCATCCCTGAAGCCGATCCTGGTTCCCGGCTATGCCGCGAGTGGGCCGACGGCGGCGTGGGTGCACGGCACGGGGAATGCTCCCCCAGCGCAGCACCACCTGCAGCGGGTCATCGCCCGCCGCCAGCGCGTGCATGCTCCGCCCGGTGTCGTGCTGCACGATGTGCTTCTTGACACGGACGACTTCGAGGTCGTGGGCGGCGCACCTGTCACCACTGTGCTGCGCACGCTGACTGACCTTGCTCTCGCTGCCAGCAGTGACGAAGCCGCCGCACACTGGATGCGGTGCCTTGCAGATAGTCGACACGATCTCGTCGCTCGTGCGATCGCGCGCGTGGAATCCCGACCACGCCTGCCAGGGAAGCACGCGGCACTATCAGCGTTGAGGAGCGTGTGACCCTACGAAGAGGTGACCCGGTAGACGTCGTACACCGCGTCGATCCGGCGCACCGCGTTGAGCACACGGTCAAGATGCACGGAATCACCCATCTCGAACACGAACCGGCTGATCGCGAGGCGCTCATCATTGGTGTTCACCGTGGCCGAGAGAATGTTGACGTGGTGCTCGCTGAGCACTCGGGTCACATCTGAGAGCAATCCGCCACGATCGAGGGCTTCGACCTGGATCTGCACCCGGAACACGCTCTTGCTCGTGGAGCCCCACTCCACATCGATGAAGCGCTGCTCCTGGTCGCTGAGCGCGTGAACGTTGACGCAGTCGGCGCGGTGCACCGAGACTCCGCTGCCGCGCGTCACGAACCCGACGATCTTGTCACCCGGCACTGGGGTGCAGCACTTGGCGAGTTTCACGAGAATGTCAGACGCACCCCGCACCAGAATCCCGGAATCCCCGGTTCGCGGTACGTGCGCACGCGGCCGCACGGGAATATCGATCGCACCAGTGCTCGTGTCGTTCGCAGCGATGAGCGCGGTGACCTTCTCGAGCACCGACTGCGTGGATACGTGCCCTTCGCCGACTGCGGCATACAGGGCAGAGACATCCTCGTACCGAAGTTGGAGTGCCACTTCAGCGAAAGAGTCATGGTTCATCAAACGCTGCAGCGGCATGTTCTGACGCCGCATCGCGCGAGCGATGGACTCCTTACCCTGCTCAATCGCCTCCTCACGGCGTTCCTTGGTGAACCACCCCTTGATCTTGTTGCGGGCACGAGTGCTCTTGACGAAAGACAGCCAATCCTGGCTGGGACCGGCATCCGGATTCTTCGACGTGAACACCTCGACGACATCGCCGCTGTTGACCACCGTCTCGAGCGGAACCAGACGACCATTGACCTTCGCGCCCATGGTGCGGTGGCCGATCTCGGTGTGCACGGCATACGCGAAATCTACTGTCGTCGCACCGGATGGCAGCCCGATCACTCGCCCCTTGGGCGTGAAGACGTAGACCTCTTTCGCACCGATCTCGAAGCGGAGAGAGTCGAGGAACTCACTCGGGTCTGCTGTCTCGGCCTGCCAGTCCGAGATGTGCGCCAGCCAGGTCATGTCCGTGTCGCTCGGACCATCGACGGACTTCCCGCCGTTCATCCGCTCTTTGTACATCCAATGCGCTGCAACACCGAACTCCGCCTGCTGGTGCATCTCGTGCGTGCGGATCTGGATCTCGACGGTACGACCGCTGGGACCGATGACCGTCGTGTGCAGCGACTGATAGAGGTTGAACTTGGGCGTGGCGATGTAGTCCTTGAAGCGACCGGGCAGCGGTGTCCAGCGCGCGTGAATGGCGCCGAGCACGGCGTAGCAGTCGCGAACCGAGCCCACCAGCACGCGGATGCCGATCAGGTCGTAGATGTCGTCGAACTCACGCCCTCGCAGCACCATCTTCTGGTACACCGAGTACAACTGCTTCGGGCGTCCCCCCACCTGCCCCTTGATACGGAGGTCGTGCAGGTCTTCGCCTATCGATTCGATGACCTGCTTGAGATACTTCTCGCGTTGAGGAGTCCGCTGAGCGATCAGGCTGTTGATCTCGGCGTAAATCTTCGGATGCAGCACAGCGAACGAAAGGTCTTCCAGTTCCGACTTGATCGTCTGAATGCCGAGTCGATTAGCCAGCGGCGCGTAGATCTCCAGAGTCTCTCTGGCCTTCGGCGCAGCCTTCTCGGGTGGTACGAAGCCCCACGTGCGCGCATTGTGGAGGCGGTCGGCGAGCTTGATCAGAAGCACTCGGATGTCCTTGGACATCGCCACGATCATCTTGCGGACGGTCTCGGCCTGAGCACTCTCGCCGTACTTGACCTTGTCGAGCTTGGTGACGCCATCGACGAGCATCGCCACTTCATCGCCGAACGTGTCCGTCAGCTCTGAGAGCGCGTACCCGGTGTCTTCGACGGTGTCATGCAGGAGGGCCGCCGCGATTGCGCGGGGCCCCAGCCCCATCTCGGCGAGAATCTGCGCAACAGCCAGCGGGTGAGTGATGTACGGCTCGCCGCTGCGACGCTTCTGCCCCTCGTGCTTCTCTTTGGCAACCTTGTACGCCCGCTCGATGATCGCGAGATCACCTTTGGGGTGGTTCACCCGCACTGAGCGGATGAGGTTGTCGAGATCGTTGATCCGAGGCGCGCGCGAGAAGATGCGAGGGACGAGTCGTCTCAGGCTCGAGCCCTGCGCCTGCGTGGTCGCCTCCGACATCGCTTCACCTCCGGGTCACAACATCTTACGCGCCTGCCGGTGTTCGGGCCCGGTGGCGGTCAGCCGCCTCAGGCGTCGACTGCAGCGCGAGCACGAAGCTCGAGCACGCGGCGATCGCCCTCCACGATGTTCGGCTCCTTCTCGCGGAACAACGAGTACAGCGGGGCTGCGACGAAGAGCGTCGAATATGTGGCGACGAGGATTCCGACGAAGATCGACAGCGAGATGTCCGTGAGGGTTTCAGCACCGAGCCAGAAAGCTCCGATGAAGAGGATCGCGCCGACAGGCAGAGCCGCGACGATCGACGTGTTGATCGAACGCACGAGGGTCTGGTTCACCGCGAGGTTCACCGATTCTCCGAAGGTTCGAGAGGAGTTCTCACCGTCTTCCGTGGTGTTCTCACGGACTTTATCGAACACCACCGTCGTGTCGTACAGCGAGTACGCGAGGATCGTGAGGAAGCCGATGACGGCTGCCGGCGAGATCTCGAATCCTGCCAGCGCGTACACGCCGACCGTGATGACGAGCACGTCGAGCAGGCCGATGATGGCTGCCGCCGACATTTTCCAGGTGCGGAAGTAGATCGCAAGGATCAGGAACGTCAGCGCGAGGAAGATCGCCAGACCCCACAGGGACTGTCGGGTGACGCTCTCACCCCACTGCGGGCCGATGAAGGATGAGGTGATCTCTTCCGGGGCGACGTTGTACGCCTCTGCCAGTGCGTGGGCGACAGCCTGAGTATCCTCTGCCGACATCTGCGAGGTCTGCACCCGCACATCTGTACCGCCCACGATCGCGACCTTCGCAGTCGATTCTGGAACGACCGACTGCACAGCTGTCGTCGCAGTCGCCTGATCAGTGGATTCCGGCGCGACCACCGTGAACTGCGATCCACCGGTGAACTCGATCGAGAACTGCACCGGGCGCAGAAGGGGTACAAGGGCGGATGCCACGACAAGGACGATCGCGATGATGAACCACAAACGACGCTTGCCGACGAACGGGAAGGAGGTCTTTCCCGTGTAAAGGTTGTTGCCGAACTCATTCATGGAGGCCATCAGCGCTCTCCCTCGCTTCCCGAGTCCGTGGATCTGCTCGAAGTGAGCGACTGTTCTCTCTTGCGCTCGGCGATCGTCTGTCGCCGTTCCGCTTCGCCGCGCGAGCGGCTGTTCTTTGCTGCACGACCGACCGTGGTCTGCGCGACCTCGCGGAACTGCGAGCGGGCGTGATAGACCGCACCGAGCGCATCAGGGTCAAGACCCGACAGCTTGTGTCCGCCGCCGAAGAAGCGAGTGCGAGCAAGGATCTGCATGACCGGATGCGTGAAGATCACGAAGATGAACACGTCGATGAGGGTCGTCAGACCCAGCGTAAAGGCGAAGCCCTTCACCGTCGAGTCGGCGAGGACGTACAGCACGACAGCGGCGAGGATGTTGATCGATTTCGAGATGTAGATGGTTCGCTTCGCGCGCCCCCAACCGTCTTCAACGGCGCCGGTGATCGACTTTCCGTCTCGCAACTCATCGCGTATTCGCTCGAAGTACACGATGAACGAGTCGGCCGTGAATCCGATCGACACGATGAGGCCCGCGACACCTGCCAGCGAAAGGCGGAAGCCGAGGCGCCACGCCAAGATGCAGATGATGATGTAGGTCAGCACACCCATCACCGCGATCGAGGCGATGATGACCGTACCGAGTGCGCGGTAGCTGATCAGCGAGTAGACCGCGACGAGCGCGAGTCCGATCAGACCGGCGATGAGGCCGACCTGGAGCTGCTGGGTTCCGAGCGTTGCCGAGATCGTGTCTGAGCTCTCGGTGGTGAAGCTGAGCGGCAGAGCACCGTACTTGAGCTGGTTGGCGAGCGTCTCAGCGGTCTCCTGAGTGAACGACCCGGAGATGCTCGGCTTTCCGTTGAGGATCTGCGCGTTCATCTGAGGAGCCGAGATGACCTTGCCATCCAGAACGAACGCGAACTGGTCGCGCGGGCTCAGACCGTCGAGCTTGTTCTGGTAGAGACGCTGGCTGATCTCGCCGAAGACCTTGGTGCCGTGGCTGTCGAGGGTGAGCTGCACGGTCCATGCGCCCGACTGCGGGTCGCGACCGCTGGTGGCGTCATCGATCGCGTCACCCGAAAGCTCCATCGGACCGAGGATGTACTTCACCATGCCGGTGTCATCACACGTGATCAGCGGCTCATCAGAGGGAGCACTCGAGGCAGTGTTCTCCGGGTTCGCGCAGTCGAAAGCGAGGAACTCTCCCTGCAGCTTCTCGGTCACCCAGGCCATGTCACTGCCGTCGGTAGGCGTCGCCGTCGGCACCGCGTTGGCCGAGGGATCGGGCGAAGGGTAGGGTGTGCTGTTGCCATCCTCGCCGACGAACTCGGTCGCAGGGTCGCCCGCGAAGATCACCGAGCGGAACTCGAGCTGTGCGCTGGCCTGGATGCGAGCGCGGGTCTCCTCATCGGCGACACCGGGAATCTGGACGACGATGTTGCGTCCGCCCTCGGTCGTGATGTCGGCTTCAGCCACACCGGAGGCGTCGACACGCTGACGGATGATCGAGACCGCCTGGTCGAGCTGCTCCGTCGAGGGGTTCGACCCGTCTTCGGTGACGGCGCTCAGGACGATCTGCGTGCCACCCTGCAGGTCGAGGGCGAGCTCAGGAGTCCAAGAGCTCTTCTGGAATCCGTAGACACCCAGTGCATTGATGCCGAACAGAGCGGCCGTCACGAGGAGAAGGCCGAGGAGGACCTTCCACGCATGGCGGACAGGAGAGGATGAAGCCACGGATGTTCAGCTTTCTGCGTTACCGAGTGGACCGGACAGGGCCAGCGAAGAGACTACTACTCGACGATGGCGATCAGTTGCCGTCGGAGTCGCGCTCCAGGCGGGCACGGGTCTGCTCGGGCGTCTCCGGAGTCGAGTCGACCTCGATCTCTTCGATCACGTGGTCGTGAACGTCCGCGTCGGACTCGAAGTCTGCGACAGCATCCTTCGGCTCGACGATGCGGAGGATCGCCTGGCTGTGGACCTCGATGATCGTTCCCGGTGCGATCTCGACGAGTGCGGGCGTGTCGAGGTCATTGGGGTCGTACGCGACGATCGTGCCGTAGAGGCCCCCCTGGAGCAGGACCTTCACGCCGGGAACCGTCTTGGTGGCCTTCTCTTCCTGTTCGGCCTTCAGCGCCTTCTGCCGCTTGCGCGTGTTGAAGAACATGAAGACGAGAAGGACGGCGAGGAGGCCGAAGAGGACGATTTCCATCAGGCAGAGCCTTTCAAAATGTGCACGCCGAGGGTCGGACGTGCCGGGGGTCAGGGGTGAAGTCTTCAGCGATTATAGGTCATCGAGCAATGCGGCGCTTTCGGGATGCGACAGCCCGAGGTGCGCATACGCCTCTGGCATCGCGACCCGCCCGCGCGGGGTGCGGCCGAGGAAGCCGATGCGCACGAGGAAGGGCTCGACCACGCTCTCCACTGTTTCTGCTTCTTCGCCGACGGCGACAGCGAGGGTGCTGAGTCCTACGGGGCCTCCGCGGAAACGGTGCACGAGCGCTTCGAGAACCGCGCGGTCCAAACGGTCCAATCCGATCGGGTCGACGTCGTAGAGCTCGAGCGCCGCGTTGACATCACCGAGCGTCGCGCCACCGCGTTCGCCATGGACGAGCGCGTAGTCGCGCACTCGACGCAGAAGCCGATTGGCGATGCGTGGGGTGCCCCGCGAACGGCGAGCGATCTCATGACGCGCGTCGACCGGCACGCCCACATCGAGCACGAGCGATGATCTCTCGATCACCTTCTCGAGGTCGGCATCGTCATAGAACTCCAGATGTCCGGTGAAACCGAACCTGTCGCGCAGAGGGTTGGGGAGCAGCCCTGACCGTGTCGTCGCACCGACGAGCGTGAAGGGAGCCAGATCAAGCGGAATGCTGGTGGCCCCTGCCCCCTTACCGACCATGATGTCGATGCGGAAGTCTTCCATCGCCAGGTAGAGCATCTCCTCGGCGGAGCGCGCCATGCGATGGATTTCGTCGATGAAGAGCACCTCACCGGGAACGAGGCTCGACAGCAGCGCAGCGAGGTCGCCGGCGTGCTGAATCGCCGGCCCGCTCGAGAGACGGAGCGGACGTTCGCTCTCGTGGGCGACGATCATTGCGAGCGTGGTCTTGCCGAGCCCGGGAGGTCCTGCAAGCAGGATGTGGTCAGGAGGACGATTCTGGATGCGCGCAGCATCCAGGAGCAGCTGAAGCTGACCGCGGACCTTGGGCTGCCCGACGAACTCGCCGAGGCTCTCCGGGCGGAGCGCGCCTTCGATTGCCAGCTCGGTCTCGTCGACCGGCTCAGCGGGATCGCGGCCCTCGAAGTGCTCCTCAGCCACGTGCGCCACCGGCCTTCGCCGGGCCCAGAGCCGCGAGCGCCTGCCGCAGCAGCGCAGACACTGATGCGCGGTCAGCGTCGCTCGCGGCTTCTGCGGTCTCTGCGGCGGCCTCGATCGCGACCTTCTCTGACCAGCCCAGACCGATCAGTGCGGCGGTCACCTGAGTGACGACCACATCGCCTGCGGGCGCTGCGCGTCCCGCGGCCGCGGCAGGAGGCTGAAGCTTGCCTGCGAGCTGCACGACGATCAGCTTCGCAGTCTTGGGGCCGATCCCCGACACCCGACGGAACGGAGCGTCGTCGTCATCTGCGACGGCAGCGGCGATCTGATCGACCGTGAGATGTCCGAGTACGCCGAGGGCCGACTTGGGGCCGACTCCGGTCACGCTCAGCAGCTGCGTGAACACTTCCAGCTCGAGAGGCTCGGCGAATCCATACAGACTCAGGGCATCCTCACGCACGATGAGATTTGTATAGAGCCGCAGCTTCTCGCCGACGCGCGCTGTGTGTGCGACGTCGCCAGGTACAGAGACGAAGAAGCCCACTCCTCCGACATCGATCACGACATGGTCAGCGCCGGTGGGCGGCACCCCCGTGGACAGAACCGTGCCGTGGAGCGAGGAGATCATTGCTCCAGCCTACGATCTTCATCGTATGTATGTTCGAGCGACACGCTCGGCGTCCGCCCACGCCCGCTGTGCGGGCGTCAGCGACTCAGGCGCACCAGCGGTGGCCCCACCGCGCCGCCACGCATGACACAGTGCGATCGCAAGGGCGTCAGCCGCATCAGCCGGCTGAGGCGGCTCATCCAGTCGCAGAATACGGGCGATCATTGCCTGCACCTGCTTCTTATCCGCCGAGCCGTAACCAGTCACCGCAGCCTTCACTTCACTCGGTGTATGGGTCGCGGCGGGCAACCCCGCTTCGGCAGCGATCAAGAGAGCGACGCCGCTGGCCTGGGCGGTACCCATCACGGTGTGGCTGTTGTGCTGGGCGAAGACGCGCTCCACGGCGACAGCATCCGGTTTGTGTTCACCGAGGACATCGCGGATTCCCGCGGCGACCGCCGCCAATCGCTCTCCAATGGGAGCGTCCGGCGGAGTGCGAATGACGCCGACGTGCACCAGAGTCCCGCGTCGCGAGCGGTCGACATCGACGATGCCGACACCGCACCGGGTAAGGCCGGGGTCGATCCCGAGCACGCGCAGAGAAGAAGCCGCCACTCCCCCAGGCTATGCGTGGGGGAGGTGACGGCTCGGCAGGCTCGCCTCAGTCTTCTTCTTCGTCGTCCTCGAGTTCGGCCTGCACCTCTGGGGTGAGGTCCAAGTTGCTGTAGACGTTCTGCACGTCTTCGCTGTCTTCAAGGGCATCGATGAGACGGAACACCTTGCGGGCAGTCGCTGCGTCCACCTCGACCTTGACGTTCGGCACGAACTCCACGTCGGCGGATTCATAGTCGATCCCCGCATCCTGCAGAGCAGTGCGGACGGTCACCAGGTCAGTGGCCTCGGTGATGACCCCGTAGTCGTCGCCGTGCGGCTCGATCTCTTCAGCACCGGCCTCGAGTACGGCCTCCATCACGTCGTCTTCGGTGGTTCCCTCGGAACCGACCACAATGACGCCCTTGCGCTCGAAGTTGTACGCGACGCTGCCTGGATCAGCGAGTGTGCCGCCGTTGCGGGTCAGGGCCGTCCGAACCTCTGCGGCTGCGCGGTTCTTGTTGTCGGTCAGACACTCGATCATGAGGGCGACACCGTTGGGTCCGTAGCCTTCGTACATGATCGAGAGGTACTCGACAGCCTCGCCGCCGATACCGGCACCGCGCTTCACTGCGCGATCGATGTTGTCCTTCGGGACCGACATCTTCTTCGCTTTGAAGACGGCGTCGTAGAGCGTCGGGTTGCCCGCCATATCGGCGCCGCCGAGCTTCGCCGCTACTTCGATGTTCTTGATGAGCTTGGCCCACGACTTCGCGCGCCTCGAATCGATGACGGCCTTCTTGTGCTTCGTCGTCGCCCACTTGGAATGCCCGGACATATATCTCCGCTCGTCTCGCGCTTTTAGCGCCCTCATTCTACGCGGTTCCTGGCAATGGTTCCGCGCGAGTGCTCAGCCCCCGAGGCTGTTCGGGCCTGATCGGCGCCTCGCGGACTCGATCAGGGGCGTGGGAGGCAGAGCGACAGGCACATCCATTTCGGCATCGGGCGTCCAATGCGCCCAATCCTCGTCAAGGGGCCACGCGCCATCCACGATGAAATCGTGACCGGCGTGATCGGCGAGCACGCGCACCGCCTCGGCCTGCTCCGCGGTGAAGCGCCCTTGTCTAACGACAGCTTCGAGCTCATCGGCGTCTTTCAGCCAGACGTCCTCGGACCCGACGTGTTCCGCATCGATCCAGATGTCGAGAACGAGGTCATTCGAGAAGACGCTCGAGGTCTCGCCCGTCCCGCGCCGGTGCGGGAGCTCGAGGTTGACGTACACGCCGGCCGGGGAGCCGTCCGCACGCCGGAAGAACCACACTGACCACGGTTTGCCGGTCGGCGCGACACGGACGACCCCCTGTCCGGTCCATGTCTTCTCGCGCATCACCCAGGGCTCGAGGAAACGCTCATCCAAGGGAACATCCCGATGACGCCTGCCATCGGCTGGGCCCGGCTCGAGACGCGAAGATCCCGGGGGAATCCAGATGACGAGTCCCCGCTCGTCGTCCCGGATCACCCGCACTGCCTCGATGTGGCGGCCGTACCGCCAGAGAATCGACTGGCCGGGCACGTACCGAGGAGCATCTGCATCCGACGAGAGGACAGCTTCTTCGAACGCAGGATCCTCATGCGCGTGGGCTTGCTTCTCCAGCAGGGCGACGGCCTCATCCAGTGGCTTCTCGGTCGAAGCGATCGATCGCCAGCCGTTAGCTCGACGGCCGATCAGGGTGACGGTGCCACCGCTCTCTGAGACATCCGTGGATCCGATCGGCAATCGCATCCCGCCACGCTACCGCGATGTCACCGAGGCCAAGAGCCTTTCGTGGAAGCGGGTCTCGCCGGTGATCTCCGGATGAAAACTGATCCCGATGAGGGCCCCCTGTTCCACGGCGACGACGCGACCATCCGGCAGCGCGGCGAGTGTCGTGACGCCGGGACCCACCGCCGTGATCGCCGGCCCCCGGATGAAGGCTGCCCGGACGGGTTCTCCGCCGAGCACTGGCACGACCAAGACGACCTCGAAGGATTCCGTCTGGCGCCCGAACGCGTTGCGCTGCACTGTGGCATCGAGTCCGCCGAAGGTCTGCTGCCCCTCCGCCGCGTCGGTCAGGGCATCTGCGAGCATGATGAGCCCTGCGCAGGTGCCGAGCATCGGCATCCCGTCTCTGATCGCCTGACGGATCGGTTCCTGCAGGCCGAAGGAACGCGAGAGCTTGTCGATGACCGTCGACTCGCCACCGGGAATCACCAGCGCGTCGACCTCAGCGAGTTCGGATGGACGCCGCACGCGCAGCGTATCGGCTCCGAGCCCCTGCAGGACGTTCTCGTGCTCGAGCACGTCGCCCTGCAGGGACAGGATGCCGATGCGTGGGTTACCAACCACGCTCGGCGAGGCGGTGCGGCGCGGGAAGGTCGGAGACATTGATGCCGACCATCGCCTCACCGAGGCCACGCGAGACTTCGGCGATGACCTTCGCGTCGTCGTAGAAGGTCGTCGCCTTCACGATCGCCTTAGCGCGCTCAGCGGGGTTTCCCGACTTGAAGATGCCGGAGCCGACGAAGACACCGTCGGCGCCGAGCTGCATCATCATCGCGGCATCCGCTGGGGTGGCAACGCCACCTGCGACGAAGAGTACGACCGGCAGCTTTCCTGTCTCTGCGATCTCCGCCACGAGCTCGTAGGGTGCCTGCAGTTCCTTGGCTGCGACATACAGCTCATCTTTCGGAAGAGCCGCGAGAGCGGCGATCTCGCCACGGATCTTGCGGATGTGCTTCATCGCTTCAGACACGTCGCCGGTGCCGGCTTCGCCCTTGGAGCGGATCATCGCCGCCCCTTCGTTGATGCGGCGCAGTGCTTCGCCGAGGTTGGTCGCACCGCACACGAAGGGAACGGTGAAGTCGTACTTGTCGATGTGATTCACATAATCGGCGGGCGAGAGGACCTCCGACTCGTCGATGTAGTCCACACCGAGTTCCTGAAGCACCTGCGCCTCGACGAAGTGTCCGATGCGGGCCTTCGCCATGACCGGAATCGAAACGGTACTGATGATGCTGTCGATCATGTCCGGGTCGCTCATGCGAGAGACGCCGCCTTGGGCACGAATATCGGCAGGAACGCGCTCGAGCGCCATGACCGCAACTGCGCCGGCATCTTCGGCGATCTTCGCCTGCTCCGCGGTGACGACGTCCATGATGACACCGCCCTTGAGCATCTCGGCGAGTCCGCGCTTGACGCGTACCGATCCGGTGGTGGAATTCTCGTCTGCGACCATGGTGGATCCTTCCGTGCATCCAAAGCTGTGTTTGATCTATGCCAAAAGATAGCACTCTCTTCGGGCATCGTAGACTCAGATGTCAGGAGGCGTCATTGAACCAGCAGATCACCGGCCGAACCGCCGCTGAGATCGCCGGCAGCGTGCGCGAACTCCGCGAACGAGGTGTCTTCTCCCCCGGTACCCTGCTGCCGCCAGTGCGAGAGCTCGCGGCGCTCCTCGGGGTCAATCGGAATACCACGGTGGCGGCGTACCGACAGCTCGCCCAAGCGGGCATCGTGGTCAGTCGCGGCCGCGCCGGAACGATGATCGTCGAGCACGATGCCGTCGCCCAGGAGGGTTACGCCGCGAACACCGTGCTCCGTGACATCGGCACGGGAAACCCCGACCCCGCTCTCATCCCTGATCCCTCCGCGGTGCTGGCCGGCGTGGTGGGAAGGCCCGTGCTCTACGGGGAACCCGTCATCGATCCCGCTCTTGAGACATGGGCGCGCGAGTGGATCGCGCCAGACCTGGCGGCATCCGACTTTCGCATCACCGTCACGAGCGGAGCGGTCGACGCCGTCGAACGCCTGCTCGCTCAGGCGCTCATGCGCGATGACGCGGTGGCGCTCGAAGATCCGTGCTTCCTCGCCAGCATCCACACGGTCAGACTCGGCGGCTATCGCGCCGTGCCGGTGCCCGTCGACGACGAGGGCATGACTGTCGATGGCCTCCGCGAGGCATTGGACGCGGGAGTCCGTGCGATCATCTCCACCCCACGCGCGCAGAACCCGACCGGGGCGAGTCTGTCCCCCGCGCGTGCTGCCGCTCTCCGGGAACTGCTTGCGCAGCATCCTTATGTCTTGATCATCGAAGACGATCACTTCTCGATGCTGTCCGAGCAGCGATACGAGAGCCTGGTCGGCCCCGACCACCAGCGCTTCGCGCTTCTGAGATCGGTGTCGAAATTCCTCGGCCCTGATATGTGCCTCGCGATCGCCGCCACGGATGCGGAGACCGCAGAGCGTCTCTCCATGCGATTGAGCCCTGGAACCACGTGGGTGAGTCACCTGTTGCAGCGGCTCGCGCTGGGGATGCTGACCGATGAAGACGCGCACGCACGAATCCGTGCAGCCGGAGCACACTACGCGGAACGCAATCGCGTGTTCGCAGGGCGACTGCGCGAACATGGCATCGATGCCGAGTACACCGACGGAATGAATCTCTGGGTGCGCTTTCCGAAGCCCGCGCGCACGGTCAGGGAACAGCTCATGCGCCGTGGCTGGCTGGCACGAACCGGGGACGAGTTCCTCCTCGACGACAACGCCGATCCCTCGCACCATCTGCGACTCACCGTGCATGACCTGAGCGATGACGACGCAGAGCAGCTCGTCGCAGACATCGCTGTCGCAGTGCGCTGAGAGAGGCGTCGACAGTGAGAAGATCGAGGGATGAAGATCCTCTCGATCCAGTCTGCCGTCGCCTACGGACATGTCGGCAACTCCGCCGCAGTGTTCCCGCTGCAGCGCATCGGCGTCGATGTGCTGCCGGTTTACACGGTGAATTTCTCGAACCACACCGGGTACGGCGCATGGCGCGGCCCGCTTATCGACCCGAAGGACGTCCGTGACGTCATCATCGGCATCGAAGAGCGCGAGGTCTTCCCGCAGGTCGACGCAATCCTGTCGGGATACCAGGGCGGCGAGGGTATCGGTGAGGTCATCATCGACGCCGTTGCGCGCGTGAAAGCGGCAAACCCCAACGCTCTGTACGCCTGCGATCCGGTGATGGGAAATGCAAAATCCGGATGCTTCGTCGCGCCCGCCATCCCGGAACTGCTGCGCGAGAAGGTCGTGCCGGTCGCCGACATCATCACGCCGAACCAGTTCGAACTGGGCTTCCTCACGCGCACAGAGCCCGACACGCTGGAGTCGACCCTGGAATCCGTCGCCCTCGCCCGCGCGATGGGTCCCCGCACCGTGCTGGTCACGAGCGTGGAGCGGCCAGACCGCGAAGAGGGCACGATCGAGATGCTCGCCGTCGATGACGCAGGTGCGTGGATCGTGCAGACGCCGTTCTTGCCGATGAAGGCGAACGGTTCCGGTGATGTGACGGCGGCGCTGTTCACCGCTCACTACGTATCGACCAGAAGCGCGCAGACAGCACTGGAGCGCACCGCTTCGAGTGTGTTTGACCTGCTCCAGCTCACGCTGGATTCAGGTGAGCGCGAACTCCAGCTCATCGAGGCCCAGGAATCCTACGCGCACCCGAAGATGCAGTTCAGCGCGCGTCAGGTGCGCTGAACGGCCACGCGTTCGCGATGGCCTCCCGCACTTCGCCAAGAAGCTGCGGGAGCGCTTTCGTCTTGGCGATGATCGGGAAGAAGTTCGCGTCGGACTTCCACCTGGGCACGATGTGCTGGTGAAGGTGCGCGTCGACACCAGCGCCGGCCACAGCGCCCTGATTCATGCCGAGGTTGAAACCGTCGCAGTTCGAGACCTCGCGCAGCACGCGCATCCCGATCTGGGTCAGCTCTCCGATTTCCGCCACTTCTTCTGGCGTCGCCTGGTCGTAGGTTGCGACGTGGCGATACGGGCACACCAGCATGTGCCCTGAGTTGTACGGGAAGAGGTTGAGCAGCACGTAGGCCGTCTTTCCTCGTGCGACGATGAGACGCTCAGCGTCAGGATGCTTCGGAGCCTCACAGAACGGGCACTCTTCGCGCAGTGGCTCCGGGCCGGCTTGGATGTATGCCATCCGGTGCGGGGTCCACAGGCGCTGGAACTCGTCGGGGACACCGGCGAGATGCCCGGCATCCTCCACGGCGTCCCCGGTCGTCACGCGAGATCTCCCACAGTGTGGACGAGCGCGTGAGACGTGATGGCGGCACGAATGCGCTCAACAGCATCTGCGATCGGAACGCCGTTCTCCTGAGTGCCATCGCGGAAGCGGAAGGAGACTGTGCCGGCTTCACGGTCTTTCTCCCCCGCGATCAGGATCAGCGGAACCTTGCCGGTGGTGTGGTTGCGGATCTTCTTCTGCATCCGGTCGTCCGAGTGATCGACCTCTGCGCGCACGTCGTGCGAGCGCAGTTGCGCGACGATCCCGTCGAGGTACTCGCCGAATTGCTCGGCGACGGGCACGCCAACGACCTGCACGGGAGCGAGCCACACCGGGAAGTCACCGGCGTAGTGCTCGAGCAGGATCGCGAAGAAGCGCTCGACCGAGCCGAGCAGAGCACGGTGGATCATGACCGGCTGGTGCTTCTGTCCGTCCGCGCCGGTGTACTCGAGCTCGAATCGCTCCGGCTGGTTGAAATCGAGCTGAATCGTCGACATCTGCCAGGTGCGCCCGATCGCGTCGCGCGCCTGCACAGAGATCTTCGGTCCGTAGAACGCGGCTCCCCCAGGGTCGTCGACGAGCTCAAGACCGGATGCGACGGCGACCTCGCGCAGCGTGGCGATAGCAGAGCTCCACTGCTCCGGCTCGCCGAGGAACTTGTCGTTACCCTCCTCGTTCGTGGACAGCTCGAGGTAGAAATCATTCAGACCGTAGTCGCGAAGAAGAGCCAGCACGAGGTTGAGGTTCGTGGTCAGCTCTTCGTGCACCTGGTCCTGTGCGACGTAGATGTGCGCGTCATCCTGCGTGAGACCGCGCACACGAGTGAGGCCAGAGAGCGTTCCGCTCTTCTCGTAGCGATAGACAGTTCCGAACTCGGCCAGGCGCAGGGGCAGCTCGCGGTAGGAGCGTCCACGTGCGCGGTAGATGAGGTTGTGGAACGGGCAGTTCATCGGCTTCAGGTAGTAGTCCTGACCCTGACGGGTGATGTTGCCGTCTTCGTCGGTGACCTCGTCGAGGTGCATCGGAGGGAACATTCCGTCGGCGTAGGTCTGCAGGTGACCTGAAGTCTGGAACAGATCCTTCTTCGTGATGTGCGGCGAGTTAACGACCTCGTAGCCGTTGCGCAGCAGGTGGCGACGCAGATTCTCTTCGATCTCGTAGCGGATGATCCCGCCCTTGGGATGGAAGACCGCAAGTCCGGAGCCGATCTCGTCGGGGAAGGAGAACAGGTCCATCTCGACACCGAGTTTGCGGTGATCACGGCGCTCCGCTTCAGCGAGGCGGTCCTTATAGGCCTTTAGCTCTTCCTTGGTGGGCCACGCCGTGCCGTAGATGCGCTGGAGCTGCGGGTTCTTTTCGCTGCCACGCCAATAGGCGGCAGCGATACGGGTGAGATCCCAGCCGTTGCCGATCATGCGAGTGCTGGGCAGGTGAGGGCCGCGGCAGAGGTCCTTCCAGGCGACCTCGCCGTCCTTGGTGGTGTTGTCATAGATCGTCAGGTCACCGGCGCCGACCTCGACAGAGGCGCCCTCTGCGGCGTTCGCTCCGGAGCCTGGGCCACCGGCGAGGTCGATCAGCTCGAGCTTGAACGGCTCGTCGGCGAGTTCTGCGCGCGCCTCTTCTTCAGTGACGACCCGGCGCACGAAGCGCTGACCCTCGCGGATGATCCGCTGCATCTCTTTGGAGATCGCCTTGAGGTCCTCGGGCGTGAACGGGGTGTCAACACCGAAGTCGTAGTAGAAGCCATCGGTCACGGGCGGGCCGATGCCGAGGTTCGCTTGCGGGTTGATACGCTGCACCGCCTGCGCGAGCACGTGGGCTGCGGAGTGGCGCAGGATCGCGAGTCCGTCTTCGCTCTCGATCGTCACCGGAGTGACCTCGTCTGTCTCGGCGACGGTGGTCGCGAGATCCTTCAGTTCGCCGTTCACGCGCATCGCGACGACGGATCGGTCAGAGAACAGGGCGAAGCCGTCGCGGGGCGCGGCGTTCTGCTCGTCGATTTCAGGCACAGGTCACTCCATCTGGGTCACCTTCTAGGCTACTCGTCTCGCAAGCCTCACCAGACGACCAGATCACGAAGAAGAGGACACTGGAGTTCCGTACGCGCAACTGAGATCCTGACGCCATGCGTGAGTTGACGACGGATGACCTGGGACTGCTGCTGTCTGTGTTCGCGGTGCTGCTGATCGCTTTCGGCATCGACTTCCACTTCTCGACGAAAGGTGTGGCAAAGCACCGCCGGGCGACCTGGTTCTTCGGGATCGTGACGCTCGTCGGTGAGGTGATGACGGCGCTTGCACTCGTGCTCACCTGGGTCGCGTTGTGGAGTCCTGCCGCGTGGGAGGCGATCGACAACCTGCTCGTGTTCATCCCCGGAACCATCGCGATCATCTGTGCGGTCATTCTCACGGTGGACAAGATCACCGTGCGCCTCGAGCGGTTGCGCAGGTCAGCGACTATGCCGAAAGCGTAGGCTGAGAGCATGCTGATCGGTACCGTCCGCACTCATGAGTAACCGGGGCCTTCTCCCGATTCGACTCCCCCACCGAGATCGAAGCGGAAGACTTGGATGCCCTCATCGGGTACGTTCCGGAAGGTTGGCAGCTGCCGTCAGTGAGGAAGGCATGAATCAGCTGCTCACACGGACTTCCGGCGAGGCGCCAAGGAACGAGAAAACCCCCGGCTTACCGGGGGTTTAATTCTGTGCGCGATACTGGGATCGAACCACTCCTGGCCCTACTCCGGATACCCGCGGAAAGACGAGTTTCGCCCGGAATAATGCGGAAGTTAGCGGAACTCGTCGTCGCGAGAATCTTCAGGAATCTGCCGCGAACTGCGTCCACAGCCCCACGCAGGTCCCACGGGAATATGTGTCCTCTGGTATTCACGGATAGGCAGCGGATGCATCTGCAGAGTAAGACTAGACACTCCAGAGCAGTCACACGAATAGATCCACACTCCATCCCAGGCCCATCGGCGTCATGTTCAAGAGTGCTCAACCACCCGGCAGGGGAACGTCGCGCTGAGCAAGAGTTGGCGTTGGCGGCGGAAGCGCTCCACGTGGCCCACGTAGTTGATAATGCCGTGGGCGACTGTGCAGGGCCGGTAGTCATGTATCGGACATCCCAGCATCAGCCACCCACCAAGTCGCGCCAGATTGGCGGCGCATTTCGGACGATGTTCCGACCTGCGCAGGCGCTGACTTCGCGCTCATGCTCCGTCGGCGTCCCACTTCGCCTCGGCATCGGCGCGCTGAGCCTCACGCTCGTATGAACGGGCCACTGCCTTGAGGGCGCGGTTCGAGCGTCGCCAATCGCGGCACTCCTCGGCGCGAGCCTGGAAACGCACGGAGAGTTCCCTCTCCTGTTCCCCTCCCTCATAGATGCCTTTGGTCCAAGTGCGGCGAGCGTCCAAGATTCCCCTGTAGAACCCTGTCTCCATGTCCTGAGAGCCGAACGTTTCCAGCACCTCGCGCACGGGGATCGCTGGCCACCCCTCGGAAGCTTCATTTGCTCCGTACGCCAGAACTGAACCCAGCATCTCATCCCCTACTTGCGCTCGATCGCGTTCCGAAAAGAGCGATCGGCATTCGATGATCCACTCCTTCAACACTTCCGCGTCCGGAACCCACGTCGTGCCATCGGTACCGGGGAGCTGTTTCCAATCGCGGAGCACGCGCCATGCGAGAGCTACGGCCGCTGGATCCTTTGACTCTTCCTTGGCCCTACTCGCGGGTCGAGTGGAGAGGCATACCAGCCCGACGAACTCTGACGGGTTCGTTCGAAGCACGCGATACAGCGCAGTGGGCTGGTGGGCGGTCTGGCCGAGCAGGGGGTAGAAGAGAAACTCGTATCGTGCCAGTTGATCGTCGGCGACACCGTTGCTCGCGAGGAAGTCCAGCGCCGACCCAATCCGGTGCGAACCTCTGATCTCCTCTGCGGAGTTGCCGCTGAGGATCTCGTCTAGTGCCGCGATCGCCTCAGTAGGCCCCATCTCGGTCGACTCCGCTTGCTCTCCCCGAATAACCGCGAGATCGAACAAGAGGAGCGCGCTAACCGGACGATGACGGTGAATGAGTTCTTGGAACGCCCTTAGCCGATCCCCTTCATTGATGCTCCACGGATTCACGGACCTCCAGTAACCATCTACGAGATCCTCAGCGATTCGCTCAAACATCGCCCAGGTGGACGGATTTGGCTCCGGGGTGAGCGCCAATGCCAGACGGTCCTCGGGTGCGTCCTGGAGTTCTCGAAGCTTTGCCTCGATCCAGGCCCGGCCGCCGTCTGTCTGGGATCGGCCGGAGAAGTACGACTGTGCAGCTTGTCGACGTGGCTGTCCTTCCGCCAGCAGCCAGCCGAGGGCCCATGCATCGAACTCATCGTTGGACAGTCCAGCGAATGTGATCCCTACCGCGTGAGGATTGTCGACCTTATCGATCAGACGCTCGAGCTCCGCGCGCCCCATCTGAGCGATCTCTGCCACCGCGTCCCGTTGCTTGTTCGGCCACTCGGCCATCGCCGCCGGATCTTCCGAGTCCAAGCCCGCGCGGCCAGCGTCCCACCCGAACAGCGGCGCATAAGTGGACGCCTTGCCCGGATCAGGAAGCTCCGCGAGGATGCGCTGTAGCCTCTCCAGGTTGTCGTCGGGCAGCGCCCAGTGAGCATCTGCATACTCGGTGTGACGCAAGATCTCAGTGTTCAGCGAGTCCCACAACAGCAGAGCAGTCGGAGAAGCGGGCTCCGACGCGGAAACTGCGCTGAGCATTGCCTCCGTCGCTTCGTCATAGTCGCGAGGGTGAAGGTCGTCGAGCACGGCGACAACGTCCGCCCAGCGGCCGAGGTCGTTCCCAGCGAGCGCAATCATTGCCCGCATCAACTCGCTTGCGAAGGCTCCCCACTCGGCGACAGTGACCTCCGAGGACTCCGGACCCCAATCACGGTACTTTGGAGCGCTGGGATGCATCGAAACCTCGTTCGAACTCGGGATCAGACGTAGCATCAGACGCCATGCGAGCTCCGGCCGTCGGTCAACGAGACGCTCAATCGCCGCCATCTTCGCCTTGCTGCCGGCGTCCGTGTACTGGACCCACGGGAGGAGCATGTTCACGAGGCTTCGAAACGCGGTGTTGCCGGAGCTGTCCGGGCCCTGGTCGTAGTCCGTCAGTTGCGCTAGAGCAGTCGTCGCGCTCGCGAAGTACTCGGCTGATCGCGCAAGCACCTCCAGCGCCCACAAGAGGTGTACATGAGGCGACGCGGGAGCAAGAAAGTCAGACTGCCGGTCTGCGACCGGGAACAGGCTCCCGAGGTTGGGCGATTCGCTTCCCAGGTCATCCAAGACCGCGTCGAGGACAATGTCGGGAGCCGCTTCTGCCAGAGTTGGCAGAATATGCGCAATGCGCTTCCACCCTGAAGCCCCGGCCTTCGCAGCGCGCGACAACACGCGACTGACTACTTGTTCGGCCCATTCTGACCCTCGGCGGCCCGCGACTTCCCTTTCCACAAGTGCCATCAACGCCACACCACCTGCGAGCCCCTCCTCGAGTTCCCGCGAATGGGGCCGCTTCTGCCCGCGCAACTGCGCAGCAAGTCGTTCGGCGGTGTCAGGGATATCCAACGGATCCACTTCGAAGAGCGCTTCTTCCACATGCTTCGCCCAGTCGCCCATGTCCGAACTCGTCAACGACGGGAAGAACGAAAGGGAAGCTTCAACAGGCGCTGCCACGCGCCAAGCGTCGCCCGCCCGCACGAACACGGGGTCATCCCCCTGGGACAGTGCCACCACCAAGGACTCAATCTTCGGCCAGTCCACACCCACTAGCCGCTCCAGGAGGACATGGTCTCCGTCACCCGCGGACCATTGGCCAGCGAGCGCCAGTCGCGCAACCGTTGTCCTGTCGTGCCGATGCGAGTCCGGGAGTGCGGACTGAGCACGCGGGTCGAGCGCGAAGGCACGAAAGAATGCCTTCGGGCTCCGGCGGTAGAGCGCCGCCATCTTCTCCGCCTCTGGCGTTGCCATGCCTGCTTCCTGGAGAGTCCGTGACGTCTCACTCCGCCCGGGTAGAGCCAGCGCGACCACGTCGGCACCCGGCCGGAGAGCGGTTCCGTTGTGCGCGAGCAGGACGACAAGATGTCCTCGGTCGGCAGCCGCGGCAACTGACGGCTCTCGGAACGTAGGTATCAGGAGGTGAGGAACGCTGTACTCAGACAGTCGCGCCCATGCCTCGTCGCTCTCTACGACAATCGCAGACGGCCGATCCTCCCACGCGTGAAGGGCAGCATAGGTCACAGCGAGCGCTTCGTCAGTGGACCGGCCATGAATCGTGAGCACCTTGCGTGGGTTAGTCGACCTCAGAAAACTCTCGAGTCGATCGCGCACATGCTCCTGATTGGCCGAGAACAAGGACTCGGGCATCGAGAACAGCGTTGACGTCCGAAACTCGTCCCACCACCGCTCAATCGTCTGCACGTCGCGCGGATGGCGTCCAAGGAGCTCCGACAGCCAAATGTGGGCGGAAGGTGTCTTCTGCAGCCACCCCTCAAGGTCGTCAGCGTCGAGCGCTGACACACTGAGGAATTTGCCCTCAGCAGATTTGCTGTCCACCCAGGCGCCTTTTCCGGACCACCGCCTCGTCGTAACGAAGACGAAGTGAGTCTGCAGGCGCTCTTCCTCGTCGAGCGACAAGCGGTTCTGATAGTCACTTTCCGCCTTGGATGCGACCTTCTGATCGGTACCGAGTTCGAAGCGCAGGCGGCCAACCGGAAGATAACTGGCCTGCTGTCCTTCGGATATCGCAACGCCATCCCACCCACGAAGGGCAACGCCATCGCCGGCCCGCGCCGATACCTGCGTGACGCCTGGGGTCGCGTCGAGCAGACGACGGAGCATCTCCGGTGCCTTCTCTTGCGCAAGCCTGCCTCCCCAGGCATCGAGATCGTTCGCCGTTACTCGCTCCGGCTCAACTTCCCGAGCTCGCGCCACGACTGATGAGACCTCCTCTCCACGATCTGCGGCGATTCGGTCGATGTCCTCCGCCCGAAACTTCAGTCGCTTTGAGCCAGGGATGTTGGCCGGTGGCAGCCGGCCGTCCTTAGCCATGTTCCGCACAGTGTTCTCATGCAGGCCCAACCGTCTTGCTGCCTCTCCGACGCCGATCAGCTCATCCATATCTCCTTTTTACACAATGGGGGCAGCAATTGTAGATTTTGTAGACACGGGCCCAGACTCGCTTTTACCCACTCACGGTTTCGCGGACGCCCCCCGGGCACACGGTTCGGCGTGCCGCGAGGAACTGCGGATCGCAATCAGGACCTGGATCGAGCGGCCCTATCACCGCAGGCGCAGGCAGGCTCGCCTGGGCCGTTTGACGCCCATTGAGTTCGAAACCATCATGAACACCGACCTGGTCCTCGCGGCCTAACCAGAACTGTCACCAGTTCCTACATCAGACCCCATTTAGTGCTCCGCCGCGCGGCGGGTCCGTGGCACGAATGCTGGACCCTCTTGTAGCGTCAGACGTCGGAGGGCTTGGTGCGTATGGAACAAACGGCAAAGGTCATGAACCTCTTCATCGCGTCGTCGGGCAACCTCGATGAAGAGCGTGATGCGGTAGAGCAAGCGGCGAACGCGATCAACGCAAACCTGGCGACCATACACGAGACCGTTCTCGTCACTCACCGATATGAGCAGTTGGTAGGAGCCGCAGGCAATGCTCAGCAGCAGATCAACGGACGCGCCGACACAAGCGACTTCTTCATTGGAATTCTCCATCGTTGGTGGGGAAACCCGACCGGCAACGGCTTTGATTCCGGTTTCTTCGAGGAGTTCACTCGCGCGCTAGACCGATGGAAGGCGGGACAAAGACCTCGAATAGCTCTCTTCTTCAAGGATGTCGAGCGCGAGAGCCTCAGCGACCCCGGTGCTCAGCTAGCTAAGGTGTTGCAGTTTCAAAAAGAGATCCGAGACAATCACACTGCCTTCTATAACCAGTTCAGTAACGCGGACGAGTTGGGCAAGCTGGTAACCCAGATGCTCGCTACCGATCTTGCAGAGCACGCCAGGGTAACTGCGCTTCGTAGCGAAACGGGCGCGGTCGCTACTGATCCCCCTGAAGTCGAAGCCCACCCTTCAGCCGAGCCGATCAACGATCAATTGGCTCGTGTGTTTCAGACCTTCAGTGATGTCCTCGGTGGGCGCGAGGTCAAGAGCTCCCTCGACGCCGACCGTCTGGAGTTCTTTTCAATATCGCTTTCGAAAGACGACGATGACCTACCGGTCCATTTGGTCAATCGAATGTTTGCGCGACGCGATGAACTTGTTCTCTGGGAGGGTGAGCGCGTCACCTGGCTGAAGGCTTACCTACAAGACGTGGGGCGCGCAGCTACGGATGCTGACAGGGTGATGCCGTACGTGACCGCAGGCGGAGGAGTAGAGCGTCTACGCGCCGATCTGGAGACGTATGCGCGGAGCTATTTGCGTTCCGAGGATTCCAATCTTCGGGACGGCACTGCGCGCACCCTTGCCGCGCTTCGGCTCCGACCCTCAGATCTGTGGAGCATGGACAGCGACACGCCGGAGGGTCAGGCCGCAGTCCAGGATCTCTGGCAGCACTTCGGCTCTGGTACTTCGCGCGAGTTGGCGTTGGATTACTGGCTGAAGGTTCGAAAGCGAAGCGACCGCAAGCTCGCGAAGGTGCTATCCCAAGCCCCCGACAAAGGCCTTGCGGAGCTTGGCAGCGCGCTCTGCGGCTTGCTCGCCCGACGTCCGCGAATCGAAGAGTTGGCGGGGGCGATGCCGTCAGCAACGACGTGGCCCGCTGTAGATGAGTTGTTCGAGCGAGGCGCAGTGGCTGAAATGGCCACAGGGCAGTTAACGAGTATTTTGGAGCGCGGCTACCTTCCCGAGGGTCTCCGCACGAAGGCACTGTCGGAACTGGTGGAGCGGGACAGCGTGCCTGAATCACTTCTTAGAAAGGCCCTGGAGAAGCGGTCGTCCGCGGTCTTTGTTCGAACGGGATGGCTGGCGACAGTCGAGGAACTTCTGTTCAACCGTGCTCCGAAACCGCATCTCACGCTGATGCTGTTGGGCCTCGCTGACTCCCAGTTGTCGGGTGAGGCGATGCCTGACATCGACCAGAATCAGATGCTGAGAGCCTTCGCGATCCTCGCTCGTCATGATTCGAGGTTCTCCAATCTGCTCGACAAGCTTCTCCAGGTTGGGACGTTTGGCACTGAATACATGGAGGCAAAGTATTCGCGCCACTGGGGCACCAAACAGTTGCTCGACGAGGCCAAGGCCGTCCTGTCGCGCGCACCTGGGCCGGTGACTAGCTACATCAACGGACTCAGAGACGTTGGGATGAAAGAGTCAACGGTTTCGTTCGTCGAGGAGACCTTCGTCATCGACGCACTCGACTACCTGGCCAGCGTGAACGACTCCGGTGTTCGTCGGTTTGCTAGAGAGCGCCTGCGGGTGATCGCAGAAGATGGTAAAGCGATGTATCAGTATCGCGCGCTGGAAAGCCTCGCCCACGTGGCATCAGATGACGACCTGGACCTACTCCTAGGTCGTGGACTATCCATGACGGACCAACGCCCTTCCAGATACCTGACCCAAACCGCGAAGCGGTTGTCGGTGACCCGTCTGCGCAAGGAACTCAGGTCGGAAAATACCGACCTCGCCACCGCATGCCTGGCTGTACTCATCGAGAGGGGCAAAATGCTTAGCGATTCGCTCCTGACTCGTCTCCTGCGGTCGCCGGGGAACGAATTGCGTCTGAAGGCGCTCGATCAACTGCTGCGTTCGGCAACCGCTCCGTCCCCAAGTGATCTGTTGACGAGCTACACGAAGGGAAAAGACTTCCACTACTACAACGTGGTTGTCGAGATGGATCGAAGGTTGGCCGGGGTTCCGAGTAGCGAGCTAGGCAGGCCCTGACTAGCCGTCGGCGGCGTCATACTCTGCCTTCAGAGCCGCTCGTGGTTCGTTCGGGCAAAACACGGACTGCGCGAACGAAGGCAGTAGTTCCGCTGGCCGGCATCGCTGTCCTCGTCGCGATGCTTGCGGGGTGCACAGCGGCTCCCGACGATGCAGAGCCGGTGACCACGGCTCCAGAACCGACGGCGGTCATCGAGCCCCCTGCGGACGTCGATGACCGGACCAACCTAGCCGCAGACCTGCAATGGCATGTCTTAGGTGTGCGGATACGACAACGGTTGCACAAGGAGAGAGAGACCCTTCAGGATCTTGGCGCACGTGATTTCGCGCGCGGCGAAGTAACCGTCGATGAGAACGACACTCCCGTGACGTATACCGTCGAGCCGGGACTAAGAGAGTCCACCGACACTCGCGCCGCGCTACAGTCCAAAGATTGGTGCACAACATCGGCGAGACGTCCGTCCGGCTCAATAAAGGAAGTCCGTGACTGAGAAGCCGCGGGGCTCCTCGGCGTCGACGCTGCGATCGAGATCAACGGGCGTTCGGAGGTTCGAACGGGGTCCTCGTTCACGATCTGCCGCCGATAGCGGCGAACGTCGTCCTCGTAGTGGATCTCGCCGTGCGCGACGTCACAGCCGGTGTTCCCCAGGCACATCCCGCGAGTCTTGCCTGCCGCCCAGGCTTGATACCCGGCGACGTATGGGTTCAAGACGTCGGCGAGCTGGTTCTCCGTGTAGCCCAGGACACATGCTGGCTCAGGGAAGGTCACAGTCACATCCTCCCAGCTTGCGCGAGCATCCGACGTACCGCGGGGCGCGTGCGGCGCTTCCCGCCCGAGCCTCACGGCGGGCTCGCATTGGCCGCAGCCGCGCGCGAACCATTATCCGTTAGCATCGGAGCTCAAAATCTGGGGAGAAACTGGTTCAGCCAGTCCTCCGGCACTGAGCCTATGAGGAATGAGGAATGAGGGATGGATGGAGCTTCAATGCATTACTGGGATAGACCCTGCAGCCACACCAAATCGCGGCCCGTTGCGCCCACGAACACCGTGGAAACACGCGAGATTTCGCGGCCAGCACATCGGCGATGATTCCCCGCACGCCGAAACGATGCCCCACGCAGGCCCCACGGAGCGCTACTTTCGCGCGTCCCGACACAAGAAAACCCCTGATGATCAGGGGTTTTCATCTGTGCGCGATACTGGGATCGAACCAGTGACCTCTTCCGTGTCAGGGAAGCGCGCTACCGCTGCGCCAATCGCGCCCGTTGGGGCTGTTCAGTTTTCGGTGAGGTGGCGACGGGATTCGAACCCGTGTAAACGGCTTTGCAGGCCGGTGCCTAGCCGCTCGGCCACGCCACCGTGTGGATTGACCCCACGTGCTGTGAGCCTCTCAACGAGACTCTCTGCACTCGAGCGGATGACGAGATTCGAACTCGCGACCCTCACCTTGGCAAGGTGATGCGCTACCACTGCGCTACATCCGCATTTCGTGTTCCGGCGTCCCGGGCACTTGTAAAACAATAGCCGACGATTCCCGCGTCGCAAAACTCAATACGGATCTCGCGCGTGTCCGCCCGAATGGTCTAAAACCGATGAGACCGTCCGGTAGTATCGATTCCTGACCCCACGGGGTCTTGGGCGATTGGCGCAGCTGGTAGCGCGCTTCCTTCACACGGAAGAGGTCGTGGGTTCAAGTCCCGCATCGCCCACCCAATGTTCGATGTTTAAATTCGCGACATCCGCAGGTTTGACGTCCTCTCCCGCACGCGGCCTGGCCTCGTAGGCCAGTGCTGCGGCGTGGAGGTTCGGATCAAGAAGCGAATCGAACGGTTCACCGGGTTCGCCCCCAATGCACATTAAAATCGAGCATTATGCGTCGATCATTTTTGAGCGCGAGCGCCGTCGTTGCACTCGCCGCTGGTGCCCTGTTCATCAGCACTCCCGCCTACGCGGATCCCATCTCTTACCAATTCAAATACACCGTCACTAACGAAGGCCCGAGCACCGTCGCCTGGCCCAGTGGCGGCGACTGCTCAACGGAGGCGGCTTGGGATGGCGGTGGACGTCGTGCGATCACCTCGGTGGCCGTCGTGAGTGCAACCGGTCTGTACACCTTCCGTGACTTAAAGAGTCCGGTGGATGGGCGATTCATAATATTTGAAGGAGCCTTCGACCGAAATGACGTCAGTAACTGTGTTGCGGAGGTTGACGACTTCGGGCTGGTGAATCTCGAAGCTGACGTGGAGTACACGATGGTGCTCGCTGCGTTCGGGGGCCAATCGGGCACTGTGAGCTACCACGCCTCGGGCCCCGGAATTTTTGGCACCGCCACCACCCTCTTAGGTGCCACCACCGTGCTCACCGCCAGCAGTGGCACGGTCGCTGCGGGAGACCCTGTTGACCTGACTGCAACGGTTGCACGCCCGGGGTTTACGGCGAACTTCGAGGGCAATGTCGAATTCTTCGATGGTGCTACCAGCCTCGGGGAGGTTCCGGTGTCCGCGACGGGCCAGGCTGCCCTCCCTAACGTGGCCTTGACCAGCGGATCCCACCAGATCACCGCCCACTATGCGGGCAACACTTGGGTTTTACCATCGATATCAGCGCCTGTGACTGTCGAAGTAGAACCACCAGTAGCGGCGACCACGACGGTCGTGACTGCAGCCAACGCGTCTGTGGAAGCCGGCACTGAGGTGTCCTTCAACGCCGAGGTGACGGGGGCGACGCCCACCGGCACGGTCGAGTTCTTCGCCGATGGCATCTCACTGGGCAGCGCAACCACAACCGCCAGCGCCTCGGCCACAACGGCGAGCGCGACCCTCACCACCGCCTCGCTCGCGGTCGGTACTCACTCGATCACCGCAGCCTACGGAGGAGATTTCAACAACGCAGCATCGACGTCGCTCGCTGCGCTGACATTGACGGTGACCGCGGTGCCGGATCCTGAGCCGGCACCAACACCCGATCCGGCACCTGCGCCTGTGCCGGTGACCCCGGTCGTCAAGCCGGATCCTGCGAAGAATGACACCTCTGCCAAGCAACTTGCGGCTACCGGGGCAGAGTTGCCGCTTGGGCTCCTCAGCGGAGGGCTGACGATTGCGGCGGGCGCGACACTGCTGTTCGCCAGGCAGCGAGCGCGGCGCACGCGTCAGGCGTAGGGCACCGCAGCCTGATCAGCGGGTGTTTGGTGAGCGGGTGTTTGGGCCGCAAGTACCCGGCTCGTACGCAATAACCTCGTATGTTTTTCAGTATTCAGTCCTGGAATTCGCATCGGCACCGCGGCTCGAGCTTTCGCCACCGGACCCTGTGTATCGCCTCTCCCCGTGCCCCGACGGCGTGACCCCCGCCCCTCAACGCCCCTGAGAACACGGTGAATCAGGGTTCTCGATGCCGGATGCTTGTTTGAGAATCGCTTGGGAAGGTCCACCCAATGTTGGATGTTCAAACTTGCGACGTCCGCAGGTTTGACATCCTCCCCCACACACAGCCTGGCCTCAGAGGTCAGCGCTGCGGTGTGGAGGTTCGGATCGAGGAGCGAATCGTGCATGCCACCGGCTAGCGCGAGGCAGTCTTCCAGGTGCGCTTTGGCCTGGTCATACTCGATCTGACCGGCGTCGATCTGCGCGTCTGGCGATGCGGTCCTGTTCTTCTTTGAGCAGGTCCAGATTCCTCGACTATTTTCAACGTGGATGTGACCTCAGGGTTGTGTACAGGACTTCAGACGCTCAGGTGCCATTCGTCGTCTGCACTACGTCCAGGACTATGTGATTGACCGGGTCGTCGACTTCGGACACTGACATACCCTCTTACCGCCCTAGGGTTTCGAGAGCGGATAATTATGAGGCACTCGGGCGGAGCGCTACACGGGTTCAGGCAGTCGGTGCCGGAACACTCTTATTCCCAGCGGAAGAAGAGTGCCGCAGTGCCGGTGCCGAGGAGGACCGCTACGCCGAGGCTGATCAGTGTGAGCGGGTCAACCGCGACTCCGGCCCACGCGGCCCCCAGTGCGTCCACGGCGGCGCCGACCGGCAACCAGCCTCCGATGTCGGCGATCACCGGAGGGAGCACGTCGCGCCCACCGAACATCCCGCCGAACGCCCCGATGCCAAGGAAGGCCACCAGGCCGATGGCGACCGCCGAGTTGGGGGTCGGGGCGAGAGCGGCGACGACCATACCGACGCCATACATCGCAGCCATAATCAGGGCGAGAACACCGAGTGTCACGCCGATGTTCACGGGGAGGTTCGCACCGAAGAAGACCACGGCAACGAGGAAGGCCAGCGTGATCCCGATGGCCGCTTGCACGATACTCACGACGGCTTGTGCGAAGAGCACCATGAAGGGGGATGCTGGTGTTACTCCCAGTCGCCGCAGGATTCCGGAGCGGCGGTAGTAGGCGAGGTAGCTGGGCATGTTGATGATGCTGATCGCAGCCATGACCATGACGAACACGAGCGGCATGACGTACAGGTCCAGGGCGGTGAGACCGTTAACGATCACTTCGACTCCCGCCGCCGAGGCGCTGGTCAACATGATTAGGAGGGGTAGCCCGAGCGGAACGATCAATCCGGCCGTATCCCGCATAACCATCTTCGCCTCGCAGCCGATGAGCGTCAGTAACGACCGCAGTCCAGGACGTCGATCTTCAACCACAGTGGTCATTCCATCTCCTCCAGCTCTCGGCCAGTGAGGGCCACGAACGCGTCGTCAAGGCTTTCGGTACCTGCGTGCGCAACGAGACCGCGCGGAGTGTCGAGCGCGACCACACGGCCACCATCGATCAGTGCGACGTGGTCGCACAGGCGCTCGACCTCCTCCATTGCATGACTGACCAGCAGGATCGATACGCCTTCCTCCTGGAGCCGTTCGACCGTTCCCCACATGCGCCTGCGCGCCTTGGGGTCCAGCCCCGTCGTGAGCTCGTCGAGGATCACGACCCGAGGGCGTCCAGCGAGGGCGAGGGCGATCGAGAGACGCTGCTGCTGCCCGCCGGATAGTTTCTCGAAGCTGACTCGCGCCTGCTCTTGGAGATCGACCATCTCCAGCAGCTCCGCCGCTGGTCGTGGGGTCGGGTAGAAGCTCCGGTAGAGATCAATGAGCTCCGAAGTACGCAACGCGTTGTGCAGGTGAGCGTGCTGCAGCTGGACACCGAGGAGCTGGCGGACGCGAGCACGGTCAGAACGGGGATCCAGCCCGAGAATTCGCACCGTGCCCTGATCGGGCTTGCGCAACCCGGCCAGAATCTCCACGGTCGTCGTCTTGCCCGCTCCGTTCGTTCCCAGAATGCCGAAAGTCTCACCCTGCTCAACACGCAGACTCACATCCGCGACGGCGACCTTTCCCTGGTAACTCTTTGCCAATCGCTCGGCGAGAATCGCTGGTTCGCTATCAGTCATGCTCCAACGCTAAGAAACCACCACGCGATCGCGCATGTGCCAGAAGTCACCACCAGCGCCCGTGACTTCTGGCAGGGGCAGGCAGTACCCTGCCGCCGATATCCTGAAAAACATGCGTCGACTGGGAACCGAAGGATGGGCGGGCCTCGTAATGGTCGCCGCGGCGCTCGGAGTTTCTTCCCCCGCACTTTTCGGGGCTGCCGACACGAGCATCCCTCGCCCGGTCTGGGCGGGCGTCCTCGTGATGTTCGGCGTGGGAGTGCTCTGCGCCGTGATGGCCAATTCAGTGCTTCGATTCATCGGGTACGGCGCTGGCGTCGTCGCAGCTTGGGTCCTGGTAATCACGGCCGACATGGGGCTCGTGCTCATCCTTCTGGTAGTTACCGCGGCGATCAGTGTCTACATCGTGCCGTTGTGGGGCGGGCTGCTCGTCGTTGCTCTGAACACCGTCGCGGTCGGGGTCACGTACTCCCAAAAGGAGCAACCGCTGCTCGACGTCATCATGATGATCGGCTTCTACCTACTGATCCAGCTCGCCAGCCTTTTCAGCTCCGCAACGCTGGTTCGAGAACAGCAACTCCGCGCACAGCTAACCGTCGCGCATGTCGAGTTGCAAGTGGCAAGCGTCCTGCTCTCGGAATCCGCTCGAACCGCCGAGCGACTGCGAATCTCCCGCGACCTGCACGACCTCATCGGGCACCAGCTCACCGCGCTCACCCTGCAGCTCGAAACCGCAAGACACGTGGACGGAGCTGCCGTTCGCAGCCACATCGACAATGCCGACATGGTCGCACGCGAGTTGCTCCGTGACGTGCGTGCCACGGTGACCCAGCTTCGCGCGCACGCGCCAGACCTTTCGAAGGAACTAGGACGGATCGGTGACGGCATTCCCGGGCTCACTGTCACGGTCCACGTTGCCGATGGCGTTCGGGCTGACGAGCATGCGAGCACCGCTTTCGTGCGCGCGACGCAGGAGGTGATCACCAACGCCGTTCGTCACGCCGACGCGAAAGAGATCTGGATCGAGATCACATCCGACGACCGGTACACAACCTTCGTCGCACACGACGATGGACATGGCACGGCGAAGCCTGTGCTTGGCAACGGCCTGCGGGGCCTCAGGGAACGCTTCGGGGAACTCGGCGGCACCTTTGAGATCGACGGGTCCTCCGGGTTTCGCGTCACCGCACGGGTAGCGCATCCATGACGCGGGTGGTGGTCGTCGATGACCAGACGCTCGTGCGGCAAGGCATCCGAAGTCTGCTCGCGGTCGCCGGGATCGACGTCATCGGCGAAGCCGAAGACGGACGTATCGCAGTCGAACTGATTCAGTCCACCGAACCGGACGTGGTGCTACTAGATGTGCGAATGCCTCGGTTCGACGGTCTCTGGACGCTGCGTCGCCTCCGTGAACTGCAATCCACAGTCGCTGTTCTCGTGCTGACCACTTTCGGCGACGATGACGTCATTCTCGACGCGATCCAAGCGGGCGCACGCGGGTACATCCTCAAGGACGTCACCCTCGACCAGCTCACGCACGCGGTGACCACTCTCGCTGCCGGCAACACACTGATCTCGCCTGCGATCACCGAACGCGTAATTCGCGCCGTCCGCTCAGGGGGCGTCCTCCCTGACCGCGATGCGCTTCCTGCTCAGGAGCTCACCGACCGCGAGATCGAAGTTCTCCGTCTCGTCGCTCAGGGGTACGGAAATCGTCAGATCGCCGACGCACTGTTCCTCGCTGAGGGCACCGTCAAGAACCACCTCTCCTCAATCCTGACAAAACTCGGAACCCGAGACAGAACCAATGCCGTCCTCAAAGCGATCCAAAGCGGAATCCTCGCCTGACGCAAAGCCACGACAACCAATTTGTCCAGTGACCCATCCAGGGTCCAGATCCGGTGACGTCCCCTGGCGTGGATGCTCCTATTGCTGTCAAGTGGTCTCCGGTGGGCTGAACTGAGCGTCAGCAGGCGCGCGATCAGTCGACGTCACACGGTGGGCATCCACACCCGCATGGTGGAGGGCCCATGGTTTCCCCAGGCGTTGTAGGCAATCAGCTCGACGTCGACGGGTGTGTCACCGACAATTGCAGCATCCGCACCGCCGAACGGCCAGTCGCGCGCCGGATACGTGATCGGCACCATCGGCACCACGACGCGGTCGCCGTCGATCCGGGGCTCCCCCGCGACGCGCAGCTGCTCCACCGAGTACTCCGCATCAGCGGCGCGTTCGAGACACATCACCAGCGGGCCGCGTTCGACGGCCATCTGACCGCGGAGTGCGTCGATGCGAGCATCCGGGTGCACGACCCGGGGCTGCATCGGCAGCACAAGCTCGATGACCTGGTCCTGTGCGACGGCAACAGAGACCCAACCGGGCTCGACGTTGCGTCCGTCGATCGTTGCTCCCGAAGTCGCCCACCCCGGCACGCGTAGCACGACATTCGTGCCGACCGCCGGAGCATCGACAACGGTGACCCGAACAAATCCATCTTGGGGGTAGGCGGTCTGCACATCGAGACGCACGGCGCCGGCATCGAACTGCGCGTCGATCGTTCCGTTGGCGTACTGCAGCACGTGGACGGCGTCGGCGGATACTGCCGCGACATACCCGCCCAGCGAGGCGAGCGTGCGTGCCACGTTCGGCGGGCAGCACGACACGGCGAACCACGGCGCGCGCATCGAAGCCGCCGCGCGGGGAGACACGGAGTCCGTCGAGGGCACGATGCCGGGTGAGCGGCGGTGCAGCGTGTTCGTGTAGAAGAACGACGTGCCGTCGACCGACGGCGAGGTAGCGACCACGTTGTAGAGCGTGCGTTCGACGACATCTGCCCAGTGCGCGTCGCCGGTGGCGAGCAGCATCCGATGGTGCGCCATGATCGACCCGACGCCCGCACAGGTTTCGCTGTACGCACGTTCGGAGGGCAACTCCCAGTCGTCGCCGAACGACTCGCCCTCGTGGTGCGCGCCCATGCCACCGGTCAGATATGTTCGGCGGGCGAGAGTGTGCTCAAGCTGCTGGCGGATCGCGCCCAGCAGGTCGTCGTCACCCGACTCGACCGCCTGGTCGATGGCTCCGGCCGCAAGGTAAGTGGCACGCACGGCATGACCGCGCAGTACATCGGCATCGCGCACGGGCACGTCGTCCTGAAAGTACTCACGCCCGAACTCGATATCGTCGAGCGTGGCGGTACCGCGGCGTTCGATGAAAAGGCGCGCCTGTTCGAGGTAGCGCTGGTTGCCGGTGGCGCGGGCGAGCTCGACGAGGGCGGGCTCCACCTCGGCGTGACCGCAGACCGAAGCGATGCCGGAGTCACCGAAGGTCTCGCACACGTGGTCGGCCGCCCTCAGCGCCGCCCGCACGAGGTCATCTTCGCCGTGGGTCCGGAGCCGCGCGACCGCCGCCTGAAACAGGTGCCCGTAGCAGTAGAGCTCGTGCCCCCACTCGAGGTCGGAGTAGCGCGGAAGCTGGCCCTCACGCCCGAACTTCGTATTGAGGTATCCGTCGCTTTCCTGGGCGGGAACGATGCGGGCGATGAGCGCCTGGTAGCGCGCTTCGAGCGCAGCATCCTGGGTCCTGCCGATCTCCCACGCCATCGCCTCGATGAGCTTGTACACGTCGGAGTCGCTGAACTCGCGCCCGGTACGGGTGTCGGCGAGGTTTCCCGAGACAGCGTCGTCGAAGTTGCCGATCCAGCCGAGGCGTTCCATCCAGCCTTCGCAGTGCGCGAGGATGGCGCTGCCATTGAGTCGCTGCAGATCGGCCCAGAATCCGTCGGTGATGCGCGCGGCGTGCAAGCCGATGGGGCTGAGCGCGCCACTGGACGGAACGACAGGAGCATCGATCTGGTGCGCGGGCGTGGAGCGGGAGAAAACGAGAGTCACAGAGGTACCTTCCGGAGGCAGAGGTGGGTCACTTGACCGCGCCGAGGGTGAGTCCCTCGCGCAGAAGTCGGTAGGTGAAGAAGAAGAGCACGAGGATCGGCACCGACGTGATCACAGCGAGCGCCATGAGGCCTGGCCAGTTGATGCCGAACGCCGACACCTGGGCTGCGAGCAGGGCGCTGAGCGGGTAGTTCACCGGCGAGAGGAAGAAGTTCACCGCATAGAGGAACTCTCCCCACGCGAGCAGGAACACGAGGGTGCCGGTGGTGGCGATGCCGTTTCGGGCGAGCGGGAGCATGACGGAGAAGAACACGCGCAGGGTCGATGCGCCGTCGAGCGACGCCGCCTCTTCGATCGCGATCGGCACCGCGCGGAAGAACGGTCGCAGCAGCAGAATCGCGAATGGGGTGAGCAATGCCGTGTCGGCGAGGATGAGGCCGAGGTTGGAGTCGAGCAGGCCCCAGCCGCCGAAGATCTGGAACAGCGGGATGACGTTCGCCGTCTGCGGCAGCATCTGCAGCACGATCATCGCGCCGAGCATGATCGTGGTGATGCGCGCGTCGTAGCGGGCGAGTCCATAGCCAGCAGGAATGGCGATCGCGAGCGACAGCGCCGTGGTGCCGGCTGCGATCACGAGCGACTGCTGCATGGCGGTGTAGAGACCCGCGTTCGACAGCGCCGCGACGTAGGCATCGAGCGTTGGGGTGAAGAAAAACGACGACTGCGACCCGATGACGTCGCCCGGTGCCTTCAGCGAGGTGAGCAGGATCCACAAAAGCGGAATCGCGTAGATGAGGAACAGCACACCGCGAAGCGGGCCCGCGACGGGGGCGAACGGCAACTTGCGACGCCGACGGAGCGGGGACGCGGAGCCGGTGAGCAGGGTGGAGGTTGCAGACATCACTTCTCCTCGTTTCGCACGCCTCGGGCGTAGAACACCGCGAGCACCAGCACCAGCAGCACGGCGATGACGGCGGATGATGCGCCCAGGCCGTAGTCGAAGCGCACGAACGCTTGCAGGTAGCCGAGGAACGGCAGGGTGGTGGTGGCCGTGCCCGGGCCGCCGAAGGTCATGACGTAGATGAAGTCGAACGAGCGGAAGCCGTAGACCACCGTCAGCACGGCGAGGATCATGGTGGTCGATCGCACCGAAGGGATGATGATGTGGTGAATTTCCTGCCAGCGTGAGGCGCCATCGACCCGGGATGCTTCGAACAGTTCGGCCGGGATGCCGAGCATCGCCGCGCGGTAGACGAGCGCGTTGAAAGGGATCACAACCCACGAGTTCACGAGGGCCACCGAGACGAGCGCCAGGCGGTCGTCGTAGAGAAACGGCACCGCGTCCGAGGTGAGGCCGATGTCCATGAACACGGTGTTGAAGAGGCCTTGGCTGCCGAGGAGGAACTTCCAGACGCTGCCGTTCACCACAGGCGGGAGTGCCCACACGAACACGAGGATCGCGAGGATGATGGCAGTCCACTTTCCGGTGGGAGCCAGCAGAATGGCCGCGGCGAGCCCGCCGACGAGTCCGAGTACCGTGACGATGCCGACGAACACGACGGTGTTGAGGATCACGCTGCCGAATGCGCCGTCACCGAAATTGCGGATCACGTTGTCGAGGCCGATGAAGGGCCAATCGCCGCGCAGGTTCGAGACCTTGACGTCGCTGACGCTCATGCGCAGGAGCTGCGTGAGCGGGTAGACGGCGAAGACCAGCAGGAAGAGCGCGGCCGGCAGCACGAAGAGCAGCGTGCTGCGCGAGCCGGCCGCGGGCTTCAATCGGCGGCGGGGGCGGCCTTGCCCGCCCGATGGCGTCGGGTCGTCGGCGCGCGCGGCGTGTGCGGCGACTGTCAGCTTCGACATTGTGCTCCAGACGTCATTGATCGGATGGGCAAGGCCGGTGGGTTACAGCAGGCCGTCGAGTGCTGCGAGCACCTGGTCGGCGGCAGCATCCGGAGTCAACTGTCCGCTGATCACGCCGCTCCAGGCTTGCCCGACTGCGAGCTGCACGTCGGCGACAGCTGCCGGCGGGATGGCAGCATCCGGGTAATTGGCGCCGTGGGAGGCGATCGACTCGGCGAACGGCGCCATGAGCGTGTTCGAGGTGACGGCGTCGCTTGCAGCGGCGTCGGCGCGTGCCGGGATGCTGCCGACGGTCTCGGCTGCGATCACACCGCCCTCTTCGCTGAAGTACGTGCTCTCGAGGTACGCCCAGGCGAGGTCGGGATTGGCGCTGAACGCACCGATGCCCTCGCCTTCACCGCCGAGGTACACCCCGCCGTCTGCGCCGACCGGCAGCGCAACGACGCCGTACTCGAACTGCGCGGTGGATTCGGCCGTTCCCATCTGCCAGTTGCCATTTTCGGCGAAGGCGTGACCGCCGGCGGCGAACGTCTGGAACGGAACAGTCTGGTCCCAGGTGGATGCTTCGCGGGTCAGGGCGCCCGACTCGGTCCACTGCTGGATCATGGTGAACGCCTCGACGAGGGGCTCGCGCTGTGGGTCATCGTAGGTGAAGCCGTACGACGAAAGCCACGGGTATCCCTGCCACTCGCCCTGCGAGTTCGGCAGGCCCGAGAGAGTGATGCCGCCCTGACCGGCGGCGACGGCCGCATCGAGTGCTGCGCTGAGTTCGTCGAGGGTCGTGGGCGCTTCGACGCCGATCTCGGTGAGGATGTCGGCGTTGTACCAGAGGCCGAGCAGGTTCACGTAGCCCTGCACCGCGTAGGTGACGTCATCGACGCTGTGGATCACGGAATCCGGAAACTCCTCAGCATCCGCGAAGGATCCCCAATAGTCGTCAAGCGGGGCGAGCACGCCACCGAGTGCGAGGGTGGAGGCATCCGCGCCGTTGAAAACGACCACGTCGGGCCCGGTTTCGGTGGAGGCTGCCGAGATGAGTCGCGGGTTCAGCTGGTCGTACGGCACGAAGACGTTCTCGACGGTGACGCCGTCGTTCTCGGCTTCGAACTTGGCTTTGTAGTCGTCCATGACCTTCACCTGGTTGTCGTCACTGAAGTAGTGCCAGACGGTGAGTGTGTCGCTGCCACCTGCGGTCGCTCCACCGGCGTCGCTCTGCGCGCTGGGGGTGCAACCCGTGAGCACGAGCGCGAGCGCCGCGGTGGATACGAGCGCGGCACGGGCGCCCACGCGAGTTTTGCTGATCATCTTGGAAACTGCTCCTCATCTTCTTTGATGCATGCGGTGCCGGCTGGTGCACGGTGCCGTTCCTTCGGAAACTTCCTAAAAGGTTTTCTGAATACTATCTACCGGTTTTCTGGCCGTCAACTCGTCGGATGAAGCTCTCGACTTGCATGAGTTTCCGAAACCGTGGATGATGACGTTCACCACAATTCGCCGGATGTACGCCTGAATCGGCTTGTTATGGGATCTGATGAGCCAGGGATGAACACACGAGAGCGAGGCGTCATGGCACACAGCGCGGCGAAACGCGCCACCCTTCGTGATGTCGCGGATCTAGCCGGTGTATCGCTGGCGACGGCATCGAAGGCGCTGAACGGGCGACAGCACGTGAAGGCGGCGACCCGGGACAAGGTTCGCCAGGCGGCCGAAACGCTCAACTTCTCACCGAACGAGGCTGCACGCAGCCTGCTCATGGGCCAGACGGGTACCGTGGGGCTCATCACGGGCGACTTGGAGGGCCGGTTCAGCCTCCCGATTCTGATGGGCGCCGAGGACGCGTTCGGAGCAGGTCGAGTCTCGATCTTTCTGTGCGACGCGCGCGGTGACGCGATTCGCGAGAAGTATCACCTCGATGCGCTGCTGCGTCGCAATGTCGACGGCATCATCGTCGTGGGGTACCGCACCAACCCGCGCGCTCCGCTTCCCGGTTCACTGCCGGTGCCGGTCGTGTACGCGTACGCCCCGAGCCAGAACGAGTCGGATCTGTCGGTGATTCCCGACGACACGGATGCTGGCGCGCTGGCCGTCACGCACCTCGTGAGTACAGGGCGGCGACGCGTCGTGCATATCTCGGGCGATCCCGACTACACCGCCGCCCAAGAGCGCTCAACCGGTATCGCCGCGGAGCTTCAGCGCCAGCAGTTGTCCCTGGTGGGCGGCCGGCCGCTGTTCGGCGCGTGGACCGAACAGTGGGGGCGAACCGCGATCACCCGGCTGCTCGAACAGGGCGAAGATTTCGACGGTGTCGTCTGCGGCAACGATCAGATCGCGCGCGGCGTGCTCGATGCCCTGCACGCGGGAGGACGCAGCGTCCCGCGCGACGTGGGCGTGATCGGTGTCGACAACTGGGAAGCCATGACCACCGGCTCCTCGCCGACGCTCACCAGCATCGATCTCAACCTCGAACAACTGGGCCGGGAAGCCGCTGAGCTGTTGTTCGCCTCGATGCAAGGCCCGGTCGACCCCGGTATACGCCGTGTCACCGGCAGGGTCGTCACTCGGGAAAGCACGTAGGAGTCCGCGTCATACTCCGCCACCTCGATGCGCGCAGCAGCACCCGCCTCGGTCGCCTCGGGCGCTCGTGAGCTGGTCGTGACGCTTCGCTTCGCTGGTCATCCCATCGCCGGACATCGCCTGTCCTTCCGTGTTTACGGCCAGCAAGGCTAGGGCGTTTCCCGTAGACAGAGCAATTCCGGGCTGACCCGCAGTTTTCACTGATACGGTGAGCGAAGTCGGCATCTTGCCGGCGTCAGGGAAGACTTCTTGTCGACCAACGGGCCGCACTGGCCACTTCGTTCTCCGTCGCCTCCTCTGGACCATCTCGAGGAGACCCGATTTCCGTGCACCCGTATACCCATTCCACTGATCCTCGCACCGATGACGCATCGACCGCCCTCCCCGTGCTTCCGGTCGGCTCGTCCGCGATCGTCTACTGCGAAGCACAGTTCGGCGAACAGGATGGCAAGACGGCCAACGGTCTGGTCCGTCACTCCGAGAAGTACGACATCCTCAGCGTCATCGACAGCCGCCATACCGGCGCGGACGCGGGTGCCCTGCTCGACGGCACGGCTAACGGCATCCCGATCCTCGCGAGTCTCACAGCGGCCATCGCGCACGCAGGTACGACGCCGGACTACCTGATCTGCGGTGTGGCACCCGCTGACGGTCTGCTCTCCGACGCGCAGCGGGTCGTTCTGCTGGACGGCATCGCCCACGGCATGCACATCATCAACGGTCTGCACGAGTTCCTGAACGACGATGCGGAGTTCGTCGCTGCCGCGCTTCTCTCGGGCGTGACCATAACCGACGTACGACGCCCGAAGGAAAAGAAGGATCTTCACCTGTTCTCGGGTCGCATCTTCGACGTCACGTGCCCTCGGATCGCCGTACTCGGCACCGACGGCGCGATCGGCAAACGAACGACCGCAACGCTCCTCGTCCAAGCCCTCAACGACCGCGGCATCCACGCGGTCATGGTCGGCACAGGGCAGACGACGATCATCCAGGGCGGTCGCTACGGCGTGGCGCTGGATGCTCTGGTACCGCAGTTCTGCTCCGGCGAGGTCGAGAACCAGGTCGTCTCAGCCTTTGAAGCAGAGGACCCCGACATCATCATCGTAGAGGGACAGGGGGCGCTGAGCCACCCCGCGTACCTCACTTCCGCGCACATCCTGCGAGGCAGCAGACCTGCCGGCGTCATTGTGCAGCACGCGCCGGGCAGACAGGTTCTCGGCGACTTCCCGATGATGCCGATGCCCACTGTTGCGAGTGAGGTGGCACTCATCGAGGCTTTTGCAGAAACACGTGTGATCGGTGTGACGGTCAACCACGAGAGTCTTTCCACCACGCAGATCGGCGACGCGATCGACGCGATCGAACTGGAGATCGGCGTACCTGCGACAGATCCGCTGACCCGCCCGCTGAGCGAGTTGGCCGACATGGTGCTGACGGCTTTCCCCGTACTGCGTGCAGCGGCGGCCTCCGAGCGCGTCTGACCCGGAGCGGCGTGCAACCGGCTGCTCAGCCGGTTGCAGTCAGCGCCGCGCCCACCCGTATCGCGCGGCGAGCGTCGCCACCACCCGGTCGTAGCGCTTTCGATCGAGGATGGCAGCCTCACGACGCATCCCCTTCTCGTGCACGCTGTAGAGCTGCTCGATGTCGACCCAAGACTCGCGTCCCTGCGAGTCCCACTCCCCGGTGCCGATCGACAGGTAGTCGCGATCGCGGTCGTGAGCCTTGCTCGTCATCCGCACAGCGTACACGCGCGCAGCGGAATGGCGGCCGATCACGAGGACGGGGCGGTCCTTGCCGCGTCCGTCATTCTCTTCGTAAGGGACCCACGTCCAGATGACCTCGCCGGAATCCGGAGCACCGTCCTTCGACGGCGAGTAGTCGACCTTGAGGTTCTGGATGTGGTCCGGATCGATCCGGACGGTCTCACTCCCCTGCTCCCGCCCCGGTTCGATCGCCTCACCCGCATCACGCAGGCGCGCAGTCGGTGCGGTCACACCAGAACGTCCCGGCTTCTCAGAAGTCCGGGACGTTCTATCCGACAGCGCCCTGATGACGATGTCGGCAAGCTGGCGGAGGATGCTTCTGGAAGAACTCACCCCGCCACACTACCCACGCCTTCGTGGGCCGCACTCACGCGTCGATGAGTGCGTAGCCTTCCTCACCGTGGACCACTGAGTCGACTCCGGCGATCTCGTCCTCATTGGTGATGCGGAATCCGATCGTCTTCTGAATCACGATGCCGATGATGAAGGCGACGACGAAGGAGTACAGCATGACTCCGATGACGGCGATCACCTGGACAGCGAGCAGACGCGCGTCGCCCCCGACGAAGAGTCCCTGCTCGGTCGCGAAGAAGCCGAGGTAGACCGTGCCGAGCACACCGCCGACGAGGTGGATACCGACGACGTCGAGCGAGTCATCGAAACCGAGGCGGAACTTCAGCTCCACAGCGAGTGCGCACAACACACCGGAGAGTGCGCCGAGCAGCAATGCCCAGCCGGGCGTCAGGTTGGCGCACGCCGGGGTGATCGCGACGAGTCCGGCGACAGCACCCGATGCGGCTCCGACCGACGTGGGCTTGCCGTCCTTGATCTTCTCGATGAGGATCCAGCCGAGGATCGCAGCGGCAGTGGCGCCGAGGGTGTTGATACCGATGAGGCCGACGCCGCCCATGTCCTCGGAGTTCCACTCTGCGCCGGCGTTAAAGCCGAACCATCCGAACCAGAGGATCGCAGCGCCGAGCAGCGTGAGCGGCACGTTGTGCGGCTTGAGGATGCCCTTCTGGAAGCCGACGCGCTTGCCGAGAACCAGAGCGAGCGCAAGAGCCGCTGCACCTGCCGTGATGTGCACCGCGGTACCGCCGGCGTAGTCGATGACATGAATGCCGCTGTTTTCGCCGAAGAGCATGGTGCCGAGGTTCATGACCCAGCCACCGCCCCAGACCCAGGCTGCGATCGGGAAGTAGCCGACGGTGGCGAACACTCCCGCGAAGATCAACCAGCTGCCGAACTTCGCCCGGTCGGCGATGGCGCCGGAGATCAGGGCGACCGTGATGATCGCGAAGGTGGCACCGTAGGCGACACCGAGCAGAGCGACGTTCGACGAGTCCCCGCCTGCCATCGAGCTGAGCCCGAAGTCCGCGAACGGGTTACCGGCGAACTGACCGGGGTTCTCGACGGCACTCATCGAGTAGCCGAACAGAATCCAGAGCACCGCGACCAGACCGATGGAGCCGAAGCTCATCATCATCATGCTCACGACGCTCTTCGCCTTGACCAGACCGCCGTAGAAGAACGCCACGCCTGGGGTCATCAGAAGCACGAGCGCCGTGGCGGTAATACCCCACGAGATGTTGCCGGGAGCATCCATAGGAAAACCTCACATCCGAAGTAATTGAGAGCTTCAGTGTGGCGAGGCCCGATTTCGGGGATGCGCGTGGTCTGTTTCGGCGGCGTTACACCCGGGTTCGCGGTGTGAACATCGTGTTACGAAGCGCTCTGCAATTGCGCGGAATGCGTGAGGGCGTTGAGGCGAGAGATGGCGCGCAAGTATTTCTTACGGTATCCACCGCCCAGCATTTCTTCTGCGAACACCTGATCAAGGCTCACGCCGGTCGCAATGATCGGCACCTGGGCGTCATACACGCGGTCGACGAATGCGACGAAGCGCAGCGCCTCCGACTGATCGGTGAGCACCTCGACATCCCGAAGTCCGACGAGAGAGATGCCATCGATCAACCGGATGTAACGAGAGGGATGCACCTTGGCGAGGTGCCGGACGACGTCGATGAACAGATCATCGGATGCCGTACCCACTGCCCCGGCGATGTGCGCCGCGTATTCAGCATCCGAGACTGCGACGGCCTTGCCGTCGAGCGCTCGCTGGCGGAAGTCGACGCCATCGATTCGGATCGTCTCGAAGCTGTCGGACATGGCGTGGATCTCACGCAGGAAGTCCTGTGCTGCGAAACGCCCCTCACCCAGTGCGTTCGGCGGAGTGTTCGAGGTTGCGGCGAGCTTCGTGCCGGAGGCCACGAGCTCGCCGAGCAGACGGGTCATCACCATGGTGTCGCCCGGGTCATCGAGCTCGAACTCGTCGATGCAGAGCAGATCCGCCCCGCGAAGCAGGTCGACTGTGTTCTTGTACCCCAGCGCACCGACGAGAGCGGTGTACTCGATGAACGAGCCGAAGTACTTCCGGCGAGCGGGCATCGCGTGATAGATGGATGCGAGCAGGTGCGTCTTGCCCACGCCGAAGCCGCCATCAAGATAGACGCCGGGTTTGAGGTCGGCTTCCTTCTTCTTGCCACGCCCGAAGAATCCGGACTTCTTCGGAGCGGGGCCGCGACCGGCGAAGCGCTCGAGCAGCTCTTTGGACTCAGCCTGAGAGGGAAACGCATCGTCGGAGCGGTAGCTGTCGAAGCTCGCCGTCGAGAACTGCGGCGGCGGCACGAGGCTTGCCAGCATCTCTGCCCCGGTCACGACAGGCTCGCGCGCGGTGAGGTGCGCGATGGTCGCACTGTCTGTGTCGGTCATGCGTTTCCTATGTCGAAGTCTTACGGATCCGGGACGAAGCGCGCCGAACGGCTCTATGGTCGAAGGTGCGGCTCAACATTACGCCGTCAACCCGAGAGCCCAGTACCCCAGGAGCGCCAGATGACCATTGAGTTCGACACCACCGTCGCGAAGTTCGCCGAGTATTCCGAGCCTGGACGCCTCGTCAGCACCGAGTGGCTCGCAGCTCGCCTCGGAGAACCCGGGCTTGTGGTGGTCGAATCGGATGAAGACGTACTGCTCTACGAAACCGGTCACATTCCGGGAGCTGTGAAGGTGGACTGGCACACAGAACTCAACGACCCTGTCGTGCGCGATTACGTCGATGGCGAGGGCTTCGCTGAGCTCCTCAGCCGCAAGGGCATCTCGCGCGACGACACTGTCGTCATCTACGGCGACAAGAGCAACTGGTGGGCGGCCTACGCGCTCTGGGTGTTCTCGCTGTTCGGCCACGAAGATGTGCGTCTGCTCGACGGCGGTCGTGATCGTTGGATCTCCGAGGGGCGAGAGATCACCACCGAGACCAGCAAGTCTGTGCGGACGAACTACCCGGTGATCGAGCGGGATGACTCGGCTCTTCGTGCATACAAGGACGACGTCGTCTCCTTCATCGGCAAGGGCCCGCTGATCGACGTCCGCTCCCCCGAGGAGTACAACGGTGAGCGCACGACCGCACCGGCGTACCCCGAGGAAGGCACCCTGCGGGCCGGACACATCCCGACTGCGCAGAGCGTGCCGTGGGGCAAGGCTGTCGCTGAAGACGGCGGCTTCCGTCCCCGTGCCGAGCTCGAGGCCATCTACCGTGACGGTGTCGGCATCACCGAAGGCGATGACATCGTCGCATACTGCCGCATCGGGGAGCGCTCGAGCCACACGTGGTTTGTTCTGAAGCACTTGCTCGGCTTCGACAACGTGCGCAACTATGACGGGTCCTGGACCGAGTGGGGCAGCGCGGTGCGCGTGCCGATCGTCACAGGCGCTGAGCCCGGCTCGCTCTGAGCATGTGAGAATTGCTCGAATGAGCACTACGCACGTTCCCGACACCCTCGCGGAGATCCGCGGCGACTTCCTCGAGCTCCCCGAGGGCGAGCGTCTCCAGCTTCTGCTGGAGTTCTCCCAGGAGCTGCCTGCGGTGTCCGAGGAAGTCGCGGGCCACCCCGAGATGTACGAGCGTGTCGCCGAATGTCAGTCACCGGTGTACATCTACGTCGAGGTCGTAGACGACGTCGTCACCATGCACGCCACAGCGCCGCCAGAGGCGCCGACGACGCGCGGTTTCGCCAGCATCCTCGTGCAGGGCATCACCGGCCTTTCGGCCGACGAGGTCCTCGCGATCCCGGATGACTATCCGCAGTCGATCGGTCTCACGCGTGCCGTGTCACCGCTGCGAATCGGCGGGATGACCGGGATGCTGATGCGAGTGAAGCGTCAGGTCACTCTGAAGCGCTGAAGCGGTTCTCGCGCAGCCATGCCGTGATCGCGGCATTCCAATCGGTCTGATCGTAGTTCCAGATCTTGGTGTGCCGCGCCACGGTGAAGTGCGGCATCGTCACGATGTCTGGACGCGCCTCTGCGAGAGCGCGAGAAGAATCCACCGGCACAAAACCGTCGTCGTCGCTGTGCAGGATGAGGATCGGGACCGCGAGCTCCTCGGCTCGCGCCACCATGTCGAGACGGTCGAAGGGTATCGCTTCTTCTGCCCCGCTGATCCGCGCAGTCAATGGCGATGACAGCGCGTTCATCGCGAGCGTCGGCAGTGGATCGATGATGCCGGTCTCGCGAGCCTGGAATCGGAGGACTGTGCGCCAGTCCACGACCGGAGAGTCCAGCACCAGGCCTGCGATCGCCAGGCGGTTCGCTGAAGACACTGCGGCCTGGAGTGCGATTGCACCTCCCATCGACCACCCCATCAGCACCACTCGCTCAGCGCCGTGGCGCAGCGCGTACGAGATCGCAGCGTCGACGTCTTGCCACTCGGTCGCACCGAGCGCATACGAGCCACCTCGGCTGCGAGGGGCCTCGCCATCGTTGCGATAAGAGACGACCAGATTCGGCAAGCCCATCGAACGCAGGACGGGGACAGCGCGGAGGCACTCTGCCCTAGTGGCGCCTCTGCCGTGGATCTGGATCACCCAGGTCGACGACTCTGCGGGGAACAGCCAAGCAGGGCACGGTCCCGCTGGAGAGCCGATCAGCACCGGCTCCCACGGCAGGTGCAATTCTGTCGGCGACGAGTAGTACCAGCCGTTGAAGCCCGCAGGGCGGTCGATCCGCGCACCCGAATCGACCTGGGTGAGGAGCTTGCGACGCACATGCTTCGCGTCGGAACTCAAAATCGCGCCCAGCTTGACGTAGCCGTAGGTGCCCGTCGTGAACAGACCGTAGCGGCCAGGCAGCTCCGTGTCGGGTGTGCGGGCGAGTTCGATTGTCTGCGCGCCGGTGTCCACCGCAAGGATTTCGGTGTCCGCTGCTCTCGCCGCCGGCGTTACGACGCGTCGACCGATCGAGAACACCAAAAAGGCAACCCCGGCGCACAGCGCGAATAGGGCGGGTACCAGCAGCGCAACGGCGTGCCTGAGACTCTTCATCGCTTCCTGACTCTAGCCTGTCACCGTGAGCGCACACCCTGACGCCGGAACTGAGTTCGCGCGCGTCTGCGCCGAACTGCGAGAAACGGCGTTCCGCGATGACATCGTGGTGCGCGAGATCGCCTCGCCACAGGGGCTCGCGCCCTTCTCCATCGCACTGGCAGCCGACGTCCGCCCCGATGGCCACGGAGAGTCGATCTACGGCACCGGCCGGTTCGTTCTGCTCTACGATCCAGACGAGCCTGCTGCATGGGGCGGCTCCTGGCGAATCGTCGCCTTTGCGCAGGCACCTTTGGAGCCGGAGATCGGCACGGATCCGCTGTTGGCAGATGTCACCTGGTCGTGGCTCGTCGATGCGCTTGATTCGCGCGGTGCGGTCTATCACTCGGCCTCTGGAACCTCGACGAAGACCATCTCGAAGGGCTTCGGGGCATTGGCTGCAGAAGGCGATGGAGCGCAGATCGAACTACGCTCTTCTTGGACGCCGGAAGAGCCATTCCGGCCGCACGTGGAAGCATGGGCCGAACTGGTCGGCATGCTTGCCGGCCTCCCGCCCGGCTCAGAGAACATCGCCGTGTTCGGCGCGCGAAAGGCAGGTCGTGACTGAGTACTCCGTCATCGACGATCCCAATGATTTCCAGGCTGCGTGTGCGGCTCTTGCCGCCGGCACGGGGCCAGTCGCTGTCGACGTGGAGCGAGCATCCGGTTTTCGCTATTCGCAGCGCGCATATCTCGTGCAGGTGTTCCGCCGTGATGCGGGCGTCTTCCTCTTCGATCCGCCCGCACTCGGTGATTTCGCACCGTTGCAGGCAGCGATCGGCGATGTCGAATGGGTCTTCCATGCCGCGAGCCAGGACCTGCCTTCCCTAAGAGAGCTCGATCTCGAGCCCCACACGCTGTTCGACACCGAACTCGCATCACGGTTGCTCGGGCACGATCGCGTCGGACTCGCTGCAGTCGTGGAAGACGTCCTTGAAATCACTCTCAAGAAGGAGCATTCCGCTGCAGACTGGTCGACACGGCCACTCCCCGACTCCTGGCTCGACTATGCGGCACTCGACGTGCTCTACCTCGTCGATGTCCGCGATCGGCTCGCAGAAGAACTCGAAGAAGCGGGCAAGACGGAGTTCGCCGCTCAGGAGTTCGCCGCAACTCTCGCTCAGCCACCGCGCCCTCCACGCGATGACCCGTGGCGTCGCCTCAGCGGTCTGCATCAGGTCAAGGGCGCCCGTAACCTCGCGGTCGCGCGCGCGCTCTGGGAGGCCAGAGAACAGTACGCCCAGCAGCAGGACACCTCACCTGGCCGGCTCGTGCCGGACCGGTCGCTCGTCGCCGCGGTACTGGCGAATCCGCAATCGAAGCACGCGCTCGCCGGCGTTCAGGCGTTCAACGGACGCGCAAGCCGCTCAGAGCTCGATCGCTGGTGGGAAGCAATCGTGCGCGGTCGCGAGTCGGACGATCTCCCTCGTGCGCGGGTCAGCAGCGACGCCCTTCCCCCGGCCCGTGCCTGGGCGGAGCGGAACCCCGAAGCGGATGCTCGGCTGAAGCTTGCTCGCCCCGCGGTCGAAACCGTCGCTGAAGAGCTGCACATGCCGACCGAGAACCTTCTGAAGCCGGATATGCTGCGGCGCGTGGCGTGGACGCCGCCGGAGCTGAGCACCGATGCAGTGGCCGCAGCGCTCGCAGCCCTGGGGGCTCGCCCCTGGCAGATTGAGCAGACTGCACAGAAGATCGCGGATGCCTTTGTAGAAGCCGGGCAAACGCCCGATCAGGGTCTCGCCTCCGAGTCGTAGGTTCAATCCAACCGATTCCCCACGCTCTCTCCGCGACTCCTAGGCTGAAGCCATCCCTAACTTTGGAGGCAGAGTGGCCGAGATCTCGGACGTCTACTTCGTCGATGGCATGCGTACCCCGTTTGGACGCGCCGGCGAAAAAGGCATGTACTGGAACACCCGCGCAGACGACCTCGCTGTCAAGGCGACGATCGGTCTGATGGAGCGCAACTCCGCCGTGCCTGCGGACCGCATCGATGATGTCGCGATTGCCGCGACGTCGCAGACCGGCGACCAGGGTCTGACCCTCGGTCGATCCGTTGCGATCCTGGCTGGTCTTCCCAACACGGTGCCCGGCCTCGCTGTCGAGCGCATGTGCGCCGGCGCGATGACCAGCGTCACCACGATGGCTGCATCGATCGGTATCGGCATGTACGACTTCGCCCTCGCGGGCGGCGTCGAGCACATGGGCCACCACCCGATCGGCGCCAATGCCGACCCGAACCCCCGCTTCGTCGCTGAGAAGATGGTTGACCCCGGGGCCCTCAACATGGGTGTCACTGCCGAGCGTATCTTCGATCGGTTCCCGCACCTCACCAAAGAGCGCTCCGACCGTTTCGGCATGCTCAGCCAGCACAAGGTGCAGGCCGCGTACGACGCTGGCAGGATTCAGCCCGATCTCGTTCCGGTCGCCGTGAAGGATGCCGCAGGCTCCTGGGGCCTCGCGACAGAAGACGAAGGTCGCCGTCCGCAGACGACGATGGAAGACCTCGCCGCCCTCAAGACGCCGTTCCGCCCACACGGGCGCGTCACGGCAGGTACCTCTTCTCCGCTGACCGACGGCGCGACGATGTCGCTGCTCGCGGGCGGTGGCGCTGTCAAGGAATTCGGCCTGCAGCCGAAGATGAAGATGGTCTCGTTCGCCTTCGCGGGCGTGCAGCCCGAGATCATGGGCATCGGTCCGATCCCTTCGACCGAGAAGGCGCTGAAGAAGGCCGGACTCGCGATCTCCGACATCGGCCTGTTCGAGTTGAACGAGGCGTTCGCGATCCAGGTGATCTCCCTGCTCGATCACTTCGGCATTGCTGATGACGACCCGCGCGTCAACCAGTGGGGTGGAGCCATTGCCGTCGGTCACCCGCTGGCAGCATCCGGTGTTCGTCTGATGATCCAGCTCGCGGCCCAGTTCGCCGAGCGCCCCGACGTTCGCTATGGCTTGACGGCCATGTGCGTGGGTCTTGGCCAAGGCGGCAGCGTCATCTGGGAGAACCCGTTCTACGACGGTAAGAAGCGCAAGTGAGGGATGCAGAGATGACTGACTACGAAAAGATCGACTTCTCCCCCATCATCAACCTCGCCGGTGACGACGAGGTCGTGACGCATTCCGTCGCACGCGACGTGCGCCTGCCTTCGGGCAAGGTGCTCGCGCTCATCACCCTCGACAACGGCCGCGATCACACGCGCCCGAACACCCTGGGACCGAAGACGCTCGCTGTACTCGGTGAGACACTTGCCACACTCAAGGCTCGTGCGAAGGCCGGCGAGATCCAGGCCGTCGGAATCACAGGAAAGCAGTACATCCTCGCGGCGGGCGCTGATCTCTCGGACATCTCGAAGGTCACCTCCAAGGATGACGCGCGCATGATCGCCCAGCTCGGACACAAGGTGTTCGGTTCGATCGGTGATCTCGGCGTACCTTCGTTCGCCTTCGTCAACGGCCTCGCGCTCGGCGGCGGGCTCGAGATCGCCCTGAACTCGACCTATCGCACGGTGGATGCCTCAGCGGCAGCAGTTGCACTGCCCGAGGTCTTCCTCGGGCTGATCCCCGGCTGGGGCGGCGCGTACCTACTGCCGAACCTCATCGGCATCGAGAACGCCCTCGAGGTAGTCATCTCGAACCCGCTCAAGCAGAACCGCATGCTGAAGCCGCAGCAGGCCTTCGACCTCGGCATCATGGACGCGATCTTCCCCGCCGCGAACTATCTCGAGAACTCCCTCGCCTGGGCGGATGCGGTTCTCGGCGGCAAGAAGGTCGAGCGCAAGAACGAGCCCGGCAAGATCGAGCGGCTCACCAAGTGGCCGATCGCGATCAAGATGGCTCGCGGAATGCTCGAGTCGAAGATCGGCACCGTTCCGAAGTCGCCGTACGTCGCACTCGACCTGCTCGACAAGGCCAAGAGCGGCACGAAGGCAGAGGGCTTCGCCCGTGAAGACGAGGCTCTCTCCGAACTCGTCGTCGGCGATCAGTTCGCGGCATCCATGTATGCATTCGATCTGGTGCAGAAGCGTGCCAAGCGCCCCGTCGGCGCGCCCGACAAGGCGCTGGCGAAGAAGGTCACCAAGGTCGGCATCATCGGTGCAGGTCTTATGGCCAGCCAGTTCGCGCTGCTGTTTTTGCGTCGTCTGCAGGTGCCGGTGCTCATCACCGACATCGATCAGGCGCGCGTTGACAAGGGCTTGGCGTACATCAACGACGAGATCAGCAAGCTCGAGGCGAAGGGCCGTCTCGACTCCGACGGAGCGAACAAGCTGCGCGCCCTCCTGCACGGCACAGTCGACAAGAGCGAGTACGCGGACTGCGACTTCGTGATCGAGGCTGTCTTCGAAGAGGTCGGCGTCAAGCAGCAGGTCTTCGGCGACATCGAGAAGATCATCGCGGAGGATGCCATCCTCGCGACGAACACCTCCTCGCTGTCGGTTGAGGAGATCGGTTCGCAGCTCGCTCACCCGGAGCGACTGGTCGGCTTCCACTTCTTCAACCCGGTCGCCGTCATGCCGCTGATCGAGATCGTCAAGACGCCTGTGACGAACGAGCAGAGCCTGTCGACGGCATTCGTTGTCGCCAAGGGGCTGGGCAAGAACGCGGTGCTCACCGCTGATGCGCCCGGCTTCGTCGTCAACCGTCTGCTCGCCAAGGTCATGGGCGAGGCAGCACGTGCGGTCTATGAAGGCACGCCGATCGCAGACGTTGAGAAGGCGTTCGGTCCACTCGGTCTTCCGATGGGCCCGTTCCAGCTGATCGACCTGGTCGGCTGGAAGGTCGCCGCCCACGTGCAGGACACGATGGTGGGGCACTTCCCCGAACGGTTCTACGCGAACGAGAACTTCCACGCTCTCGCTGAGCTCGAGAAGGTCGTCGAGAAAGACAAGGGCGGCCGTGTCGTCGGGTGGACCAAGGCTGCGGAGAAGGCTCTCAAGGGCAACATCGGCACCGCGCCGGCGTCTGCTGCCACGATCCTCCAGCGCGTGCAGGACGGTCTCGCCCAAGAGATCAAGCTCATGCTCGACGAGGGCGTGGTGCCGGAGGTCGAGGACATCGACCTGTGCCTCATCCTCGGTGCGGGTTGGCCATTCATCGATGGCGGCGCGTCGCCGTATCTCGACCGCGAGGGAGCATCCGAGCGCGTCTTCGGCTCGACGTTCCACACTCCGCCGGTACGCGGGATCGGGAGTTGAGCGAGTAATCGGCAGTAGAAGGAGGGGCCGCATCTTCGGATGCGGCCCCTCCTTCATGCTACGTTTTGAACATGTTCGAAACTGACGAGACGGCGGTCACCAAGAGCGAACGCACCCGGGTGAAGATCCGGGATGCGGCACTCACCTCGTTCATCGAGCACGGGTACGCCGACACGACGATGCGCGCGATCGCTGAGACAGCAGGCGTCTCTGTCGGCAACGCGTACTACTACTTCCCGTCCAAAACCCATCTGGTGCAGGAGCTCTACGTCCGCGTCCAGCGTGAACATGCGGCCCTCGCGCTTCCTCAGCTCGAAGGGGTTCCTGGGCTCGTCGACCGCCTGCGGATCGTGTTCGAGACGGGCCTGAGCGCAGTGCTCCCCTACCAGCACGTCGCGCCGGGGTTCCTGACCGCGATGATCCCTCCGGACTCTCCGCTCAACCCGCTTGCCGATGAGTCCGGGCCCGCGCGCGAGATGACCCTGAATCTGTTTCGGTCAGCCGTCTCCGGCGCGCAGCATCGACTGCCGGAAGAGATCGCAGAGCGAATGCCGCAGGCCCTGTTCGTTGCCTATCTTGCGCTCGTGCTGCGGTGGACGTATGACAGCACCCCTGGGCAGCGCAGCACGAGGCGTCTGCTCGATAGCGGGCTGCGGACTCTGGCACTCGCGCTTCCGTTCGCCAGAGTCCCAGGAATCCGCAAGGCGACGAGCGAGCTGCTCACCCTGATCGGCGAGGTGCGAGCATGACCGAAGCCTCCCCGCGGACCGTTGAAGAACCGATGGCGTTCACTGACGGGGAGTTCCGTCAGGGCGCCTTCGCCGCATGGATCTCGTTCATGATTCTGCTCGTCGCGATGCTCATCGTGACGGCGGTGCTGAACTCCGGCCTTCCATGGGGCCCGCCTGTGGCCATGATCACGTTGTATTTGATGTTCGGGATCCCAGTCGGCGGCGTGGTGTCAGCGGTCGTCACGCTCATCGCGGCGCCTGTCCTGCGGCTGATCGCGCGACGCCTGGCACGAACCGCACGAATCATCGTGCACGTCGCCGTGTACGCGACCTTCGGTGCGTTGGTGGGTCTTGTCGTCCTCAGCGTAGGTGCGCTCATCACCCGCGGTAGCTTCGCCTATGTCTTCTCGACGTGGTTCCCCGCGATGGTGGCCGCAGTGTGCGCCCTGAGTGTGGTGTCAGGCTGGGCCTGGACAGCAAGGCGTCACAAGCGCGTCCCGCGTCACCGTGCGCCCGTCGCACGCCACGACACAGCTGTCTAGGACTCAGCGGCGCTCGTGCAGCGGCAGATCGATCGCACCGGTCTCCCCTGCGTTCCGCGCGACGGGGATCCGGGTCCCGAGAACCTGGGCGACGACGTCCTGGGCGATCTTGGACGCTGTGAGCCCGGCATCCGCCAGGATCTCATCACGCGAAGCGTGATCGATGAACTCATCCGGAAGGCCGAGTTCGTCGACTGCTGTATCGACCCCCGCCTCACGCAGAACCTGCCGCACACGCGTTCCGATACCGCCGACCCGGATGCCGTCCTCAAGAGTGATGACCAGGCGATGGCGCCCTGCGAGTTCGATGATGGACGGCTGCACCGGAATGGCCCAACGCGGGTCGACGACCGTCGCACCGATTCCCTGGGCGCGCAGACGCGCAGCGACATCCATTGCGAGAGATGCGAAGGGTCCGATGCCCACGATGAGGACATCTTCGCTCTCATCGCGTGCGAGCACATCGACGCCATCGGCAAGCCGCTCGATCGCCTCGATGTCTTCGGCGACCGCACCCTTCGGATATCGGATCACGGTTGGTGCGTCATCGACTGCCACCGCTTCATCCAGAGCCTCGGCAAGCCGCGCGCCGTCGCGGGGGGCTGAGATGCGAATGTGCGGCACGATCTGGAGCATGGCCAGATCCCACATCCCGTGATGGCTCGCGCCGTCTGGTCCCGTCACGCCTGCCCGATCAAGGACGAAGGTCACGCCGGCCTTATGGAGCGCGACATCCATGAGGACCTGATCGAATGCACGACCCATGAACGTCGCGTACAGGGCGACGACAGGGTGAAGCCCGCCATATGCAAGGCCGGCAGCCGCCGTCACCGCATGCTGCTCGGCGATACCGACGTCATAGACGCGTTCCGGGAAGCGCTCAGCGAAGGGTGCAAGTCCGGTGGGACGCAGCATGGCAGCGGTCATGGCGATGACGCGCGGGTCGCGCTCTCCGACGCGCACAAGGGAATCGGAAAAGACATCGGTCCAGCCTGTCTTGCTCGACCCCAGCGGCTCACCAGTCGTGGGATCGATGCGGTTGACGGCGTGGAACTGATCCGCTTCGTCATCACGCGCAGGCTGGTAGCCGCGCCCCTTCTCGGTGATCGCGTGCACGATCACCGGCGCCCCGTACGACTTCGCGAGCTCGAGCGTCTCCATCAGAGCTGAGATGTCGTGACCGTCGACCGGCCCCAGGTACTTGATGTCGAGATTGGAATACAGCGCGACGTTGTTCGTGAAGCGAGAGAGGAATCCGTGCGTACCGCCGCGGACGCCACGGAACACTGCACGGCCAACGGGGCCAAAGGCGCGGAAGAACCGATCAGAGCGGTGGTGCAGGTCGCGATACGCACCTGCCGTGCGAACACGGTTCAGATAGCGCGACATTCCACCGATCGTCGGAGCATAGGAGCGGCCGTTGTCGTTGACGATGATCACGAGGTTGCGATCGTTGTCATCGGAGATGTTGTTGAGCGCTTCCCAGGTCATCCCTCCAGTGAGAGCACCGTCACCGACCACCGCGATCACGTGTCGGTCGTCTCTTCCTGTTGCCGCGAAGGCGCGCGAGATGCCATCGGCCCAGCTCAGGGAGCTCGACGCGTGTGACGACTCGACGACGTCATGTGCACTCTCGCCGCGCTGCGGGTAACCGGCTAACCCTCCGCGCACCCTCAGTCCGGAGAAGTCCTGGCGTCCGGTGAGCAGCTTGTGCACATACGACTGGTGGCCGGTGTCGAAGATGATCGGGTCTTCGGGAGATTCGAACACACGGTGCAGAGCGATCGTCAGCTCGACGACTCCCAGGTTGGGACCGAGGTGACCACCGGTCCGCGAAACGTTCTCCACGAGGAACGTTCGAACCTCGCCAGCGAGTTGGGTCAGCTGAGATGGGCTCAGGTTGTCGAGATCTCGCGGTCCGGTGATGCCGGGAAGAATGAGCATCAGCACCTCCTGAACGTGTTCGTCATTTGCCCTCGTGAGTGAGAAGGACGACCCTCTCGATACTACTGCCGGGTCCAGGGAATCGCCCGAGCAGACGCCGAGTGAACGCGGAGCGCCCGCCCCGATTCGATCGGAGCGGGCGCTTTACTGGTGAGGAATTACACCAGCGAACGAAGCACGTACTGCAGGATGCCGCCGTTGCGGTAGTAGTCGGCCTCACCGGGGGTGTCGATGCGAACCACTGCATCGAACTCGACCGTCTGCTTGCCCTCGGGCGAGTGCTCGCTCGGCGCAGCCGTGACGCGCACAGTCTTGGGCGTGGTGCCGTTGTTGAGCTCTTCCAGGCCCGTGATCGAGACGATCTCGGTGCCGTCGAGGCCCAGCGACTCCCAGCTCTCGCCAGCGGGGAACTGCAGCGGGACGACGCCCATGCCGATCAGGTTCGAGCGGTGGATGCGCTCGAAGCTCTCGGTGATGACAGCCTTGACGCCCAGGAGGCTCGTGCCCTTGGCCGCCCAGTCACGGGAGGAACCCGAACCGTACTCCTTGCCACCGAACACGACCAGCGGAGTGCCCGCAGCCTCGTAGTTCTGGCATGCGTCGAAGATGTACGACTGCGGAGCATCCGCCTTCGTGAAGTCGCGGGTGAATCCACCCTCGATCTCAGCGCCGTCGTTGACTGCGCGAACCAGCTGGTTCCTCAGACGGATGTTGGCGAAGGTTCCGCGGATCATCACTTCGTGGTTGCCACGGCGCGAGCCGAAGGAGTTGAAGTCCTTCTGACGGACTCCGTGCTCCTCGAGGTACTTCGCGGCAGGCGTACCGATCTTGATGTTTCCCGCAGGGCTGATGTGGTCAGTGGTGACCGAGTCACCCAGGGTTGCCATGACACGCGCACCGGTGATGTCCGATACGGGGGTCAGCTCCATCGTCATGCCCTCGAAGTATGGAGGGCGACGCACGTAGGTCGACTTGTCGTCCCACTCGAAGATCGGACCAGTCGGAGTCGGCAGGCTCGTCCAGCGCTCGTCACCGTCGAAGACCGTGGCGTACTGCTTGATGAACTGCTCGCGCGAGATCGACGAGTCGATGACTTCCTGGATTTCGGCGGGCGTGGGCCAGATGTCCTTCAGGAAGACATCGTTGCCATCGCTGTCCTTGCCCAGCGCATCCGTCTCGAAGTCGAAGTGCATGGAACCGGCCAGTGCGTACGCGACCACGAGCGGGGGCGATGCGAGGTAGTTCATCTTCACGTCGGGGCTGATACGGCCTTCGAAGTTGCGGTTGCCCGAGAGAACGGCCGTGACCGCGAGGTCGTGGTCGTTGACCGCAGCGGATACCTCCTCGATCAGCGGACCGGAGTTTCCGATGCAGATCGTGCAGCCATAGCCGACGGTGTAGAAGCCAAGGCCCTCAAGGTCCTTGTCGAGACCGGACTTCTCGTAATAGTCGGTGACGACCTTGGAACCGGGGCCGAGCGTCGTCTTGACCCAGGGCTTCTGCTTGAGGCCCTTCTCCCGTGCCTTGCGGGCGAGAAGACCAGCGGCCATCATCACCGACGGGTTCGACGTGTTCGTGCACGACGTGATTGCCGCCAGCGTCACCGCGCCATGGTCAAGAATGTAGCTCTCGCCGTCGGGCGTGGTCACCGGAACCGGCTTGGACGAGCCGTTGACTCCGCTGGAGATGTGCACGGGCCGCGTGTCGTGGTCCTCTTCACCGGGTACCGAACCGGGGTCGGATGCCGGGAAGGAGTGCTTCGATTCAAGATCGACGATGTCGTCGCTCGTGCTGGCGCCTGCGTAGTTGAGGATGTCCTGCTCGAACTGCGTCTTCGCCTCAGAGAGGAGAATGCGATCCTGCGGACGCTTCGGACCGGCGATCGACGGCACGACGGTGCTGAGATCGAGTTCCATGTACTCGCTGAAGACCGGCTCCTTGGCCGCGTCGTGCCACAGGCCCTGCAGCTTCGCGTACGCCTCGACGAGGGCGATGGCCTGCTCGTCGCGTCCGGTCAGACGCAAGTAGTCGGTGGTGACGTCATCGATCGGGAACATCGCGGCGGTCGAACCGAACTCCGGCGACATGTTTCCGATGGTGGCGCGGTTGGCGAGCGGCACAGATGCCACACCGGCACCGTAGAACTCGACGAACTTTCCGACGACGCCGTGTTTGCGGAGCATGTCGGTGATCGTGAGCACGACGTCCGTCGCGGTCACACCGGCGGGGATCTCACCGGTCAGCTTGAAGCCAACGACGCGCGGGATCAGCATCGAAACGGGCTGGCCGAGCATGGCAGCCTCTGCCTCGATACCGCCGACGCCCCAGCCGAGCACGCCGAGACCGTTGACCATCGTGGTGTGCGAGTCGGTTCCGACACAGGTGTCGGGGTAGGCCTGCAGCGCGCCGCCGTTGGTGCGGTCATAGATGACCTTCGCGAGGTGCTCGATGTTCACCTGGTGAACGATGCCGGTGCCAGGGGGAACGACCTTGAAGTCGTTGAACGCGGTCTGGCCCCAGCGCAGGAACTGGTAGCGCTCACCGTTGCGCTCGTACTCGATCTCGACGTTGCGCTCGAGAGCGTTCTCGGAACCGAACAGGTCGGCGATCACCGAGTGGTCGATGACCATCTCAGCGGGCGAGAGCGGGTTGATCTTGTTCGGGTCGCCGCCGAGAGCGGTGACTGCCTCACGCATCGTGGCGAGGTCGACGATGCATGGCACGCCGGTGAAGTCCTGCATCACGACGCGCGCAGGCGAGAACTGGATCTCGGTGTTAGGTTCTGCCGCAGCATCCCACGACCCGAGCGCCTCGATCTGCGCCTTAGTCACGTTCGCACCGTCTTCAGTGCGAAGCAGGTTCTCAAGGAGCACCTTCAGGCTGAACGGCAGCTTTTCAAAGCCTGGAACCGTGTCAATCCGGAAGATCTCATAGTCGGTACTGCCGACTGTCAGGGTGCTCTTGGCACCGAAGCTGTTCACCGTGGACACGAATCCGTCTCCTTCTAGTCTGAGGGGAGCGACAGGCGCTTCCATCTTGCTCGCCTCTCCCGCCGGCTGCCAGCAAGGCGCACCTAACAGTGTGCGCCTGTCCTGCTCTCGGCGAAAGGTCGAGATTTATCTTGATGTCAAGATAAATCTATCATGCGTCAGAAGTGTTCTCCTGCGGCGACTCGCGCGGATACAGGGCGCGCACGACGAGCCAGGAGACAGCGACCATCGGAGCGAACAGCGGAAGCCCCATGATCAGCTTCAACGTGCCGAGCGCCGTCACCTGATCGGTGAGATAGAGCGGCAGCTGTACGGCTAAGCGGGCGAAGAACAATCCCGCCCACGCGATGCCGAGCCACAAAAACGCGCGACGCTTGCGCTTGTCGGCACGCCAGCCCATCGCGTCGCCCATCAGGAAGCCTGCGGCGATTCCGATCAGAGACCAGCCAATGAGGGCGGAGACGAGGAAGACCGTCCCGTAGACGGCGTTCGTGACGAGCCCGGGGACGAAGTTGTCTGCTCCTCGCCCCGTCCACAGCGCCAGGGCAGCCGCAGCGCCGGCCGCGACGAGACCGCCGATCGCCGCAGACGGGGGCGACTTCTGCAGCAGTCTGACGATCGTGAAGACGGCCGCGAGACCGACAGAAACACCGAGCGAAAGAAAGAGCGGGTCTGGCTTGATCGTGAACAGGATCACGAAAGCGAGGCTCGGCAGGACGGATTCGAGGATGCCGCGCCACCCGCCGATCGCCGACCAGACGACCTTGTGCGTGCGGGAATCCTCAGCAGGATCGAGCCCCGCCCGCCGAGCGGCACCGCCAAGGGCAGCGCCGATCAACTCAGAGGCAGACCCCGGCTCGGTGGAGACCACATCGGGATCAGCATCCGGGCCCTGTGAGTCCGAGGCGCTCACGCCGACCCGGGCGTTGCCGGCATCTTGAGCGGGATGAGATCCCGCGGCGGCATCGGGGATCCCCCGCGCACCACGACGATCGAGCGGAAGAGGTCTTCGACCTTCGCGGCGGCTTCGGGGTCGGATGCCGCTGCACCACCGATCACTCCCCGCAGGAACCAGCGGGGGCCATCCACGCCGATGAAGCGCGCGAGGTTGAGACCGGAGCCCTCAGAGGCCGGTGCGGGAACCTCGGCCAGCAGTTCCTTGCCGAGCGGCCCTTCGCGTTCTTCGACGCGTCCACCCTGCTGGCGGACCTGGTCGACCAGCTGCATGCGCGTCTCGTGCCAGAGTCCCAGCGTCCGCGGAGCAGCGAACGGCTGCACCTGGAGCGAGGAATCCGCGTAGTCCAGACCGACGGCGACGATGCGCTTGGACTGCTCCTCCACCTCGAGGCGCAGATTCAGTCCCTCACGCGGGAGGATCTTGATCCCGCCCAGGTCGATGTACGGGCGAACAGGGTTCGCCTCTGACTCGTCGAACGGCCCATCCGTGGCACGGTTCGCAGGCGCCGACTTCGATGTGGGCTGTGTGATCTCTTCAGTCATTTCGTCTTTCCTGCCTGTTCGGCGGTCTGCGCCGCCTGATATCCCGTGGACCCGAAGCCATCTGCTCCGCGTGCACTTTCGGGGAGCTCATCTACCGGGATGAAGTTCACTCGCGTCACCGGCATGATGATCAGCTGCGCGATCCGGTCCCCGACCGCCACATCGTACGCGCTGGAGCTATCGGTGTTGAGCAGACTCACTTTGATCTCTCCGCGATAGCCGGCGTCGACGGTACCAGGAGAGTTCACGATCGTGATGCCGTGCTTGGCAGCCAGGCCACTACGCGGGACGACGAACGCGGCGTAACCGTCCGGCAGCGCGATGCGCACGCCGGTCGCAACCAGAGCGCGCTCCCCTGGCCCCAGACGCACGGCCTCGGCTGCGACGAGATCCGCACCTGCATCGCCGGGGTGGGCGTAGTGCGGGGTGACAGACGCGATAATGGGAAGATCAACGGAATCACTCACCCCACGAGGCTAATGCAGAACCACGACGCAGACACCCGCGTTCGCTACCGCGAGCGTCTTTCACCGAGCCTATGGATGCTGGTGGCCGCCGCGGTCGTCGCACCGATGGCGATGCTCGTGTTCACGCCGATCGGTGCGCTCCCAGGCCTGCTGATCGGCGCAGCGCTCGCGCTCGCGGTCATCCTCGCGATGATCTTCGGCTCGCCCCGCATCCGAATCGAAGGCACCACGCTCTATGCGGGCCGCGCCAAGATCGATGCCCATTGGCTCGGCGAGGTGGTCGAGTACACCGGCGAAGAGGCACGCGCGGCGCGAGGTCCGAAGCTGGCTGCTCGCGGCTGGCACCTGCTTCGTGGCGGAATCGACGGGATCGTGGTCGTGCAGAACACCGACCCGGACGACCCGATCCCCAGTTGGACGATCTCCACACGCACGCCTGATCGTCTTGCCGCCGCGATCCGCGCGGCTGAAGCAGACGCGGCCTGAGGCGCGCGAACCGCGGCCCAAGACGACGATGCGCCCCTGACCGAAAGGCCGGGGCGCACGAACGTGAGTGCGTCTGCGATCAGGCAGCGCACTCCTTGCAGATGAGGCCATCTGCGCCTTCGTGGTCGAGCTGCGAGCGGTGCTTCACGAGGAAACAGCTCATGCAAGTGAACTCGTCCTGCTGCGCGGGCAGCACGACGACGTCAAGTTCGAGGTCAGAAAGGTCGGCTCCTGGGAGGTCGAAACTCGAGGGGTTGTCCGAGTCTTCGTCTCCGGTAGTGCCGGACAGCTTGTCCGGCACACGCTCCTTCAGGGCTTCGATCGACTCGGAGTCGTCTTCGCTCTTTCGGGGGGCGTCGTAGTCGGTTGCCATGCGGTAGATCTCCACGTTCATGGTGCTAGTGGGCGGTTCGCCGTCGGGTACGCGGCGGGCATAGTTTGCACGACGCGAAGACATTTAGCAAATGACCTCGCGCATTCAAGACCAAACTCACGGCGCGCCCAGGGTATTCCCGTCTCGTTGGCGTGCACCGTGACACCATGTCTGAACAGCCATCAGAGGGGCATTCGCATGGAAAACGTCACGATCGTCGGCACCGAAGACGACCTGCTGATCCTCGCCACCGGTTCCGGCGCGAGATTCGCTCTCCCCATCGACGATGTGCTCCAACGCGAGATTCGTCGTGCGCGCCGCCGCAACGATGACGAAGCTCCGCGAGTCACCATCAGTCCGCGCGAAGTCCAGGCGCACATCCGTGCCGGATTGTCTGCCGCGGAGACCGCCGAACTGCTCGGAGTCAGCGTCGACGACGTTGCGAAATTCGAGGGTCCAGTGCTCGCCGAACGCGAGCATGTCGTCGGCCAGGCTCTTGCGGTTCCCGTTCTCATCGGCAGCGACGTCGAGCCGGACGCACAGCCGACGTTCGGTGCCGCCATCCGGGCGAAGCTGGCCGACCTCGGCGCAAGCGCTGAGCGGTGGGTCAGCTGGAAGGACGAATCGGGCTGGATCGTGAAGCTCGAGTTCACCGCCGCTGAGGTCTCCCACGATGCGCGGTGGAGCTTCGACCCGCGTCGCAGCGCGCTCGCACCGTTGAACGCCGATGCCACCCAGCTGTCTCGCCAGGGTTCGCTCCCCGAGGGACTAATCCCCCGGCTGCGGGCGGTAGAGGGCGACCGGCCCGAGTCGCCGTACAAGGACGAAAGCCGTTTCGACTCAGGAGCTTTCGGTCCTCGCAGGCTCCCTGCTCCCGAAGCAGACCTCGACGAGCCCCGAGGCCCCGAGCGCTCAGACCCGGCCGCACAGGCTGCGGCGATGAACCGCGCGCCCGACCAGTCGACCACGAGCGCCGAAACCGCCGATCTCCTCGAGGCGCTGCGTCGACGGCGAGGACAGCGCGAGAGCGCACCATCGGCGAGCGAACACGACGAAGACAGCTTCGACTCCCCCCGCAGCCCGATCGCACTGTTCGATTCCATCGACGAGCCTCTGGATGATGAGCCCGAGCCGGAGCCGTCCCCTGCGCCTACGTCTGCACAATCGCCGCAGGATGTCACGCAGGACAACAGCGGACGCCGACGCCGACGCAATGCCATGCCGTCGTGGGACGAGATCGTCTTCGGCGCCCGCACCGACGACTGAGCCTCGACGGGCTCAGGGAGCGGTGGTGCTGAATGCACCCCGGCGGATGTACGGCACTTGACGCTCCTCGGGAGTGAGTGCTCCGTGCTGGCCGATCATTCCCCGCGGGCGCTGATCCTTCGCAGTGCCGTCGTAGAAGGCCTTGTTGCCGCGTGAGATGACCACGAGGTCGCCGATACGCGCCGCGGCATCCGGAGTGACAACCGACCCGTACACCCCGGACGAGATCGCTTCCGCACCGGTGAGCACATCGGCATCCCCTTCGCTCGCGGTGCGCCACGTGCGGCTCACGTCTTCCACCGCGGCATCCGGTTCGAGATACACGTGGAGCATGCGGGGTTCGCCACCGATGTGGCGGACGCCGTGCAACCGCGCGTCGCCATGGTCCAGCACGATGTGTCGGTGAGCCGGCACATCGACCATCCCGTGATCTGCGGTGATGAGCACCCCCACCTGCTTCGGCGGCGCCACCGCAAGTGCGTGATCGACTTCTTCGAGTGCAGCGATCCACTCACGCGAGTCCACGCCGTGCCTGTGACCTGCCTTGTCGGCTTCGGGCAGGTAGCAGTACGTCAGGGAGCCCGGGTTATCCGCTGCCAGTTGATATGCGAGCCTGACGCGCTCCTCTGCCGATTGTGCTCCGAAGAACTCGGCTCCTCGCAGCGTCGCGCGGGTGAATCCGCTGCGGGCGTACTCCTGCATCCCGACGGCAAAAGCACGGTGACCCATCGCCGTCGCCTGTTCGAAGATCGTCGGCTGAGGCTGCCAGATCAACGGATCGATGCCATCGGTCTCCCAGCCGGAGAGGACGTTCACGAGACGGTCTCTCGAAGAGTCGAGCACACGATAGCCGACGAGCCCGTGCATGCCAGGGGCCACACCGGTCACGAGCGAGGTGAGCGCGGCCGCTGTCGTCGTTGGGAACACCGAGTATGCGACATCCTTCTTCCCGACCCCCGCCACAAGGTGCCTGGCGTGACCGGCATGAGCACGCAACTGGATCGCTCCGAGGCCATCGACGACGACGAGCACCACCGATCGGGCAGGCGGGAGAGCACCCGGCGCCAGTTCCAGCACAGCGATCAGGTCGCCCGCCACCCCGTCGAGCATCCGCGCAGACGTCGGCGCGGTCGGTAGAATCAGAGACATCCGGGCCAGTCTTTCACAGCGCCCGACGACGCCCCAGGAAGCACATGCCCCGCACTGAATCAGCCGAGCCCGCCGAGGAGCGCATCCAGGACATCGAACTGTCCAGCGAGATGCAGGGTTCGTTCCTCGAATATGCCTACTCGGTGATCTACTCGCGTGCGCTTCCGGATGCTCGTGATGGGCTCAAGCCCGTCCAGCGCCGCATCCTCTACCAGATGGCCGAGATGGGACTGCGGCCAGAACGCGGTCACGTCAAAAGCGCGCGCGTCGTCGGCGAGGTGATGGGAAAGCTCCACCCGCACGGCGATTCCGCGATCTACGACGCCCTCGTGCGTCTCTCCCAGGACTTCGCACTGCGGGTGCCGCTCGTCGACGGGCACGGAAACTTCGGCTCTCTCGACGACGGTCCCGCAGCGTCCCGCTACACCGAGGCGCGCCTGGCTGCCTCAGCGCTCGCGCTCACCGAGAGCCTCGACGAAGACGTCGTCGACTTCGTACCGAACTACGACGGCCAGTTCCAGCAACCTTCCGTGCTGCCTGCGGCATTCCCTAACCTGCTCGTCAACGGCGCGAGCGGCATCGCCGTCGGCATGGCGACCAACATGGCGCCCCACAATCTCATCGAGGTCGTCGCCGCTGCCATCCATCTGCTCGACAACCCGGCTGCCACGACCGAAGAGCTGATGGAGTACGTGCCGGGACCGGACTTCCCCTCCGGCGGCATCCTGATGGGTCTCGACGGGGTCAAAGACGCGTACGCTAACGGTCGCGGCGCGCTGCGGGTGCGCGGCAAGGTCTCGGTGGAGCCGCTCGGGCCCCGCCGCACCGGAATCATCGTCACTGAGCTGCCCTACATGGTCGGTCCGGAGCGCCTGATCGAGAAGATCCGGGATGCTGTGCAGGCGAAGAAGCTGCAGGGCATCAGCGACGTCAACGACCTGACCGACCGGAAGCACGGGCTGCGCGTCGCGATCGGTATCAAGACGGGATTCGACCCGAATGCGGTGCTCGAGCAGCTGTACCGTCTGACGCCGCTGGAAGACTCCTTCAGCATCAACAACGTCGCTCTCGTCGAGGGCCAGCCGCGCACGCTCGGCCTCAAGGAGATGCTGAGCGTCTACGTCGGCCACCGTCTCGAAGTCATCACCAGACGCAGCCGGTACCGTCTCGCGCGTCGCGAAGAACGCCTCCACCTCGTAGAAGGTCTGCTCGTCGCGATCCTCGATATCGACGAAGTCATCCAGGTCATTCGCTCCTCGGACGACTCCGAACAGGCGCGCACGCGCCTGCGCACCGTCTTCGATCTCTCTGAGCTCCAGGCCGAGTACATCCTCGAGCTGCGCCTTCGACGGCTGACGAGGTTCTCACGCATCGAGCTCGAAGCCGAACGCGACAAGCTGCAGGCCGAGATCGCCGAGCTGCGCGAACTGCTCGGCAGCGAGGTGCTTCTGCGCGCGCAGGTCGCACTCGAGTTGGATGCCGCGGCCGAAGCGCATGGCACCCCTCGCCGCACGATGCTGCTCAATGCTGCTCCTCCGAAACCGCGCAGCACCAAGGGACCCGTCGATCTTCAGATCGCCGATACTCCGACCGTCGTCGTGCTCTCCACGACCGGCAAGGCCGTTCGGGTCGATCTGGAAGAAGGCCAGCTGCTGCAGCCCGCCGCCCGCCGGAGCAAGCACGACGCGGTTCTCACGACGCTCACGACGACGACCAGGAGCGAGATCGGCGCGGTGACGAGTGCAGGGCGAGTGCTGCGCTTCTCCCCCGTCGACCTGCCGTCGGCACCGTCGTCGGCCGTGCATCTGTCGGCCGGAGTCGCGCTGCGCGACTACGTCGGCCTCCTGGATAAGAGCGAGCGCATCATTGGAATGCTGCGCTTCGACGATGACACGCCATACGCACTGGGCACCCGCTCAGGGGTCGTCAAGCGCGTCATCCCCTCTGCCCTCCCTGTGCGCCCTGAGGCCGAGGTCATCGGCCTCAAGCCCCGCGACGTCGTCGTCGGTGGTGCCTCTGCGCCGGACGACGCCGAACTCGTGTTCGTCACCTCTGATGCACAGCTGCTGCACTACGCGTCATCCAACGTGCGTCCCCAAGGTGGCGCTGCCGGCGGCATGGCGGGCGTCAAGGTCGGAGCCGGCGCGGAGGTCATCTCGTTCACCGTCGTCTCTGCTCCGGAATCGGCGATCGTTGTGACGATCTCAGGTGCGGACGGCACGATCGCTGGGACGGATGCTGGACGCGCGAAGACTTCGCTGTTCTCAGAATTCCCTCCGAAGGGGCGTGCGACCGGCGGTGTTCGCGCACACTCGTTCCTGAAGGGCGAAGACCGGCTGCGCCTGGCGTGGGTCGGTCCGCAGGAGGCACTCGCCGTCGGAACAGATGGCGCTGCCAGGACTCTTCCGGAAGCCGGTGCGAAGCGCGACGGATCGGGACAGCCCCTCGACACCGTCATCGGGTCAGTGGGAACCCACCTCGGCTCGTAGCCCTTCGGCGGGCTCAGGGAACAGCGCAGCCTCAGGCGTCGATGGCTTCGCGCGAAAGCTGGTCCGAAGACTCGACGATGAACTCGCGGCGCGGCGCGACCTCGTTGCCCATCAGGAGTTCGAAGACCCGACCGGCCTCCTCAGCGTCTTCCATGCGCACGCGTCGCAGCAGACGACCGGATTTGTCCATGGTCGTGTTCGCGAGCTGGTCGGCATCCATCTCACCGAGGCCCTTGTACCGCTGAATCGGCTCATGCCAACGCTTGTTCTGCTTGCGCAGCTTCGCCAGCAGCGTGTGCAGTTCCTGCTCTGAATACGTGTACCGCGTCTCGTTCGGCTTCGAGCCTGGCTTCATGACGATCACACGGTGCAGCGGAGGCACCGCCGCGAAGACCCGCCCCTCGTCGATCAGGGGACGCATGTAACGGAAGAAGAGCGTGAGCAGAAGGGTACGGATATGCGCACCGTCAACGTCCGCATCGCTCATCAGGATGACCTTGCCGTAACGCGCTTGTGAGATGTCGAAGGTGCGACCAGAACCCGCACCGATCGTCTGGATGATCGCTGCGCATTCGGCGTTGGAGAGCATGTCACCGACAGAGGCGCGCTGGACGTTGAGGATCTTGCCTCGGATCGGCAGGAGCGCCTGCACCTCGCTGTCGCGAGCTCGTCGAGCCGTGCCGAGAGCAGAGTCGCCCTCGACGATGAACAGCTCGCTGCGTGCGACATCGTGCGAGCGGCAGTCCACGAGCTTCACCGGAAGAGACGAGGACTCCAGCGCGTTCTTGCGTCGCTGGGTCTCTTTGTGTGCGCGCGCGGAGACCCGCGCCTTCATCTCAGAGACGACCTTGTCGAGCAGCTGGCTCGTCTCGCTCTTGTCATCACGCTTGGTGGAGGAGAATCGGGCGCCGAGCTCCTTGCGCAGAACTTGGGAGACGATCTGGCGAACCGCCGGGGTGCCGAGAACCTCTTTGGTCTGGCCTTCGAATTGCGGCTCTGGGACCTCGACGGTGAGCACAGCTGTCAGGCCCGCCAGCACATCGTCCTTCTCGACCTTGTCATTGCCGACTTTCAATCGGCGCGAGTTCTGCTCAACCTGCGCACGCAGAACCTTGAGCAGCTCCTGTTCGAAGCCCTGCTGGTGCGTGCCCCCCTTGGGCGTGGCGATGATGTTGACGAATGAGCGGGTCACCGTGTCGTAGCCGGTTCCCCACCGCATCGCGATGTCAACGCGGCATTCGCGTTCGACCTCGGTCGATGCCATGTGGCCGTCCGGCTGCAGTACCGGCACGGTCTCCTTGAATGTGCCGGAGCCCTGGATGCGCCAGGTGTCGGTGATCGGAGCATCCATCGCGAGATAATCGACGAATTCCGAGATGCCGCCCTGGTAGAGGTAAGACGTCTCTTTGGACTCCTCGCCGCGCTCGTCCCGAACGACCAGTTCGAGGCCGGGAACGAGGAACGCTGTCTGCCGTGCGCGATTCTCGAGCTCACCGAGCTGGAAGGCCGCGTCCTTCGTGAAGATCTGACGGTCCGCCCAGTACCGCACGCGGGTCCCGGTGACGCCGCGCTTGGTCTTGCCGATCACGCGCAGTTCGCTGCTCTTCTCGAACGGCGTGAACGGTGCATCCGGCCGCTTCTCGCCCGTGTCTGCGAAAAGACCCGGCTCGCCGCGTCTGAACGACATCGCGTACGTCTTCCCGCCGCGGTCGACTTCAACATCGAGACGTTCGGAGAGCGCGTTGACGACGGACGCACCGACGCCGTGCAGACCACCGGATGCCGCGTACGAGCCGCCACCGAATTTTCCACCGGCGTGAAGCTTCGTGTACACGACCTCGACACCCGTCAGCCCCGTGCGCGGCTCGATGTCCACCGGGATGCCACGACCGCGGTCGTGGACCTCGACGCTGCCGTCGGGGTGCAGGATGGTATCGATCTTGGTGCCGTTGCCGTCGACAGCCTCATCGACTGCGTTGTCGATGATCTCCCACAGACAGTGCATGAGGCCGGGTGAGCCGTTGGACCCGATGTACATTCCTGGGCGTTTGCGGACCGCTTCGAGCCCCTCAAGCACCTGAAGATGATGGGCAGAATACTCGCTGGTCACAAGGATCAATTCTATTCGCCATACCGCCTGACCGAGCCTAGACACTCCCCAGACACCGCGTACCTGCGGCGTTGCGTACGCGGTGAGCGAAACACGCCGCCTTCCGGGCATGACATACAGCGAGGCGTGGTTGTATTGAGGACATTCGAAGAACCGACGCCGATACCCGAGGAGGCACCGAGATGAACGCTACAACCGAACGTGATACCTCCACTGTCGAGTACCGTCTGACGGCTGCGGACCGTTGCGACTCGTGCGGTGCGCAGGCCTATATCGCAGCTGAGGTCAACGGCTCCGAGCTGTTGTTCTGCGCACACCACGGACGCAAGTACGAAGAGAAGCTGCGCAGCATGGCCACGTCGTGGCACGACGAGACCGCCCGCCTCGTCGACGCAGTCTGACCGTTCTCAGACCACGCACTGACTCAGAGTCGTGACCCGCGTCTTCATCAGCGGGTCGCGACTCTCCTCACTGCCGGGGTGAGCCGGGTGAGAATTTCCTCGCCGACGGTATCGATATGTTCGGCAAGAGCAGTCGCATCTCCCTCGCCCTGAGCGCCCGCGCCGAAGATGTTCACGACGTCGCCGGCGGCTGCGCCTGCCCACCCCGTCACGGTCGATCGGTCGTCACGGATCTCCGTGATCGGGCGCGGCCCTGCGGGAGTACCGACTGTCGCGCCCCGCAACGTCGAGAGCAGGCCGTGCAACGCGCCGATCCCGACGTCGACACCGTCGTCACGCACGTCCAGAACGCGCGCACGCAAGGTCGCAACCGGGCGGATGCCGGGAATCTGCGGACCGTCAGCGGAACGGATGCCGTAGCAGAACGCGCCGATCCGACACACGGTGCCGCGAAGCTCCGGTCGCCACCATGATGCGGCAGACGCGGTCAGATGCGTGTCCACGGGCTCGATGCCCTGGCGGTGAAGTTCGTCGAGCGCGCCCCTGAATCCAGCTGCGGCTTCATCGTCCTCGCGGTCACTCGCTTCGGCCAGGTGACTCCAGATGCCCACGATGTCCAGATGGCCTGCGCGCTGAGCCTTTGCTGCCCTGGACGCGAAAGCAGACCACTCCTCCGGCCGGATGCCGTTGCGATGCAACCCGGTGTCGATCTTCAGATGCACGGCGGCTGGGTTCCCGGTGGCACGTGCCATCCGCACCACCCGCTCGAGATACTCAACGCTGCCGATGCCGAGCTCGAGAGCAGCATCCAGCGCCGCGGCAATCTCTTCGTCGTCGGAGATCGTCCAGGCGAAGACGCGGGCCTGCGAGCGGCGGGATCGGATGCGCAACCCGGTCTGCACGTCGAAGCTGCCGAAGCGGTCGAGCACCGTGTCGTCGGAAAGAGCGTCCAGCGCCCATTCGATGCCGTGGCCGTACGCGTCGTCCTTCATCGCGAACATGAGCGTCGACGGAGCGATATGGGCACGCACCGCGGAGACGTTCTGCACGAGCTGCGAGCCAGAGAGCTCGAGCACCGGTATTGTCAGCTCGCCCATTCGCGCACCGCCTTGGCACCCGCTGCTGCGACGAGCTCGGTCGCACGCATCCCGGTCACACGGGTCCACGTCGCGAGCTCACCCACAGCCGACCCCGCACCGAAGTAGACGATCTCCGCCCCCAGTTCTTGAGCGTCGTCGCTGGTCTGCAGATCGACAACACAGACATCCATGGCGACTCGTCCGACAATCGGCCGAAGCACCGTCCCAACCCCAACGGCCGCGTGATTGCCGAGTGCCCGCACGATCCCTTGCGCGTAACCACCGGTGACGAGCGCGATCGTCGTGTCTCTCTCAGCTCTGTGCGTATAGCCGTAGGAGACCGCCTCGCCGGCGCGCAGCGGTTTGAGCGAGAGAATCCGCCCGGTGAGAGACATCACAGGGGCCGTTCCGGCGCCGGGTAGCCCGTAGAGCGCGTCAGCGCTGATGTCTGCCTGCGCACCGAGCACCGCATCGATTCCCTCCGCCACCAGCGTGGCGGCGATCGACGAGTCATCGACGAGGAGTCGCTCGACGCCCGCGTCATGCACGATCCGCGCAGTGTTCAGCACGCCGTGTCCGAACGCATCCCCGCGCAGATCGGCGACCGATCCCCCGGCGCCCACCGCCGCCCGTGCGTTCGCACGGAGCGCGACACGGGAGATGATCGCGCGCGGAAGGCTGCCGGATACCGTCACTTCCTGCTGGCCTCGATCACAGAACGGTGCCGCGCACGGCTGCCAGTGCGGATGCCGGTGGCACTGACGCGCGTCTCGTAGAGCCCAGGTGTCCAGTTGCCCTCGATGAGCACCGGACCGTCAGGGGTCACTGCGACGTCCCAGCCGATGTACGGCACAGTGGGCACCTCCTTGGCTGCCCTGGTGACCAGGTCGACGACCTGATCCCACATCGGCACCTGGAAGTCGACGATCGACTTCCCGGAGTCGGGGTGGGTCTCGTAGCGTGACTTGTGCTTGCCGGTATGGCCCGGGCCGAAGGACTTGCCGTTCTCATCGATCATCGTGAAGAAGCCGCCCCACGTGAACTGATCGCTGACCGCGCCGCGTCCGAACTTCTGGGCAGCCATGAGCACGTGCACCTTGTCGCCGTCGAAGAAGGTCGCCACACGCGTCGTGTTGACCGTGCCTGCGCAGTACTCAGACAGATACGGATGCTGCACGATGCGCTGCTCGATGAGCCGCTGGCCCTTGTCGCGAAGCTCATCGCGGAAGGCATTCCAGTCCGTGACATCTGCGGCGTCGTAGCGGAAGACGCCCTTGCCCTCACGTCCGACGGGAGTCTTCGCGATGAAGACCGGATTCTTCTCGGCGAATGCGCGAAAGCCCTCGGCGTCCGTCTCGTCAAGGTCGAGCCAATCGCGCCCCAGATACTCTGCGAAGCGCTTGTTGAACGTGAGCTTGTTCTCGAACTGCAGCACATCGGTGCGATCGTTGACCGCCTGAGCCAGATGGTGCTGCACCAGGGACGTCATGAACGTCTTGCGCTCGGCCTTCGTGAGAAGGGCGAAATCGGCCTCGTAGTAGTCGATGTACGCCGTGTCGTGAAAGGCCGCCCAGATGAGCATGTCGACGAAGATCCGCGGGGTCCACTTGCCCTGCTCCTGCCCGATCTGGGACGCGAAGGTCCACACTCGGCGGACATCGAACGATTTCAGTCGTTTGAGCATGTACTTCATGCGCGCAGCAAGCGCGACGTCTCGAGACAAAACAACCCTTTCGAGATGGACGGTCCAGCACCCCATCGTAGTCGGCTGACCCGCAAGGTCCGTGGGAGCCCGCATGTTAAGGTGGAGGAGTGGATCAGAAGCGTTTGCGCGTTCGGTATCTCTTCGACCGGGCACGGCGACTGAATCCGACGCAGTTGATTGAACTCGCCCGTCAGGTGAAGCGAGTCTCCAAAGCGCCCATCCCCGTCATCATCGGTGACATGCTGTGGTGCTCAGTGCGCTACGAGATGGGATTCCGCGACTACGTCGTATGGGACATCCGCGTCCTCAACGCACGAGAGCGCGCCACCTGGATGACGCATCCCAAAGCCTTCCGGCTGAACAAGACGCTCAACGGTCCTGACTCGAGGATCATCCTCGGCGACAAGGCGCGCTTCCTCACCGACTTCTCCGACCTCGTCGGTCGCGAGTGGATGGATGCAGCGACTGCAAGCGTCGTCGATCTGGGTGCATTCCTCGCTCGTCACCCCCGCGTCATCGCGAAGCCGGCCGCCGGAGAAGGCGGAGCAGGCATCGCGATCTTCGAGACCGCGGACATCGATGACGTGGCCGCCTGGCAGGCCGAGCGCATCGCGTCGGACCAGACCCTCCTCGAGCAGGTGCTCACTCAGCACGATGACCTCAACGCGGTCTATCCGGACAGCGTCAACACCGTGCGCATGATCACCTACCGCGACCCGCAGGGCGAACTGCACGTGATCGCCTCAGTGCTCCGCATCGGCAACGGCGCCGTGATCGACAACTTCGCTTCCGGCGGCATGTTCACGATGCTCGACGACGAAGGCGTTGCCCTGTACCCCGGCGTCGACAAGCAGTCGAACATCTTCGAGCAGCACCCGGTCACCGGGACGACGATCAAGGGGACGAAGGTTCCGTTCTACCCCGAGGTCGTCACGATGATCGCTGAGGCGTCCAGGCGCCTGCCCACCGTGCCGTACGTCGGCTGGGACATCGCCATCACGCCGGACGGTCCTGCCCTCATCGAGGCGAACCACAACTCCAGCGTGTTCCAGATGAAGCCTTCGGCATCCGGCATCCGGACCGGGCTCCTCTACCGCTACCGCGACGCGATCGGTGCGGACATCGTCGACAACCGGCGCTGAGCGTCAGCCGCGCCGGCGGCGCACGGCGCTCACCGCGACGGTGAGTTCCGGAGCACGGAAGAGCGCGAGCAGGCCGACGTAGACCAGCACGCTCACGATGCCGATGATTACGGCGCCAGCTGCTCCCTGGAGCATGCCCTGAAGCATCCAGCCGTCGATCCCTCCCGCGAGCAGGAAGATTCCCCAGCCGGCAGCGCCCGCGGGAACCGCCGCGAGGACGAAGCGCACCATCGCCCACCACGTCGAGCCGAGCCCGAGCGGGCCGATCTTGCGGCGCAGCAGCACGGTGGCGATGATCGTCTGCACGATTCCGACGAGCGACTGCACGAGGGCCACCGCTGCTGCGAGATGCGCGAGTGGGACCGTCGCTGCGACCGCGAGCGTCCCCACGAGGACCAGAGACCCCTGGATCACCGTGAAGACGAAGGGCGTGCGGGCATCGCCATAGGCGTAGAACGTGCGTTGGACGATGAAGAGCACACCCATCGGGATGAGGCTCACCAGATATGCGATGAGGACGGGAGCCATCGCACTCGCGTCAGACGGAGTGTTGCTGAACACGCGTGACGCGGGGATCGCAGCTGCCGACACGGCGGCGACGGCGATCACGGTGAAGACGCCGAGGATCCGGATCGACTGCCCGATATCCGCACGCAGCTCGTCGTGTCGTTCAGCAGCGGAGTGCTCGCTGATCCGCGTGAAGTAGGGCGTCCCGATCGCGAGGATGATCATCGAGTACGGAAGCATGTAGACCAGCCAGGCGTACTGCGAGGCTGCCGCCGACGCGTACTCTCCCGATGCCGTGGTCACCGTGAGCGACTGCACGATGCCGACCCCCTGACCGATGAGGGTCGTGAGGAACGTCCAGGTCGCAAGCTTGCCCATGCGGCTGAGGCCCATGCCTCGCCAGCGGAAGTCGAGCTTGAGCGGAATACCCGCTTTGCGCCAGAAGAAGACCAGAACGATCAGCTGAGCGATAACGCCCAGGGTGGCGGTTCCTGCCAGCGTGAGCACCATCGACGAGTCCCAGCCATCGAGCGTGTTCCGGTTCTGACCGAACAGCACGATAAAGAGCACGAATCCGGCGATGGAGACGACGTTGTTGACGATAGGCGCCCACGCGTAGGGGGCGAAGATCTTCCGCGCGTTCAGGATCTCGCCGAGCAGCGCGAACATGCCGTAGAAGAACAGCTGCGGGATGCACCAGTAGGCGAACTGCGACGCGAGAGCGAACTGCTCAGGTGACTTGAAGTTCGAGTAGAGATCGATCAGCAGCGGCGCGCAGAGCGTCGCAATCACTGTCACGACGCCCATGATCAGCGCGCCGAGAGTGAGCAGTTTCGCGAGGAAGGCGTGCCCGCCGTCGCGCTGGGCGCTGACCCGCACCACCTGCGGCACGATCACACCGGTCAGAACGCCCGCGGAGATCACCATGTAGATGCTGTTGGGCAGCTGGTTGGCAATCGCGAAGGCGTCGGGAGCCTCGCCGAACGAGTTGATCGCGATGACGAGGACGACAGTGCGCAGCAGTCCCGTCAGACGGGAGGTGAGCGTGCCCGCCGCGATCATCGCACTGGCGCGACCCAGTCCCATGCGTGACTCTCAGACCGTCCGGATGATGCCCATCGGGGTGGACTCGCGTCCCTGCCCCAGCGGGTTGTCCTTCAGAATGCGAAGAAGACGCTGCTCGCCGGCGCGATCGAGGGTCGAGCCCAGGATGTTCCCGCCCAGATCGTTGATGTCGACGACCGCGACATCGGCCTTTCCGCCGATGAGCGCCTGAAGATGCGCCGATACCTGGCGGGGGTGCACAGGTCCGAGCACGACGGCCTCGTTGTACGGGGGAATCGTGTGCTTGGTCGGGCCATCGATGGCACGCGCCTTGTCGCCGGCGATCCGGTAGAAGTCGCCCTTGCGGCCGAATGCCTTGGTCACCGCTGCGACGGCCGCCGCGAGAAGAATCCGCGGTGTGCCGCACTCCCGGAGCGCCATCTCCATGGTCTCGGGCATGCCGAGGCCAATGCCGTACGGTGTGCGGGTGACGTACTTCGACAGGAACAGGGCGAGCTTTCGGGGCTTGATCTCGTCGATGCGGTAGGACCGGCCCTGCGTGATCGCCACGATCTTCTCGGTCACGAAGAGCAGATCACCGGGCAGCACGGCGGATGCCGCGTACTCAGTGATCACCGCATCCAGATCGTCCTCAGGCATGACCACGCGCGTCCGCAGCGGGATGCGCGCGTAGGTCGTGCCTTCGATCGTCGTCTCGAGCGCCTTGCCCTCGTTCGCGGTGCCGGCGTTCTCCTGGCTCATTCGAGATAGTCCCGCAGCGACTGCGAACGGCTCGGGTGGCGCAGCTTCGCCATGGTCTTCGACTCGATCTGGCGGATGCGCTCACGCGTGACACCGAAGGTGTCGCCGATCTGATCGAGAGTCTTGGGCTGGCCGTCGCCGAGGCCGAAGCGCATGCGGATCACGCCAGCCTCACGCTCGGAGAGCGAGTCGAGCAGCTGCTCGAGCTGACGCTGCAGCATCGTGAAGCCGACGGCATCCGCCGGCACGACCGCCTCGGTGTCCTCGATGAGGTCACCGAACTCGCTGTCGCCGTCCTCACCGAGAGGCGTGTGCAGCGAGATGGGCTCACGGCCGTACTTCTGCACCTCGACGACCTTCTCAGGCGTCATGTCGAGCTCACGACTGAGCTCTTCAGGAGTGGGCTCACGGCCCAGATCCTGCAGCATCTGCCGCTGAACACGCGCAAGCTTGTTGATGACCTCGACCATGTGCACCGGAATACGGATGGTGCGGGCCTGGTCAGCCATCGCGCGGGTGATCGCCTGGCGGATCCACCACGTGGCGTAGGTCGAGAACTTGAAGCCCTTGGTGTAGTCGAACTTCTCGACGGCGCGGATGAGACCGAGGTTGCCCTCCTGGATCAGGTCCAGGAACTGCATGCCGCGGCCGGTGTAGCGCTTGGCGAGAGAGACGACCAGGCGAAGGTTGGCGCCGAGCAGGTGGCTCTTCGCGCGCTGGCCGTCACGGGCGACCCACTGCAGGTCGAGGCCCAGCTGACCGGTCTTCTCAGCTGCCGACATCGCCGACAGCTTCTCTTCGGCGAACAGTCCGGCCTCGATGCGCATCGCGAGCTCGACTTCTTCGGCCGCGTTCAGCAGGGCGACCTTACCGATCTGCTTCAGGTAGTCCTTGACGGGGTCAGCGGTCGCACCGGTGATCTGCGTCGAGTAGACCGGAACGTCGTCTTCGTCCTTCGATGTGAGGACGATGGCGCCGGTAGGCAGCGGCTCGGTGAAAGCCGGCTTCTTGTTCTCTTCTTCTTCGGGCTCTTCGACGATGTCTTCGGAAGCCTGCGCCTCGGCGACGGGATCGTCGGCCTTCTTGCGCTTCGCGGGAGCCTTCTTCGCAGCAGGCTTAGCGGCCGCGGGCTTCTTCGCCGCAGGCTTCTTAGCAACTGCAGTCTTCTTCGCCGTCGAGGTCACGGTCTCATCCGTCTCAACGGCGTCGGCCTCAGCGGTGGCCTTCGTCTTGGTCGTCCGGGAGTTCTTGGTCGCGGCAGGAGTCACGTTTCGCCTTTCACGGAGCGGCGCGCCCGCCCCGGGACATTTCGGACACTAGTAAGACCCTTGTCAAGTCTTCCACGCGAGCGCGGACGATTGACAACGGGTCGGATTACCAGTATCTCACATGAATTGCGTGCCGGATGCAACGTGCGATGAAGAAGTTCAGGACCGTGAACGCTTGTCGTCATCGCCCGGCGGCCTGGTGGCGAGGTACCGCTCGAGCTCAGCGGCCAGCTCATCAGCGCTCGGCAGGTCGCGCTCGTCGAATCCGCCGTCATCGAAGCGGTCGACATCTTCGGGGTCCCGTCCCGCCATGTAGGAGTCGTAGCGGTTCTCGAGTGTGTGGATCATCTGCCGAAGCTCGTCGTTGCCTGCCACCTGATCGTTGACCTTGGCGAGATACTCCTCGCGGCTCTCGCGCAGATCGTCGAGCGCCAGCACGATTCCCGTCGAGCCCATCACCCGGTCCGCTGCCGCGATGACGGCCTCGGGATACTCGGTCTCTGCCAGGTAATGCGGCACGAGGAGGACGAAGCCGACGACCCGGTCTCCCCGCTCGGCGAAGCGGTACTCGAGCAGGTGCCCCACGGTTCCCGGAACCTGGGTCCGCGGACGCCATACCGAGAGGCTCGCGGTGATCTCCTTGCGGTTGCCGCTCACTGTTGTGCTGATAGGCCTTGTGTGCGGAACCGGCATGGCGATCGAATGCACCCACGTGATGCCCGAGATCGCGAACTCGTCCACGAAATCCATCACGGACTGTGTGAACGCATTCCAGGCGAAGTCCGGCTCGTAGCCTGAGAGCAGGAGGAACTGCTGGCCGAGCGTGTCATGCGCGATCGACAGCTCCAGTCGCGCAGGACGGTACTCAGTCAAATGGTCCTGCTCGAACACGAAGACAGGGCGACGAGCCCGATAGTCGAGCAGAACATCGTTGTCGTAGATCGCGATCGGCTGCGGATCTGTCACATCGCGCAGATGCTCGATCAATCCGGATACCGCGTTGCCCGCGTCTGTGAAGCCGGTGATCAGAATGACCAGCGGGAGTCCCTGCGGGACGGCGGGTGCGTTCGAGACGCGTTCGTACAGCTCTCCGGGGACGGGCATGCTTCCATGCTACGAGTCACCGCAGTCGGGAGGGGCGCAGTGGTCTCGCTCACAGCGAACATGCCTGGAGTGCTCGTGGCTTCCGGTGCCTAGGATGGAGGCATGACGCTTCCTGCGCTCTCGCACACAACTGATCCATTTCCCGGAAGCGCTGCAGACGCCGCAGTGCTCCTCGTCCCTGATCTCGAGGCGTACCCAGATGCCCTGGATGCCTATCCAGGATTGAAGGACGTGCTGGTCGCCATCGGCTTCACCGGCTCTGCTTCTGCATTCGCACGGGTTCATCTGCCTTCGCTCACCGAGCTTCCCTTCGCGGTGGTCGGTGCCGGCAAGGAGCTGAGCGCAGCCGCCGTCCGCGATGCGTCCGGAACCGCGCTCCGCACACTCACCGGCTTCGGCAGTGTTGCACTTGCTCTCGCCGGCCCGCTCGACGAGTTCGCTGCGGCCGCCGCAGAAGGCGCCGTCTACGGCGGCTATCGCTTCGAGGGATACCGCGCCAAGGCCGGCAAAAGCCGAGCGGATGCCGTCAGCGTGCACAGCTCGACGATCACCGATGAAGAAGCCAACCGCGCCCGCGTGCTGGGCGACGCTCTCGCACTGGTCAAGGACCTCGTCTCGGTTCCCGCCGAGTGGCAGAGCCCGACAGATCTTGCGCAGAGCGCAGTGGATGCTGTCGCCGACCTCGACGTTTCGGTCGAGGTCCTCGACGAGCAGGCGCTCGCCGAACAGGGTTTCGGCGGCGTCCTCGGCGTGGCACAGGGCTCGGACCGCCCGCCGCGCGTGGTGCACCTGGACTACTCGCCTGAGGGCGCCACGAGCCACATCGCGCTGGTCGGCAAGGGCATCACCTTCGACACCGGTGGGCTCTCGCTCAAGCCGGCTGCCTCCATGGTCGGCATGAAGTTCGACATGGCCGGCTCGGCCACCGTCCTCGCCGCGCTGCGCGCGATCGCCGAACTCAAGCTGCCCGTCCGCGTCACAGCCTGGATGTGCATCACCGACAACATGCCTTCTGGCAGCGCGACACGCCCGGGAGATGTCCTCCGGATGCTGGATGGGCAGACGGTCGAGGTGCTCAACACGGATGCCGAGGGACGACTGGTCCTCGCAGACGGCCTCGTTTCGGCAAGTCGTGAGAACCCGGATGTCATCTTCGATGTCGCAACCCTCACCGGAGCGATCCTCGTCGCACTCGGCCACCGGCACACCGGTGTGATGGGTGACGACGACGCTGTCAGGGAGTACCTTGCGGCCACCGAGACCGCCGACGAGCTCGCCTGGGCACTTCCGCTGCCCAGCTACATGGAGGATTCGCTCGACTCCCCCATCGCCGACATGATCAACGCCAACATGGGCGACCGCGCCGGTGGCTCCATGTTCGCTGGACTGTTCCTGCAGCGCTTCGTCGGCCGGGTCTCCGGTGAGGCAGACGCTGATCGCATTCCCTGGGTGCACCTCGACATCGCGGGCTCTTCGGAGAACGGCAGCGCAGCGTATGGATTCACCGATAAGGGCGCGACCGGCGCAACTGTGCGCTCGCTCGTGAGCTTCGCTGAAGCACGAGCCACGGAGGGCCGATGACCGCGCACACCTTCGACATCGTCATCCTCGGGGGTGGAAGCGGCGGCTATGCCGCGGCTCTCCGGGCCGCCGAGCTGGGCAAAAGCGTCGCCCTGATCGAGAAGGACAAAGTCGGCGGCACCTGCCTGCACCGCGGCTGCATCCCGACCAAGGCGCTCCTCCACGCCGCCGAGGTCGCAGATCACGTCCGTGATGCGGCATCCGTCGGCGTCAGCGCGACCTTCGGCGGTGTGGATGCTGCTGGCGTCCGCACGTATCGCGAGAACATCGTCGCCAAGAAGTACAAGGGCCTCGAGGGCCTGATCAAGGCACGCGGCATCACGACCGTGAGCGGCACTGGTCGGCTGAATCCCGACCGCACGGTTTCGGTCGGCGACGACGTGTATACGGGTACCGATGTCATCCTCGCGACCGGTTCGTACAGCCGGTCCCTGCCAGGGCTCGAAATCGGCGGGCGCGTTCTGACCAGTGAGCAGGCCCTCGCACTGGACGTCGTTCCCGAGCGTGTTCTCGTGCTCGGCGGCGGGGTCATCGGAGTCGAGTTCGCGAGCGTCTGGCGCTCCTTCGGCGCCGAGGTGACGATCATCGAGGCACTGCACCACCTCGTGCCCAACGAGGACATCGCCCTGAGCAAGGGCCTCGAGCGTGCTTTCCGCCGCCGCGGCATCAAGTATTCGTTGGGCACCCGCTTCCAGACAGCCGAGCAGGATGACACGAGTGTGACCGTCACTCTCGAGGACGGCACGTCCTTCACCGGCGACTATCTGCTGGTCGCGGTCGGGCGAGGGCCGGTCACTTCTGACCTCGGTTTCGAAGAGGCCGGGGTAACTCTCGAGCGCGGTTTCGTCACCGCAGATGAGGAACTGCGCACGTCGGCGCCTCATGTCTGGGCTGTCGGCGACATCGTGCCGGGGCTCCAGCTCGCTCACCGCGGGTTCCTGCAGGGCATTGCCGTTGCAGAGCGGATCGCAGGGCTCTCCCCTGCGCCGATTGCCGAGTCGCAGATTCCCAAGATCACATACTGCAACCCAGAGGTCGCGTCAGTCGGAATCACCGAAGACGCCGCTATCGCAGCGCACGGATCCGCTGGCGTCATCTCCTACGAGTACAGCCTCGCCGGGAACGGCAAGAGCGAGATCATCGGCACGAGCGGTCTCGTGAAGGTCGTCCGCCTCAAGGATGGCCCTGTGTTGGGTGTTCACCTGCTCGGCGATCGCGTGGGCGAGCTCATCACCGAAGGGCAACTCGCCGTCGCGTGGGAAGCGCATCCCGAAGACATCGCGCCTCTCATCCACGCGCATCCGACCCAGAGCGAGGCACTCGGCGAGGCTTTCCTCGCACTCGCCGGAAAACCATTGCACGCCCTCTGAACACCAACCGGTGTCAGGGTCACTAAGCTGAATATGTCATACACATTCTTGAAGGAGACTCCGTCATGAGCACATCCGTGGTCCTCCCCGCTCTCGGAGAGAGCGTCACAGAGGGTACGGTCACCCGCTGGCTGAAGCAGGTGGGAGACACCGTTCAGGCGGACGAAGGCCTGCTCGAGATCTCGACCGACAAGGTCGATACCGAGATTCCTTCGCCGGTCAGCGGCGTCATCGAGGAGATCCTCGTGGCCGAAGACGAGACCGTAGAGGTCGGCGCCTTGCTTGCCCGCATCGGCGATGGCAGCGGTGCTGCCGCTGCAGAGGCCCCCGCTGAGGCTGCTCCGGCAGCTGCGGAGCCCGCTCCGGCCGAAGCGGCCCCGGCGGCTGAGCCCGCTCCGGCTGCCGAGGCTGCGCCTACGGCATCCGCAGACGCGACCGACATCCGACTCCCTGAACTCGGTGAGAGTGTCACCGAGGGCACGGTCACTCGCTGGCTGAAGCAGATCGGTGACGAGGTCGCGGTCGATGAGCCTCTGCTGGAGATCTCCACAGACAAGGTCGACACCGAGATCCCCTCGCCGGTCGCTGGTGTTCTGCAGGAGATCGTTGCTGCAGAGGACGAAACCGTCGAGGTCGGCGGTGTTCTTGCCCGCGTCGGCTCTGGCGCTCCGGCCGCAGCACCTGCTGCTCCTGCGGAGGCTCCTGCTCCTGCTCCTGCAGCAGCAGCTCCTCCTGCGGCAGCTCCGGCTCCCGAAGCAGCTCCGGCGGCCCCCGCACCTGCTGCAGCACCGGCAGCTCCGGCTCCTGCCGCTGCACCGGCTCCTGCTGACGGCGCTAAGGACTCGCTCTACGTGACCCCGCTCGTGCGCCGTCTGGCTTCGCAGCAGGGCATCGACCTGGCAACCGTCACCGGTTCCGGTGTCGGCGGACGCATCCGCAAGGAAGATGTCCTCAAGGCCGCAGAATCCAAGAGCGCAGCTCCGGCTGCAGCTGCAGCCCCTGCCGCTGCGCCTGTCGAGGTCTCGCCGCTGCGCGGAACGACGCAGAAGATGTCTCGTCTGCGCAAGGTCGTCGCCGAGCGCGCCGTCGCATCCCTGCAGCAGACCGCTCAGCTGACGACCTTCGTCGAGGTCGATGTCACGGCCCTGGCCAACTACCGCAACAGCGTCAAGGACGAGTTCCTGAAGAAGACGGGCGACAAGCTCTCCTTCCTCCCGTTCTTCACGCTCGCGGCAGCTGAGGCTCTGCAGGCGTTCCCGATCATCAACGCAACGGTGGACGGTGAGAACATCGTCTACCCGGCGACCGAGAACATCTCCATCGCGGTCGACACCGAGCGCGGTCTTCTCACGCCGGTCGTTCGTGACGCTGCGACGAAGAACCTCGCTCAGCTCGCTCACGACATCGCAGACCTCGCAGCGCGCACTCGTGACAACAAGCTGAAACCCGACGAGCTGGCCGGTGGCACGTTCACCATCACCAACACCGGTTCGCGTGGCGCGCTGTTCGACACTCCGCTCGTATTCCTGCCGCAGTCGGCGATCCTCGGCACCGGCACGGTCTTCAAGCGCCCCGGCGTCGTGACCGTCGACGGCATCGACGCGATCGCTGTGCGTTCCTACGCATATCTCGCGATCTCGTACGACCACCGCATCGTGGACGGTGCCGACGCGGCGCGCTTCCTCGGAGCGGTCAAGGCTCGCCTCGAGGCAGCGAACTTCGCAGCCGACCTCGGAGCCTGATAGCGGTTCGAACTAATCTGGCTGGTGCGCGACGTCGTAGATGTCGCGCACCAGCCATTTCTGTCTGTCGCGCTCAAGCACGAGAATCTGCCCCGACGACTCCGCGTTCGCGTCGATCGGCGTGAGCCTGACGACAGCGACGTCACCGTAGTCATCGACGAGCTCAGCCGTGCTGCCATCTGGGCCGTGAGATACGGGACCGGCGGCCGGCACAGCGACACCAGCTGACAGCGCTTGCGGACAGGACTCGAGACGCGCTTCGGCACACGCAGCGATGCTCTGGAGCATCGCTGGCACTGCGTCGAGCGCCTGCTCCTCCACTGCTGGTGAGGGCTCTTCCTGCGGTTCTTCCGTCTCCGCGCCGCCCTGTTCCTCTGCTGCCGGAGGTGGGACCTCAGCATCCGGTGTGCTCTTCGGCGTCGATTGCGATGCCTGCGCCGCCTCAGGATCCTGCCCTTCCGGCCACATCAGACCGACGACGAGGACGAGCCCCGCCAGCGCTCCCGCGACGATCAGCGCCCGCTTGCGCGTGGGTGGTGGTCCGGTACGAGGTGTCGCAGCCGCACCACGCGGTTTCCCTTCAGTGCGTCGGTGCAGGAGCGACATCGCGCCGTCGTGCGATGAGCCGGCGAGCCCACGCAGGGTGGTGAGCAGCTTTCGCCATGCGCGCTGAGACGTGCGTGATTCGCGCAGCGATCGCCGCAACGGTCGTCGCATCTCCGTTCCGGGGCGCAGCGCACGCCTTGATTGCACATCTGAAGCCTTCTCCGGAGCGAAGATGTCCGTTCGCAGCGCGCGGGGCGCAGCGATCGCGAACAGCTCACCCTCCCAGCGCACGTCGTCATCGTGATGGTGTCGGCGTTCACGAAGTGCACTCTGCATTTCGTCCAGTATTCGCAGGGTGGCGCGATCATTCGTGTGTGCGGTGAGCCTCTCGACGAGGCCTCCGGTGCGCGAACGAGCGGCACCCCCGTCACCGTGGACGAAAAGAGGACGCCCGTCGCCTGTCAGCCACCAGTCGCCGATTCCGTCCGACGCCGCATCACCGAGTTCGCGCAGACCTCGGAGGAAACTGGCAGTGAGCGTGGCGAGCTCGCCCGGTGCGAGCAGTGCATTCGCGGCGCGCCTTCGCCCCAGAAAGGTCTCCACTCGCTGCGTGCACCACGGCAGAAGCGCGTCGTGTCCGTCCCTCCGGCGACGAACATCGAGGATCCCGCACACATGCTCGGTGTCGGAGTATGCCCATCCGCCCCATTCTGAAAGCTCCTGCGTATCGATGCAGACAGCGACGCTGTCTTCGTAGACCACCAGCGCGCCGGAGAACGGCCCCTCGCCTCCATCCACTGTGCGGACCCGACGATGGACGCCGGGCACCAGAGCAGAGGAATCAGAGGGGGCTGCAATCTCGGTCATCGCCTCATCACATCGCATCCGATCACCGCTCCGCGCCGGCAGCGACGTGAATGTGGAGAGATCCGTCAACCTACGACAATGTGCATGACAAGTGCGCCCCCCGCGAACGCGAACTTCAACACTGCGTTGAATCGGTATTCTGGTGGGTATGGCTAAGCGTGCTCCTGAACCCGAAAAGCGTCCGGGGTTCTTCTCCCAGATCAAGTCCCTCTTCCGGTTCACACGCGAGGTGTATGGGTGGTTGCCGTGGGCGCAGATCGCAATCCTCGTTGCGGGTGTGCTGATCGGTCTTGTCATCGGCTACCTCATCCCGCCATTCCAGATCTGGTCGCTCGTGCTCTGGGGCGTCACCGGCCTCATGCTCGGTGTGCTGGGTGCGCTGTTCCTGATGACGCGTCTATCGACGACGGCGATGTACCAGAAGATCGACGGAATGCCCGGTGCGACCGGTCACATCCTCAGCAGCAGTCTCGGCCGCAAGTGGCAGGCGTCTGACACTCCGGTCGGCATCAACCCGAAGACGCAGGAAGCGGTCTACCGCGCGATCGGCCGCGGCGGCATTGTGATCGTCGGCGAGGGCTCGCGGGGACGACTCACGCGCCTGATCAACGAGGAGCGCACGAAGGCTCAGCGTGTCGCACACGGCGTGCCGGTCAACGTCTTCTACGTCGGCCACGGCGATGACGACGTCGCGATCTCCGATCTCGCCAAGACCATCAAGAAGCTTCCCAACGCGATCAACAAGACCACGCTCGCTGCCGTGATCCGCCGGATCGACTCCGTCTCGCAGTCTGTCGCGTCGTTGCCGATCCCGAAGGGGATCGACCCGACGAAGATGCGGGCACAGCGCCCGCGCTGAGCCTGAGGGTGCGGGAACGCTGCGCACGCATCGTCAGATGAGCGGCGCCTTCGGGAGCTTGCGCACCTTCGCACGGCGTCGGCGTCGTTCGGGGATCATCGATCGCATCTCGTCGAGCTTTCCGAAGCAGAGCAGCCTGTCATCGGCCTCGAGCACGAAGTTCTTGCGGGGGTTGGGGATCACGCTCACGCCGCGGTGCAGCGTCAGCACGGTGATATCTCGCTCCCACAGCCCTGACTCCCCCAGAGTCTTGCCCACGAGCTCTGCGGCGTGGTGCACACTCAGCTCCGCCACCCCGTAGCCGGTGGACACCGTCAGGCGCTGCCGTACGTCGATCTCGGGGAACGCGACCTGCGCGGCGATGTAGTCGATGATCGCGCCCGCGACGTCGAGCTTCGTCGCCTGCTCGATTCCCTGCAGACCCGGTGAAGAGTTCACTTCCATCACCAGCGGCCCGTCGTCGCCCTCGAGCATGTCGACACCCGCGACCCGCAATCCCATGATCTGCGCCGATCGCACGGCAACCGCCTCGTACGCCGGGTCGAGCTGCACGGCCTCGACGCTGCCGCCGCGGTGAACGTTCGATCGGAACTCGTCACCAGCGGCGACTCGACGCATCGCCGCAACGACACGATCCCCGACGACGAGCGCACGGATATCACGGCCGCGGCTCTCGGCGATGAACTTCTGGATCAGCACGTTCTGCCGCGTGGAATGCAGTGTCTCGATGATCGCCTCGGCGACCTTCACCTGAGGCGCGAGGATGACGCCGATGCCCTGGGTTCCCTCGAGCAGCTTGATCACCACGGGGGCGCCGCCGACGCGCTCGATCGCCGGACGTACATCAGCGCGATTGCGCACGAATGCCGTCGCCGGCATCGCGATGCCATGCCTCGAGAGGATCTGGCTCGCGCGCAGCTTGTCACGCGCACTGGAGATGCCGTTGGCCGTATTGGGCGTGTAGACGTCCATCTGCTCGAACTGGCGCACCACAGCGGTGCCGAAATAGGTGATCGAACTGCCGATCCTCGGAAGGATCGCGTCGTAGTCGCTCAGCTGTTTTCCGCGGAAGTGCAGGTCTGGTTCGTCACCGGTGAGGTCGATGGCGAACTTCAGAGTGTTGAGCACTTTGACGTCGTGGCCGCGTTGTTGTGCAGCCGCGCGTAGACGCTGGGTGGAGTATGCCTGCGGTGCACGGGAGAGGACGGCGATCTTCACGTAGATTTCCTGCCAAGATGTATCGCGTGGTTATGACATCCCATTCAAACACTCTTATCGGGTGGCGTGAATGGGTGAGCCTGCCGGATGTCGGCGTCGATTGGATCAAGGCCAAGATCGACACCGGTGCACGGACTTCTTCTCTGCATGCGTTCGACATCGTAGAGTTCGATCGCGAGGGTGAAGACTGGGTGCGGTTCCGCGTGAATCCATGGCAGGACACCGATGCGGATGCCACGATCGTGGAATGCCCGATCCACGATCGTCGTGAGGTGCGCAGTTCTTCAGGACATGCGCAGCAGCGACTGGTGGTTCTGCTGGCCATCCGCCTCGTTGATCAACCCATCATCGCGGAAGTGACTCTCAGCAGAAGAGACGAGATGGGGTTTCGGATGCTGATCGGCCGGGAGGCCTTGCGGCGAGGATTCATCGTCGACCCGGCGCGCTCTTTCCTCGGCGTTCGTGCGCCCAAGGCAGCACGAAGACGCAATCGCGGCCGCGCCTAACCGCGGATCAGGATCGTTCCCGCGGCCTTGTCATGAAGTCCGCGCTGGTCGGCGTCCCATATCACCGCGGGAACGACGATCACCAAGAGGAGCGTTCGTACGATCGGGCGCCAGAGCCCTACCCATCCACCGCCCATACGCACCACGCGCATCCCGAGAATGCGGTGTCCAGGGCTTCCGCCCAGAGTCGGGATGAAAATGATCTGAAGAGCCGCGAAGACCATCATCGGAGCGAACAGGGTGAGCCCCGCCTCGTCGGGCAGGGCGAACTGGTCGTAGCCGAAGAACCCTGTGGCGATCAGTGTTGCCGCGAGGTAGTCGATGACGAGTGCGCCAATGCGGCGACCGGCTCTGCCGATGCTGCCGTGGCCGGTTTCGGGGAGGCCGAGACGCTCACCTGGGTATGAATTGCGTTCTTCGGTCACCGAGTCAGTCTACCGAGGGTCTGTAACATGGCTGAAACAAAGAGGACACGGCGGAGTAATGCCTCGCCCATAGTCTTCGTGAAGGTCTCAAGACCAACAACCCGAATCATCCAGGAGTGATACATGTTCACCGATTCGTCCGAAGTACTGAGCTACATCAAGGAGAACGACGTCAAGTTCCTTGACATCCGCTTCACCGACCTGCCAGGTGTGCAGCAGCACTTCAACATCCCGGCATCGACCGTCGACGAGGCATTCTTCACCGATGGACAGCTCTTCGACGGGTCGTCCATCCGCGGATTCGCCAGCATTCACGAGTCCGACATGCAGCTCATTCCAGATGTCACCACGGCCTACCTCGACCAGTTCCGCGAGGCCAAGACGCTCGTGATGCTGTTCGACATCTACAACCCGCGCACCGGTGAGATCTACTCGAAGGACCCGCGTCAGGTGGCCAAGAAGGCCGAGAAGTACCTCGCGTCGACCGGCATCGCCGACACCGCGTTCTTCGCCCCTGAGGCCGAGTTCTACATCTTCGACGACGTCCGCTACTCGGTGACCTCGAACACCAGCTCCTACAGCGTCGACTCCGAAGAGGGCGCGTGGAACACCGCCCGTGAAGAAGAGGGCGGAAACCTCGGCAACAAGACGCCGTACAAGGGCGGCTACTTCCCCGTCGCCCCCGTCGACAAAACCGCAGATCTGCGCGATGAGATGACTCTCAACCTCATCGAGGCGGGCTTCGCTCTCGAGCGCTCGCACCACGAGGTCGGCACCGGTGGTCAGCAGGAGATCAACTACCGCTTCGACACGATGGTCCACGCAGCGGACGACATCCTGAAGTTCAAGTACATCATCAAGAACACCGCCGAGCAGTGGGGCAAGACAGTCACGTTCATGCCCAAGCCTCTGTACGGCGACAACGGCTCGGGAATGCACACGCACCAGTCGCTGTGGAGCGAGGGCAAGCCGTTGTTCTATGACGAGGCTGGCTACGGTCAGCTCAGCGACATCGCCCGCTGGTACATCGGTGGTCTGCTCAAGCACGCCAACGCCGTCCTCGCGTTCACGAACCCCTCACTGAACAGCTACCACCGCCTGGTGAAGGGCTTCGAAGCACCGGTCAACCTCGCGTACTCCGCCGGCAACCGCTCAGCGGCGATCCGCATCCCGCTGACGGGATCGAACCCGAAGGCCAAGCGCATCGAGTTCCGCGTCCCGGATGCTTCGAGCAACCCGTACCTTGCCTTCGCTGCTCAGCTGATGGCAGGACTCGACGGCATCAAGAACCGCATCGAACCGCTCGCGCCGATCGACAAGGACCTGTACGAGCTTCCCCCAGAGGAAGCGAAGAACATCCCGCAGGTCCCCAACTCGCTGCTCGACTCGCTCGAGGACCTGCGTGCAGACCACCAGTTCCTCCTCGAGGGCGGCGTGTTCACCGAAGAGCTCATCGAGACCTGGATCTCGTACAAGATGGAGAACGAGATCCTGCCGATCGCTCAGCGACCGCACCCGTTCGAGTTCGAGCTCTACTACGGCGTCTGACCGTCAGCTCCCCCCACAGAAGAAAGTGCCGGCTCTCGCCCACAGCGAGGTCCGGCACTTTTGGGTTCACCACACTCAGAGCACCCGGAGTGCACCGGCCTGCACCCGTACTTCAAACGATGAGACCTCGCCGACTTCTTCGCCGTCCACCTCGAACGCCAGGGGCGAGCTCAATCCCACTCGAATGCGCTCCGCGCTCAGATGATCTGTCGAATCGGTGCTGATGGCTTCCTCACCCCGCGTGAGCAGACGGCGGATACCGTTGTCCCAGACCACGGAGCGCACGGTATCGAGCCACTGCAGCGCGCCTTCCGAGCTCACCAGCAGCAGATCCAGACGCCCATCGTCGAGAACCGCATCCGGAAGCAGACGCACACCGCCCTGCACCATGCCGCAATTGCCGATGAGGAGGGTATGTCCGCGAATTTCCTGCGGCTCGCCGTCATCGATCGTGAGCGTCACATCGGTCATCTCGGTGCCCGCCATCGCGCGTCCCATCGCCTCAACGTAGGCGAGCCAGCCTGCGCGATCCTTGAGATCGTCATCGGTCTCGACGAGCATCTGCGCGTCTACTCCGAAACCCACCATGACCGCAAAAGCACGCTCGTCCTCATCGTCGAAGCGCACCCAGCCGAGATCTATGCGCCGATCTACGCCAGCGCGAATCCGCTCCAAAGCCGCAGGAATGTCGTCCAGCGGAACTGCCAGATTGCGGGCCAGCAGATTGCCAGTGCCCTGCGGAACGATGCCCACAACGACATCGGTGCCGGCAAGAGCCTCGGCTACCGCTCTCACGGTCCCATCGCCGCCGACGGCGATCACCGTGCCGCAGCCGGCATCCACAGCCTCCTGCGCCATCCCACGGCCCGGGTCGTCCTCGCTGGTCTTCCACCAGCGCACGTCGTCGCCGAGGCCCGCAGCCACCGCGCTGCGCAGCGTGTCCTCGTCGATCTTCGAAGGATTCCAGATGATGCCGTACGTCCCAGTCATGTGCTCAGCCTGAGCTAGAGCCGACAAATCTGCAACTGGGCGCGGAAGCCTCAGCCGTAGAAGAGATTCTCGAACACGCGACGAGCACGACGAGTCGTGCCGAGGTAGTCCTCTTCGACGTCGTTCGCCGAACGATCGGGATAGTCCAGCAGGCGTCCGATGGCGTCGAGCTCATGGCGGTCCCACGGCAGCACATCGGTGGTCTGTCCGGTGCGCAGCGTGATCGCGGACCGCAGCCTGCTGGCCAGCAGCCAGGCTTCGCGCAGCAGTTCCGCATCTTCCTCGGTGAGAAGCTCTGCATCAGACGCGGCGTGCAGCGCCTCCAGCGTCGAGGTCGTGCGCAACTCTGGCACCGCGTGCGCGTGCTGCAGCTGAAGCAACTGTACGAGCCATTCGACATCGCTGAGCCCGCCGGGCCCGAGCTTGAGGTGCCGGTGCGGGTCCGCGCCCCGCGGCAGCCGCTCGCCCTCGATGCGCGCCTTGATCCTCTTGATCTCACGCAGGCCCTGCTCTTCGACGTCGACCGGGTAGCGGATGCTGTCAGCAAGAGTCATGAAGCGTGCGGTCAAGCCGGGGCTGCCGGCTACGCCTCTGGCGCGCAGCAGCGCCTGCGCCTCCCACGACACCGACCAACGGCGGTAGTACTCGGTGTACGCGGCAAGAGAGCGCACGAGCGGCCCATTGCGGCCCTCAGGGCGGAGATCAGCGTCGAGGTCGAGCGGAACCTTGTTGTCGGTCAGGTGTTCACGCAGACCTGCTACCAGCTGCTTCGCGAGAGTCTGGGCACGCTCAGGGTCGACGCCATTCGCGTCGTACACGTAGAGGATGTCGGCGTCGGAGCCGAAACCGAGCTCTGCCCCGCCGAATCTTCCCATGCCGATGATGGCGAACTCGAAATCATCTTCCTCCGCAGGAACGACTTCTCGGCGCACTGCTCGCAGAGCGGCCTGGATCGTGATGTCCGTGATGGTGCTCAGCGCCGCCGCGAGCTCCTCGATGCTCAGAACATCGAGCACCGCGCCCATCGCCGTGCGCAGCAGTTCGCGGCGCCGCAGCGCCCGTACGGCCTTCAGCGCGGAGGTCACCGACCCATGACGAGTCTGGATCGCCCTGGCCTCTTCGTCGAGCTTGTCTGCTCCGCGGGGACGCAGCCGAGACATCTCGTCCAGCCATGCCACCGACTCCGGGATCCACTCGAGCAGTTCGCCGACGTAGCGCGATGAAGACAGCAGAGTGGTCAGGTGCTCGGCCGCTCCGGCAGAGTCGCGCAGCATCCGCAGGAACCAGGAGGTGTCACCGAGACGCTCGCTGATGCGGCGAAACGAGAGCAGACCGTAGTCGGGGTCGCTGCCGTCGCCGAACCAGCTCACCATGATCGGCATCAGGTGCCGCTGGATCGTCGCCTTGCGGCTGATGCCGGAGGTCAGTGCGCCGATATGGCGCAGAGCACCGGCAGGATCGCGGAAGCCGATCGCTGCCAGGCGATCTCTCGCCTGCTCCGTGGAGAGTGTGCGCTCCTCTTCGGGAAGGCCCGCAACGGCGCTCAGGAGCGGCCGATAGAAGAGCCTGGTGTGGATGTCGCGCACTTCACGTCGCACGCGCTCCCAGAGCTCCCACACGCCCTTGGCGCTGTCTGCGAGTCCCGTCGCGCGTGCCAGGACGCGCAGCTCCTCGTTCGTTCGCGGCATGAGGTGAGTGCGGGTCAGGTCTTTCAGCTGCAGCCGGTGCTCGAGCAGTCTGAGCGTCCGGTAGTCGGCGGCGAAGATCGCAGCATCCGCTCGTCCGATGTATCCACCGGCCACCAGAGCGTCAAGGCTCTCCAGCGTACCGCGCGTGCGGATGTCTGGATCTGTGAGGCCGTGCACGAGCTGCAGCAGCTGCACGGTGAACTCGATGTCCCGAAGGCCGCCGACGCCGAGCTTCAGCTGGTACGGAGCATCCTCCGGATCGACGTGCTCGGTGACGCGCTCCCGCATCCGCTGCACGCTGTCGACGAAGTTCTCCCGTGCGGCGCTCGACCAAATCTTCGGCTGCACGGCTTCCAGGTATGCCTCGCCCAGCGCCTCATCGCCGGCGATCTGCCGTGCTTTCAGGAGCGCTTGGAACTCCCAGCTTTGCGCCCAGCGATCGTAGTACGCGAGGTGGGAGGCGAGCGAGCGGACGAGCGCACCTTGTTTGCCCTCGGGGCGGAGGTTCGCATCGACCTCCCACAGCGGCGGCTCTACCTCGATGCCGGAGATACCCTGGATGGTCTCCCTGGCCAGGCGGGTCGCGATGTCGATTGCGCGTCCCTCTTCGAGAACGTCCTCATCCAGCGACCCGCCGACGAAGATCACATCGACATCGCTGACGTAGTTGAGCTCCCTTGCCCCCGCCTTGCCCATGCCGATGATCGCAAGCTGGGTGAGCACCACCTGCTCGGCAGGCACAGTCTCCGCGACCTTCGCCCTGGCCACGGCGAGCGAGGCCTCGAGCGCCGCTCCAGCCGCATCAGCGAGGGCAGCGGAGATCGCCGCGATGCGTGTTGCGGGTTCGGGGGTCGTCAGATCGATCGCTGCGATCTCCGCAAGGGATCGGCGGTATGCGATCCGCAACGCGACCCAAGCCGTCTCGTCGCTGTGTGCAGCGACGCCGTCGACCGCGCCGACGGCGTCGAGCAGCCGCTCGCGCAGCGTCGCCGAGCTGGGCACGAGCGGCCCGGTATCGGTCAGTATCGACAACTGCTCCGGATGCCGCAGAAAGAAGTCAGCAAGCCCAGTGGATGCTCCGAACACTCGCCAAACGATCTTCCGCGTCTCTGGATCGTCCAGAAGTGATCGCAAGATCGCTGGATCGCGCCGCGCAACCCGCAGCATCCCCTCCGCCGCGGAATCAGGGTCGGCGGCCACCGCGCCGTTCAGGAGCAGCGCGCCGTCGAGCCCGACCAGCTCGGACAGCTCTTGCACCGCTGCCGCACTCGAGGTCAGATCAGTGAAGCCGAATCGTGCCAGTGCCGAGCGCGAAAGCGCGGATTCTGACCGGGCCATCGATCAGAGCAGTTCGAGGTTGCTCTTCAGCTCGAACGGAGTGACCTGGCCGCGGTAGGCCTCCCACTCCTTGCGCTTGTTGAGCAGCACGTAGTTGAACACCTGCTCGCCAAGCGTCTCCGCTACGAGCTCCGAGTCCTGCATCAGCTCGAGTGCGTGGTCGAGGCTCGCCGGCAAGGACGAGTAGCCGAGCGCGCGACGTTCCGCATCGCTCAGCGACCAGACGTTGTTCTCCGCCTCTGCAGGCAGCTCATACTCCTCTTCGATGCCCTTCAGCCCAGCAGCAAGCAGCAGCGCGTAGGCAAGGTAAGGGTTCGCAGCCGAATCGAGGCCGCGGTACTCGACGCGCGAGGACTGGCTCTTATTCGGCTTGTACATCGGAACGCGCACGAGTGCCGAGCGGTTGGCGTGGCCCCACGTCACGAAGCTCGGTGCCTCGTCGCCGCCCCAGAGACGCTTGTACGAGTTCACGAACTGATTCGTGACCGCAGCGATCTCATTGGCGTGCTTGAGAAGACCCGCGATGAAGTGGCGACCGGTCTTCGAGAGCTGATACTTCGCGCCCTCTTCCCAGAAGGCGTTCTGATCGCCCTCGAACAGCGACATGTGCGTGTGCATGCCACTGCCTGGCTGATCGCTCATCGGCTTCGGCATGAACGTTGCGTAGACACCCTGCTCGATCGCGACCTCCTTCACCACAGTGCGGAAGGTCATGATGTTGTCGGCAGTCGCGAGGGCATCCGCATAGCGGAGGTCGATCTCGTTCTGGCCGGGGCCGCCCTCATGGTGGCTGTACTCGACGGAGATGCCCAAGTCCTCCAGCATCCGCACCGAACGACGACGGAAGTCGTGCGCCGTGCCGCCGGGGACGTTATCGAAGTACCCCGCGGAGTCAACCGGGACCGGGCCTTCTGGTCCGATCACCGACGACTTGAGCAGATAGAACTCGATCTCGGGGTGCGTGTAGAACGTGAAGCCGGCATCCGCCGCCCGTGCGAGGGTGCGCTTGAGCACGTTGCGAGGATCCGCAACCGCGGGTTCACCATCAGGCATGGTGAGGTCGCAGAACATGCGCGCGGTGGGGTCGATCTCTCCGCGCCAGGGCAGGATCTGGAAGGTCGTCGGATCGGGCTGCGCGAGCAGATCGGACTCGTGAGTGCGCGTGAGGCCTTCGATCGCGGATCCGTCGAAGCCGATGCCCTCGGCGAAGGCGCCCTCGACCTCGGCAGGTGCGATCGCAACAGACTTGAGCGTGCCGATGACGTCGGTGAACCACAGGCGCACGAACTTCACGCCCCGCTCTTCGATGGTGCGCAACACGAAATCGCGCTGCTTGTCCATGCTCATACGGTGAGTTACTTCCCGTCCGTGTCGGTCACTTTGCGCCAGTCCTCATCGATGGCCTCTTCGACCGCCCACGCTTCGGACCGCTCGCGCAGAGTCTGCACCGCGTGCGACGCGGCTTCAGCCGTATCGAAGGGCCCTACCCGGTCGACAGCGGGCGAGACATAGCCGTACTCGACCTCACCCGTTTCGGTGTTGTACCAGTACTTTCGCTCACCATTGGACATGTACGAATCTTCTCCGCGAGACATGGCTCATCCCTTCGTAAGGCTTTGTCACGATCCTAGTGGCGCCGCGCACTCTCGCTAGGCTATTACTCATGGCAAAAGCGATCGGCGTCGACATCGGCGGCACAGGCATCAAAGCAGGACTCGTCGACCTCTCCCACGGCACGATGGCGTCGGACCGGGTTCGCGTCCCCACCCCTGAGGGCGCATCCCCGCAGGACGTGCTCGCAGCCGTCCAGAGCGTACTGAAGACGCTGGAGGTCGAGGACTCCGCACTCCCCCTCGGCGTCGCGTTTCCGGCGATCGTCAAGCGCGGCAAGACGATGTCCGCGGCGAATGTCTCGAAGGAATGGCTCGACTTCGACGCCGAGCGCTTCTTCCGTGATGGCCTGAACCGCAACATCGTGTTCGTCAACGACGCGGATGCTGCCGGTGTCGCAGAAGCACGCCACGGCGCCGCGCGCGATGTGCAGGGTCTGACCATCCTGACCACCCTCGGAACCGGCATCGGCTCCGCGTTCCTCTACGACGGCGTTCTGGTGCCGAACTCCGAGCTCGGTCACCTGAACTTCCGTGAGTTCGACTCGGTGGAGAAGTGGGCCGCTACCTCGGCTCGCGAGCGCGAGAACCTGACCTGGGCCGAGTGGGCAGAGCGTCTGCAGGCGTTCTACACGCACGTCGAGTTCCTCTTCAGCCCCGACCTCTTCGTCGTCGGCGGCGGCGTTTCGAAGAACGCAGACGACTTCCTTCCGCTGCTCGAGCTGAACACTCCGATCATTCCGGCAATCCACCGCAACAACTCCGGGATCATCGGCGCGGCCTCGCTCGCCGCGGACTGAGCCGCTTCCCTCCTTCGCAAAACTGCAAAACCACGCCGAGACAGCAGCGATACAACGCTGTCTCGGCGTGGTTTTGCAGTTTCGGTGCAGGCGTGGGGCGAATGGGCCAGCCGATACGCCGGGTTCTGTTCCAGGGCCCCTCTCGGGGCTCCCTTCGACGGTCATCTATCTACGCGACGCGTTGCCGCGCCGCTCCAGCGGTCTACCCGAGGACTCGGCGAGCCGCGTCAACATCCTCTGTCTGACCTTGCTCCGGACGAGGTTTACCTGGCAGGTCATGTCGCCATGACCCCCGGTGGTCTCTTACACCACCCTTTCACCCTTACCGCGTTCACCGACGAGCGGGGATCGCGGCGGTCTGCTCTCTGTGGCACTGTCTCGCGGATTGCTCCGGGTGGGTGTTACCCACCATCCTGCCCTGTGGAGCCCGGACGTTCCTCGGTGCGGTCTCCCGCAACGCGACCGTCTGGCCGACCCATTCGCGTGCCCAGTCTACTTCTCTGCTGTCTGCACGACCTGCAGGTCGAGAGGGACGTCGATGGGGAATGATCCGAAGAGACGTCGCGTCGCAACGGCCGCGGCCTCACGGACGGCGTCGGCCGCAGCATCCGCCTGCTCCTGCGGGACGTGCAGAATCACCTCGTCATGCAAGAAGAACGCCAAGTGCGCCCTTCGGGCGAAAGGTCCGGATGCCGGGGCAACCGTTGGCGCTTCAGGAAGCTGCCTCAAGCGATGACGTATCTCCGCCAGCCAGATCAGCGCCCACTCCGCTGCGGTGCCCTGCACGATGAAGTTGCGGGTGAAACGGCCGCGCTCTCTGGCGCGCTGCTTGGCGATCTTCGCTGCCGCACCGTCGGCGCCGGACTCCCGCGCGTCTGATTGCTGGCTCTGCCATGCGGCATCGGGGCGAGGCGAAGAGCGACCGAGGCTCGTCGAGACCACGCCGCCGCTCTCTCCCTCTCTGGCGGCAGCATCCACACGATGCATCGCGCGGGGATAGACCTTGCGCAGGCGCGGGACGAGTCGTCCGCTATCTCCGGTGGTCGCGCCATACATCGCGCCGAGCACGGCGTACTTCGCCTCTTCGCGAGTGGCGACGGCTCCCGATGCCACCACACCCGCGTACAGATCCTGGCCGCGTGCGGCTTCAGCCATGGCGAGGTCCTGTGACATCGCGGCGAGCATCCGTGGCTCCAGCTGCGCGACGTCAGCGACGACCAGCGTCCACCCAGCGTCCGCGCGTACGGCCGGACGAAGCATCCGCGGCAACTGCAGGGCTCCTCCGCCCGCCGACGCCCAGCGCCCGGTGACAACGCCGCCGGGAATATACACGGGGCGAAAGCGCCCGTCTCTCACCCACTCCGCCAGCCACGCCCAGCCATTGGCGCTCATCAGTCGAGAGAGCTTCTTGTAGGCCAGAAGGGGAGCGATCACCGGGTGCGCGATCTCGCTCAGCTCCCACTGACTCGTCGACTCGACGTTCACGCCGACCCGGTGCAGTGCGCGCAGCAGCTTCACGTGGCTGTCGAGGTGCAGCTGATCATCGCCCAGGTGAAAGCGAACCTCACTGGCGAGTTCCGCCATGCGCGACGGCACGCCGCCCGCAGTGCGCGCGCCGAGCGTCTCGGTGAGGATGCGATCGTGCTCGGCGGCATCCCACGGGAGTCCAGCAGCACGCATCTCTTCTGCGATCAGTCCTCCGCCGGATTCAGCGGCGCACAGCAGCCCGAGTCGGCCGGTGCGATCTGAGGCGATCACGCGCAACTGCTCTTGAAGCTGCGCCTGGAGTTCTGCCGCGGTGGCCGCGCCAGAACGCTCGTCGGTGTCGAAGAGTGCGGGTTCGCCCGCTTCGGGTTCGCCCGGAATCCAGTCGGCAGACGGTGCGAGCGGTCTGGCAACGACGTCCGTATCGCGGAGGATCGCATGGCAGAGCATCAGGTCATGTGCGCGCGTCAGCTGCACGCCGGCAGCGAGAAATCGCGGGTAGACATCCCTTGCACTGCGGATCACCCAGCGTGGCCGCTCTGCTTCTTCGACAGCACGGATCCAGTCGAAGAACTCGCGCGATGTGAGGTCGAATCGCTCGAGTTCGGAGCCGACGGAGTCCACGCGGATCGCGACAGCACCCTCCGAGTCGGTGAGGGCCAGCAGGATTCGGGAATCGCCTGCCGCCCGACGACTCACAGTCCTGATTCGTCGGTACGCACCAGGATCGCACCGCACTCGGGGCACGAGATCACTGCATCTGGCGCAGCGTGGCGAACCTCGTTGAGGTGCGTGCCGGAGAGCATCATGCGGCACCCTTCGCACGTGCCTCGGCGCAGCAGGCCGACGCCGATGCCCCGGGACGCCCTGCGCGTGTACTCGTCAAGAAGCGCGGGCGGCACATCGGCGCTGATCGCCTCACGATCACGAGTGAGGTGCGCTATCTCGGTCGCAGCGGCCGCGATAGAGGCTTTGGCGCGAGCGGTGAGCTCGCTGCCCTCAGCCGTGGTCGCGTCGATGAGCGCCTGCTGCGTGGCCAGATCGGACTCCGCCTGCTCAGCGCGATCCATCACCTCGAGCTGCTGGTCCTCGAGAGCACTGATGCGCATTGCAAGGCTGACGAGTTCACGCTCGAACGCCTGTGCGTCCTTCGAGTTCGTGGATGTTGCGAGCCGGTCGCTGTCTCGCGTGCGGCGCTGCTCGGTGACCTTCACGTCGGATTCCACGCGAGCAAGCTCCGTGCGGACATCGTCACGGATGCCTGTCAGCCTGGTGAGTTCGCGCAGCTGTTCCTGGCGTTCTTTGGCGAGCTCGTTGATACGCGGTCCCTCGGCCGGCGTCGTGCGCTGACGTTCGGCCTGCTGGAGGCGGCGGTCAAGGTCTGCGATGTCGAGAAGGACTCGCTGCTGCTCGGGACTGGCGTTCACATATCCAATCTACCTGGGGCAGCCGACATCCGATGCGTCAGTATGCCGCCCCGTCGAGATACGTCCACACGCGATCCTCGCGGAGGAAGCGGCTGCGTTCCCGCATGGAGTCACGCACTCCGTCCGCACCGCGGAAGTGAGCGTCGAACGCCACGACGCCCTGAGCATCGAAAGGGCCACCCGCGACGGTGTCGAGAATGTCGAGGCGAGTCCAGGTGATGTCGTCGTCGAGCTCGAGTTCTGCAGGACGCGTGGACGGATGCCACGACCGCAGAAGATAAGGTGCGTCTCCCGTAGCGAACGCGGTGAATCGAGACCGCATCAGCCGCTCAGCAGTCGGTGCGGCGATCGTTCCGGAGAGGATCGGACCGCAGCACGCGTCATATGTGTCACCGGAGGTGCAGGGGCAGCGCATCTCTCCATCATGCCGCGTACGCTGGGGCACGACTCTCGAAGGAGACCTTGATGACTGCACTTCCCGTCCGCACAGCGCACAACGGCTTCACGCTCCCTGCCCTCGGTTTCGGCACTTATCGCCTCAACGGCAGCGCAGGTGCCGCTGCCGTCGCAAGCGCAATCGATGCCGGTTACCGACTCGTGGACTCTGCGTTCAACTATGAGAACGAAGGCGCAGTCGGGCGAGGCGTTGCGGAAGCTATGACGGCACGCTCTGAAGTAATCGTGACGACGAAGCTTCCCGGACGGCACCATCCGTCGGAGAAGGCACGCTGGAGCATCGAGGAGAGTCGCGATCGTCTCGGGCTGGATGCCACGGACCTGCATCTCATCCACTGGCCTAACCCGATCCAGGGCGAATATGTACAGGCCTGGAGCGCGCTCATCGACGCGCAAGAACGCGGCACGGTTCGCCAGATCGGCGTATCGAATTTCCTGCCCGAGCACCTCGAGCGGCTCGAGCGCGAAACGGGTGTGCGACCGGTGGTGAACCAGATCGAGGTGCACCCGTATCTCCCGCAGACCGAGCAGCTCGCGTACCACCGAGAGCACGGGATCATCACCGAGGCATGGAGCCCGATCGGGCGGGCGAAGGCGCTGGTGCAGGAGCCGTTGATCATAGAGATCGCCGCGGCTCACGGCATCACTCCCGTCCAGACGGTGCTCGCGTGGCATGTCGCGCGGCAGAGCGTCGCGATTCCGAAGGCGTCGTCTGTGGAGCACCAGCGTGCGAACCTGGCCGCAGCATCCGTCGTCCTCGATGATGCCGAGGTCGCCGCGATCACGGCGTTAGGTCGCCCCGACGGTCGCCTCTTCGACGCCGACCCGAGGACGCACGAGGAGTCCTGACCCGGCTCCGACAGTTGACGCCACCTCGGAATACCCGCGGGCCCATCCGACTTGCACCCGGCATGAGAGCAATCGTGTACACGGGCAAGGGCGGCTCTGAGACGCTCACGTTGATCGAGCGCGAAACAGGACGGCCGGGCCCTGGCGAGGTGCGCGTGCGCATCCACGCCTCGGGAGTGAACCCCACCGACTGGAAGGCTCGAGCCGCATCGGGCACGCCGATGCCGTTCGAACAGATCGTGCCGAATCAGGACGGTGCCGGTGTCGTGGATGCCGTGGGCGACGGCGTCACGAATCTGCAGGTCGGCGATCGGGTGTGGGTCTACCTCGCAGCGCACGAGCGTCCGACCGGGACCGCTCAGGACGCCACGGTCGTCCCGGCTGTCCGCGTTGTACGTCTGCCGGATGAGATCGGGTTCGACGTCGCCGCGAGTCTCGGCGTACCGGCGATGACCGCGCATCGCGCGCTGACGGTGAACGAATTCGGGCCGTCGCGTCTCTCGCCCGGGGCACTCTCCGGCCGGGCGGTGCTCGTACAGGGCGGAGCGGGAGCTGTGGGCCATGCGGCGATCCAGCTCGCCGTGTGGGCCGGAGCAAGAGTGCTCACGACGGTGAGCGGCCAGGAGAAGGAGAACCTCGCCCGCGCCGCCGGCGCGCACCACGTGTTTCGGTATCCCGATGATCTGCTGGCCGAACGCATTCTCGAAGTCGCCCCGTCCGGCGTCGACCACATCGTCGAGGTCTCCCCCGCGATGAACGCCGCGCTCGATGTCGCCGTGATCGCCAATCACGGCTCGATCGCGTTCTACGCGAACGACAAGGGCGACACGATCTCCGTCCCCATCGTCACCAGCTTCGCCAAGAACACGCGCTGGCAGGGATTGCTTCTCTACACCGTCGGCGAAGAGGCGCTCGCCGCAGCCGTTGAAGACATCACGGCTGCACTGAAGGACGACGCGCTTCCCGTCGGTGAGGAGGCTGGACTCCCACTCACCTGGTTTCCGCTAGAGGAGACCGCCGCCGCTCACGACGCTGTTCAGCGCGGCGCGATCGGGAAGGTACTCATCCGCGTCGCGGAGGACACCTGACGTCTAGTGGACGACTGCTTTGAGCACGACGAACACAGCACCGAACGACGCGGTCACAACCGAGCCGGCGATCCGCACGATCATTCCGCTTCCCCGGCGCAGGAAGGCAACGTAGCCGAGGAACGCGAGGATCGCCGTGCCGGACCACAGCGCGAGCTCGTTCGCCACGTCATCCGGGATCAGTCGGGTAGTCCCGGCCAGGAGCACAAGCGCCGGCACCGCGGCGGAACTCAGCATCCCCAGCGAATGACGCACCGAGCGGGCGACGGCGACGCGCACTCCGACCTGCGCCTCGTCATCCGCACCGAGCCGTGCGACGGCCCCCGAGTACACGTGGGCCGCCCAGAATACGAGCACCGTCACCGCGACCGTGACCAGCACCACGGCCGAGGTCTCACCGTGTGCAGAAGACACCGCGATGAGTCCGCTGACGAGGATCGTTCCGTATACCGCAGCCTCGGTGCCGAACCCTGGTCGAAGCGCACGATGGGTGCGCAGCATCGGATGATCGGCGGATGGCACACTCGTCATGAAACCGAGCCTAAACCGCAACCGGGATCGACCTCAGACCAACATCCCGAGGCCCTTGCCGATCACGTTGAACCCGATGACGACGAGCAGCACGGTCATGATGACCGCGTTGTTGTCCGTCAGCCACGAAGGGATCCCGTTGAGCGCCTGCAGCACCGACCGACGCCCGCATCCGGTTCATTGCCTTCGAAGGTGACGATGAAGAGCTCGATGGCGCCGAACTTGAGTGCCCCCGGCGTCCGACGCGGCGGTCACCGGATTCAGCCGATGGTCGGGAACGTCCACGAGCCGTCGAGGATCTCAGGTCGCGGTCGGTACAGGCGGACGAGGTAGTTCCATCCCTCGCTCAACGGGAGGGCGTTCGGCGCGGACGGGTCGCCTCCGAAGCGGACGGTGATGCTGCCGTCATCGTCTCGGAATCCCGTGACGTTGTTGACGCTGTACCGGCCCGCGTCGTTGTGCGCGAAGTAGCCGTCGGCGTTGTACAGGGAGATCGACCAGAATCCGTCGACGGGCACCTCACCGACCGAGAGTGTGTACTCGCTGACAGCGAGCCCCGGCTCGACATTCACGTAGAACGCCTCCTGCTCGGGCAGCCCACCCCACCCGGATGCCGTTCCCAGCAGGTGGCGGATCGGATCGACCGCGTCCGCACGCCCGAAGGCCCGATCGAAGTCGGGCATCCCTTTCGCCAGTGTGAGCACGGCGTCACGCGTCTGGGCGAAGGATTCGGCGTCGTACTCGAGAGCGGGAAGTTCGCGCCCGGCGACGGAGGACAGCGCCAGCTGGGCCTGCAGTGCGTTGACGATCGCGACGTCGTTCTCGTCCTCCGAGTCGACAAGGATGCGCACGGCCGCGAGCACGAACTCGGAGCCCAGCTCTTCCGCCGTGAGACGGTGTTCACCGGGCTCATGGAGCACACGGTTGATGAAGTGGTCCTCGTTGACGAGCATCACCGACAGATATCGGCCGCCGGTGTCGGGCACCGTGATTGTCGCGCCTTGGGATACGTCGATGATGGCAGCGCTGTAGAGGGTGTCCCGGTTCATGCGGATCACGGTCTGCTGGTCGATGGGAGTCGGGACCCGGTAGTGGTTCCAGCGGTTGGCGCCGCCTGCGCTCGCGCTGATCGCCGTGAACATTCGAAGCGTCTCGATGCGCGCGAAGTTCAGGAATGTGACGACGGTGGAGTTGTCGGTCATGGGAGGCCCTTCGATTCTGGGATGCTGTTCAATCATCGTCTGTGCATGCCGAGGACGACCCCGGCTTTGAGATCGGAGCCCATCGTGCGCCGGTCTCCGAAACGTCTGAGGTAGCGATGCAGCAGCACCCGAGCGTCTTGCCGGTTCATGCTCCATCCGGTGCGCGACGTGCGAACCTCGTCCATACTCGCGCGTAACACGCTGGAGATGCGGAGTCCATGACCGATTCATCCGGAACACATGAGCCGACGGAGCGGACCGCCCAGAATGCGAGCCGCGCACGTCCCGTGAAGCCCCGACTGCTTGGTGGGCCCTACCGGGATCGAACCGATGACATCCACGGTGTAAACGTGGCGCTCTACCAGCTGAGCTAAAGGCCCTGGTGGATCTATTCTAACGACCTCTCGGATGCGCGACGTAATCGCGGAAGACGGCTAGGCTGAATACGGCGCGCGTTGTGCAAAGCCGACAAGGCTTCCCGCGTCGCTTCCCGTTTCCTTGGCATGACCTGCCAGCATGACGAAAGGTTCCACGTGACCGTTCACGACCAGGATCCGTACTCTCAGGGCCCCCTCGACAGTGATCCGGACGAGACAGGCGAATGGCAGCAGTCGCTCGACGAGCTCGTCGACGTCAAGGGCCCCGGCCGTGGCCGCGAGATCATGCTCAGCATGCTTAAGCGCTCCAAAGAGCTGCATCTGAACGTGCCGATGGTTCCGACCACCGACTACATCAACACGATCGCCGCGGAGAACGAGGCAGCATTCCCGGGCGATGAAGAGCTCGAGCGCCGCTACCGCCACTGGATCCGCTGGAACGCAGCGATCACGGTGCACCGCGCACAGCGCCCCGGCATCGGTGTCGGCGGTCACATCTCCACCTATGCCTCGGCAGCATCACTGTACGAGGTCGGCCACAACCACTTCTTCCGCGGCCAGGATCACGCTTCTGGTGGCGACCAGATCTTCTACCAGGGTCACGCCTCCCCCGGAATGTACGCACGTGCCTTCCTCGAGGGCCGCCTGAGCGAAAGCCAGCTCGACGCATTCCGTCAGGAGAAGTCCGGCGCGCCGAACGGCATCCCCTCGTACCCGCACCCGCGCATGATGTCGGACTTCTGGCAGTTCCCGACCGTGTCGATGGGTCTCGGCCCGATCAACGCCATCTATCAGGCGATGACGAACAAGTATCTCGCCAACCGTGGCATCAAGGACGTCGCCGACTCGCACGTGTGGGCGTTCCTCGGCGATGGCGAGATGGACGAGGTCGAGTCCCGCGGACAGCTGCAGGTCGCAGCCAACGAGGGTCTGGACAACCTCACTTTCGTGATCAACTGCAACCTGCAGCGCCTCGACGGGCCTGTGCGCGGTAACGGAAAGATCATTCAGGAACTCGAGTCCTACTTCCGCGGCGCGGGCTGGAACGTCATCAAGGTCGTCTGGGGCCGTGAGTGGGACGACCTGCTCGCACATGACTCTGAGGGCGCTCTGCTGAACCTCATGAATGTCACCCCCGATGGCGACTACCAGACCTACAAGGCCGAGAGCGGCGCGTTCGTGCGCGAGAACTTCTTCGGTCGCGACGAGCGTGCAGCCGCTCTGGTCAAGGACTACACCGACGACCAGATCTGGAAGCTCCGTCGCGGCGGCCACGACTACCGCAAGGTGTACGCGGCCTACAAGGCGGCCATGGAGCACAAGGGCCAGCCGACTGTCATCCTCGCCAAGACCGTCAAGGGTTACGGTCTCGGACCGCACTTCGAAGGCCGCAACGCGACCCACCAGATGAAGAAGATGACGCTTGACGACCTCAAGCTGTTCCGCGACACGATGCAGATCCCGATCACGGACGCGCAGCTCGAGGCTGACCCGTACCGTCCGCCGTACTACCACCCGGGCGCTCAGGACGAGACGATCCAGTACATGCTGGACCGCCGCCGCGATCTCGGTGGTTTCCTCCCAGAGCGCCGTACCACTCACGTTGCTCTCAACCTGCCGGAGGACAAGGACTACGCCTTCCCGAAGAAGGGCTCCGGCAACCAGGAAGTCGCCACGACCATGGCGTTCGTCCGCATGCTCAAAGACCTCATGCGGGTCAAGGGCTTCGGCGAGCGCATCGTGCCGATCATCCCGGATGAGGCGCGCACGTTCGGTATCGACGCGTACTTCCCGACCGCCAAGATCTACAACCCGAACGGCCAGAACTACACCGCGGTCGACCGTGAGCTTCTCCTCGCCTACAAGGAGAGTCCGCAGGGCCAGATCATGCACGTCGGCATCAACGAGGCCGGCGCAACGGCAGCACTCACGGCAACGGGAAGCTCGTACTCGACGCACGGCGAGCCGCTGATCCCGATCTACATCTTCTACTCGATGTTCGGATACCAGCGCACGGGTGACGCCTTCTGGGCCGCCGGCGACCAGATGGTCCGCGGATTCGTGATCGGTGCGACCGCTGGACGCACGACGCTTGCGGGCGAGGGCACGCAGCACGCAGACGGCCACTCGCCGCTGCTCGCTTCGACCAACCCCGCCACGATCAGCTACGACCCGGCCTACGGCTATGAGGTCGCGCACATCGTGCAGGCCGGTATCGACCGCATGTACGGCGGTACGCACCCGGATCCCGACGTCATGTACTACCTCACGGTCTACAACGAGCCGCTCAAGCAGCCCGCTGAGCCGGAGAACGTCGACGTCGAGGGCATCCTCAAGGGTCTGCACCGTGTCTCCGAAGGCTCAGGTGATGGACCCCGCGTCCAGCTGCTCGCATCCGGTGTCGGCGTGCCGTGGGCGATCGAGGCACAGGAGCTGCTTGCGAACGACTGGGGCATCGCTTCGGATGTCTGGTCGGTCACGAGCTGGAACGAACTGCGTCGCGACGGCCTCGCCGCCGACGAGCACAACTTCCTGCACCCTGAAGAAGAGCCCAAGGTGCCGTACCTGACGCAGAAGCTGCAGGGCACAACTGGTCCGTTCATCGCCACGAGCGACTTCATGCACGCGGTACAGGACCAGATCCGCCAGTGGGTTCCGGGCGACTACTACACGCTCGGCGCCGACGGATTCGGGTTCGCCGATACTCGTGCCGCAGCACGTCGCTTCTTCAAGATCGACGGTCCGTCGATGGTGGTTCGTGCGCTCCAGGGCCTCGCTGACCAGGGCAAGGTCGACCGCGCCGTGATTGCACAGGCGATCGCGAAGTACGACCTGCACAACGTCAACGCGGGTGCAAGCGGAAGCGCCGGCGGCGAAAGCTGAGTCGCGTGTGACCGCATCGTCTCCCGCCGCCATGGATAAGGCGTCGACGCTCGCCTGGCTGCGTCGGATATCCGGCGACCTCGCAACCGCGACGATCCAGCGCCTCGAAGATACGCTCCCCTGGTACGCCGACATGCCACCAGCCCGCCGCTCTGCGGTGGGGCTGGTGGCCCAGGCGGGCATCACTTCGTTCATCCAGTGGTTCGATGATCCGACCTCCACTCCGTGGATCGCCGCCGATATCTTCGCAGCCGCGCCTCGAGAGCTGCTGCGCAGCGTGAGCCTCACACAGACGCTTCAGCTCATCCGCGTCACGGTCGAGATCACTGAAGAGCGCATCGCCGGCAAGGGCGAGATGCTGCGCGAGGCGATCCTGCTGTACTCCCGTGATGTCGCGTTCGCCGCGGCGGACGTCTACGCTCGCGCCGCCGAGGCGCGCGGGCTGTGGGATGCCCGGCTCGAAGCGCTCGTGGTGGATTCCATCCTCACCGGCGAGGCCGACGAGGAGCTCCCCAGTCGTATCGCGGCACTCGGCTGGCACGGCCACGGCGAGGTGTGCGTACTCGTCGGAACGACGCCGCCGCAGTTCGACGTCGATCACGTTCGCCGTACGGCCCGCAAGCTCGCAGTCGACGTGCTCATCGGCGTACAGGGTTCACGGCTGGTGCTCGTTCTCGGTCGCGCCCAGGTGCCCGGCCGCGAAGAAGAAGGCGACGAGCTCGCCTTCGATGAGATCGCCACGCGGCTCGAGCCCTTCTTCGGCCCTGGCTATGTGGTCCTCGGCCCTCCCGTGACCGCACTGGTAGATGCCGGACAGAGCGCACGGGCCGCATTGGCAGGATTCGCTGTCGCGCGCGCGTGGCGCACCGCCCCTCGCCCTGTCGAGGCCGACGACCTGCTCCCCGAACGCGCGCTCGCTGGCGACCCGCTGGCGAAGCAGACGCTGATCGACCGCATCTATCGGCCTCTGCACGCGCACTCGACCGACTTGGTCACGACGCTCTGGAGCTATCTCGACAACGGGCGCTCGCTTGAAGCAACAGCGCGTGAGCTCTTCGTGCACCCGAATACCGTCCGATACCGCTTGAAGCGCGTCAGCGAAGTCATCGGCTGGGATGCCACTGGTCCTCGCGAAGCGCTGATCCTGCAGACCGCTCTGATCCTCGGATCCGTCGGCACGGCAGAACCTGGGCGCCGTCGAACGGCCACTCGCCGCCCGCGATAGCGCCGGACTGTGCGCCACGCACAAACGATCTCGCGAATCTTGTGAGGGTACATCCACCGTTTGGCGATGATCGTTGGCAGACTAGACGGGTGATTGTCGTCGCTTGCCCGGGACAGGGCTCACAGACCCCGGGCTTCCTTGCCCCTTGGCTCGAACTCGACGGCGTGGCTGACCGCCTCGCTCGGTATTCCGAAGCCGCCGAGGTCGATCTCATCGCGCACGGCACCGAGTCGGATGCTGAAACGATCCGCGACACGCGCATTGCTCAGCCCCTCATTGTTGCCGCATCGTTGATCGCAGCGCACGCGCTCGCCGAGCGTGCGGGTCGGCGCCCCGATGGCGTCGCCGGCCACTCTGTGGGCGAGCTCGCAGCCATCGTCGGCACCGGAGTGATCTCCGCAGAACAGACGATGCGCCTTGTCGGCATCCGCGGGCGGGCGATGGCGGATGCCGCCGCTCAGGCTCCCACCGGCATGAGCGCGGTCATCGGGGGAGACGAGCAGGCAGTCCTCGACCGTCTTGCGGAACTCGATCTGACGCCGGCCAACTACAACGGTGGCGGCCAGATCGTCGCCGCAGGCGCTCTGCCTGCACTGGCTTCGCTCGCCGAGATGCCGCTGCGCGGCACGCGCGTCATCCCGCTGCAGGTTGCTGGCGCCTTCCACACCTCCTACATGTCACCTGCCGTCGACGCACTGCGCGCCTCCGTCGCGGATCTTGCACCGAACGACCCGGATCTGACCCTCTGGACCAATCACGACGGTTCCGTCGTCTCCTCCGGAGCGCAGGCTCTCGATCTCATCGTCAATCAGGTCTCCTCGCCCGTGCGCTGGGATCTGTGCATGTCGGCCTTCGCTGAGGCGGGCATCACTGGCATGATCGAGCTCACGCCCGCAGGTGCACTCGCGGGCCTTGCCAAACGAGGACTGCGCGGAACACCCGTCGTCGCAGTCAAAACGCCAGATGATCTCGATGCAGCCGCCGCGCTGCTGAACGGAGCCGCATGATGCCCGCAACCCTCAAGCAGGCGACCGGCCCGCAATACACCCGCATCCTCGCCTTCGGCGCGGCACGCGGCGAGAATCCGGTTCCCAACGACGATCTCGTCGGCCCGATCGATTCCAGCGACGAGTGGATCCGCCAGCGCACCGGGATCATCACGCGCACTCGTGCGAACAGCGAGACCAGCGCGGTGGACCTCGCCGCGATCGCCGGGGCTGAGGCCATCGAGAAGTCCGGTATCCCGGCATCCGAGATCGACCTCGTCATCGTCGCCACCATCAGCAACATGCGCCAGACGCCATCGGCTGCCGCTGTCGTCGCAGATCGAGTCGGCGCGAACCCGGCTGCCGCCTACGATTCGAACGCTGCCTGCGCTGGGTACGCCTACAGCATCGCTCAGGCGGACGCGCTGATTCGTGCGGGAGCTGCCCGCTACGCCCTCGTGATCGGCGCGGAGAAGCTCTCGAACGTCGTCGATCCCACCGATCGCAGCATCTCGTTCCTACTCGGCGACGGCGCAGGAGCAGCCGTCATCGGCCCCAGCGACACTCCGGCGATCTCACCTGTCGTCTGGGGTTCTGACGGCTCCAAGGCCGATGTGGTCAGCATGAACCACACGCTCGTCGAGTACCGCGATGGCAACGGCGACATACCGTGGCCGACCCTCCGCCAGGAAGGCCCTGCAGTCTTCCGCTGGGCGGTGTGGGAGATGGCGAAGGTCGCCCGTGAGGCGCTTGAGGTGGCGGGTATCGAAGCATCCGATCTCGCAGCATTCATTCCGCATCAGGCGAACATGCGCATCATCGATGAGTTCGCCAAGCAGCTGAAGCTCCCCGAGACGACGGTCATCGCTCGCGATATCGAGACCACCGGCAACACCTCAGCCGCATCGATCCCGCTCGCAACGCACCGACTGCTCGAGGAACACCCCGAGCTCTCCGGCGGCCTGGCACTGCAGATCGGCTTCGGCGCCGGTCTTGTCTTTGCCGCGCAGGTCGTCGTCCTGCCCTGAACTCCGCACACCGTTCTCTAGAATGGGCAACGGTTCCGAACACAACCCGCAAGAAAGAGGAAAACCACATGGCTTTCACCAACGATGAGGTCCTTTCCGGCCTCGCTGAGCTCATCACCGACGAGACCGGCATCGACAGCTCCGAGGTCGCACTCGAGAAGTCCTTCACCGACGACCTCGACATCGACTCGATCTCCATGATGACGATCGTCGTCAACGCCGAGGAGAAGTTCGGCGTCACCATCCCCGACGACGAGGTCAAGAACCTCAAGACCGTCGGCGACGCTGTGAACTTCATCGTCGCAGGCCAGGAGTAACAGATCTGACGGATGCCACCCCTGCCACCTGCAGGGCGTGGCATCCTCTGTCGGTGTTGTCCGGCTCCCCCGATCCCGTCCCAGCAAGGAACCCCAGGATATGACCAAGCGCATCGTCGTCACCGGTATCGGTGCCACCTCCGCCATCGGCGGCACGGCACCGGAGAACTGGACCAACCTGCTGGCCGGGATGTCCGGCGGCCGCTCCCTTGAGCAAGACTGGGTCGCAGAACTCGAGCTTCCCGTCACCTTCGCGGCGGAGGCCATCGTTCGCCCAGAAGAGGTGCTGGCACGCCCCGTCGCCAAGCGCCTCGACCCTTCGTCGCAGTTCGCGCTCATCGCCGCGATGGAGGCATGGGAAGACGCGGGAGCCCCGGATGTAGATCCCGAGCGTCTCGGCGTCGACTTCGCGACAGGTATCGGTGGCGTCTGGACGCTGCTGGATGCGTGGGACACCCTGCGCGAGAAGGGTCCTCGTCGCGTCATGCCGATGACGGTTCCCATGCTCATGCCGAACTCTGCTGCCGGCAACCTCTCACTTCACTTCACCGCCCGCGCGTTCGCCCGGACGGTTGCGTCCGCGTGCGCCTCGAGCACAGAGTCGCTCGTGAACGCCTACGAGCACCTGCAGGCCGGCCTCGCAGACGTCGTGATCGCAGGTGGCACCGAATCAGCCATCCACCCGATCACCATTGCTTCGTTCGCATCGATGCAGGCACTCTCTCGCCGCAACGACGACCCTGCGACCGCTTCTCGTCCCTACTCCGAAGACCGCGACGGCTTCGTCATGGGCGAAGGAGCGGCCGTTCTCATCCTCGAGACCGAGGAGCACGCCAAGGCACGCGGGGCGAAGATCTACGCCGAGCTCGTCGGCGGTGGCGTCACAGCAGACGCGTACCACATCACCGCCAACGCGCCAGAAGGTGCGGCTCGTGCCGTGAAGCTCGCGCTGGAGTCCGCCGGCCGTACGCCGGACGAAATCACACACGTCAACGCACACGCCACATCCACTCCTGTCGGCGACCCCAACGAGTACGCAGCGCTGCGCAGCGTCATCGGCGATCGCGTTCACGAGATCCCGGTGTCGGCGACGAAAGCATCCACAGGGCACCTGCTCGGTGGAACCGGCGCGCTCGAGGCGATGTTCACGGTGCTCGCGATCCGCGATCGCATCGCTCCCCCGACGATCAACATCACGACACAGGATCCCGAGATCCCCCTGCTGGTGTCGGGCGACGCGCAGCCCCTCGGCGACGGCCCTCAACTCGCGATCAGCAACTCGTTCGGGTTCGGCGGCCACAACGCCGTCGTCGCGTTCACGTCGTACGACGACTGAGATCGGTTCAGATGGTCACCGCGATCGATGCCTTCTGGAGCGCTGCCCGAGCGGAGCACCCGGAGCTGCCTGAGACCCCTCCCGAGGGCTGGGCGTTCGGCGCCACACCAGAGCATGCGGACGGTCTCCTCGCGCTCGTGCTGGCGGGCACCAAGACCGGCACGGCGTCATCCCTCCGGGACTACGAGAACGAGCAGGAACCAGTGCCGGCCGTGGGAGACCTCAGCATCATCCTGGATGGCGCGGAAGCCCCGCGTGCAGTGCTGCGAACGACCGAGATCCAGATCGTGCCGTTCGACCAGGTATCAGCGGAGCACGCCTTCGCAGAAGGTGAGGGCGACCGCACGCTGAAGGACTGGCGCGAGGTGCATGAGCGCTTCTGGGGAGAGTACTCAGAGCCGGGCTTCGCTGCGGACATGCCAGTGGTGTGCGAACGATTCGAACTCGTCTTCCACGACTGAGCACGATTCAGGAACCCGCACGTGACGAAGGCCTCGTCTCCGATTCTCTCGGAGCGAGGCTTTCGTCCTCCAGGGCGCGGGATTCGCGTTCTCAGCCGCCGGGATCATCACCGGCTTCCGATACCGACGCCTCCCGACGCCCCGATTCGTTGTGGTCGCCGTTCGGGCTAACCCACCTTGTGGAGCCAGACGACGCTGGAGTCGTCGCTGGCGTGACGGAAGGGCTCGAGCTCCTCATCCCAGCTGGAGCCGAGTGCGATGTCGAGTTCGCGCTGCAGCTCAAGTGCGCTGCCAGCTGCGATCTCCATCGCGTAGCGGATTCGGTCTTCGCCGATGACGATGTTGCCGGCGGCATCCGTCTGGGCATAGTGGATGCCGAGGTCGGGAGTGTGCAGCCAGCGTCCGCCGTCGCTGCGCGGCGTCGGGTCTTCGGTGACCTCGAAGCGCAAGTGCTCCCACCCGCGGATCGCCGTGGCGAGAGCAGCCCCGGTGCCGACCGGACCATCCCAGTAGAACTCGGCGCGACGAGACCCTTCGAGCACGGGCTGATCTGCCCAGTCGAAGTTCACTGCACGACCGATAGCACGTCCCACCGCCCATTCGAGGTGCGGGCAGAGCGCGCGAGGTGCAGAGTGGATGTACACCACTCCGCGTGCGTAAGCCGTTGCCATGATCTCTCCGTTTCATCAGGTGCGTCTTCCCCAACGACCTGTTCCACGAGAGTGGCGCTTCTATGCGGTTATACGGCGATTATCGCTGACTTCGAGCGAAATGACAAGCGTGTGATTCAGACAAGAAATGCCCCGGCCGAAGCCGGGGCATTTCTTTGGGGCTCAGGCCTCGCTCATTGCGATCTTGGCCTGCTGCCCCTTGGCTGCGTAGTACGCCGCGCGGGCAGCATCCTTTCGCGCCTGCTCGGCGTAGCCGGCCTCGAGAACGTCCTGCGGGACTTCGTAGTTCTCGATGTCATCGGTGCCGTGGTACTTCTCGATGTAGGCATCGAGCTCAGGACCAGAGGTCCACGACGTGATCAGGTTGTAGCGCGGCTCAGAACCCGTGTGGGTTGCTGCGTGCCACAGACGCTGCGTGTCCACGATGAGCTGCGCGCCGGCCGGAAGAGCGATGCGCACCTCGCCTGCGGGGTCAGTGCGGTTCTCGCGGAGGACGAAGAAGCTGTCCTTGTCGTCGGTGAGGTTGAAGAAGCCGCGCACGACCCAGCCGGTTCCGTCCGGGTTCAGACGGTTGTTGTCGTCCTGGTGGAGGTTGTAGAGGCACTCGCCATACGGAGTCGGCTGCAGCTCGATGACGCGGCAGCGGCCAACGTTCGCACCGGGCTCCTGTGCGCGACGCGTGAGGATCGGGGCTTTTTCGGTCTGCGAGGGGATCCACACACCGTCTTTGTCGGTGCGCGGCGGCTTGTGGTTCCAGAAGCCGTTGCACTCGATCTCGCCCTTGGCGCTGGCCAGCGGCGCGAAGCGCGTGTCACCAGACGACTTCCAGTCGTTGTACTCGATGTCGAGCCATTCCCTGGGGTCGAGCGCCTGGTTGTAGCTGTCGAGGACGACGAATCCCTTTTCCTCGAGGGCAGCGGATTTGATGTATGCCATGATCTGAGCCAGATCCTCTCATCGGGGGCCAGCACGTTTTAACAGGCCCTGATAAGGCAAGCCTAACAGCGCGCCCTGCACCCGCCCCGGGACGCGGCCGTGAAAATCGCTCGCCCATTAGACTCGTAGCAGGCGGAAATTTCGGTGCCGCCCCCGTGTGAGGAGCAGAAGCGAACACCATGGCAATCGCCACGAACGTCGACGCCAAGGCTGTCAATACGATCGATTGGCTGTCGACTCCCGGCACCACGATTGTTGTTCCTGTCTATCAGCGGCAGTACCGGTGGGACATCGGCGGATGCGAGCGCCTCCTCGCCGACATCCGCGCCGTCACTGATGAGGACGACAGCCACCGGCACTTCATCGGGTCGATCCTCTCCGCCCAGGACTCGTCCGAAACCGATCTGATCCTCATCGACGGTCAGCAGCGCATCACGACGATCATGCTGCTGGTCGCAGCTCTCCACCACGCAGTGCGTGAAAGCGATCCGGTGATGGCCGCCGAGCTCGCGCGGGTGCTCGTCCGGGATGACGACGCGACGCGCACGAAGCTGCGCCCCCACGATGCGTGGGCTCATCTGTACGAGTCTGTCGTGCTGGACCATCCGGATGCTTCCGACCGCGAGTCGCGGTTCGATGACAACTACGCGTTCTTCCGCAGCCAGGTGCACGCTGACGAGGCGTCCTCGATCTGGCGCGGGCTTCAGCGGCTCGAGCACGTCTCGATCACTCTGGGTGCGGCGGCGAATGCACAGCAGATCTTCGAGAGCCTGAACTCCACCGGCGAGCCCCTGCGCGACCATGAATTGATCCACAACTACATCCTGATGGGGCTCACGCACGCCGAGCAGCTCGACGTCGAAGCTCGCTTCTGGCTGCCGATCGAGCGCCACACCGGCGAGATGATCGGAGCGTTCTGGCGCCATTTCTTGGTGATGACGACTGGCCGCGAGGTCACGGTCGACGGTGAGCACGGCGTCTACGCCGCATTCCGCCGGTCGTTCCCGAATGTCGATGCGCAGCACCTTCAGTCCGACGCTGAGACCTGGCGTCACTACGCCGAGATCTACGGCGTCCTGCTCGACCCCTCGGCAGAGAATGATGCCGAGGTTCGTCGACAGCTCGAATACCTCAACACTTTCGGCCGTGCGGCCTATCCACTCGCGATGAGCGCCTACAGCGATCATGCTCGTGGGCGCATTTCACGCACCGAATTCATCGAGACTCTCGAGTGGACGCAGGCGCTGTTCCTGCGCCGCGCTCTGGTGGGACTCCCGATCGAACGCCTCATCGCGCGGCTGTGCCGTGCGCGCTCCGAAGGACGCGAGTCGCTCATGCGAGCCTTCGCGCGGATCACTCCGTCTGACGAACGGGTGAGTGCCGTACTGAAGTACGTAGAGCTTCCGCACGCCGCGTACGTGCTCGGTCGTCTCGAGGATGTCAGCAACCCGCGCGACTACGACATCGAGCACATCGTGCCGCTGATGCCGAGCGAAACCTGGTCTGGTGACGGCACGAGGCCATGGAGCGAGTACTCCGAGGACAAGCAGAACAGCCACCGCGCGCTCGCCCCCACGCTCGGAAACCTCACGCTACTCGAAGCGCCGCTCACAGAACGCGTGTTCGGCGCGCCCTTCCCCGACAAGCAGACGCAGGCGTACGCGCGAAGCGATGTTGCTGAGACCAGGATGCTCGCCGAACTGCCGGTCTGGAACACCGCCGCGATCACCACGCGTACTGTGCGCCTTGCAGCATCCCTCCTGCAGATCTGGGCCCGTCCTGCGCTCCCCGAGATCGACGATGACGGACTGACTCCTGTGCTCGATGCGGTGCGTCGCCGCGGCTGGCCCGTGGGCTGGGATCGCGAGTTCGACTATGTCGAGTACCGCGGGGAGCACTGGGAGGTCAAGGACGTCCGCGCGCTGTTCAACCGCGTCTTTCGCCGGGCATGGACAGATGATCGCCCTGCAGCACTCGCCTACTGCGCCGCCCACGGCGGACCGATCTACTCGGAGATGGCGTGGAAGGGCCAGTGGGATGCGCTGGACCAGGACAACTTCCTGTATATGGGATGGGACTCCAACTACATGATGAACGCTGTGCAGGGTGTCCTGGCCGAATCCGGCATCTCTGCGGAAGTGTTCGTGAAGTACTCGTACATCGGGAATGTGATGTGATGCGGCAGAATGCTCCTGTGGACCTGAGATTCGACGAGCTGACCCTCGGGTGGAGTGAAGACTCCCCCGTGGAATGCGAATGCGACCACGGCGATGAAGAGGCGTACGCTCCGTGCGGTCGTCGTGCGAAGTGGCGCGTGACGATCGATTGCACGTGCGGCGAGGATCACCCGCGCACGGTCGAGCTTCTGTGCACCAAGTGCCTGCGCACCGCCCGGAAGGACCTCGGCAACGAGGCCATCACGGCACGTCCGCTCTAGCGGATCACGGTAGGGCGGGCGGGACTTGAACCCGCGATCGTTGGGTTATGAGCCCACTGCCTTCACCAGCTTGGCCACCGCCCCGTAGGCCTTCAACTCTATCGGAGCGATGCGGCATCCTCGTGCGTCTTCAGATGCTGGTGGTAGATCTCTGCGTTACGAATGAGGTCCGCGCGCTCCTGATCGTCAAGGGCACGCCGCACCTTCGCAGGCACACCTGCCACCAGCGAGCCGTCGGGAATCTCTGTTCCGCCGAGAACGACGGCGCCGCCAGCGATCAGGCAACCCTTGCCGATCACCGCGCCGCTGAGAATCACCGAGCCCATGCCGATCAGTGATCCATCGCCGATCGTGCAGCCGTGGACGACAGCGTTGTGCCCGATCGAGACGTTCGCTCCGATGAGCACGCTGTGCCCACTGTCGACGTGGACCGACACATTGTCCTGCACGTTGCTGCCCTTGCCCAGCACGATTCCCGCAGAATCCCCGCGGAGAACCGCGTTGTACCAGACGCTCGAACCCGACTGCAGAACGACCTCGCCGATGACGCGCGCACCATCGGCGATGAATGCGTCATCGGAGATCTTCGGAGTCTTGCCTGCAAGGGCGAGGACGGATGCAGAAGACGAGATGCTCATGAGGTGAGACTATCCTGACTTCCGCATGATTCCGCGGATATTCAGCCTGATAAGCCCAGCCTCAGCTTGCTTGCGGAATGTTCGATGCTGAGTAGCGTTGTACTCGACAGGCACCGAAAGCCGTTCTGGAGGAAGAAAAATGAGCAAATCGCAGACCGTTTCCACCACCGCGAGCGACCCGACCGTTGCCGCAGCCACCGCACAGTTCCTCTCCCCCGTCGTCCTGGGTCTTCAGGCACTGACGATCAGCGGAAAGCAGGCGCACTGGCACGTGCGCGGTGCGAACTTCGTCGGTGTGCACGAACTCTTCGACGCAATCGTCGCGAACGCCGGCGCCTTCGCCGATTCGGCCGCGGAGCGCATCGTCGCTCTCGGACTCCCCATCGATGCACGCGTGAAGGCTGTTGCGGAGAAGGGCGCAGCCTCTGACGTCCCTGCGGGATTCGCGCAGTCGCGCGATCTCATCCGCAACGTGATCGCCGACATCGACGCAATCCTCGTCGACACCAAGGCCGCGATCGACGGACTCGATGAAGTCGACCTCACGAGCCAGGACGTCGCAATCGAGATCATGCGTGGTCTTGAGAAGGACCGCTGGTTCCTGCTCGCGCACATCGCCGAGTAAGACACTCAGACACGACGAAGGGCGCCGGGGTCATCCCGGCGCCCTTCGTCGTGCGTGCGACAGAATCAGCCGACGCCGCTGGTGATCGCGTTCTGCAGCGCTTCGGTGATCTGAGGTGTCAGCGTGTTGGCGAAGGTCACCGTCAGATGATCCTGATCGCGGTAGGCGTTCGCTCCGCCGATCACCGGGAAGCAGGTGTCGGCGTCGCAGTACACGTCAGTGAAGTCGAGCAGTGTCACCCCGGAAACACCCTCCGCAGCTTCCTGAATCGCATCGTTTTCCGGCAGTCGCTCGGAGCGCGGGCTCACACATTCGGACGCATCGCGTGTACGCAGGCACTTGTTCGGGTCGGTCTCCCACCCCGGGTTGTCCACCACAGTCACGACGGGGATGCCTCGGTCCGTCATCGTCGACCACGCGTCACGGTACCCCGCAACTGCAGCATCGAAGGACGAGTCGTATCCAGCCGAGGCGTACGGAGTGTTCGAGATCGCAGAGGTGAAGACGACATCGAACTCGTTGTCGGCCAGCGCAGCCGAGATGCCCTCTCGCCAGTCGGTGCAGGCCTCGCCGAATGATCCGGCTGTGGCAAGAGGCGTGGTGTTCCACGGGCACGCGCCCTTGAAATACGTCGTCAGGTTCCAGCCTTCTCGATCGGCGATCGCCGCGAACGTCGCGAGGTACTGGTACGCGTGGCTGTCTCCGACCAGGGCGACGCGCGGAGCGTCCGGGGCATCAGAGCCGAAATCGCACGAGACCGGGCGCGAGTCGTTCAGCTGAATGAAGCACTGCGGCTCGTCAGGACTGTCCGCGCCGGCGAATCCGGGGGCGGGGAGGATGGTGTCGGGCGCCTGGCCTGCACACGCCTCCTCGAGAATGCTCGCCGCTCCGAAGCAGGCCGGCGGGTTCTCACGCACGTCTTGGATCGCCTGAACACCCTGCTGGTACGCCGGCGCATTCGCGGCCCATCCGCCAAGAGCTGTGGCGGCGACCAGGACCATCGCGCCCAACGACGCCCACAGCGTCACCCGCGGTCGACGTGAGGTCAACGGCTTCCACGCCCTCATCGGGTCTTCGACGAACTTCTTCGTCAGCCACGCGAGGATGAAGCAGATGCACAGCAGCGCCACGCGGTGGTAGATCGTGAGTCCCCAGAACGGCACCGACGGTGCGATGACGATCAGCGGCCAGTGCCAGAGGTAGAGGCTGTACGAGATGTCACCGGTGAACCGCATCGGACGGATCGACAGGAGTCGGGTCGGATACCACCAGCGCTCGGTGTTGGACGCTGCGATGATCGCCGCGGCCCCCAGCGTCGGCAGGAGCGCCATGTAGCCGGGGAACACGGTCTCGCGGCCGAAGGACACCGCGGTGTAGAGCAGCACCAGGATGCCCGCCCAGCCGAGCAGGAAGCTCAGCGCGGCATTGCTCACACGCAGCCTTGGAACCAGAGCGATGAGTGCACCGACGCCGAACTGCCACATTCGGCCGAACGTCACGAAGTACGCGGGTGCGGGGTCGGTCATCGTGTAGACGACGCAGAAGATGAATGAGGCGACCGAGACGATGCCGATCGCAATGGCCGCGGCGCGCAGGCGCGATCCACGGAACCACTTCACGGCGACCCATGCCGCAAGCAGCATGAGCAGCGGCCAGATGACGTAGAACTGCTCTTCGAGCGACAGCGACCAGTAGTGCTGCACGGTGGTCGGATCGCCCGCGAGAGCGAGATAGTCAGCAGAGTTGAAGGCGAGATACCAGTTCTCGACATAGAACGTGGCGGCGATGATCTCACGCATCTCCGCGGGCAGAGCCGAGGTCGGTGTGAGGAAGGGCAGCGCCGAGACGATCGCGCAGAACAGCAGCACGAGCAGCGATGCCGGCAGGAGTCGCCGTGCGCGTCGGGCCCAGAACTGACCAAGATTCACGCGCCCCGTCGACGACAGCTCGCGAGCGAGGTGTCCCGTGATCAGGAAGCCGGAGATCACGAAGAAGATGTCGACACCGACGTAGCCGCCGCTCAGGCGACCCGGCCAGAAGTGATACAGCACCACGAAGAGGACGGCGATCGCACGCAGTCCCTGCACGTGCGGAATGAATCGTGTGGCAGTGGCGTGCTCCGGTGACCGCTCACGGCGCAATTGGGCGCGAGAAGGCAAGGGAGTCTCTGGGGCAGATGTCACCTTATGACGGTACCTTCTGTGCCGCCGAAGCCGTGAACCCACACCGACTGCGGGTCACTCCAGGTGCGTCACACGTCCGTCGAGCAGCGTAGCGAGAACAGGCATCCGACGCAGAGTCGCAGCTGAAGTCGTACGCGGGTCGGCCGAGCAGATGACGAGATCTGCGCGGTCCCCCGGACGCACCTCGCTTCGGACGCTCGCCGAAAGTGCTTCGTCGACGCTCAACCGCTCTTCGGGATGCCAGGGAGCATGGTCGCCATCTGTGCGGTGCACGGCGGCCGAGATCGCCTGCCACGGGTCAAGCGGTGCCACCGGAGCATCCGACCCCAGCCGAAGCTCGACGCCTGCGCGCGCGAGAGCGGCCATCGGGTAGCCCACTGCGGTCTGATCCGCCCAGTATCCGTCGACGAGATCTCGGTCATCCAGAGCGTGCTGAGGCTGAATGCTCGCGGCAAGACCGAGGCGCGCGATACGGGCGATGTCAGCATGACGCACGAGCTGCGCGTGCTCGATCGTTCCGCGTGCACCCGTCACCGTCACCGCATCCAGAGCGAACGATACCGCCCGATCGCCGATCGCGTGCACCGCTGCGGCGAAGCCCGCCCCCGTCGACCGGGTCAGCAGCTGAATGAGTTCGGACGGCGAGACGTTGAGGACTCCGCGATCGGACTCATCACCGGGGTAAGCATGCGTGCATGCTGCCGTGCGCGTGCCGAGGGATCCATCGGTGATGACCTTCAGCGCGCCGACGTGCACGAGCCCATTTGTCCCGTCGAGCGAGTCTCCCGTGCGCAGCCCCGCCGCAATGGCGCGCTCCAGGTCCGCGGGGTAGACGGCGAACTCGATGCGCTGAGAGCGGAAGCCGGAGTCGGCCCGTCTCACCCAGGCGTCAGCGTTCCAGGCCATGTCGAAATCGACGATTCCCGTCACGCCGCGTGCTGCCGCCGCGCGTCCCGCCGTCTTCACTGCGGCGTCACTGTGCAGCGGCTCTACCGCGTTCAGGCGTTTCGAGATCTCGAAAGCATCCTCTTCGCGGAGCACTCCATCCGGCGTGACGAATCCTTCACGTCGGAGGGCAGCGGAGTTCAACCAGGCGCTGTGCACATCCGCGTTGATCAGGTACGTCGGAACGTCGCCGGTCGCAGCATCCAGAATCTCGACCGATGGCGAATCACCCCAGAGCGCGTCGCGAAATCCGGTGCCGATACGACGGCCGTCGACGAAATACGCGGATGCCGCCATCAGTGCTGCTGCTTCCCGCGCGGATGTTGCATCGTGGAGCGCGACCCGCTCGGATACCAGCGCCCACTGGACTGTATGGACGTGGCTGTCCCACAGCCCCGGCACGACCCACGCACCATGCGCATCGATCGCCTGGCCCCGGACCGGCAGAGCACCCGAAGGGGCGATATCGACGATCTGACCCGCATCGATGTGGATGTCGACCGGCTCGTCATCCATGAGGTACTCACGACCGGGGCCGGCGATCCTCACCTGGCGGATCGCCGCCACACTCTCATCGATCGACGTCACGTGCGTGGCGCCTCGGCACCTCGTGCGGCCAGCCGTGCGTCATGCGCGCGCTGCATCTCGGCGACGAGTGCCGGGTTCGGGTAAGCCTCGTCCCCGGAGAGCTCGAGGATCACGTTCTCGATGATGTCATCGGACTTGTTCTGGCTCAGCTTGCGCTTGGCCGTCACGCGCGTCGGCGTCAGACGGAAGCCGGTCGTCCCCGCCTCGAGGCGCGAGATGAATGCCGTATCGTTCGGCGGCGTCCACATCCCGCGTGGCGAAGGAAAGCGGCGCTCGAAGTGCTCGACGAGGTCATCGAGCACTTTCAGATTCGCCTGAGTACCAAGGATCTCGGGGACCCCCGAGAGATGCACCGCGATGTAGTTCCACGTCGGAACCGCGGGGACATCGCCGTACCACCCCGGGGAGATGTACCCGTGCGGGCCCTGGAAGATCATCAGCAGCTCCTGCTTGGGCTCCCCGAGGCCCAGCACGAGGTCGTCAGGGCGGCCGACATGGCCGACGACCGTGAGGTCGTCACGATCCGGATCCAGCAGGATCGGATAGTGCGATGCGGTCATTCCGTTGGCATCGCGTCCGACCAGTGTCGCCCACGGATTGCCCGCGATCACGCGACGCAACTCGGCGATATCGGTCATCGCAAAACTCGGGTTCTGGCGCATGATCTCAGCCTAAGGCCGGTACCCCGTCATCACGCCTGACATTTCGGGCACCAGTACAGCTTGCGTGCACCGATCTCTTCCAGGACGATCTCGGTGCCGCAGGTACGACACGGTAGTCCCGCACGGTGGTAGACCCAGTGCCGATCATCGCGACTCGCCATCGCGGCACGGTAGTCGTCGGGTGACAGATCATCCATCGTCATCATCTGCCCGGTCTCGACCCCGATCGGCAGCAGACGGGCCCAGTCGCGCCAGAGTTCCCGCACGATCTCCTCCGGCACGTCCTTGCCACGCGTGTGCGGGTTGAGCCGCGCCCGGTAGAGCATCTCGGCACGGTACACGTTTCCGATGCCGCTGACGACGGACTGATCCATGAGCAGCAGCGCGATCGCCGTGCCCTTCTTGCGTACGACGCGGACGAAGCGCTCCTCGTTCTCCGCGGGATCCCCGACCAGCGGATCAGGCCCGAGCTTGGCAACCGTGGCGAGCATCTCGTTCGGTGTCTGCAGCACGCACGCAGTGGGTCCGCGCAGGTCTGCGACGGTGATATCGGTCATGAGACGAAGGCGCACCTGCCCCACGATCGGTGGCGGCCATTGCGCTCCCTCGTCGGCGAGGCCCTTGGTCTGCTCCGACATGCGCACGTGCACGCGTGCACGACGCGGTGCGCCGATCGATGCCAGCGAGTTCTCTCCGGCATCATCGAGGATCGGCGCATCCAGATCGGTGCCGCGCTGGTTGGTCTGTCCCATCCGGCCGTTCGCCGAGGCAATGGTCGGATCCAGCAGAATCTCACCGGCGAAATCCCATGCGCCGTACAGACCGAGGTGGACGCGCAGCCACAGGTCACCTTCGGCCTCGAGGAACATCTGCTTGCCGACGGCTTTGACGCCGATGGCCTCACGGCCGTTCAGTACCTCGGCGCCCTCGACGAAGCGGCCCTGCGGGCTGGACGCATGCAGAGTCTTGCCGATGAAGTTGCGTTCGAACTGCCGGGCGATCCGGTGTACGGAGTGTCCCTCAGGCACGTCAGACCCTGGGGTCGGGGAGGAGCGTACCGTCGCGCTCGAAGTCAGCGATCTGACCGATGCGACGGACGTGCCGTTCTTCATCGGAGAAGGGGGTCTCGATGAAGCGCTCGATGAACGCGACGACCTCTTCGAACGTATGCTGGCGCGCACCGATCGAGATCACATTCGCATCGTTGTGCTGGCGGGCGAGCTCTGCAGTGGACAGGTTCCACACAAGAGCTGCTCTGATGCCCTGCACCTTGTTCGCTGCGATCTGCTCGCCGTTACCTGAGCCACCGAAGACGATGCCCAGTGTGTCGATGCCCTTCGCCTGGTCCGCCACGACAGCCTGCGCCGCACGGATGCAGAATGCCGGGTAGTCGTCGAGAGCGTCGTACTCGACTGGACCGTGGTCGATGACTTCGTGTCCGAGAGCGCTCAGGTGGTTCTGGAGCTGCGTGGAGAACTCGAGCCCCGCGTGATCTGTGGCGATGTGGATGCGCATGGTCACCATCCTAGAAGCGTCGCACGTCGGTCATGGCGCTATCCCGGCAGCGGCCGGTTTGAACCCGAGTCTGACGTTCTCGCAGTCCCCAGGTCGCGACACGTCGTACCAAGGACCGAGGTCGGTCACATGCGGACGATCATCGGCCGGCGTGCCCTCGATGCGCTCGATCACCAGATCGATAAGGCCAGCGACGAATGCCGGATGGATGCCGGGGGTCGGCGTGCGCACTGCGGGGAGCCCCGCCTCCTGTGCCGACTCCATCGCCTCGGTGTCGAGATCCCAGAGAACCTCCATGTGGTCGCTGACGAATCCGAGCGGCACGATGATGACAGCCTTCGCACCGGCAGCCGGCAGCTGTGCGATCACGTCGTTGATGTCCGGCTCGAGCCAGGGCTGGGTGGGTGGGCCCGAGCGAGACTGGAACACCAGCTGCCACGGCACCGTTGCGCCGCCGGTCACGGCGCCGAGCTTCTCAATGATGTGCTCGGCAACCGCGCGGTGCTGCGCACCGTACGCGCCGCCCTCTCCCCAATCGACATCACGCGGACCGGAACGCTCGGCGTCTGCGATGGGGATCGAGTGCGTCGAGAAGAGCACATGAATGTCGGATGCCGCGATGCCCTGGCCCAGGAACTGCCGCACCGCAGCATCCACACCCTCTTGGAAAGGTGCGACGAAACCGGGGTGGTCGAAGAACAGTCTGATCTTGTCGGCTGTGACGCGTTCCTCGAGGCCGGCTTCGGTGATCGCGCGAGCGATGTCCTCGCGATACTGGCGATCGCTGGAATAGGAGCTGTAGGCGCTCGTCGCCAAGACGAGCAGGGTGCGGTGTCCGTCGTCGGCGGCTGCCGTGAACGCATCCGGCAGGTAGGGGTCCCAGTTGCGGTTGCCCCAGTAGACCGGCAGGTCCATGCCGCGCGAGGCGAGCTCTGCCTCGAGAGCCGCCTTCAACTCGCGGTTCTGCCCGTTGATCGGGCTCACACCCCCGAAATGCCGGTAGTGATGTGCGACCTCTTCGAGGCGTTCGTCGGGGATGCCGCGCCCACGCGTCACATTCCGCAGGAACGGGATGACATCATCCTGCCCCTCTGGGCCTCCGAAGCTCGCCAGGATGAGCGCGTCATACGCTACCGGCGTCTCGATGTACTCGGCTCCGCTGGCAGCGGCAGAAGAGGCGAACGGAACAATGATCTGGTCACTCGTGGTCACGGTTCCATCTTTCCATCTCATCGCGATGCATCAGCTGGGTCCTGGCGTAGGCTGTCATGGTTGCCTTCCGCGCCAGCCGCGTCGGATCTAAGCGATACCCCGAACCCCTGGGAGAAAAGCTGTGCCTGGAGAGAACCTCACCCGCATCGAAGCGCAGGAGCGCCGTGCCCTCATCGACACGCAGTCGTACGAGGTCTCACTCGACCTGACGAAGGGCGCCGAGGTCTTCGGATCTCGAAGCGTCGTGCGCTTCACCGCGACGCCGGGCAGCTTCACCTTCATCGATCTGATCGCGCGCGACGTACGCGAGATCTCCCTCAACGGAGAGCAGCTGGACCCTGTCGAGGTCTTCGCCGACTCTCGCATCGCCCTGACGGGCCTGCAGGAGGAGAACGTCCTCGTCGTCGATGCGGACTGCCTCTACACGAACACGGGTGAAGGTCTGCATCGCTTCGTCGACCCGGTCGACGAAGAGGTCTACCTGTACTCGCAGTTCGAGGTGCCCGATTCGCGTCGCGTCTTCGCGGTGTTCGAGCAGCCCGATCTGAAGGCCACCTTCCAGTTCACCGTCACCGCGCCAGACTCGTGGAAGGTCGTCTCCAACTCCCCCACGCCCGAGCCGATCAACCACGATGAGAGCAGCACGGCGACGTGGGGCTTCGAGCCCACCCCGCGCATCTCCTCGTACATCACCGCGCTTGTGGCAGGTCCGTACGAGTCGACGTTCTCCGAGCTGACCAGCGCGGATGGACGAGTGATCCCGCTCGGCGTCTATGCGCGCAAGAGCCTGTGGGCACACCTCGATGCTGACTACATCTTCGACAAGACCCGCGAGGGCTTCGCTTATTACGAGCAGAAGTTCGGCGTGCCGTACCCGTTCGCGAAGTACGACCAGCTGTTCGTGCCGGAGTTCAACGCCGGAGCGATGGAGAACGCGGGCGCGGTCACCTTCACCGAGACCTATGTGTTCCGCAGCAAGGTGACAGACGCCGTCAAGGAGCGTCGTGTCGTCACGATCCTCCATGAGCTCGCGCACATGTGGTTCGGCGATCTCGTCACCATGAAGTGGTGGAACGATCTCTGGTTGAACGAGTCGTTCGCTGAATGGGCATCGACCATCGCGACCGCCGAGGCAACGGAGTGGACCGAGGCATGGACCACGTTCAACGCCATGGAGAAGACCTGGGCATACCGCCAGGACCAGCTCCCCTCCACGCACCCGATCATGGCCGAGATCAATGATCTCGAAGACGTGCAGGTGAACTTCGATGGCATCACCTACGCCAAGGGCGGATCGGTGCTCAAGCAGCTTGCTGCCTGGGTCGGAATCGATGCCTTCTTCGCTGGCGTCGGCCAGTACTTCCAGAAGCACGCCTGGGGGAACACCGAGCTGAGTGATCTGCTCACCGAGCTCGAGGCGAGCAGCGGTCGTGACCTCAGCACCTGGTCGAAGAAGTGGCTGGAGACAGCAGGAGTCAACACGCTCTCCCCCGTCATCGCTGAAGACGTCGACGGTCTCATCACACGATTCGCCATCACCCAGACGGCTCCTGCGGACTATCCGACCATCCGCCCGCACCGTCTCGGCATCGGCTTCTACAACCTCGAGGACGGCACTCTCACGCGCTCGCACTACGTCGAGATCGATGTGGACGGCGACCGCACAGAGGTGCCGGAGCTCCAGGGACAGAAGCGGCCTGATCTCGTGCTGCTCAACGACAACGACCTCGCCTACGCGAAGATCCGCCTCGACGAGCGGTCGCTCGCTACGGCTATCGCACACCTCGGCGACATCTCCGACCCGCTCGCTCGCTCGCTCATCTGGGGCGCTGCGTGGGATCAGACGCGCGACGCAGAGAGCGCAGCATCCGACTACATCGACCTCGTGCTCGGGAACATCGGTCGCGAGACAGAGTCGACCACGATCCGCACGACGCTGGCGCAGCTGCGCACCGCCGCAACGCTCTATGTCACCCCTGCACAGCGCGACGCAACTCGCCTGAAGATCGCAGATGCGCTGTGGGACCTCGCGCACAGCGCCCCGGCCGGCGGTGACAGCCAGCTGCAGTTCGTCACCGCTTTCGCCTCATCGCTCGTCAATTCCGAGCATGCGGGGATCATCGGTCGTCTCCGCTCCGGCGAAGAGGCCCTCCCCGGCCTCGAGATCGATGCTGACCTTTCGTGGCAGCTGCTGGTGGGACTCGCATCGATCGGCGCGACCGATGCCGCATCGATCGCTGCTGCTCTCGCTGCGGACAACACGTCGAAGGGCGCGGAGTTCGCCGCCCAGGCTCGTGCCGCACTGCCGACGATCGAAGACAAGCGCGCAGCCTGGGCATCGCTCATCGACAACGCCGATCTGCCGAACACGATCGTGCGCTCGGCTGCAGCCGGTTTCGTCCACCCGAACAGCGTGGGTGTGCTCGGAGAGTTCGTGCAGAGCTACTTCGACATGCTCATCGACGTCTGGGACTCGCGGACCTATCAGATCGCGAACTATCTCATCGTCGGGCTCTATCCCACCGCTCTCGGCAGCGTCGAGCTGCGTGATGCCACCCGGGCATGGCTCGCCGACAACAAGGATGCGGCTCCCGCCCTGCGCCGCCTGGTCGGTGAGGAGCTTGCCGATGTCGAGCGTGCCCTCTACGCGCAGTCGCGCGATGGCGAGGAGCCTGAAGCGCACATCTGATCGATAGGATCGGGGGGTGCCGTTCATTCCATTCGATGCACCCCCTCAGCCACCGCCCGTCCTCAATGACCTGGCCGCGCTGTGGGTCTCGTTCATGCACTGGCTGCTCGAAGCAGGGCAGAACATCCTGAAGGTCGTCCTGATCATTGCGATCTGCATCGGCATCGCGTTCGTGCTGCGCCTGGTCATCCGGCGTGTCGTCACTCGCATCGTCAGCAGCGCGAAGCTGAAGGCGAACGTGGATGACACGCAGGCCTTCGAGCGCTCACCTCTCGCTGATATGCGCCTCGTGCAGCGTACCCGCACGCTCGGCAGCATCCTGCAGAACATCGTCAATGTCGCCGTCGCGATCGTGGCGCTCGTGCTCATCACGAACCTGCTCGCACCCAACCTGGTCGGATCTCTCACGCTGCTGACCGCAGCGATCGGCGCGGGGCTCGGATTCGGTGCCCAGAACATCGTCAAGGATGTGCTCAACGGTCTCTTCATCGTCGCCGAGGACCAGATCGGCATCGGCGACATGGTCGACATGGGCCTGGCATCCGGAGTGGTCGAGTATGTCGCCGTGCGCATCACGCACGTTCGCGATGTCAACGGCACGCTCTGGTACGTGCGCAATGGCGAAGTCACCCGCATTGGCAATATGTCGCAGGGCTGGGCACGCGCCATCATCGACATCGGCGTGCCTGCCGACGCCGACCTGTCGCAGGTGGAAGCCGCACTCCTCGAGGCAGCGCAGGGCCTCGCGAAGGATCCGAAGTGGCGCACCCGCATCCTCGAACGGCCCGAGGTGTGGGGCTTGGAATCGATCACCGGCGAAGCGCTCGTCGTCCGTGTCGTGATGAAGACACGTGCCACGGCGATGGATGACGCCGCCCAGGAACTGCGCATGCGTCTGAAGAGCGCGATCGAGGCGCTCGATCTCCAGATCCCCTCGTTGGAATCTGTCGTGCCGAACGGCTCCGAGGGCGCCCGCCGAGTTCGCGGCGCGAACCCTCCGAAGACCAGACCCAACGCTGTCACAGGTGTTCCCGCACCCGCACGCGGCATCTGGCGCAAGAAGAGCCCGAAGCAGGCACCCGAACCACCAGAGAAGGACAGATGACGTTCTACGACGAGATCGGCGGCTACGACACGATCGAGCGGATCGTCGACGGCTTCTACCGCGAAGTCGCTCTCGACCCTGTGCTGAAGCCGATGTACCCCGAAGAGGACCTCGGTCCTGCTGCTGAGCGATTCACGATGTTCCTCGCGCAGTACTGGGGCGGACCGACCACCTACAGCGAGAAGCGCGGCCATCCGCGTCTGCGCCTGCGCCACCAGCCTTTCCGCATCGATCCCGACGCACGCGATCGCTGGTTGCGGTGCATGCGCACCTCTCTCGATGAGATCCAGCTGTCCCCCCTCCACGACGCCACGTTCTGGGACTACCTCGAGCGCGCCGCATATGCCATGGTGAATACGCTGCCTTCGGCTGCGACGAGCCCGGGAACGCGCACCATGCTCGCCCCGCGCAGCACCAGTGAGGATTCAACGGAGAACACATGACACCCACGCCCCTGTCCGCAGATGTCCTGGTCATCGGATGGGGTCTGGCAGGCCTCGTCGCCGCTTCAGAGGCGGCAGCGGCGGGTCGCCGTGTGATCATCGTCGATCAGGAGCCACGCTCGAACCTCGGCGGTCAGGCATGGTGGTCGTTCGGCGGACTGTTCTTCATCGACTCGCCGGAGCAACGGCGGATGGGGATCAAGGATTCGCTCGAACTCGCGTCGCAGGACTGGTTCGGCAACGCCGGCTTCGACCGTGTCGAGGATGAGTGGCCGCGCCGGTGGGCCGAGGCATACCTGCAGTTCGCCGCGGGAGAGAAACGCGCCTGGCTGCGCGAACGAGGCGTCGGCTTCTTCCCCGTCGTCGGCTGGGCAGAACGCGGCGGCTACGGCGCGATCGGCCCTGGCAACTCCGTGCCCCGATTCCACATCACATGGGGTACGGGCCCTGGGATCGTCGCCCCGTTCGATGAGGCCGTTCACCGCGCCGAAGATGCGGGAACGGTGACGATCCTCCCCCGCCACCGGGTGACCGAGCTCCTCACCGCGGATGGCGCAATCGTCGGTGCACGCGGCGATGTGCTCACCGACAGCGCAGCCGAGCGTGGTGTCTCCTCCTCGCGCGAGGTCATCGGCGACTTCGAGATCTCCGCTGGAGCGACGATCCTCTCCTCAGGCGGGATCGGCGGAAACCATGACCTCGTGCGCGCTTCCTGGCCCGCCCGTCTCGGCACGCCCCCTGCACACATGCTCTCCGGCGTCCCCGCATACGTGGACGGCTCGATGCATGCCGTCGCAGAGACCGCAGGCGCTCATCTGATCAACGGGGATCGGATGTGGCACTACGTCGAGGGCATTCAGAACTGGGATTCGGTGTGGCCCATGCACGGCATCCGCATCCTCCCCGGACCGTCCTCGCTGTGGCTCGATGCGACCGGCAAGCGGCTCCCTGTGCCGTTGTTCCCTGGTTTCGACACGCTCGGCACGCTCGAGCATCTGCGGACAACAGGGCATGACCACTCCTGGTTCATCACGACCCGCCAGATCATCGAGAAGGAGTTCGCGCTCTCCGGCAGCGAGCAGAACCCTGATCTCACCGGAAAGGACATCGGCCTACTGCTGAGATCCCGTCTGGCGAAGGGCCCGACCGGACCGGTGCAGTCGTTCCTCGATGAGGGAGCCGACTTCATCGTCGAAGACGATCTGGAATCGCTCCTCGAGCAGATGCGCGCGCACCCTGGCGGCGATGTGCTGGATATCGAGCACGTCCGCCGCGAGGTCACCGCTCGCGACCGCGAGATCGATAATGATTTCTCCAAGGACGCACAGATCGGGATGCTGCGCTCCATGCGCTCTTATCGCGGGGACAAGCTCATCCGCACAGCGGCGCCGCACAGGCTGCAGGACCGCTCTGCGGGGCCGATGGTGGCCGTCAAGCTGCACGTGCTGACTCGGAAATCTCTCGGCGGAATCAAGACGGATCTGGACGGACGCGCTCTCGATGCTGCCGGCGCTGTCATCCCTGGGCTCTTCGCGGCCGGTGAGGCCAGCGGGTTCGGTGGCGGCGGAGTGCACGGCTACCGGGCCTTGGAAGGAACGTTCCTCGGCGGCTGCCTGTTCTCCGGTCGACAGGCCGGACGTGCTGCGGCACGCTGACCCTGCTGGTCAGCCGGCGGAGGAACCCGTCGATCGCACAGCCGTCAGCCCGCTTGCGACCGGACCACGCGAAAGCACATGTCCGCGGCGGAAGGCAAGGCGCGTCCATCGCCCCGAGACCGTCACCGGCACCTGCTCCTCGCCAGAGATGAACCCGAAAGCGTGCGCGGCGAACGCGATGCCCCGAGGAAGCTCGCCAAGCTCTTCGTCAGGCTCGCCCCAGATAGCTGCCCGCAGTGCACGGACGGCTTCTTCGCCTGCTCCCGGTGTCGCGCCGCGCGCCACCGCAGAGATGCCCCACTGCGCGCGAGTGGCCACCGCAGCAGCTTCGAGGTCGCTCTTCTGCGCCCAGCCACCGCGCGGGGGCGCGACGCCTGCCCACGCCGGAGACCTCCCGGTCTCGGGAAGGATCAGCTGGCGATCATCGTCGTGGTCAGCCGTGAGCTCATCGACGACGATGTCGCACTCCAGCTCGGGATCAGCGTGGACGATGCGCATCGCCAAGATGGACGGCGTCTGGTCGAAGAGCCCCTGCGGTGCGAGGGCGGCAGCGGTCATCGCTAGTACGCCTCCGGACGCTTGGAGCCGGATGCCGTCATCCGAGATCTGGTTCGCACGACCGAGAAAAGTCAGGACGTCCTTCGCGGTGTCGGGGTCAGAGAGAACGAGGCGTGGCTGCACACGTTCTAAACTACCAAGGACGCAATCGGCGTCATGGAAGGGAGCGCCATGAGCGCCGATGCGCAGGCTCGAGCAGCCGTCGACCATCTCCTCGACGTTCTCGATCTTGATGAGAGTCAGGCCAGGACCACTGAAGACATCTTCACGGGTCGCTCGCACGGCATGCCGACCGGACGGATCTACGGTGGACAGGTTCTCGGACAGTCGCTGCTGGCCGCGGAACGCACTATGCCTGCCGATCGCGCCGCGCATTCGATGCACGGCTACTTTCTGCGTCCCGGGGACTCCTCCCAGGGCGTCACTATCGCCGTCGACCGCATTCACGACGGCCGGTCATTCTCCACGCGTCGCGCACAGGCCTATCAGAACGGTGTGCCGATCTTCTCGATGATCGCGTCGTTCCAGGATGACGCACCCGGTCTCGAGCACGCCGCGCCCATGCCCTCTGATATTCCTGCGCCGGAAGATCTCGTCTCAGACGACGAGCTCCTCCACGGCGAAGCACGATGGCTCAAGAATCGTCCGGCGGACATTCGACACATCCAGTCGCCGATCTATCTCGTCGCCGACGGCGAGCTCAGCCCGCACCAGGCCATCTGGATGCGGCTGCGATCGCCCATGCCCGATGACGCGCGGATGCACCGCGCGGCGTTGGCCTACCTCAGCGATATGACGATCCAGGAGTCGATCCTGCGTGCTCATGGCATCGCCTGGTCGACGCCGGGGCTGAAAGTCGCAAGCCTCGACCACGCGATGTGGTGGCACCGTCCTGCGCGGGTCGATGAGTGGATGCTGTACGTGCAGAAGTCAGCGAATGCGCGCGGTGGGCGAGGCCTGGCGACCGGCCGGATCTACACGCGTGAAGGTGTACTGGCTGCGAGCGTGTCGCAGGAGATCATGATCCGCGTGCCTGACGCGCCGGGAGCAGCAGACTAACGTCGATGCGCGTAGGTGACGGGGTCTCCGAGGTACGGCGCCCACACCTGTCGCATCTCGTCTGCCACGCGGGTCGGCCGCCCCGTCTGGGCATCGACGAGCACGACGATGGCGGTTGAGCGCGCGTAGAGCACACGCTCGGCGTTCGTGGGGTCGTTGAAGACTTCATAGCAGACTTCGACGCTTGATCCGCCGATCTTCGCGAACCACATCTGCACATCGAGCGGACGACGCTGGTACGGCACAGGGGCGAGATACTCGATCTCCTGGCGGGCGATGAGGGTGAGGATTCCCTGGTCGATCCCGGAATCCAGCACTGCGGTAGCGGGCGCATCCTCCCCCGGTGCCGCCCTCCAGAAGGCGCGCACGCGAGCCTCTTCGAGAAGCTTGAGCATCGAGGTGTTGTTGACGTGGTTGAACGCGTCCAGATCTCCCCATCGCAGGTGGATGGGGAGATGCAGACGCATTCCGGTGCCTGTCGAGTCGTCAGTCACGCGTGAGCTTGCGGTGCGTGGAGCGGTGCGGGTTTGCAGCATCCGGTCCGAGACGCTCGATCTTGTTCTGCTCGTAGGACTCGAAGTTGCCCTCGAACCAGTGCCACTTGGCAGGGTTCTCGTCCGTGCCCTCGTAGGCGAGGATATGAGTCGCGATGCGGTCAAGGAACCACCGGTCGTGCGTGATGACCACAGCGCAACCAGGGAACTCGAGTAGCGCGTTCTCGAGCGAGCTCAAAGTCTCGATGTCGAGGTCGTTGGTGGGCTCGTCGAGGAGCAGAAGGTTGCCGCCTTCCTTGAGCGTCAGCGCGAGGTTCAGTCGGTTGCGCTCACCACCGGAGAGGACACCGGCCTTCTTCTGCTGATCCGGGCCCTTGAATCCGAACTTGGAGACGTATGCCCGAGAGGGGATCTCGGTCTTGCCGACCGTGATGAAGTCGAGCCCGTCGGAGACGACCTCCCACAGGTTCTTGTTCGGGTCGATGTTCGCACGCGACTGGTCGACGTAGCTGATCTTGACCGTCTCACCGATCTTGAGATCGCCGCTATCGAGCGGCTCGAGGCCGACGATGGTCTTGAACAGCGTGGTCTTTCCCACGCCGTTGGCGCCGATGATCCCGACGATGCCGTTCGGCGGAAGGCTGAAGCTGAGGCCGTCGATCAGTACACGATCGCCGAAGCCCTTCTTCAAGTTCTTGGCCTCGATCACGACGCTGCCCAGGCGAGGGCCGGCAGGAATCTGAATCTCTTCGAAGTCCAGCTTCCTGGTGCGCTCGGCCTCAGTGGCCATCTCTTCGTAACGGGCCAGACGAGCCTTCGACTTGGTCTGGCGTCCCTTGGCGCTGGAGCGAACCCACTCGAGCTCATCCTTCAGGCGCTTGGCGAGCTTGGCGTCCTTCTTGCCCTGGATGGCGAGACGCTCGCCCTTCTTCTCGAGGTAGGTGGAGTAGTTGCCCTCGTAGCCGATGAGTCGCCCACGGTCGACCTCAGCGATCCACTCTGCGACATTGTCGAGGAAGTACCGGTCGTGCGTGATGGCGATGACGGCACCCTTGTACGCCTGCAGGTGCTGCTCGAGCCAGAGAACGCTCTCGGCGTCGAGGTGGTTGGTGGGCTCGTCGAGCAGAAGAAGGTCCGGCTTCTGCAGCAGGAGCTTCGCCAGTGCGACACGACGCTTCTCTCCACCGGAGAGCGGAGCGATCGCGGCGTCGGCCGGCGGGGTTCGCAGTGCATCCATCGCCTGCTCGAGCTGGGAGTCGAGGTCCCAACCGTCTGCGGCGTCGATCTCTTCCTGCAGCACGCCCATCTCGGCGAGCAGGGTGTCGAAGTCGGCATCCGGATCTGCCATCAGCGCAGAGATCTCGTTGAAGCGGTCCAGCTTCGCCTTGATCGCAACACCCTCTTGGATGTTCTCCAGCACATTCTTGGACTCGTCGAGCTCGGGCTCCTGCATGAGGATTCCGACGGTGAAGCCGGGCGTGAGCTTCGCCTCGCCGTTCGAGGGCTGATCAAGCCCTGCCATGATCTTGAGGATCGTCGACTTACCGGCACCGTTCGGGCCGACCATACCGATCTTCGCTCCGGGAAGGAACGACATGGTCACGTCATCGAGGATGAGCTTCTCGCCCACCGCCTTGCGCGCACGAACCATCGAGTAGATGTACTCAGCCACCGAAAAACGCTCCTTAGCTAGCCGTCGAGGATCGACACTCCAGCCTACCGGCTCCGGATCACCAGTCGATCGGCCTGGTGCTGCCTACGAGGCATCGTCCTTCGGCGAGCTGATCCATCACCATCGTCACCGGATTCCCGGTCGACGGCCCGACCTGTCCGACCAGACATTGCGCGTCACCCCAGCGCACCGAGAACTGCATGCTCTCTACCGCGTGCCCCACTGTCGTGAGGTCCTGGGTGACCTGCATCGCAGATTTATCGAAACCGGCGGCGACGAGCGCGTCGATGTACGCACGCCCAGAAGAGCTTCCTGATGCTGCCCACACCTGCGCGGTGACTGCCTCGAAAATGGGCAGATTGTCTTCGGCTGTCCCATCAGGATGGAACACCGGCCCCTCCGGCGTGGGTTCCGCCGTCGCGGTCGACACCGCTGTCGGCGTCGGCGTTGGAGCCGGTTCAGGCGCACACGCGGTGAGTGCGAGCCCCAGAGAGATCAAGACTCCGGCGACGACGGCATAGGGACGTGAGTGAGCAGGTCGACGGGGCACGCTCCGATCCTATGTGCGCACCCCGTCAAACGCTGCCAGATTCTTCTCATCCCAGCGTTGACATGCGACACATCGCTGGCCTCATGTGCGTACCGCCCATTCGTCTTCGGCTGCGAAGCTGTCCGATCCCGCGCCCGCTCCGTCGCCATCAGGGATCTCATCCTCAGCAGGGGCGGCATCGGCTTCTCGACCCTCAGTCGGCGCCACGTAGGCTGCGCCAGCCGGACGGGCCTTGGCGAAAGCGCTCGCGCCCCAGCGCAGATCGTGGCCGATCGTCTCGGCATCGATATCGGCGCTCATCCCCTTCTTTCCGCCGCTCTCCCATTCGCGGAGTCGCAGCTTGCCGGTGATGATCACACCATCGCCCGTGCGCAGCGACGCCTTCGCGTGCTCGGCGAGCTGGCGGAACGCCGAGACGTTGTACCAGTTGGTGCCAGTTTCAATCCAGCTTTGCGTCTTGGCGTCGTAGCGGCTCTGCGGACTTGCGACGCGAAAGTTCACCACGGGAACTCCGCCCGGGGTCTGGCTGCGATTCGGATCGCCTCCCACGCGACCGAGAATTGTCACAGTGTCGTTCATCTTTTCTCCTTTTGGTGCCGGGGCTCGCCCGGGTGCTCTCAGAGTGCACCTCAGGGACCAAGTGAGATCGGCCCAGAACCACGTTCGGTGGAGAACTCGCACGAATGCCCGATCAGTGGAGAAAAGGAGACTTCCGCAGCACTCCGTGCAATGTCAGTGGCCGGTCGTACTGTCGAGGCGAAAGGAGAATCTGATGTCACAGACCCAGCACGCACTACTGCCCGCACTCCCCTATGCCACGCCACGCCTCACTTCGAGCCGTGAACGGCTGATCCGGGCATCCGCCCATCTGTGGCGAGTGCAGAACGATGACGACCGCGTGCTCGGCCATCTGCGGATCGTCTCCGACCCGATGGGGCTCAAATATCGTGCAGAGCGACTTCACCTCGCAACGGGCACATTTCGCCTGGTCGGTGATTTCTGGTGCGCAGACGACGCGGTCTGTGCACTGCGCAATGGATGAGGTGCCCCCGGCAGGATTCGAACCTGCGACCGACGGATTACAAAGCGGCAGTTTCAGATCTCGCTGATTTCCGCACGCGGAAAGCCGCTCGGACCGCATGAGCACTAGCTCCGATCGCTGGCTATCCCTAGTCTCCCGAGAAACATCTCAACAGGGAGACGATATGGACGACGAAGCCTTCATCGTGTACTGGACCAGCTATCAACATGCCTCCGGGTCGACCACGAAGAGCATCCGAGAACGGGTCTATGTTCTGCGCGGCATGCTCAATCGCACCGGGAAGACCTTGCTCACAATCAACCGTCACGATCTCGTTCGCGATCTCGGCAGGCCTGGTATCGCTGCCTCGACGAGAGCACATTACAAGTCGATGATGTACGGGTTCTTCACCTGGATGCAGGAGGAAGAGTTCCGCCTCGACAATCCCGCAGCGCGCCTCCCAAAGGTGCGAGTGCCGAAGGTTGAACCGGACCCGGTGACCACTGCTGACATCGAGCACATCCTCCATTCAGGCATCTACCGGCGTACCCGCATGTGGGTGCTGCTGTACTCCTACCAGGGCATGCGTGCAGCTGAGATCGCCGCAGTATCAGGATCATCGATCGACTGGCGCAACAAGCGGATCTTGTCCGTCGAAGCCAAGGGTGGCAAGGAAGTGTGGCGGCCACTCCACCCCGTCACTTGGGAGCACCTGCAGACGTGGAAGACGTCCGGCTGGCTGTTCCCCTCCCCGACCCGTCTCGGCGAGCACGTTACCGCAGCGAACGTCTCCAACGTCTTGTCGAAGGCTTTCAAGCGCGCCGGCGTCCCGCATCGTCCTCACCAGATGCGTGCCTGGTTCGCAACCGAAATGATCGCAGCTGGCACGCCCACCATCGTTGTTGCTGCAGCGATGCGCCACAGTGATACTCAGTCCGTCGAACGGTATGTGAAGGTTCGGGACGAGAAGATCGAGGAGGCGATGCTGACGTTGCCTTCCATCCGAATTCCGGAGAGGTCTGGTCGGCGGGTAGCCTAGAGTGGTCGCCTCCTTAGCTCAGAGGAAGAGCATCGGCTTTCTAATCCGCAGGTCACTGGTTCGAATCCAGTAGGGGGCACCGTTAGATCGAGTCGCGCTATCATTGGGTTATGGCGAGGGATAAAGATCGATTGGCAGCGCTACAGGCCGCGCACAGAGCGAAGAACTTCCGACTGTTCGTGGAGTTCCTCTCGGAGCATCCGTGCGTGGACTGCAGCGAAGCCGATCCGATCGTGCTCGAATTCGATCACCTTCCCGGTGTCGAGAAGCGGTTCAACATCAGCACAGCTGTCACGGGGTCTACCCGGTCATGGGCGCTGATCTTGTCGGAGATCGAGAAGTGCGAAGTGGTGTGCGCGAACTGCCACCGCCGTCGCACGGCGAAACGCGCGAGCCACCGCAAGCACCTCATCGATGCAGGCGTGTTTGAGCATCCTGTCCCTCTCGCGCCTGGCAGGCGGGTGGTGGGCCACGGCCAGGGCCTGAAAGGTAAGCACAACTGCCCGTGCGATTTGTGCCGGAACAAGCGCCGCGAGTACGCCGCGGACCGTCGCAAAGCTCAGCGCTCCTTCTAATCCGTCGGTTACGCGTTCGAGTCGTGTCGAGGGGACCGCCAGCGCAGCGTAGACGTACGAAATCCCCCGGACAGCCATAGTCGGCCATCCGGGGGATTCTGTCACTTCTGAGGGGCTTACAGGTCTTCGCGGTGCTGAACGTTGCGGGAAGATTTCGCCGCGTTCACCATGGCTCGGATACGTGTCGCCACCGCGTCAGCACGCTGGATCGGTTGAGCGACATGCACCGTCCCGTCCTGCATCGCAAGCGAGACCTTCCCACCAGTAAACGCGCTCTCCGACGACGAGACATCACGCACACGGTACAGCTCGACGTGCTGCGAGCTCTTCGTGACCATGCCGGTGCGGATGGTGAGCGCGTCAAGCTGCGAGAACAGCTCGTCCGTGTCGTCGCGGAAGCAGACGGACGGTGAGTCCACGCTAAACCGAGTGGACCCACCGTCATCGCTTATCAGGTCACTGTCATTCCACGCCTCGCCGCCTGACCCGGCTCGCCGCGAACAGCGCAACCCCGAGCAACAGCACGGCTGCACCGCCAACACTGAGCCAGATCGGGGCATCCCCACCTGTCGTGGCAAGGCCCGCCCCACCACTCGTCGCTGGGCCCGTTCCATCACTCGGCGCTGGAGGCGTCGTCTCACTTGGGGCCGGCGCAGCGACGGGGTGCACAAAACTGTGGCATTCTGTGCCGTCGATATCGCCGGCGACACAACCGTCCATCCATGCCTCCGGGACCTCAGTGAGAGGTTCACCGTAGTATGCGCGGAAGTGATTGCCCACGTTTGCGTCTCCATGCTTTCCGTAGGCGTTGACCACTACCGTGTAGGTGAACGTGGCCTCTTGACCGACGTCGAGGTCGAAGCCCGCCAACAGCCGAGCATTGTCCCCATCACCAATCGCCTGGATGGGAGCCCCACCCCCGTCCGTTACGGTCAGACCGTCGGCACCGATCACCGTATACCCGCCTGTGCCACTGGTAACCACCGCAGGCTGAACGGACACCTCAGCGTCGTCTAGGACGCCGTCGAGGTTGTTGAACCATCCGCCGAATCCGGGACCAGTTCCAGTGTTAATCGCACGAATCGTGTACGTGATCGTGTCACCGGGCGCGACAGTTGCCCCGTGAGGAACACTCACTTCAGAGCTGATCTGGATGTCGGCAAACAATGCGTATCCGAACCATTCAACCTCAGCGTGAGCAAGTGCTCCCGTTAGGACAGAGTCTCCCTCCACAGAGAAAACCGTCTGGTACTCCCGCTCATCTGTGGTCACCTCGAGGTCCCCGGCACAAACATACACATCACCGGGCGCAAGCGTAACGTCCGTGAAATCACAGTCAAGATTCACGACACCATTGCCAGCGACTACCACGTCATCGACAGCAAGGTTCTCAAGACCGACGTTGCCGTTGTTTGTGATGCGGTAGTACACCCGGTGATCGCCAGGCGTGAATGTGGTCCCAGGGGCTGCATCCGCAAGTGGGACGAAACTATCATCCTGCTCAACTAGTGCCTCAACGCGAAGCGAGGGGCCTTCAACTTCGCCCGCGCCGCCGCCTGAGCCGCCCAGCGTACGGGTTTCCGTAGTGAACGTCGCCGAGGTCCTCGTCGTACCGTCCGCGAGGACCGTGCGCGAGCGCTCGCTCGACCTGAACTGAAGAGAAACATCGCGGTCACTGACGTCAGATCGCGCCGAGACCACGTATCGCACACCCGACACAGGGTCCGGCTTGATGAAACGAACTTCAATCCCGTCGACTGGGTCACATTCGGTCACTACCTCGTAGACCGAAGGGTCGGTTACGGGGCGAAGGATGTCATCCGCTGCGTCCCAATCTGGAACGGGGCCTCCGTCGTACTCACGAATTTGAACCGTTGAACAATCGAAGGTGTGATTCCCAGACACAGAAGGAAGTATTCGAACGGTGCTCTCAGTCCATGCGGTGTTCGGGGAAACAACCAGGGTTTCCAACGCCTGACGAGTCTCGATCGTGCCTTTATCCGCTCGAGTGAAGCGGTTGAAGATCGGCCACCGGACACCGGATGGGGCAACAGAGGCACGAATATCAAGACTCGCATGGAACTCAGCCCCCCCGTTCGTGAAGACAAGATCGTAGACGCGTGGGTCGGTGTCGGGGCCACCGGCGATCATCGGGAAACGTGCGCTGAAATCAGTGCTCAGATGCGTCTGTGCGTAATCCGTAAAAGTCAGAATCACGCCGGTGCCATCGGCATTCATCGCTACATCAGCGATCTTTGAACCATCGCTCGCTGTAAGCGCGAAAGGAACTAGACCGTCGTCGCCGAAATGGAGAGGCGTTGGTAGCGTCAGTAGTGAGGTGTCGCCCGCTTGAACATCGGGGCCGATGGTTCCTGAAAATCCCACCCATACGGGAGCACCTCGATATGAGAACTCATCCCCGATCGAAGGCGTAACCGTCACTTCATCAATCACCGGAGTTGCGACCTCCGCTGCTGAGGCCACAGTCGCCCCAGAAAACAACACCACAAAAGCCGTAGCGGCGGCGATAAGCCTTCCGAAAACCTTCGGCCCCCCTCGTGAACGTTTGTACCTCTTCAAAACAATCTCCTCCTACCCATGAACTGATCGAGCTTTGACTTGAACATAACCATTTTCGGTTGAAGAATCACGAAAACTACAGCGAGATATCGACGCTGTGCGCAAAATTCATGACATCCGCATCAACTTAATGCATAGTGCTCAACACAGGCGTGGTCAAACGATCCACCTCTATGAGACGGCCAGAGTACGGGTTCATTACGCGGGAACAACAAAACGGCCCCTCTAGCCCGCCGTGATGGCGAGCGGGACTGCTGACGGTTTAGTTGACTCCAACGCTGTGAGGATTTCG